>NZ_JANJGV010000005.1:0-12551 GCF_024623595.1 Microbacterium sp. zg.Y1084
GTTGTGCGCGGGGGGCTTGCGGCGCCCGGGGGGCTGGTGGGAGGGTGGTCCCCGGGGCGACGGGCCGGCCGCGGCATCCGCTGGTACATCGAGACGCTCATGGGCGACCGTGCCTACGAGACCTACGTCGCGCATCACCGCACCGTGCACCCCGGGGAGGCGCCCCTCACGGAGCGGCAGTTCTGGCGCCAGAAGATGGACGACCAGGACCGCAACCCCGGCGCGCGCTGCTGCTGAGCGCCCCTAGGCTTCGCTCATGCCGGATGCCGTGGTGATCGCCGGCCTCGTGGGTGTGGCCGTCGGGGCGGCGCTGGCGCTGGGGCTGGTGTTCGCGCGCCGGGTGGCCCGTGGCACCCGCGACCTGGGCAGCGACGCGGAGCGTGCCGAGCACCGCACCCTGCACCTGGCCGCTCAGGCGGCGGCGGCGCTGCGCGGTGGCGGGGCGCCTGCGGACCGCGCCCGCGCGGCGAGACACCTGCGCACCCTGCTGGGAGCGGGGGCGGTGGCCATCGTCGGGCCGCACGACGACGTCGCCGTCGACGGCGGCGCGGCCGATGCCGACACCGTGGCCCGCCGGGTGGCGGCGCGCGTGCGCGCGACGGGACGCCGTCAGGTGTTTCCCCGACCGCAGGCCGGCCAGCCGGAGTCGGTGGGGGCCCCGATCATCGTCGACGGTGAGCCGTGGGGCGCGGTCGTGGCGTTCGCCGACCCGGTGCGCGCTCCCCTCGTGCGTGCCGTCGGCGACGTCGCCGACTGGTGCGCGGCGCAGCTCGCGCTGGGGGAGCTGGAGACGAACCGCACCGCCCTGGCCGAAGCGGAGCTGCGGGCGCTGCGGGCGCAGATCAGCCCGCACTTCATCTACAACGCCCTCACCGCCATCGCCTCGTTCATCAGCACAGACCCGCCCCGGGCGCGGGAGCTGGTGCTGGAGTTCGCGGACTTCACGCGGTACTCCTTCCGCCGGCAGGGGGAGTTCACGACGCTCGCCGAGGAGCTCGGCAGCATCCACTCCTACCTCGCCCTCGAGCGCGCGCGCTTCGGCGAGCGGCTCGCGGTGCGCCTGCGTGTGTCCCCCGAGACGCTGTCGACGGTGATCCCGTTCCTGTCGGTGCAGCCGCTGGTGGAGAACGCCGTGCGGCACGGTCTCGAACCGGGCGAGCGGGGCGGCATGGTGACGATCGCGTCGGTCGACGACGGGACGCACACCGAGATCACCGTCGAGGACGACGGGGTCGGCATGTCTCCCGAAGCCGCCGCGGCACTGCTGGCCGGGGAGCCGACGGCGGGGCACGTGGGGCTGCGCAACGTCGACGCGCGGCTGCGCCAGTTGTACGGTCCGAGGGGCGGCCTCGTGCTGGAGACGAACCACGGCGCCGGCACGCTGGTGCGCCTGCGGGTGCCGAAGTCGCAGCCCCGTCACGAGACGGGCGTCGCGTGAGCGCGGCGCCCGGTGCCGACGACACCGCGCGTCGGCCCGCGCCGGTCATCGACGTGCTCGTGGCCGACGACGAACCGCCCGCCCTGGCCGAACTCGTGGCGCTGCTGGGCGGCGACGGCCGCATCGGCACCGTGCACGCGGCATCGGGCGGGCCCGAGGTGCTGCGGCTGCTCGAGCGGCACCGGGTGGCCGCGGCGTTCCTCGACATCCACATGCCCGGCCTGTCGGGGCTCGACCTCGCCCGAGTCTTCGACCGGTACGGCCCTCGGCCGGCGGTCGTCTTCGTCACCGCCGACGAGGCGCGGGCCGTGGACGCGTTCGACGTGGACGCGCTGGACTACGTGCTCAAGCCGGTGCGGGCGGAGCGCCTGCGGCGGGCGGTCGACCGGGTGATCGCGGCAGCCTCGGCGGAGGCGGGGCCGGTCGCCGCCGTCGCCGACGAGACCGTCCCGGTGACCGTTGGGTCGGCGGTGCGGCTGGTGCGCCGCAGCGAGGTGCGCTGGGTGCACGCGCAGGGCGACTACTCGCGGCTGTGGACCCCGTCCGGCGGGCATCTCGTGCGCATCCCCATCTCCGAGCTCGAGGAGCGGTGGGCTGCGGCCGGCTTCATCCGCGTGCACCGCTCCTACCTCGTGCACCGCGACGCGGTGGTGGAGGTGCGGCTGTCAGGCGCGGCGCCCACCGTCGTGCTGGCGGAGATCGAGCTGCCCGTCAGCCGCCGCCTCGCCCCGGTCGTGCGCGAGCGTCTGGTGCGGCCCGCCTGAGGGCGTGGGCGGCAGCGGTAGCGTCGGGGCATGGATGCCGGGAGCGGGGGCGGGCCGCCCGAGCGGGTGCGCGTGACGGCGCCGGCGGCGCCCGCCGTGGCATCCGTCACCCGGGGTATCGCCGCGTCCGGCGCTCCGGTGCGTGAGGCCGGCACGGTCTATGTGCGCTCGCTCGTCCGTGTGCAGCTGCGCCTGGCCCTCGGATGCCTGCTGGCGTTCCTCCTCGTGGCCGGAGCGTTCACGGTGGCGATCTTCGTCGTCGCCGGCCTCGACGAGCCGGTCGTCGCGGGGGTGCCGCTGTCGTGGTTGATGCACGCGTACGGCTACTACCCGATCATCCTCGCCTTCGCCGTGGTCTTCGCCCGCGCGGCCGGACGCAACGAGCGACGGTACCGCGCACTGGCGGAGCCGGAGCCCGCGGAAGGGACGGCGCCGGCGTGAGCCCGCTGCTCGATCTCACCGCCATCGCCCTGCTCGTGGCGGCGACGGCCGTGCTGGGGTTCGCGGGGCTGCGCATCAGCCGCACCACCGGTGACTTCTTCGTCGCCTCCCGCAGCGTGCGCCCGGTCTGGAACGCGTCGGCCATCAGCGGTGAGTATCTCTCGGCGGGCACGTTCCTCGGCCTGGCCGGACTCGTGCTGCTGTCGGGGTCCGACGGCTTCTGGTTCCCGATCGGATACGCCGCCGGATACCTCCTCGTGCTGCTGTTCGTCGCCGCACCGCTGCGCCGCAGCGGCGCGTACACGATCCCCGACTTCGTCGAGGCGCGACTGGAGTCGCGCATCGCACGTCGCGTCACGAGCGCGATCGTGCTGATCACCGGATGGCTCTACATCGTGCCGCAGCTTCACGGCGCCGCCATCGCCCTCGGCGTCGTGGCCGATGTGCCCGGGTGGGTGGGGTCGGTGGTGGTGGCGGTGCTGATCGCCGGCATCGTCGCGGCGGGCGGCATGCGCGCCGTGACGGCCGTGCAGGCCATGCAGTACTGGCTCAAGCTCACCGCGCTGGCGCTGCCGGCGGTGCTGCTGCTGATCGCCCTGTCCGACGGCGAGCCCGCGTTCGACCCCGCCGCCGTCTTCCCCGCGGAGGCGGGACCGGCCGGGGCGGACGTGTACCGCACGGCGTCGCTGCTGCTGGCGCTGCTGCTGGGGACCATCGGCCTGCCGCACGTGCTCGTGCGGTTCTACACGAGCCCAGACGGCGTCGCGGCCCGCCGCACGACGGTGCTCGTCATCGGGATGGTGGGGGTGTTCTACGCGGTGTCGAGCACGATGGGCCTCATCGGCCGGGTGGTCGCACCCGACCTGGCGCACCCGGGCATGGCCGACACGGTCGTGCTGGCCCTGCCCTCGCGGGTGTTCCCCGGGCTGCTGGGCGAGCTGCTCACCGCGCTGATCGTGGCGGGCGCGTTCGCGGCGTTCCTCGCCACCTCGTCGGGCCTGGTGGTGTCACTGGCGGGCGTCATCAGCCAGGACGTCTTCTCGGGCTCGGTGCGGTCTTTCCGCCTCTCGGCGGTGCTGTGCACGATCGTGCCGCTGGCCGTCGCGCTGCTGACCGTCCCGTCGGGCCTCGTCTCCAGCGTCGGCACGGTGTTCGTCTTCGCCGCATCGGCGCTCACCCCGGTGCTGCTGCTGGGGGTGTGGTGGCGCGGCCTGACCGCCCGCGGCGCGACGGCGGGGATGGTGTGCGGTGCGGTGTTCTGCGGCGGCGCGCTGCTCGCTTCGGGGCTCGCCCCCGTCGAGGGGTGGACCGCCGGCCCCGTCGTGCGCGCCCTGCTCGACCAGCCGGCGGCGTGGACCATTCCGCTGTCGACCCTCGTCGTCGTCGCCGTCTCGCTCGCCGACCGTCGCCGTCGGCCCGGTCGCACCGAGCGGTATCTCGCGCGCCTGCACCAGCCCGAGCGCCGGGCGGACGCGGCCGGTTGAGTGCGTCAAGCCCGCGGGTCCGCGGGCGCCGCGGGGCGGCGATGGCCGCGCGCACAGCCGCGTCGGGCAGACTCGACAGGGTGACCCTTCTCGACGCCGTCCGTGCCGCCCCCGAACCCGACGGCGTGTACGACGCCTTCGTCGGCTGGGCCGCCGAGCGCGGCTTCGCCCTGTACCCGGCGCAGGACGAGGCGGTGATGGAGCTCGTCTCCGGTGCCAACGTCGTGCTGTCCACGCCCACGGGAACCGGCAAGTCGCTCGTCGCGATCGCGGCGCACGCGGCATCCCTCGCCCAGGGTGGGCGCACCTATTACACCGCACCGATCAAGGCGCTCGTCAGCGAGAAGTTCTTCGCCCTGGTCGACATCTTCGGCGCCGAGAACGTCGGCATGGTCACCGGTGATTCCTCGGTGAACCCCGAGGCGCCCATCGTCTGCTGCACCGCCGAGATCCTCGCGAACATCGCGCTGCGTCAGGGGGCGGATGCCGAGGTCGACCAGGTCGTGATGGACGAATTCCATTACTACGGCGACGTCGAGCGCGGCTGGGCATGGCAGGTGCCCCTGCTGCTGCTGCCCCGCGCGCAGTTCCTGCTCATGTCGGCGACCCTCGGCGACGTCACCGGCATCGCCGACGACCTCACCCGCCGCACGGGGCGGCCGACCGCCATGGTCACCGGCGTCGAGCGGCCGGTGCCGCTGCATTTCTCCTACGAGCGGCGCCCCGTGCACGAGGTGGTCGCGTCGCTGCTGGATGAGAAGGAGCGGCCGGTGTACATCGTGCACTTCTCGCAGGCGGCGGCGCTCGAGCGCGCGCAGGCCCTGGCCAGCGGCAAGGTCGCCACACGCGAGCAGCGGGATGCCATCGGCGAAGCCATCGGCGGCTTCCGCTTCAACACCGCGTTCGGCAAGACCCTCTCGCGCCTGGTGCGCGCCGGCATCGGAGTGCACCACGCCGGCATGCTGCCCCGCTACCGGCGTCTGGTCGAGACGCTCGCCCAGCGCGGACTGCTGCAGGTGATCTGCGGCACCGACACCCTGGGGGTGGGCATCAACGTCCCCATCCGCACCGTGGTCATCACGGCGCTGTCGAAGTACGACGGCACCAAGATGCGCCAGCTCTCCGCGCGCGAGTTCCATCAGGTGGCCGGGCGCGCGGGCCGCGCCGGCTACGACCCGTACGGCAACGTCGTGGTGATGGCGCCGGAGTGGGAGATCGAGAATGAGGCGGCCCTGCGACGCGCCGGCGACGACGCCGCCAAGCGCAAGAAGATCGTGCGCAAGAAGGCGCCCACCGGGGCGGTCAACTGGGGCCTCGGGTCGTACGAGAGACTCATCCAGGCCCAGCCCGAGCCGCTCGTGCCGCACCTGCAGCTGACGGCGGCGATGCTCATCAACGTCATCGGCCGCGGCGGCGACGTCTTCGGCAACGTGCGCTCCCTGGTGTTCGACAACCACGAGCCGCGATGGCGGCAGTACGAGCTCGCACGGCGGGCGCTGGCGATCTTCCGCACGCTCGTGGCCGCGGGGATCGTGGAGTCCGCGGCTGACGGCATCCGCCTCACGGTCGACCTGCAGCCGAACTTCGCGCTCAACCAGCCGCTGTCGCCCTTCGCGCTCGCCGCCATCGAGCTGCTCGACCGCGACGTCGAACTGGGGCGGGGGGCGGATGCCGCGGCGGGCTCCGTCGGTACCGGGCACTACGCTCTCGACGTCGTGAGCGTCATCGAGGCGACGCTCGACGACCCGCGCGCGATCCTGAACCAGCAGGAGTACAAGGCGCGGGGCGAGGCCGTCGCGGCGATGAAGCGCGACGGCATCGAGTACGAGGAGCGCATGGAGCTTCTCGAGGAGATCACGTACCCGAAGCCGCTCGCCGAGCTGCTCGCCCAGTCGTTCGAGGTGTTCGCGTCGAGCCAGCCGTGGGTGCGCGACTTCCATCTGTCGCCGAAGTCGATCGTGCGCGACATGTACGAGCGCGCGCTGTCGTTCGGCGAGTTCGTGGCGCTGTACCAGCTCGGCCGCAGCGAAGGGCTCGTGCTGCGCTACCTCAGCGACGCGTTCCGCGCCATCCGGCAGACGGTTCCCGCCGAGGCGCGCACCGACGACCTGCTCGACGTCATCGAGTGGCTCGGGGAGCTCGTGCGGCAGGTGGACTCGAGCCTCGTCGACGAGTGGGAGGCGCTGACCCACCCGTCCGACGACCCCGACGCGCCGGTCGTTCCGCCCGCACCGCCGTCGGTGCTGACCAACCGCCGGGCGTTCACGGTGCTGGTGCGCAATGAGATGTTCCGCCGCGTGCGGCTGGCGGCGCTGCAGGACGACGAGGCGCTCGAGGCGCTCGACCCCGACGTCGGATGGCCCGACCGGCTCGACGCGTACTACGACGAGCACGAGGAGATCCTGGTGGGGGGACCCGCTCGGTCGCCCGCGCTGTGCGTCGTGGACGAGTCGGATGCCGCCGAAGGGCTCTGGCGGGTGGACCAGATCATCGACGATCCCGCCGGCGACCACGATTGGCGCATCCGGGGCGAGGTTGACCTTGCGGCATCCGCCGAAGAGGGCGCCGCCGTCGTACGCGTGACCGAGGTCGTGCGCCTGTAGCGGGTGCGCGTCCGGACGGTGCGGACGGCGCCCGCCGCGGGCACAATGGCACGGTGACGACCTACCTGGCGTTCCTGCGGGCGATCAACCTGGGGGCGAAGCGGGTCTTCCCGAAGGACGACATCCGCCGCGTCGTCGACGAGGCCGGCTTCGCCGACGTCGCGACGCACATCAACACCGGCAACGTGCGGTTCACGACGTCGATGCGCTCCCGGGCGCGCATCGAAGACGTGCTCGAGCGGGCGTTCGCCGCCGACCGCGGCTTCGACGTGCCCACGATCGTGTTCTCCCGCGAGGAGTTCGCCGAGGTCGCCGCCGCTGCCCGCGAGCTCACGGCATCCCACCCCGGCCTGGCGCGCCACTACGTCTACCTCATGAAGCAGCCGCCGTCGGACGATGCGGTCGCGGCGGTGACGCAGACCGCGTCGCCGCTCGGTGAGATGGTGGTGCGGGGCCGCGCCGCGCATGCGCTGCTGCGCCCGGGCTACGAGGACGGCCGGGTCGATCCGCTGGGCGCCGCGAAGCTGCTGGGGGTCGCCACCAACCGCAACGCCAACGTCATCGCCGCCATCGCAGAGCGGTGGTGCTGAGCGCTCGAGCACGGGCGGGGAGTCATCCGCACGTCGTGGCTTTCCGGCGGATCGCGGCGTAGCCTGTCGCCACCGACGGAGGGGGAGCGATGGCCCTGTGGAGACCGCGACGACAACGCGACTCCTCTGGCGCGGTGACGGACGAGGAGCGCATGGCGCGCTACGTGTACCTGCTCAGCACGCTGCCGCCCACGGTCATCGAGCGTGCGCACGAGGCGGCGTTCGGCCGGCTGTCGCTCGAGCGTCGCAAGGAGATGTTCGAGCGCCTGCGGCCGTTCATGTCGGCGCGGGAGCGCGTGCGCGCGCCGCAGCCGGCACTGCTGGCGAGCGTGCTGCAGAGATTGATAGTGGGTGCGGGGGGCGCGGCAACGGGAGCGAGGGCGATCACCGGGGTCGGCGACGATCGGGGCGGCACCGACGCCGCGGGCAGGCGAGAGCGTGCCGGAGTCTGGCCGTTCGACGACCCGCTGCTGGTGGCGCTCGTGGCCGGGCACTTCCTCACCTCGGCGACGATCGTGTCGTATTTCTCCGTGGGCGCCGGGTCGCTGTCGCTCGCGGGAGAGCCGGCGTGGGTCGGCGAGATCGCGGGGGTGCCCGCCGACGGCGGGGCGGTCGGGGGCGGCTTCGACGGTGGGGCGGGGTCCGGTGACGGCGCGTTCGGCGGGTTCGACGGCGGCGGGTTCGGGGGCGGGTTCGACGGCGGCGGGGGCGGCTTCGGGGGATGACCTCAGCCCGGTGTCAGCGGGCCTGGGTAGGGTGTTCGGGTGACAGACGGGCGTGAGACGACGGATGCCGGCTGGGCGCCGGTCGAGGCACCCCCGTTCGATGCCTACGAGCCGCCGCCCGACGAGTGGGCGCCCCCGCCGGACGACGGCTGGATGCCCCCGCCCGACGAGGCGTGGTCACCGCCCCGCGCGGCAGCCGCCCGCGCGGCCCCGCCCACCGCGGCATCCGCCGGGCTGAGCCTGCCGCCGCGCCGGGAGTTCACCGGTGCCGACCCGGCGGTCGTGCTGAAGGAGGTCTTCGGCTACGACGCGTTCCGCGGCGACCAGGGCGACATCGTCTCGCACGTCGTCGGCGGCGGCGATGCCGTCGTGCTCATGCCCACCGGCGCGGGCAAGTCGATCACCTACCAGGTGCCGGCGCTCGTGCGCCCGGGCACGGGACTGGTGATCTCGCCGCTCATCGCGCTCATGCACGACCAGGTCGACGCGCTGATCGCCAACGGCGTGCGCGCCGCCTACCTCAACTCCACGCAGTCCGCAGCCGAGCGGCAGGCCGTCGAGCGGGACTATCTCGCCGGCGAGCTCGACCTCGTCTACGTCGCCCCCGAGCGGCTGTCGAGCCCGCAGACGACCGCGCTGCTGCAGCGCGGCAAGCTCAGCGTCATCGCCATCGACGAGGCCCACTGCGTGTCGCAGTGGGGCCACGACTTCCGTCCCGACTACCTCGCGCTCGGCGATCTGGCCGACCGGTTCCCCGGCGTGCCGCGCATGGCGCTGACGGCCACCGCGACCCGCGCGACGCACGAGGAGCTCACTCAGCGCCTGCAGCTGCCGACCGCGCGGCACTTCGTCGCGAGCTTCGACCGGCCCAACATCCAGTACCGCATCGTGCCGAAGGTCGACCCGCGCCGCCAGCTGGTGTCGTTCATCCGGTCGATGCCCGACGGGTCGGCGGGCATCGTCTACGCCCTCAGCCGCAAGTCGGTCGAGCAGACCGCCGAGTACCTGCGCACGCAGGGCCTCGACGCGCTGCCGTACCACGCAGGGTTGGATGCCGGCATGCGGGCGCGGCACCAGTCGCGGTTCCTGCGCGAGGACGGCGTCGTGATGGTCGCCACGATCGCGTTCGGCATGGGCATCGACAAGCCCGACGTGCGCTTCGTCGCGCACATCGATCTGCCGAAGTCCGTCGAGGGGTACTACCAGGAGACCGGTCGCGCCGGTCGCGACGGCGAGCCCGCCATGGCGTGGATGGCGTACGGCCTCGGCGATGTCGTGCAGCAGCGCCGCCTCATCGATCAGAGCCCCGGCGACCGCACGTTCAAGATGCGCATGGGGCAGCACCTCGACGCCATGCTCGCGCTGTGCGAGACGGTCGAATGCCGGCGCCAGAACCTGCTCGGGTACTTCGGGCAGGAGTCCGGTCCCTGCGGCAACTGCGACACGTGCCTGGAGTCGCCCGAGACCTACGACGGCCTCGTGCCGGCGCAGAAGCTGCTGTCGACGATCGTGCGGCTGCAGCGCGAGCGCAACCAGTCGTTCGGCGCGGGGCACCTCATCGACATCCTCCGCGGCGCCGACACCGAGCGCATCCGCCAGCAGGGTCACGAGCGGCTGGCGACCTATGGGCTCGGGGCGGACCTCACCGACCAGGACTGGCGATCGATCGTGCGGCAGCTGCTGGCCCGCGGCATCCTCGTGGCACGGGGCGACTACGGCACGCTCGCGCTCGGGGAGCCCGCCGGGGCGGTGCTGCGCGGCGAGACCGCGGTGCCGCTGCGCCGTGACACGATCGGGCGACCGGCGGCGGGGGCGCGGGTCCGCAAGGCCTCGGCGGCCGACAGCCTGGGCGAGGGCGACCGCGGCCTGTTCGAGGCGCTGCGGGCGTGGCGCGCCGAAACCGCCCGCGAGCAGGGCGTGCCGGCGTACATCGTCTTCGGCGATGCGACCCTGCGCGCACTCGCCGAGCACCGGCCGCGCACGCTCGCGGACCTGGACGGCATCACCGGCATCGGCGCCAAGAAGCGCGAGGCTTTCGGCGAGGCCGTGCTGGCCGTCATCGCCGCCGCCTGAGCGCTCGCGCTCGGGCATCCGTGCTCGCGACGCCCGATCGGTGAGTCGGTCGTGCTCCCGCTCGGCGGGTCGGCCATGCTCCCGCTCGGCGGTGAGTGTGGGGATGGCACAACCGGGGCGGGCGGTGCGCGCGCCGAAGGGTGTGGACACTGTGCAAACGGTTTGGGTCGGTGTTGTGGGACACCTACGGTCGAAAGACTCCGTCCACCTCGCCGAAGGGTGACCCATGACCGACGCCGCCGTCCGTCCTCACAAGCCCGCGACCAGCACGCGCACCCCCGCCGGCGGGGCGCCCACCGCTGCGCACACCGCCGAGCAGGCCCACGACGCCCGCATCGACATCCCCGCCGTCACCGAGCTGCTGCTGGGGACGTGGGCCGACACCCGCCGCGAGGCGCGCGAGATGGTCAAGGACCCCGCGCTGTGGCGCGTCGACGGACTCTCGATGGTCGAGCACCGCGAGCGGGTGCTCGAGCAGCTGCGCATCGTCGTGCGCCACGGCGGCTCGCGCCGTGCCTACCCGAAGGAGTACGGCGGCCTCGAGGACAACGGCGCCAACGTCTCCGCGTACCTGGAACTGGTGCTCGCCGACCCCAGCCTGCAGGTCAAGGCCGGCGTGCAGTGGGGCCTGTTCGGCTCGGCGATCCACCACCTCGGCACCAAGATCCACCACGACAAGTGGCTGCACGACGTGATGACCCTCGATCTGCCGGGTGCCTTCGCGATGACCGAGACCGGGCACGGCTCCGACGTCGCGGCCGTCGGCACGACGGCCACCTACGAGCCCGAGACCGAGGAGTTCGTCATCCACACCCCCTTCCGGGGGGCGTGGAAGGACTACCTCGGCAACGCCGCGCTGCACGGCCGCGCGGCGACCGTGTTCGCCCAGCTCATCAGCGGCGGCGTCAACTACGGCGTGCACTGCTTCTTCGTGCCGCTGCGCGACGAGAAGGGCGACTTCCTCCCCGGCGTCGGCGGCGAGGACGACGGCGTCAAGGGCGGCCTCAACGGCATCGACAACGGCCGTCTGCACTTCGACCACGTGCGCATCCCCCGCGAGAACCTCCTCAACCGCTACGGCGACATCGCCCCCGACGGCACGTACTCCAGCCCGATCGCGAGCTCCGGCCGCCGCTTCTTCACGATGCTCGGTGCGCTCGTGCAGGGCCGGGTGTGCCTCGACGGCGCCGCGACCAACGCCACCGCCGCCGCCCTCACGATCGCCGTGACCTACGGCAACCAGCGCCGCCAGTTCGACAGCGGCACCGGCACCGACGAGGTCGTGCTGATGGACTACGCGCGGCACCAGCGCCGCCTGCTGCCGCACCTGGCGGCCACCTATGCGCAGTCCTTCGCCGGCGACGAGCTGATCAAGAAGTTCGACGGCGTCTTCAGCGGACGCGCAGACTCCCCCGAGGAGCGCGAAGACCTCGAGACGCTCGCGGCGGCGCTGAAGGCGCTGTCGACGTGGAACGCCCTCGACGCCATCCAGGAGGCCCGCGAGGCGTGCGGCGGCGCCGGGTACCTCGCCGAGAACCGGCTCGTCGGCCTGCGCGCCGACCTCGACATCTACGCCACCTTCGAGGGCGACAACAACGTGCTGCTGCAGCTGGTGGGCAAGCGCCTGCTGAGTGATTTCGCGAAGCAGTTCAAGGGCGCGGATGCCGCCGCCCTCGCCCGCTTCGCCGTCGGCCAGACCGCGGGCAAGGTCTTCCACGGCGCCGGCCTGCGCCGGCTCGGCCAGACCGTCACCGACTTCGGCTCCACCGCGCGCTCGGTCGAGCTGGGCCTGCGCGCCGATCAGCAGCACGACCTGCTGTCCGCACGGGTGCAGCAGATGGTCGCCGACATCGCCGGACGCCTGCGCCCGGCCGCGAAGATGTCGCCGGCCGACGCCGCCGCCCTGTTCAACGAGAACCAGTCCGAGCTGATCGAGGCCGCCCGCGCCCACGGGGAGCTGCTGCAGTGGGAGGCCTTCACCGACGGGGTGAACCGGGCCCCCGACGACGGCACCCGCCAGGTGCTCACCTGGCTGCGCGACCTGTTCGGGCTGTCGCTCATCGAGAAGCACCTCGCCTGGCACCTGATCCACGGCCGGCTCTCCACCCAGCGTGGTGCGGCCGTGTCGAGCTACATCGACCGCCTGTGCGCGCGGCTGCGGCCGCACTCGCAGGACCTGGTCGACGCCTTCGGCTTCGAGCCCGAGCACCTGCGCGCGCCCATCGCCTCGGGCGCCGAGCACGAGCGGCAGGAAGAGGCCCGCGCGCACTATGCGGCGCTCGCCGCGTCGGGCACCGCTCCGGTGTCGGAGAAGACGCTGCACAAGCGCCAGAAGTGACAGGCCCGGGGGGGGGGGGGGGCCCCCCCCCCCCCCCCCCCCCAACCCCCCCCCCCCCCCCCCCCCCCGCGCGGGGGGGGGGGGGGGGGGGCGCC
>NZ_JANJGV010000006.1:0-216807 GCF_024623595.1 Microbacterium sp. zg.Y1084
CGCGGGGGGCGCCCACCCCGCCGCACCCGCCCCCTCCGGCCCCGCCCGGGCGGGGGGGGGCCCCCACCCCCGCCCGCCCCACTCTCCCCGCACCGCCGTCGTCGTCCGGCCGTAGGGTGGCGGGGTGAATCCCGCCATCCGTATCGGCCCCGACGGCCTGGCCCGGTGCGCGTGGGCGGACGCCGACGACGAATACCGCCGCTACCACGACGAGGAGTGGGGTCGCCCGCTGCACGGCGACCGCGCGCTGTTCGAGAAGCTGAGCCTCGAGGGCTTCCAGGCCGGCCTGTCATGGATCACGATCCTCCGCAAGCGCCCGCGGTTCCGGCAGGTGTTCGCCGGCTTCGACCCCGCCGTCGTCGCCGACTTCGACGAGAGCGACGTCGAGCGGCTGATGGCGGATGCCGGAATCGTGCGCAACCGGGCGAAGATCCTCGCCGTCATCGGCAACGCCCGCATCGTGCGCGAGTGGGACCCGGGTGAGCTGGACGCGCTGATGTGGTCGTTCGCGCCGTCCCAGCGCGCGGAGCGCCCGACGACCTTCGCAGAGGTGCCCGCGGTCACCCCGGCATCCGCGGCGCTGTCGAAGGAGCTGCGCCGGCGCGGCCTGCGCTTCGTGGGCCCGACGACCATGTACGCGCTCATGCAATCGGCCGGGATGGTCGACGATCACCTCGTCGGCTGCTGGCGCGCGTGAGCCCGACGGCATGGGGAGTTCTCCCCACAGGAGCGGCGCGCCGATCACGTTAGGGTGGACAGCGGCGCCGACGAGAGAGTCGGACCCGACGCCACGCAAATCGCTGGATGAGACAAGGGGGATCGTCCTTCCATGAGGTCCTTTGCGTGGATCGGTGC
This sequence comes from Microbacterium sp. zg.Y1084, assembly GCF_024623595.1. Taxonomy (NCBI): domain Bacteria; kingdom Bacillati; phylum Actinomycetota; class Actinomycetes; order Micrococcales; family Microbacteriaceae; genus Microbacterium; species Microbacterium sp. zg.Y1084. The sequence goes on from NZ_JANJGV010000006.1 coordinate 856, forward strand.
GCGCCCGCGCACCCTGGCGTCGGCGGGCATCGTCACCGTCTCCGCTCTGGCGATCACCACGATGGCGTTCCTCTACGAGGGGTTCCCGACAACCGACGTCGAGCTCAACGACGGCTCCGTCTGGGTCACCAAGCAGGACAGCTACCTCGTCGGACGCTTCAACGACGCCTCCGGCGTGCTGGACGCCGGGCTGCGCACGGTCTCGGACACCTACGACATCGTGCAGCACGGCCGCACGGTGCTCGTCCTCGACGAGGAGAACTCCTCCGTCGCCCCTGTGGACGTCGCCACGGTCTCCACGACCGCCGATGTCGACATCCCCGCGGGGTCGTCGGTGGGCGTGGGCGGCGACACGGTCTCGGTGCTGGAGCCGACCGACGGCGCGCTGTGGGTCACCTCGCCCTCGGCCCTGCAGGGCTTCGCCGCCGCTGCGGACGACCCCGTCGCCAGCTTCGGCAAGGGCGCCGTGTCGGTCACCGGTGCCGACGGCACCGTCTACGTCGCCTCTCCCGAGCAGGGGACGGTCACCACGGTGCGCCCGGGTCCCGAGCAGGCCGACGTCTCGGCGCAGGAGGTCGAAGGGCTCGACAAGGGCGACGACGTCGCCATCACGGTCGCCGACACGACGCCGGTGGTGCTGAACCGCACGGACGCGCGGCTGTGGGTGGCGGGTCTCGGCCTGCGCGACCTCGACGGCGTCGCCGACGCGGTGCTGCAGCATCCCTCGACCTACAGCGGCCATGTCGGCTACGCGACCCCCACCAGCCTCGTGACCGTGCCGCTCTCCGACGGTCCCATCGCCGAGGTCGAAGCCGGTGGCACCGGTGCGCCCGCCGCGCCCGTCTCCCTCAAGGGCTGCGTCTACGGCGCCTGGGGAGGCTCTGCCCGGTTCGCGCGCGACTGCCCGCACGACACCGACGACCTGGTCTCCGACATCCCCGGCATGGCGGCGGATGCCGCCGTGGTGTTCCGCGTGAACCGCGACGTCGTCGTGCTCAACGACGTCGTCGCCGGCTCGGCGTGGACGGTCACCGACGCGCTCGAGCTCGTCGACAACTGGGACGACATCATCCCGCCGGAGGGTGGTGACGAGACCGACCAGACGTCGACGGAGGTGGCCGAGGAGACGTCGCTGCCCGAGCGCACCGAGATCAACCACCCGCCGGTCGCCGAGGACGACGACTTCGGCGTGCGGCCGGGACGCACCACCGTGCTGCCCGTGCTCGACAATGACAACGACCCCGACGGCGACGTGCTGACCGCGACGGCGCAGGGCGGGGTGTCGATCGGGGAGATCGCGCCCATCTACGGCGGGCGCGCGCTGCAGATCACGGTTCCCGAGGGCGCGACCGGTCGGGACGTGTTCACCTACGAGGTGAACGACGGCCGCCCTGGCGGCACCGACCAGGCCACCGTCTCCCTCGAGGTGCGACCCTGGACGGTGAACCAGGCGCCGGTGCAGCGCAAGGTGCCGGTGGTGGTGGTCGAGCAGGGCGGGCAGGTGACCTACAGCACCCTGCTGGACTGGGTGGACCCCGACGGCGACGACATGTTCCTGCGGTCGGCCGTCGTCGATGGCGGTGACGAGGTCGATTTCGCCTCGGACGGCGAGATCACCTTCCGCGCCGTGGGCTCGGTGCAGGGCCGGCGCGAAGTGGCGATCACCGTGTCCGACGGCGACAAGGACACCGTCGGCGTCGTGCAGGTCGATGTGCGCCCGGTCGGCTCCACGAAGCCGATCACCACGCCCGATCACGTCGTGCTGCGGGTGGACGAGAAGGTCACCGTCTCGCCGCTGGACAACGACGTCTCGCCCAGCGGCGCTCCGCTGCGTCTCGCCCGGGTGACCGAGGTCGCCGGTACCCGATTGCAGCCCGACTACAACGCCGGAACGTTCTCGTTCGCGTCGTCGACTCCCGGCGTCTACTACGTGCAGTATCTGGCCACCGACGGGCCGCAGACGGTGATCGGCCTGGTCCGCATGGACGTGCTGCCCCAGGCGGACGCCGACGAGAAACCCGTCGCCGTGCGCGACGTGGCGCTGCTGCCTTCCGGGCAGGATGTGCGCATCGACGTGCTCGCCAACGACTCCGACCCCTCCGGCGGCATCCTCGTGGTGCAGTCGGTGACGGTGCCGCCCGACGCCCGCGTCTCGGTTGCCGTCACCGACCACCGCTACCTGCTCGTGACCGACCAGTCGGGTCTGTCGCAGCCGGTGACCATCCAGTACCAGATCTCCAACGGACGCCACTCCGCGCAGGGCGACGTCGTGGTGATCCCCATCCCCGCCCCCGCGCAGCTGCGCCCGCCGGTGGCCGCCGACGACTCCATCGTGGTGCGCGCCGGAGACGTGGCGACGATCCCGGTGATGGAGAACGACTACCACCCCAACGGCGACGCGATCCGGGTGCTGCCCGACCTGATCGACCCGTTGATGGACCCTGCTGACGGCGAGGTGTTCGTCTCGGAGGACACGTTGCGGTTCCGCGCCGGTCCCGAGGCCAAGACCGTCTACGCCACCTACGAGGTCGCCGACTCCCAGGACCAGAAGGATGCCGGCTACGTCACCATCCAGATCCTCCCCGTCGACGCGGAGAACAACCAGGCGCCGCGCCCGCGCGACCTGACCGCCCGCGCGCTCAGCGGCACGGCGGTGAAGATCCCGATTCCGCTCGACGGGATCGACCCGGACGGCGATTCGGTGCAACTGGTGGGCGTGGCATCCGCGCCCGGCAAGGGTCGCGTGCTCGAGGTGGGACAGAACTTCCTGCGGTACGAGCCCTTCGGCGACGCCACGGGCACCGACGAGTTCACCTACACGGTGCAGGACCGGCTCGGCCGCTCGGCGACCGCCTCGATCCGCGTGGGCATCGCCCCGTCGGCGGCGGTGAACCAGGCGCCCTTCGCGGTGAAGGACGTCGTGCTGATGCGGCCGCAGCGCACCGTCGCGGTGCCTGTCACCGTGAACGACTCCGACCCCGAGGGCGACGAGATCGTGCTGCTCGAGAGCGGGCTGGAGGTGCCCGAGGGCATCGAGGCGTCGGTGACGGGTGACCGCGTGTTCATCACCAGCGGTGAGGAGCCGGGGACCAAGACCCTCACCTACACGATCCGCGATGCGCAGGGCGCGTCGGCCGTGGGCGCCCTGGTGGTCACGGTCGACCCGGACGTGCCCCTGCAGGCGCCGATCGCACGCGATGACCGGGTGACCATCGCCGACATCGGCGACGGCGAGACGGTCGACGTCGAGGTGCTGCTCAACGACGAGGACCCCGACGGCGTGCGCGATCGCCTCGCGATCACCACCGACGAGGAGGACGTGTCGGTGCGCTCCGGCGGTGTCGTGCGCGTGCCCGTGCTGCCGGAGGCGCGCGTCGTGCGCTACGACGTCACCGACGGCGACGACCTGTCGGCCGCGGCGTTCATCCACGTGCCCGGCATGGCCGACCTGCGCCCCTCGCTGCGCACGACCGGTGGCATCGAGGTGATGAGTGGGGAGCGGGTGCAGATCCCCCTCGCCGACCACGTGCTCGTCGCCGGTGGCGGCCGGGCGATCGTGACGGAGGCGGCCAAGGTCTCGGCGGTGCACTCCAACGGCGAACCGCTGGTCAAGGACGCCGACGTGCTCGTGTACACCTCGGCGGACGGGTACCACGGGGCGGATGCCATCACCTTCGAGGTCACCGACGGCACCGGCCCCGACGACCCCGAGGGCCGGGTCGCGACGCTGACGCTGCCGATCACCGTGCTGCCGCCCGACAACGAGCCGCCCACCCTCTCGGGCGCGGCGCTCACCGTGTCGCCGGGCGAGGAAGCCGCGACGCTCGACCTGCGGGCGCTGGCATCCGACCCGAACGAGGAGGACGAGCTCACCTTCCGCCTGGCCGGATCGGTGCCGGACGGCTTCTCGGCCTCGGTGTCCGACGCAGTGCTGAGCGTGTCGGCGGACACCTCCACCCCCAAGGGCACCATCGCGCCGATCCAGGTCGAGGTCACCGACGGCGAAAGCGACCCCGTCGCAGCCACGATGACCGCCACGGTCACGGCATCCAGCCGCCCGCTCGCCGTGGCCAGCGACGACGTCCTCTCCGAGGCGCCGCAGGGCGTGACGCAGACGATCGACGTGCTCGCCAACGACCAGAGCCCGTTCCCCGACCAGCCGCTGACCGTCATCGACGCGCAGGTCGAGGTGGGACAGACCAAGGGTCAGCCGCGGGCACTGCCCGACGGCCGCGTCGAGGTCACCCCGGGGGCGGAGTTCGTCGGCAGCCTCGTGGTGCGCTACCGGGTGCGCGACGCCACCGGCGACGCGGACCGCGACGTCGACGGTCGCATCCGCCTCACCGTGCAGGGGCGTCCCGAGATCCCCGGCACGCCCACCGTCTCGAGCGTGCAGGATCGCACCGTCGTGCTGTCGTGGACGCCGCCGTCGAACAACGGCGCCGAGATCACGTCGTACACGGTCACCTCGACCGCGGGGAACTACACGAAGACGTGCGCGTCGACGACGTGCACGCTGGACGGGCTGACCAACAACGTCGAGTACAACTTCACCGTCACGGCGACGAACCGCGTCGGCACCTCCGACGCGTCGGCGCCGTCGGCCACCGCGCGCCCCGACGCGCGACCGGACACGCCGCAGCCCCCGCGACTGGGCTTCGGCGACCGTGCGCTGGACATCTCGTGGACGACGCCGACGACACCGGGATCGCCGGTGGAGTCGTTCGACCTCGAGATCTCGCCCGCGCCGCCGTCCGGTGCGACGCAGAAGACCGGCGTCACCGGCAACGCGTTGCGGTGGGAGGGCCTGGAGAACGGCACCTCGTACCAGGTGCGGGTGCGCGCCGTGAACCGCGCCCCGGAGCCGTCGAGCTGGAGCAGCTGGTCGCCGAGCGAGATCCCGGCGGGCCCGCCGGCCGCACCCGCTGCGCCCACCACCGCCCGGCTCTCGCCGGTCGGAACGCAGGCGCAGCTGCAGGTGAACTGGTCGCCCCCGGCGGCGAACGGCGACCCCATCAGCTCCTACACGCTGCAGGTGATGCGCGGCGGCGCCGTCATGACCACCCTGGAGAACATCGGCGGCGGGGTGACCTCGCAGGCCGTCAATGTGGAAGCCTCGACCACGGACTACACGTTCTCGGTCGCCGCCACCAACAAGGCGGGGCGGGGCGCGTTCAGCGCCACCTCGGCCCCGATCCGCGCCTTCGTGAATCCGGGCGCGCCGGGCGCCGCACAGGCCCGACCGGGTGACCGGCAGCTCGTGGTCACCGCGCAGGCCGCTGCGGGCAACGGGGCGAACCCGGCGGAGCTCGACTACCAGTACTCGCTCAACGGCGGCGAATGGCGCGGCGACTGGGCCGCGCTGGACAAGAGCGCCACCATCACCGGCACGATCGCCGGTCTCGGCAACGGGACCGGTTACTCGGTGCGCCTCCGTGCCGTCAACAGGATGGACGCCGCCTACGCCAGCGCCGCCTCGCCGGCGTCGAACCAGGTGGTCCCGTACGGCAAGCCGAACACGCCGGGGGTCAGTGCGCAGCGCGACGGCACCTCCGTGGTGTTCAGCTGGTCCAAGCCCGCGCTCAACGGCCGCGACGTGACGGTGCAGATCAAGGTCAACAACGGCGGTTGGGAGAGTGTCGCGGCCAACGGCAGCCGCCGTGTGGGCAACGGCTACGACCAGACGCACGGGATCCGCGTGCAGGCCGTCGACACCGAGGGTCAGGTCAGCGCCGCCGGTTCCGCACAGGCCTCCACCGCGCCTCGGCCCGCGCCGCAGAACGGCGCGCAGACGGCGAAGGGCGCGGTGACGGGCGGGTGCGCCACGACCTGCTATTTCCTGACGGTGCAGACCGAGCGGGACTTCCCCGCGGGGAACTATCGCTACCGGTGCCTCGCGAACGGCAGCCAGTTCAACGACTGGGAGGGCCCCGTCTACTTCGCCGCAGGCGGGACCACCCCACTGCAGTGCTGGTACGGAAACCCGGGGCGGGGGCACACCGTTCAGGTGCAGCTCCCGGGGGTGCCCGACGCGAGCCAGCCGAAACCCACGACGTGGTGATGACTGACCAACCCGAGGAGATGCGCAAGATGACGATGACCGTGGAGCAGGCCGCCTGGTTCCGTGACACCTTCACGCGCCTGGCCGACAACGTCGGTCACGCCGTGCTCGGCAAGGACGAGGTGGTGCGTCTCGTGCTGACCGCCATGCTCGCCGAGGGGCACGTGCTGCTGGAGGATGCCCCCGGAACCGGCAAGACGAGCCTCGCGCGCGCCCTGGCGGCCACCGTGCAGGGCACGAGCAGCCGCATCCAGTTCACGCCCGACCTGCTGCCGTCGGACGTGACGGGCGTGACGATCTACGACCAGGCCACCCACCGGTTCGATTTCCACAAGGGACCCGTGTTCGCCCAGGTGGTGCTCGCCGATGAGATCAACCGCGCGTCGCCCAAGACCCAGTCCGCCCTGCTGGAGGTCATGGAGGAGTCACGTGTGACCGTCGATGGCGTCGCCCACGAGGTGGGGCGGCCGTTCCTCGTCATCGCGACGCAGAACCCCATCGAGCAGGCCGGCACGTACAAGCTGCCCGAAGCGCAGCTCGACCGCTTCCTGCTGAAGACGACGATCGGCTATCCCGACCTCGCGGCCGCCGAGCGCATCCTCGCCGGCTCCGCCGACCGCAACCCCACCGCACACCTCACGCCCGTGATCACCTCCCACGCCGTGGCGGAGATGGCCGACCTCGCGGCCACGGTGCACGTGGACCCGGTGCTGCTGCGCTACGCCGCGCAGCTGGCCGAGGCCACCCGTGACACCCGCGAGACGACCCTCGGGGTGTCGGTGCGCGGCATGCTCGCGATCGTCCGCGCCGCCAAGGTGCGCGCGGCATCCGACGGTCGGCACTACGTGCTGCCCGACGACATCAAGGCGCTCGCGCTGCCGGTGTGGAGCCACCGACTCGTGCTCGACCCCGAGGCGGAGTTCTCCGGCGTCACCGCAGCCGGCATCCTGCAGCGCGTCCTCGAGGACACCCCGGCGCCGCAGGCGCGCGCGGCGGCATGACGGCCGCCGCCGAGCCCGCCACCCCGTCGCTGCCCCGGCGGGGTGCCCGCCGCACGGTCACGGCGGCTCCGCGCCGAACCCTGCGGGCGCGGTACGAGGCGTCCGTCGCGCCCGTCGTCGGGCCGATCGTCGCGCCGGTCGCGCGCCGGATGGGACGCGTGCTCGGCGTCGTCACCCCGCTCGGAGCCGGCGTCGTGGTCGCGACCGTCGTCGCCGGTCTCGCCGGGGCTGTGCTGGGGTGGTGGGAGCTGACCACCCTGGCCCTGTGCGGCGTGGCCCTGCTGGCGGTGTGCGCCGGCTTTCTCATCGGACGCACCCGCTACGACGTGTCGCTGGATCTCACGCGCCAGCGCGTGGTGGTGGGAGAGCGCGCGGTGGGCAGCCTGACGCTGCGCAACCCCGGCACCCGGGCCATCCTGCCCGCGCGCGCCATCCTCCCCGTCGGGCAGGCCCGTCCGGTGTTCGAGGTGCCGCGGCTGGCACCCGGGGCCGCCCACGACGACCTCTTCGCCATTCCCACCACCCGTCGTGCCGTGCTCACCGTCGGCCCGGTCAGCGCCGTGCGCGGCGACCCGCTGGGCATCTTCCAGCGCACCCAGGCGTGGAGCGATCCGCTGGAGCTGTTCGTGCACCCGCACACGGTGGGGCTCGACGGGATGTCGGCCGGGTTCCTGCGCGATCTCGAGGGCCTTCCGACACGCGACCTGTCACGGGACGACGTGTCCTTCCACGCCCTGCGCCCCTACGCCCCGGGCGACGATCGCCGCCACGTGCACTGGCGCTCGACCGCGCGCACGGGAACGCTCATGGTGCGACAGTTCGAAGACACCCGCCGTTCGCACATCGTGGTCGCGCTGTCGCGCAACGCCGCCGAGTACGCCGATCCCGAGGAGTTCGAGCTGGCCGTCTCCGCCGCCGGCTCGATCGCGGTGCAGGCGCTGCGTGACGACCGCGAGATCTCGGTGATGAGCCAGGACTTCGGCGTCCCCACCGTCGCCGGCAGGCCGCTGCTCGATGCCCTCTCGCGCATCGAGACGGGGCACGCGGTGGCGTCGACCCCCGAGCTCGCCGCCCGCGTCAAGACCGAAGCGCTGCAGGCGAGCATCGTCGTCATGCTCACCGGCTCGCGGGTCTCCACGTCGGTGCTGCGCTCCGCCGCACGCACGCTGCCCTCGGGCGCGCGGGTGCTGGGGGTGTCCTGCACGCAGGGAGGGCCACCGGATCTGCGGCGGCTGGGGGACGCCACGGTGCTCACCCTCGGCGCGCTGTCGGATCTTCCCGTGGCGCTGCGGCGGGTGCTGGCATGACCGGCCCGGGCGCGACCCCGGTCGCATCGCCTCGCCTGCCGGTGCGCGCCGCCGTGGACCTCGCCGCCGTGGCGGTGCTCATCGGCGTCTCCATCGTCGGGTTCGGCCCGGCCTTCGAGACCTCGTTCTTCCTCGTGACCGGCTTCGGCGCCCTCCTGATCGGCCTGGGCGTGGCCGTGGCGGGCGCGCGGCTGCGCTGGGGGCTGCTGCCGGTGGCCGCCCTCACCGTCGCGGCCTACTTCCTCTTCGGCGCCGCGCTGGCCGTCCCCGCCACCGCGCTGGGCGGGGTGGTGCCGACCCTCGACAGTCTGGTGACCCTCGCCGGCGGGGTCGTGTTCTCATGGAAGCAGTTCGTCACCGCCGTCGCGCCCTTCGAGGCATCCGACGCGTTCCTGGTCGTGCCGTATCTGTCGGTGCTGCTGACCTCGGTCATCTCGGCGTCGGTCGCCCTGCGCGCCCGGGCGTACGGCTGGGCTCTGCTGCCGGCGGGGGTGCTGCTCGTGCTGGCGATCGCGTTCGGCACCACGCAGCCCGCCGCGCCGCTCGTGCAGGGAGCCGTCTTCACGGTGGCGGCCATCGGGTGGACGGCCTACCGCCGCGCACTCGCGACGCGGCAGCAGTCCGCCGAGGCGGGCTCCATCGTGACGCAGAAGCCCGCCCGCCGCCTGATGGCCGGCGCGGTCGTGCTCATCCTCGCGGCCGGGCTCGGCGCCGGCGTCAGCGCCGCCGCGGCGCCGTCGGGCCCGCGCTACGTCGTGCGCGACGCGATCCTGCCCCCGATCGACCTGCGGGACTACGTCAGTCCTCTGCAGTCGTTCCGCGCGTACGTGCGCGACAAGGCCGACGACACGCTGTTCACCGTCGAGGGACTGCCCGAGGGGGCACGGGTGCGCCTGGCCACCCTCGATGCCTACGACGGCGTCGTCTACAACGTGGCCAGTGAGGGCGCGGGAGCGTCGGCCAGCTTCCAGCGGCTGGGCGATCGGGTGCCCGCCGCCGTCGACGGCGAGCAGGCCACCGTCGAGGTGGAGGTCGGCGCGCTGCGCGGCGTGTGGCTGCCCGGCGTCGGCTATCTCACCGGCATCCGCTACGACGGCGACCGCGCCGACGACCTGCGTCGCTCGACGTTCTACAACCGCGCGACGGGCGTGGGCGTGGTCACCTCGGGGCTGCGCGAGGGTGACCGGTACACGCTGGACGTCGTCGTTCCCCGCACCCCCACCCGAGGCGAGCTCGAGGAAGCCGCCGTCGCCCCGCTGCAGCTGCCGCCGCAGAAGAACGTGCCCGAGGGTGCCGCCTCGGTGGCGGGATCCATGGCCGGCGGAGCGTCGTCGCCCTTCGAGCAGGCCGCTGCGCTGGCGACGGCCCTGTCGACCAAGGGGTTCTTCAGTCACGGGCTCGAAGGCGAGGCCGTCTCGCGGGCCGGCCACGGATCGGAGCGCGTTCAGGCGCTGCTGGCCACGCCCGAGCGGATGGTGGGCGATGACGAGCAGTACGCCGTGACGATGGCGCTGCTGGCGGGACAGCTCGGGCTTCCGGCCCGGGTCGTCATGGGCTTCTACCCCGACGAGGATGCCGCCGGCAGCACCTTCACCGCGACGGGCGACAACCTGCACGCCTGGGTGGAGATCGCGTTCGACGAACACGGCTGGGTGGTGTTCGATCCCACCCCGCCCGAGGATCAGATCCCCACCGACCAGCAGACCGTGCCGCAGACCCAGCTGCAGCCCCAGACCCTGCAGCCGCCGCCGCCCGCTCAGGATCCGGTGAACCTTCCGCCCGACGTCCCCGAGGACGAAGGCGCGGACGACGAGGACGACGAGGGGGCCTTCGCCTGGCTGGGCGTGCTGGGTCTCATCGCCGCCGCGGTGGGGCTGCTGCTCGTGCTGGCGGCGCCGTTCCTGGCCGTGCTGCTGCTGAAGCTGCTGCGCTACCGGCGTCGCCGCGGGCGGGGCGCGCCGTCGGAGCGGGCGCAGGGCGCATGGGACGAGATCGTCGACACCGCGCGCGACCTCGGCGCGAAGCCGCCCACCGGCGGCACGCGCCGTGAGGACGCGCGCGAGGTGGCGGAGGCGCTCACGGCGCCCGGGGTGGTCGTCGTGGCCGAGCGTGCGGACGCCGGGATCTTCGGCCCGGGAGAGCCGGCCGACGAGGACGTCGAGGCGCTGTGGCGCGACGTCGACGAGGTCATCGGGGGCCTGCGCGGCTCGGTCGGGTTCTGGCGTCGGCTACGATCGCGGCTGAGCCCGCGGTCGCTGCTGTCGCCTGCGGGCGCGCACCGCCGCACCCCCCGAGGCGGCACTTCACCCGCCGCTGTGAAGGAGCAGCCATGACCGCACCACGCCCTGAGCCGGCCAGGCATCGCCCTGGCGGCGCCTACGCCGTGGCCGCCCCGCACGGCCTGGCGCTGCTGGCCGCCGAGGCCGAGGTGGCGGTCGTGGAAGGGGTGTGGCGGGTGCTCGCCGCCGGCGGAGGCCCCGGCGACGTGCTCGATGCCGCCACCGGTGCAGGTGGACGTTTCGCCGACCTGCCGCCGCTGGCGCTGCTGTTCACCGGTGACCCTGCCCGCGTGCTGCTGCGAGGGGCGGTGGAAGCGCGCGTCACCGACGCCGCCGGGCGCACCTGCGTGCTCAGCGGGGCGGGGGTCGCGACGTGGGCGGAACACGTCGTCGCCGACGCGCACGCCGTGACCCTGACGGTGCTCCCTGCCGAGGCGGACACCGCCCCCGGGCTGCCGCTCGTCGACGGCGTTGCACGCGCCGACGCCATCACCGTGGAGCTGCGCTCCGCGAGCGTGGATGACGGCGACGCGCGCGCGGACGTCTCTGCTGCGGGCGCGGCCGGCGCCGGCACTCGGGCGGATGCCGCGCCTGTGGATGCCGCGCCTGCTGCGGATGCCGCGTCTGTCGCGGCGGCTCCGCCTGTCGCGGGCGCGGCTGCGCCCGGAGGTCTCGCTGCCGCCGGGGTGCCGGTCGCCGGCATCCTCGCCGAGGTTCCCGCCTGGGTGACCGGAGACGTGGAGGCGGCGACGCCCCACCATGCCGTCGCACCCGGCGCTGGCGGCGCGCCCGCCGGTGACGACGGCCCCGCCGCCGCCTCCGGGGAAGGTGCCGTGGCCGCCGATTCCGAGGGCACGCCGACCGGTGGTGACGCCGAGCCGCTCGACACCGTGAAGTCGGACAGCCGCGGGCGGTTCGCGCATCTGTGGGGGGAGACGGTGATGTCCTCGGTGGCCGCCGCCGCCGTGGCCGAACCCGCCGAGGACGACGCCGCCGCACCCGACGCCGGGGCGCGCCCGGCGGCAGCGGATGCCGCAGCGCCGACGCCGCCGATCGGAGCCCCCGCCATCGAGCCGGCCGCCCCCGATGCCGCGGCCGGCCCGCCGCTCCTCCGGGCGGGCGACCACGACGGGGCCACACTCTCCCTCGCCGCGGCACGGGCCCTGCGCGCCCAGCGCGCCGGCGACCTGCCGCCCGTGCCCGCTCCGCCCGTGCCCGGCCCGCCCGCGGTGGGGAGGCTGGAGCTGTCGACCGGCCGCACCCTGCTGCTGGATCGGGACGTGGTCATCGGGCGTCGCCCCCGCGCGACCCGCGTGGGCGGCGAGGCGCCGCAGCTGATCACGGTGGAAAGCCCCAGCCAGGACATCTCCCGCAGTCACATCGAGGTGCGGCGCGAGGGCGAGTCCGCTGTGGTGGTGGACCTCGACACCACCAACGGCACGGTCCTGCATCGCGACGGGGTGAGCCCGATGCGCCTGCATCCGGGGGAGGCGACGATCCTGCTCGACGGCGACGCGCTCGGCCTCGGCGATGAGGTCACCGTCACCTACCGGGAGGGTTGATGAGCGCCGCGCGCCTTCCCGCCTCGCCTCCGGAGCTCCCCGGATTCACCTACCGGGAGCTGCTGGGCTCGGGTGGCTTCGCCGACGTGTTCCTCTACGACCAGGCGCTGCCCCAGCGGCGCGTGGCCGTGAAGGTGCTGCTGGCGGACCGCCTCAGCCAGGGCTCGCTGGACGACTTCGCCGCCGAAGCCAACATCATGGCGCAGCTGTCGACCCATCCCGCGATCGTCACCATCTATCAGGCGGGTGTCTCCGACGACGGCCGGCCGTACCTGGTCATGGAGTACTGCTCCCGACCCAACCTGCAGGCGCGCTACCGCCGCGAACCGTTCTCGCTGGCCGAGGCGCTGCGCGTCGGCGTGCAGGTGGCGGCTGCCGTCGAGACGGCGCACCGCGCCGGCATCCTGCATCGCGACATCAAGCCCGCCAATATTCTCGTGACGGAATACAACCGTCCCGCTCTCACCGACTTCGGCATCGCCACGGCCGCCGACACCGACGCCGAGCTGACCGGCATGTCGATCCCGTGGTCGCCGCCCGAGGCGTTCGCCGAGGCCGGATCGCCGGGCGTCGCGGGAGACGTCTACGCACTGGGCGCCACGGTGTACACGCTGCTGGCGGGCCGCTCGCCATTCGAGCTGCCGGGCGAGCGCAACGGCAGCGCCGATCTCATCCAGCGCGCCCTCACGATGGCCCTGCCGCCGCTCGGTCGCGCCGACGCGCCGGCGTCGCTGCAGCGGGTGCTCGAGCGATCGATGGCCACGGCCCCGGCCGACCGCTACGCCAGCGCGCTCGATTTCGCGCGCGCGCTGCAGCGGGTGCAGCTCGAGCTGAACATGGCCGCCACTCCCATCGACGTCATCGACGACAGCGCCCCCGAGGCTCACGATGACGACGACGACGGCGCACTCACCCGCATCCGCGGGATCGTCAGCATCGATCCGTCGCTGCCGCCGCCCGTCGTGCGGCCCTCCGGGGCGACCGCGCCGGTGGCCGCGACGACGGCGCCGCCGGCGGGCACCACCGTGGGCGCGACGATGCTGCGCCCGGGCGCCGGCGTCCCCGTGTGGCAGAGCGCTCCGCCGGAGGCGACGGTGCGCCGGTCCGCTCCGCTCGGGGCGCTGCGCGACGCGGCGCCTGCGCCCGCCTTCCACGAGCCCGCTCCCGCGGGGGTGGATGCCGCCGGCGGGCACACCGCCCCCGCCGATCCCGCCGCCTCCGACGGCGCCGACGGCGCCGACGGCGCGGAGGCTGCGCCGGCCCGGCCACGCCGGACGGGCGCGCTCGTCGGCGGCATCCTCGCGGCTGTCGTCGTGCTCGGTGGCGCCGGCATCGCGGTGGCCGCGGGGGCGGGACTGCTCGCCCCGGCGCCGGAGCCGTCAGCCGCCCCGGCCGACGAGGAAGGGCCGGTGGACATCCTGCCCGGGGGTGGGGTTCCGGCGGTGGCCGAGCTCACCGGCACCGTCGAGGGCGACAGGGTGGTCTTCGCCTGGCGCAACGGAGCGGCCGAAGAGGGCGACTCGTTCCTGTGGGGGGTGCAGCGACTGGGGGAGGACACCAAGCTGCAGTCCACGACCGACACCACGGTCACCGTCCCGGCGGAGCCGGGCGGCCGCACCTGCATCGAGGTCACCCTGGTGCGCGCCGATCGGCAGAGCTCGCCGACCGCCGAGGTCTGCGCGTCCTGAGATCAGGATGCCCGGGTGGGCACCGGTCCGGTGTCGCCGGTGTGGCTGAGGACCTTCACGATCACGCCGCGGCGGCGCAGCTCGGCGATCGTGCGGGATTCCTCGTCGACGTCGCGGCCCAGGGCGTGCACGGTGGCGACCACGACGACGTCTCCGCGCGAAAGCCGTCCGAACAGCCGGGTGAGGCGCTCCTGCCAGGTCTCCATCGTCTCGGGCGCGGGGTGGCGGAACCCTTCGATCGGCACGCCGAAACGGGACAGCTCGTCGCGCTGCTGCACGATGCTGGGCATGTCGTCGCGGGCGACCACGAGCCCCACGAGCCGCGATCCGGCGGGGCGGGCGAGCCACCAGTCCCGCGACTGCTCGAGGTCCCGGAACGCCGGCGGCAGGGCGTCGGGCTCCACGGGCAGGGCGATGGACTCGGCGTAGTCCGCCGGTGCCCGGTGCTGGTCGTCGAGGCCGGGCGCGGGATCCTGCGGCGTGACATCGATCATCATGGGCTCCTTCGTCCCTTCCATTCTGGCGCAGGGCACCGCGCGATCCTCATTCGTCCTCGCCGCTCAGCCGCAGGCGCAGACTGAGCTCCTCGGCATCCAGCTCCGCCAGGGCGTGACGCAGCGCCTCCGAGCCGAGGCCGCTGCGCGACAGCTCTCCGAGGCGGTCCCTCATGACCGCAATCAGTCGAAGTCGCAGCTCCAGCCGGTCGCGCACCATCACGGTGTCGTCGTCGTCGGGCGCCGCCGCCATCCGCGCGCCGGCGTGTTCGAGCAGCTCCGGCGGAAAGGGTGTCCCGTCGGCGCGTCGCAGCGCGTTGCCGGCCAGCGCCTGCTGCGCCGCCCTCCGCAGCTCGGCGTCGATGCGCTCCTGCTCTTCGCGTGACCGCACGCCGGACTCGGGCGGCAGCCTCAGCAGCCGCGTGAAGAACGGCAGGGTGAGCCCCTGCACGAGCAGGCTGATGAGGGCGACGAGGAACGCGGTGAGGATCAGCAGCTCGCGCGCCGGCGTCTCGCGCGGCAGGGTCTGGGCCGCGGCGAGCGTGACCACGCCGCGCATGCCCGCCCACACGATCACCCCGCCGTGCTTCCAGCCGATCGGCGACGCCTGGTAGTAGTCGATGTCGGCGAACGAGCGGGCCACGCGACGGCGCCACGTCGCCAGTCGGCGCTCGACGCGGGGCCGGTCGACTCTGCGGCCACGTCGGTCGACGGCGCGCGGCGGCGGGTCGTCGAGATAGGTCTCCTCGTAGGCGTCGATGCGGGCGTCGATGGCCCCCAGCCGGGCGCGCTGCGCGCCGTGGGCGCGCCGCCCCTGCACCAGCACCAGGAGCGACACCCAGCCGGTGCGCATGACCAGCACGATCACCAGCGCACCCGCCGCCAGCAGCAGAGCCCGCTGGGGGCCGTTCTGCTCCGCGAGGTTCTGCTCCCACAGGTCCTTCAGCTCCAGACCCATGATGAGGAAGACCGCGCCCTCGAGAACGAGTTCGATCGTGCGCCAGTTGAGCCGGTCCGACATCCGCTGCTCCGCGGTGAACCATCGCGCCGATCCCTGGCCGGTGACGATGCCGGCGACGACGGCGGCCACGAGGCCGGAGCCGCCGAGCTGCTCGGTGGGCAGGTATGCCGCGAACGGGACGGCGAACCCGATCGCGGTGTTGGCCGCGGAGTGGCCCACCCAGGCGCGGAAGCGCAGGGTGAGAAAGCCCACGAGCGCGCCGAGGACGACCGCGATGAACACCCCCCAGGCGAACGCCGCCGCGAACTCGCCCGCGGCGACGGCTCCTCCGGTCGCGGCGGCGGCGATCGCGGTGCGCAGCAGCACGAGGGACGTGGCGTCATTGAGCAGGCTCTCGCCCTCGAGCATCGTCACGACCCGCCGCGACAGGCCCAGCTGCTTCACGATCGACGTCGCCACGGCATCCGTCGGGCTGAGGATCGCGCCGAGCGCGATCGACAGCAGCAGGCCGAGCTCCGGGATCGCCCAGAGGAAGAACGCGGCCAGCGCGAGGGTCGTCAGGACCACCAGCACCACCGACAGCCCGGAGATGGGAGTGAGGTCCCGGCGAAACTCGATCGCCGGCAGCGACACCGCCGCCGAGTACAGCAGTGGGGGCAGGATGCCGACGAGGATGATCTCCGGGTCGATCACGACCGCCGGCACGAACGGCAGCAGGCTCACGCCCAGTCCCACGACGACCAGCAGCAGCGGGCCCGCGATGTTCACCCGGGGGGCCAGCGCCGTCGCCGTGGCGATCACGACCACGCCGAGGATCGCCAGCATGAGGACCATGTCCACGGGCACCACCTCCGTGATGATTGTGCCCCCTCGAGGGCGATCGGGGACTGCGGCTGTCCGCGGTGACGGGCACACTGGGTTCGGAAAGGAGATGCGCATGGCCGATTCCGCCCCCGCCGGCACCGTGCCCGCCGCCTCCGCCGCCGACGCGCACGAGGTGATCCGCGTCGTCGGCGCCCGGGAGAACAACCTGCAGAACGTCGACGTCGACCTGCCCAAGCGGCGTGTCACGGTGTTCACGGGCGTCAGCGGGTCCGGCAAGTCGTCGCTCGTGTTCGGCACCATCGCCGCCGAGTCGCAGCGGCTCATCAACGAGACGTACAGCACCTTCGTGCAGGGGTTCATGCCCACCCTGCCGCGACCCGACGTCGACCTGCTCGAAGGGCTGACCACGGCGATCCTCGTCGACCAGGAGCGCATGGGCGGCAACTCCCGTTCCACCGTAGGCACCGCCACCGATGCCCACGCCATGCTGCGCATCCTGTTCAGCCGGCTCGGCGTGCCGCACATCGGCCCGCCCCAGGCGTTCTCATTCAACGTCCCGTCGGCCACCGGCAGCGGGGCGGTCACCGTCGAGGGCAAGAAGACCGAGAAGCGCGAGTACACCGTCACCGGCGGCATGTGCCCGCAGTGCGAGGGCACGGGCGAGGTCAGCGACATCGACCTCGACGAGCTGTTCGACCGCAGCAAGTCGCTCGCCGAGGGCGCGTTGACCATCCCGGGATACAGCGTCGACGGCTGGATGGTGCGCGGCTACACCGAGTCGGGGTTCGTCGATGCCGACAAGCCGATCGCCCAGTACACGCCGCAGGAGTTGCACGACTTCCTGTACCGCGAGCCGACGAAGGTCAAGATCCAGGGGATCAACATGACCTACGAAGGGCTGGTCCCCAAAGTCACCAAGAGCTTCCTGCAGAAGGACCGCGACGCGCTGCAGCCGCATGTGCGCGCGTTCGTCGACCGGGCGGTGAGGTTCACGACGTGCCCGGCCTGCGGGGGCACTCGGCTGAGCGACGCCGCGCGTTCATCGACGATCGGCGGGGTGAGCATCGCGGATGCCGCGGCCATGCAGATCACCGACCTCGCCGCCTGGCTGCGCACGATCGACGACCCCTCCGTCGCGCCGCTGCTGGCGGGGCTGCGCGACACGATCGACTCGTTCGTCGAGATCGGTCTCGGCTACCTCTCGCTCGACCGCCCGAGCGGCACGCTCTCGGGCGGCGAGGCCCAGCGCACCCGCATGATCCGGCACCTGGGCTCGGCGCTGACCGACATCTCCTACGTCTTCGACGAGCCCACCGCAGGCCTTCACCCCCACGACATCCAGCGCATGAACGCCCTGCTGCAGCGCCTCCGCGACAAGGGCAACACCGTGCTCGTGGTGGAGCACAAGCCCGAGGTCATCGAGATCGCCGACCACGTCGTCGACCTCGGTCCCGGCGCGGGCCGCAACGGCGGCAGCATCATGTACCAGGGTGACGTGGCGGGGCTGCGCGCCTCGGACACCGTCACCGGGCGGCACCTCGACCACCGCGCGCGGCTGAAGGACGCCGTGCGCGGGGGCCGCGACGTGCTCGGCATCCGGGGTGCGTCGCAGCACAACCTGCAAGACGTCGACGTCGACATCCCGCTGGGTGTGCTCACCGTCATCACCGGGGTCGCCGGATCGGGGAAGTCCTCGCTGATCCACGGCAACCTCCCCGCCCGCGACGACGTGGTCGTCGTCGACCAGTCCGCCATTCGCGGGTCGCGTCGCAGCAACCCCGCGACGTACACGGGGCTGCTCGATGGCATCCGCAGCGCGTTCGCGAAGGCGAACAAGGTCAAGCCCGGCCTGTTCAGCGCCAACTCCGAGGGCGCCTGCCCGGCGTGCAAGGGACTCGGGGTCATCATCACCGAGCTGGGCTTCATGTCCACCGTCGAGACGGTGTGCGAGGTGTGCGAGGGGCGCCGGTTCACCGACGAGGTGCTGCAGTACCGCCTGGACGGCAAGAGCATCGACGAGGTGCTGTCGATGTCGGTGGGCGAGGCGGCGGAGTTCTTCGCCACCGGGCCCGCTCACACGACGCTGGCGCGCATGGTCGATGTGGGACTGTCTTACCTGACGCTCGGGCAGCGGCTGAACACCCTGTCGGGCGGAGAGCGGCAGCGGCTGAAGCTCGCGATCTCGATGGCGAAGAAAGGCGCGGTGTACGTGCTCGACGAGCCGACGACCGGGCTGCACCTGGCCGACGTCGACAACCTGCTGGGGCTGCTCGACCGACTGGTGGATGCCGGCAACTCCGTCATCGTCATCGAGCACCACCAGGCGGTCATGGCCCACGCCGACTGGATCATCGACCTCGGCCCCGGCGCCGGGCGCGACGGCGGCCGCGTCGTGTTCGAAGGGACGCCCGCCAACCTCGTCTCGCGCGCCGACACCCTCACCGCCCAGCACCTGCGCGCCTACGTCGCCCGCTGAGGAGCGTGCCCCGCGGCTCGTTGAGCGAGCGCAGCGCCCCCGGGTCGGTGAGCGAGCGGAGCGCCCCCGGGGTCGTTGAGCGAGCGGAGCGCCCCCGGGGTCGTTGAGCGAGCGGAGCGCCCCCGGGGTCGTTGAGCGAGCGGAGCGAGACGAAACGTCGTTCCCGGTGTTCTTGCCGCGCTTCGTCTCGGGCCTGCGGCCCTCGCTCACCGACCGGTTACGACCGAGGGAGGGCGCCGAGCTCCCGCACGGCGTCGCGCTCGGCGGCGAGCTCGGCGACCGACGCGTCCAGGCGGGCGCGGGCGCGGGCGTCGAGATCCAGGCCCTCCACCACGCGGTAGCCCGTGCCGTCGCTGGTGACCGGGAACGAGCACACGAGGCCCTCCGGCACGCCGTACTCGCCCCGCGACACCAGGGCTGCCGAGGTCCATCCCGCGCCGGTGCCCAGCGCCTCGTCGCGCACGTGCGCGATCACGGCGTTGGCGGCCGATGCCGCGGACGACGAGCCACGGACCTCGATGATCTCCGCCCCGCGGCGGGCGACCCGCGGGATGAACACCTCGTCGAGCCAGGCCGCCGCGGCATCCGCACCGCCCAGCTTCTCTGCCAGGGCCGCTCTCACGGGAGCACCGTCCACGGTGGCGTGGTCGATGTCGGGGAACTGCGTGGCGGAGTGGTTGCCCCAGATCGTGACCCCCTGCAGCTGCGCGGGACCGACCTCGAGGGTGGCGGCGAGCTGCGCGACGGCGCGGTCGTGATCGAGGCGGGTGAGGGCGCTGAAGCGCTCGCCGGGGATGCCGTCGGCCGCCGCGGCGGCGATGAGCGCGTTCGTGTTGGCGGGGTTGCCGACAGCCAGCACGCGCACGTCTGCGGCGGCGTTGGCGGCGATCGCCGCTCCCTGCGGCGCGAAGATGCCGGCGTTGGCGGCGAGCAGGTCGCTGCGCTCCATGCCGGCCGCGCGCGGGCGCGACCCCACGAGCAGCGCCCGGTCGGCCCCGGCGAAGGCGACCGCGGCGTCATCGGTGACCTCCACGTCACGCAGCAGCGGGAACGCGCAGTCCTGCAGCTCGAGCGCGGCGCCCTCCGCTGCGCGCATCCCCTGCGGGATCTCCAGCAGGCGCAGGCGCACGGGCTGATCGGGGCCGAGTGCGTCGCCCGCGGCGATGCGGAAGAGCAGTGCGTAGCCGATCTGCCCGCCGGCTCCGGTGATGGTCACGGTGACGGGAGCGATGGCATCCATCCCCTGAGCCTACGGGCGCCGGACGGGCGCGAGCATACCCGACCGGGCCTTCATCGGTCCGGCGCCCACCCTGGACACCGCTGGGGCAGTACCTTGTGCGGGTGACCTTCAACGACAATGCCCGCGTCGGCGGCAACACCGCGAAACGCCGCGGGCGCAATGCCGCCATCGTCGGCGGTGGAACGGTCGGTGTCGGGGCCATCGTGGTGCTGCTGGTCGGCATGTTCACCGGCGTCGATCTCAGCGGGCTGCTGGGCGGCGGTGGCCAGGGGCAGGGGGCGCCCGCGGCCGAGTCGAGGATCGAGGGGTGCGACACCGGCGCCGACGCCAACGCCAAGGACGACTGCCGGCTGGCCGCCGCCTCGCTCAACCTCGACCAGTACTGGGAGCGCGAGCTCGACGGCTACCGGCCGCCGCAGCCGATCATCGTCGACGGATCGACGGAAACCGCGTGCGGCACGGCATCCAACGCAACCGGGCCGTTCTACTGCCCGCCGGAGGAGACGGTCTACGTCGACCCCACGTTCTTCAGCGTGCTGCGCGAGCAGTACGACACCACGGCCGGCCCACTGGCGCAGCTGTACGTGCTCGCGCACGAGTACGGCCACCATGTGCAGCAGATCACCGGGGTCTTCGATCGCTACCCGAACAACGGCACCGGCCCTGACAGCAACGGCGTGCGCGCCGAGCTGCAGGCCGACTGCTTCGCGGGGGCGTGGGTCGCCGATCTGCCCGAGCAGGTCGATGAGGAAGGGGTGCCGTTCATGAAGGAGCCCACGACGACGCAGCTGCGTGACGCCCTGGACGCCGCCGCCACGGTCGGCGACGACAACATCCAGCAGCAGTCCGGCGGCGGCGTGAACCGCGAGAGCTGGACCCACGGCTCCAGCGAGCAGCGGCAGCGATGGTTCGACACCGGCTACGAGGATGGCCCCGCCGCGTGCGACACGTTCTCGGTGTCGGGGGCGGCACTGTGAGCGGCCAGCCGCAGCTCGACGGCATCCTCTACCCGCCGATCGAGCCGTACGAGACCGGCGAGCTGCTCGTCGGTGAGGGCAACCGCGTGTACTGGGAGCAGTCGGGAAACCCCGAGGGCAAGCCGGTGGTGTTCCTCCACGGCGGCCCCGGGGGCGGCACCTCGCCCTGGCAGCGGCGTTTCTTCGATCCGGAGGTGTACCGGATCGTGCTGTTCGATCAGCGCGGCTGCGGGCGCAGCACCCCGCACGCCGGCGACCCCGGCGCCGATCTGCGTCACAACACCACCTGGCATCTTGTGGCCGACGTCGACCTGCTGCGCCGGAGCCTCGGCATCGCCCAGTGGATGGTCTTCGGCGGGTCGTGGGGGAGCACCCTGGCCCTGGCATACGCGCAGGCGCATCCCGCCGCGGTGAGCGAGCTCGTGCTGCGGGGGATCTTCACGCTGCGGGCCCACGAGCTGGAGTGGTTCTACGAGGGCGGGGCATCGGCGCTCTTCCCCGACCTCTGGGAGGAGTTCATCGCCCCGATCCCGGTGCTCGAGCGGACGCAGCTCATCGAGGCCTACCACCGGCGTCTGTCCGACCCCGACCCGGCTGTGCATGTGCCGGCCGCCGTCGCGTGGACGCGGTGGGAGGCGTCGACGGTGACGCTGCTTCCCGACGAGGCGCTGGTGGCCGACATGACCACCCCCGCCGAGGCGACGGCGTTCGCGCGCATCGAGAACCACTACTTCGTCAACCGCGGCTGGCTGCGTGAAGGGCAGCTGATCGAGGACGTGGGGCTGATCCGGCACATTCCCGCCGTGATCGTGCAGGGGCGCTACGACGTGTGCACGCCGATCATGACCGCGTGGGATCTGCACCGGGCGTGGCCGGAGGCCGAGCTCGTGGTGGTGCCGGATGCCGGGCACTCCGCCGCAGAGCCGGGCATCGCCGCCGCGCTGCGCGCCGCCACCGACCGCTTCGCCGCGCCGGCGGACCCCGCCGATTCCTCTGGGTCCTCCGACCCCACCGCCCCCGCCGTCCTCACCGAGTGAGGACGCCGGGGGCGAGCGGGGCTCACTCGCGCGCGAGGACCATCGCCATGCCCTGGCCGCCGCCGACGCACATCGTCTCCAGCCCGTAGCGGCCGCCCGTCGCGGAGAGACCGTTCAGCAGCGTCGCCGTGATGCGCGCGCCGGTCATCCCGAACGGATGACCCACGGCGATCGCCCCGCCGTGCACGTTCAGCCGATCGGGGTCGATGCCGAGCTCCCGGGCCGAGGGGATCACCTGCGCCGCGAAGGCCTCGTTGATCTCCACGAGGTCCATGTCGTCGATGCCGAGACCCGCACGCGCGAGCGCCTGCCGTGACGCGTCCACCGGCCCCAGCCCCATGATCTCCGGCGACAGCCCGCTGACCCCGGTCGAGACGATCCGTGCCAGCGGCTGCAGTCCGAGCGCGTCCACCACACGCTCGGAGACGATGACGACTGCGGCGGCCCCGTCGTTGAGCGGACAGCAGTTGCCTGCCGTCACCGTGCCGTCGGGGCGGAACACGGGATCGAGTCCCGCCAAGCCCGCTTCCGTCACCCCCGCCCGCGGTCCGTCGTCCGCGCGCACCACCCGGCCGTCCGCGAGTGTCACCGGCGTGATCTCCCGGTCCCAGAACCCCGACGCGATCGCGGCTTCGGCCCGCTGCTGCGACCGCGCGGCGAAGGCATCCTGCTCTTCCCGGGTCACCCCGTGCACCTGTGCCACGTTCTCGGCCGTCTGCCCCATGGCGATGTACGGGTCGGGCATTCCGCCCTCCGCTCGCGGGTCGCCCCACCCGGGAGCGTCCGCTGTCGACCGTGACGCGGTGCGCTCGCCGGCGGCAGCGAACAGCGGGTTCACCGCCTCCGGGAGGTCCGCGAATCCGTGCGCGTACTGCGACACCGACTCCACCCCCGCCGAGACGAACACGTCGCCCTCGCCTGCCTTGATCGCGTGGAACGCCATGCGCGTGGTCTGCAGCGACGACGAGCAGTACCGGTTCACCGTCGTGCCCGGCACGGCATCCAGTCCGAGCATCACCGCGACGATCCGCGCGATGTTCATGCCCTGCCGCCCCGCCGGCTGCCCGGTGCCGATCATCAGGTCGTCGATGCGCGCCGGGTCCAGTCCCGGCACGGCATCCAGCGCCGCCTGCACCATCTGCGCGACCAGATCGTCGGGGCGCACGTCGGCGAGGGAACCCTTGCGGGCGCGGCCGATCGGGGAGCGGGCGACCGAGACGATGTATGCCTCGCTCATGCGACGAACGCCTGGATGCCGGTGATCTCGCGTCCCACGATGAGCGTGTTCATGTCGTGCGTCCCTTCGAAGGTGTAGATCGCCTCGGCGTCGCAGAAGGCGCGCGCCGCGCCGTAGTCGAGCGTGATGCCGTTGCCGCCCATCACCTCGCGGCAGAGGGCGACGGTCTCGCGCATGCGGGCCGAGACGAAGGCCTTCGCCATCGCCGCCTGGGCGTCGGTCTGCGCGCCCTCGTCCTGCAGCTGCGACACCCGGGTGCACATCGCCAGGCACGCGGTGATGTTCGACAGCGCGGTGGCGAGCTTCTCCTGCACCAGCTGGAACGAGGCGATCGGCTTGCCGAACTGCTCGCGCGTGGCGGTGTAGCGCACGGCCGCCTCGTAGGCGCCGATGCCGTTGCCCAGCCCCTGCCAGGCGACCTCGGCGCGCGTCAGCCGCAGCACGATCGCGACTTCGGTGAACGACTCGATCCGCTGCAGGCGCAGCGCATCGGGGACGACGACGCCCGTCAGGGTGATGTCGGCGTTCTCCACGGCGCGCAGCGACTGCTTGCGCTCGATCTTGGTGGCCGAGTACCCGGGGGTGGAGGTGGGGACGATGAACCCTTTCATCTCCCCGTCTTCGGTGTCCCGCGCCCAGACCACGGTGATGTCGGAGAACCCGGCGCTGCCGATCCAGCGCTTCGCGCCGTCGATCACCCACTCGTCGGTGCCGTCGGGCGCCGTGCGGCGCGTGGCGGTCGTGCGCAGGCCGCGGGCCGTGTCGGATCCCGACAGCGGCTCGGTGAGGGCGAACGCCCCGACCAGCTCGCCCCGCGCCATCGGCGGCAGCCACCGCTCCCGCTGCTCGTCGGAGCCGCCGACCCAGATCGCGTTCATCGCCAGGCCGCTGTGCACCCCCAGGAAGGTGGCCGTCGAGGCATCCACCCGGGAGATCTCCAGTGCGACCCAGCCTCGGTACAGGGCGCTGTTGTCGTACTGGGCGACCTCGGGGATGCCGGCGCCCAGCATGCCCAGCTCGGCGAACCGGGGGAAGAGGTGCCGCGGGCTCTCCGCCCGCTCCCAGAACTCGTTCGCCCGGGGGGCGACCTCGTCGTGCAGGAACGCGCGGATGCGGCCCAGCTGCGCGCGTTCGGCGTCGGTCAGCGCGCTCTGCAGGTCGTAGAAGTCGGCGTCGAGCCGCTCGGCGGGTGGCGCGTGGGTCGCGTCGGCGGGTGGGCTGAAGGTGAGCGGCATCGCTTCTCCGATCGTCGGTGATCCGGTCTGTCGCCTATCATGCAACATTTCGGAGGATGTTGCATCTCTGTCTTCCGACGGTAGAGTTCCGGCATGTCCACCCCCATGCCGGTCACCGCCGTCATCGCGACGGTGGGGGTGGATGCCGCCCCCTCGTGGCTCTCCGAGCGCCTGGCATCCCACGCCGATGCGCGTCGCGCGTTCGACCTCGCCCGGGAGCAGTTCATCGCCGGGCAGCGGATCGACATGGGCGCGCTCGCCGCCGCGCTGGGGGTGGATCGCACCTCACTGTTCCGCTGGGTGGGCAACCGCGACGCGCTGCTGAGCGAGGTGCTGTGGTCGCTGGCCGTCCCGACGCTCGTTCAGGCCGACCACGCGACGGTCGACCGCGCGGGCGCCGACCGTCTCGCCGAGCTGCTGACCCGCTTCGTCGCGGACCTCAACCAGGCGCCGTACTTCCGCGAGTTCCTGCGGCGTGAGCCTGCGCGGGCGCTGCGGCTGCTGACGACGAAGGAGAGCGAGATCCAGCGGCGCTACGTCGCCACCGCCGAGTGGCTCGTGCGCGCCGAGCTCGGCGACGAGCCGCTGGGGGGCGCGATCGACCCGCGCAACCTGGCCTACCTGCTGGTGCGGGTCTCCGAGTCGTTCACCTACGCCGACCTCATCGCCGGCGACGAGCCGAGTGCCGCCCGCGCACGCACCGCATTCCGCGTGCTGCTGCGCGCCGACTGACCCCTGGAGGACCGATGACGCACTACGGCGTGCGCCGCCCGTTCATGACCCGCTGGCGCGACAACGACCAGTATGGGCACCTCAACAACGTCGTGTACTACGAGGCGATGGACACCGCCGTGAACGCCTGGATGATCGCCGAGGCGGCACTGGACCCGGCGGCATCCCCCGCGATCGCCCTGGTCGTGTCGTCGTCCTGCGACTTCCGCGCCTCGGCGTCGTTCCCCGAGCCGCTCGACGTGGGCATCGGGGTCGACCGGCTGGGAACCACCAGCATCACGTGGGCGCTCGCGATCCTGCGGGAGGGCGCGGACGAGCCGATCGCGGTTGGCCGGTTCGTGCACGTGTTCGTGGATGCCGGCACCCGCCGGCCCGTGCCGGTGCCCGACGCCGTGCGCGCCGCCGTGGAGGCGCAGCTGCTGCGGTAGCGGTGGTTCCCCCCTCTCCCCTCCCCTCCCCGGGGTCGGGGACTTTCCCGCGCCCCGAACCGCGGCCCCGCCCGGTTCGGGAGCCGATACGCGCCCCGAACCGGGTGGGGCGCGGGTTTGGGAGCCGGTACGCGACCCGAACCGCGGCCCCGCGGCATGTGGGAGCCGATACGCGACCCGAACCGCGGCCCCGCGGCGTGTGGGTGGCGATACGCGACCCGAACCGTGTCCCACCGTGCTCGGGAACCGATACGCGCGCCGACCGGGCCCACGCCGGGTTTGGGAACCGATTCGCGCCCCGAACGGTGTCCCGCCGTGCTTCGGGGGCCGATACGCGACCCGAACCGGGCCGACGCGGGGTTGGGGACCGATACGCGACCCGAACCGGGCCGACGCGGGGTTCGGGGACCGATATCCGACCCAAGCCGGACAGGGGTGGGGTGGGGCCGGGATCGGTGGTCTGGGGACCGACACGCGACCCGCGCCGTGACCGCGCCGGGGTTGGGAACCGATACGCGACCCGAACGGGGGTCTGGCCGGGGTTCGGGGACCGATACGCGACCCAAGCCGGACAGGGGTGGGGTGGGGCCGGGATCGGTGGTTCGGGGACCGATACGCGACCCAAACCGGGGTTCGGCGGGGTTCGGGGGCCGATACGCGACCCGAACGGGGCGGGGCGTCGGGGCCGGGGGTCCCGGGCGGCGGGCGGCGGGTCGCCAGCGCGGCGGGGTTTGGTCACAAACCGACCAGGCGGTATGCTCGCAGGGCGGCGCGACGCGGCGCGGGGAGGGGTCGACGATGACCGATGTGCCGGGGCTCGACGTGCGGGCGCTCACGGAGTGGCTCGCCACCGCGCACCCCGACCTCGCGGACGGCGACCTCACCGCCACCGTCATCGCCGGCGGTCGCAGCAACCTCACCTACTCGGTCGACGGCGCCCGGCGCCCGCTCGTGCTGCGGCGCCCGCCGCTGGGGCACGTGCTCGCCAGCGCCCACGACATGCGACGTGAGCACCGGGTCATCTCGGCGCTGGCATCCACCCCGGTGCCCGTCCCCGTCGCCGTCGACGTGGTCGACGACACCGGCGGAGCGATCACCGGCACCACCTTCTTCCTCATGGAGCGCGCCCCCGGCCGGGTGCTGGCGCGCCCTGCGCACAACGCCGGATACGACCCCGCGGGCCTGGCGCGCCTGAGCGTCGACCTCGTGCGGACCCTCGCCGATCTGCACGGTGTGGACCCGGCATCCGTGGGCCTCGCGGACTTCGGCCGCCCCGACGGTTACCTCTCGCGGCAGATGTCCACGTGGAAGCGGCAGCTCGATGCGTCGCGTTCGCGGGACACCCCGACGCTCGACACCCTGCAGGAGCGACTGGGTGGGGGGATGCCGTCGAGCCGGCGCTCCGGCATCGTGCACGGCGACTTCCGGCTCGACAACGCCCTCGTCGACGGGGCCGGGCCGCGCCTGTCGGCCGTGCTCGACTGGGAGATGGCGACGCTGGGCGACCCGCTCGTCGATCTCGGGATCTTCGCGCTGTACTGGGACATCGCCGCCCTCCCCGCCGCGTTCGGGGGTGCGATCCCGAGCGCGGTCGACCCGGCCGCCGGCTACCCCCGCTTCGACGAACTGGCCGAGGCGTACGCCAGGCATGCGGGGACAGATCTGCCCGACCTCGGCTGGTACCGCGCGTTCGCGGCGTACAAGCTCGCCGTGATCCTCGAGGGCATCCACTACCGCTTCCGCGCCGGCGACACCGTCGGCGAGGGATTCGAGGGGATGGGTGCCCTGGTGGAACCCCTCGCCCACCAAGGACTGGAGGCGCTCTGATGCACTTCGCCCACGACGACACGACTCGGCAGCTGGCAGAACGGGCGCGGGCGTTCGTCGACGAGCACGTGATGCCCGCCGAGCCGGTGCTGCAGGAGCAGCTGGATGCCACCCCCGGCGAGTGGGGGTTTCGGCCGATCGTGTCGGAGCTGCGGGAGCGTGCCCGTGCGGCGGGGCTGTGGAACCTGTTCCTGCCGGGTGAGCACGGGGCGGGCCTGACGAACCTGCAGTACGCGCCGATCGCCGAGATCACGGGGTGGAGCCCGCGGCTCGCGCCGGTCGCGTTCAACTGCGCCGCCCCCGACACCGGCAACATGGAGGTGCTGCACGACTTCGGCACGCCCGCCCAGCAGGAGAAGTGGCTCGAGCCGCTGCTCGACGCCCGCATCCGCTCGGCGTTCTGCATGACCGAGCCGGACGTCGCCTCGAGCGACGCGACCAACATCGGCACGCGCATCCGCCGCGACGGCGACTCCTACGTCGTGACGGGGCGCAAGTGGTGGTCGACGGGGGCGATGAGCCCGGATGCCGCGATCTTCATCGTGATGGGCAAGACCGATCCCGACGCCGAGCGGCATCGCCAGCAGTCGATGATCCTCGTGCCGCGGGACGCCCCCGGCGTGCGGGTCGTGCGGCCACTGACGGTGTTCGGCTACGACGACCGCGACCACGGCGGACACGCCGAGGTCGTCTTCGACGACGTGCGGGTGCCGGCGGAGAATCTGCTCGCCGGGGAGGGCGACGGATTCGCGATCGCGCAGGCGCGGCTCGGCCCCGGTCGCATCCACCACTGCATGCGGGCGCTCGGAATGGGGGAGCGGGCGCTGGCGCTGATGACCGACCGCGCCAACGAGCGCATCGCGTTCGGTCGCACCATCGGGGAGCAGGGGGTGATCCGCGAATGGATCGCCGAGGCGCGGATCGAGCTCGAGGCGCTGCGGCTGCTCGTGCTCAAGACCGCCTGGCTCATGGACACCGTCGGCAACCGCCGGGCGATGACCGAGATCCAGGCGATCAAGATCGCCGTGCCGCGCGCGGTGCAGCGGATCCTCGACCGCGCGATCCAGGTGTTCGGTGCGGCCGGTGTGTCGCAGGACACCCCGCTGGCCGAGCTGTTCGCGGGGGTCCGGACCCTCCGGATCGCCGACGGCCCCGACGAAGTGCATCTGAACAGCCTCGGCCGCGCGCAGTTGCGCTCGCGAGTGAGTATTCGCGCTGCCGAGTGAGTATTCGTTCCCGCGAGTGAGTATTCGCATCGCCGAGTGAGTATTCGGCAGAAGTTCCGTTCAACGACGAAAGGACCATCGTGACCCACCGAAATGACCCCGCCATCGACGACCCCGGCTTCGCGACGCTGTCAGTCGCGAGCATCCTCGCCGAATCCGCACAGCGCCACGCCGAGCGCCCCGCGCTGGTGTTCGCCGGAGCCACCACGACCTACGGCGAGCTGTGGGACGAGGTGCGCGCGTACGCGGGCGCGCTGCGCGCCCGCGGCATCGGCCCAGGGGACCGCGTGGCGATGATCGTGCCGAACGTGCCCGACTTCGCCCGCGTCTACTACGCCGCGCTCGCGCTCGGCGCGGTCGTCGTGCCCGTGCACCTGCTGTTCAAGGCGGAGGAGATCGCGTACGTGCTGCGCGATGCCGAGGCCGACATCTTCGTCGTCGCCGCTCCGCTGCTGGGTGAGGCGATGCCGGCGGCTGCGGCCACCGGCATCCCCGTCGTCACCGTGCTGCTGCCGGCCGGAATGCCCGCGCCCGTCGGGGACCTTCCCCGGCTGGAGCAGGAAGCCGCCGCCGCCGAGCCCATCGCCCGGCACGCCGGCACCCGGCCGTCCGACCCCGCGACGATCCTCTACACCAGCGGCACCACCGGCACGCCGAAGGGCGCCGTGGGGTCGCACCTGGCTCTCGTCGAGCAGGTGCACTGCACCCTCATCGACTCGTTCAACCTGCACTCCGGTGACATCGTCTTCGGCGGCCTGCCGCTGTTCCACACCTTCGGGCAGACCGCGGTGATGAACATGGCGTTCCGGGTGGGCGCTGCGATCATCCTGCTGCCGCGGTTCGACGCCGACGAGGCGCTGGCGCTGATGGTGACGCACGGCGCGACCGTGTTCACCGCGGTGCCGACGATGTACGTCGGGATGCTGGAGGCGGCCCGCCGCAGCGATGTCCGGCCGCCGCTGCGTTACGCGGTCTCGGGGGGCGCGGCCCTGCCCGTCGCCGTGCTCGAGGCGTTCCGCGACACGTTCGGCGCGGACGTGCACGAGGGGTACGGCCTGACCGAGACGGCACCGATCGTGTCGTCGAACTCGCTGGTCGAGCCGATCCGGCCCGGCACCGTCGGGCGTCCCCTCTGGGGCGTCGACGTGGCGATCGCCGACCCCGACGTGGACGAGCGGATCACGCTGCTCACCGACCCGGAGGCGCTCGGAGAGGTGGTGGTGCGCGGGCACAACCTGTTCAAGGGATACCTCGGACGCCCCGAGGCGACGGAAGCCGCGATCGTCGACGGCTGGTTCCGCACCGGTGACCTCGGGCGTCTCATCGATGGTGTGCTCACGATCGTGGACCGCAAGAAGGACATGATCGTGCGCAGCGGCTACAACGTGTACCCGACCGAGGTCGAGGCCGTGATCGCGCGTCATCCGGGCGTCGCCGTCGCCGCGGTGTTCGGCGTGGCCGACGACCTGCGCGGGCAGGAGGTGCACGTGGCGGTCGTCCCGCACGACGGGCACAGCGTGGATGCCGATGAGCTGATCGCCTTCACCCGGGAGCGCATCGCGGCGTACAAGTACCCGCGGGTCGTGCACCTGGTCGCGGAACTGCCCCTCGGTGGAAGCGGCAAGGTGCTCAAGCGGGAGCTGGTGGCGCGATACTCGCCGGTGCCGAGCGCCACTGCCGCCGCCGTGGTCCCCGACGCCGGGGTGCGCCCCATCGCCTGACCGAACCTGCTGGACGACGCCGCGCCGGGGATCCCCTGGCGCGGCGTTGCGCTGCCGGGTGCGGACCGCGGGCATGGCGGGTGCGGACGATGGGAATGCCGGGTGCGGACCACGGGCATCGATGGCGAGGACGCACCCCACCCCGCCGCGGGAGACGCGCGCCGCCCCGGGGTCGAGGCCCAGGCCTCCGCGCCAGACGCACCCCACGACTTGCGGTAGCCGCACATCACCCCGCGCCAGACGCACCACACCCCCTGACGGAGCCCGCAGGCCCGTCAGGGGGTGTTGTGCGTTGACGCGCTCGGCGTCAGTTGCCGGGGACGCCGGCGCCGGTCAGCGGCACCGCCTGGCGCTCCACGGCCGAGACGCTGCCGTCACGCACTTCGTAGGTCGCGTCGAGGTAGTCCTGCACGCCCTGGTCGACCGTCGTGATGCCGACCCCCAGGTACGCCGCGTGGCTGTCGGGCCCGAAGGCGAGCGGCAGGATGCCGTTGCCCACGAGGTCGCCGGACTGCACCGCCGCCACGAGGCTCTCTCGCGTCGGGTTCTCGCCCGCTGCCGCCAGTGCCTCGGCGAACACGTACGCCACGCTCATGCCGAAGATCGTGTTGCCGTCGAACGGGGCGTCGCCGTTGTACTCGGTGTTGATCTCGCGGAAGAGCTCCACCCACTCGTCGTCGGCCATCGGCAGGTAGTTGGTGCCGGTGAAGCCCTGCAGGAGCTTCGGCGCCATGTCCTCGCCCAGGTAGCCCACGAGCGTCGGGTAGTCCGCACCCGACGACGAGGCGAACCACTGCGGGAACCAGCCCAGCTGGGCGGCGGTGCCCACCGCGAGCGCGGTGAAGCCGTTGATCGTCGCGAGGGTCACGATGTCGCAGCCGGCGCCCTGCAGCGCACCGATCTGGGCGGTGACGTCCTGGTTCGACACCGAATACCGCTGCACCTCGGTGATCCCGTCGGCGCCGAGGGCCAGCTCGAGGCCCTCGAGGAACTCGTCGCCGAAGTCGTCGTCCTGACCGAGCATGCACACCGCGGCGTCGGGGAACTCGTCGGCTGCGTACTGGCCCAGCGCGGCGCCTTCCACGACGTAGTCGGCGTTGAATCCGAACGTGTTCGGGTAGGTGTCGGGCTGGTTCCAGGCGGTGGATCCCGACGCCACGAACAGGTCGGGCACCGAGTTCTGGTCGAGGAAGTCCAGCACCGACTGGTGCGTCGCCGTGCCCAGGCCGTTGAGGATCGCGAAGACCTCGTCCTGCTGCACGAGCTCGCGCACGACCGTCTGCGAGTTGGCCGGGTTGTACCCGTCGTCCTTCACGATGTACTCGATCGTGCGGCCGTTCACCCCGCCCTGGTCGTTGAGGTAGTCGAAGTACGCGTTCGAGGCGGCGCTGATCGAGGAGTACCCCGCCGCGGCGGGCCCGGTCAGCGGCGTGTGCGTGCCGATGGTCACCGTCGTGTCGGTCACGCCGGTGCTGTTCCCCTCGGTGGCGTCGTCGTCGTCGGCGGCCCCCGGAGCGGCGGGAGTGCTGCAGGCCGCGAGGCTCACAGCGAGGGCGGATGCCGCGATCAGACCGCCCGTGCGACGGGCGGCAGAGCGCAGCGTCGAGCTCTGTTGGGACATGGGATCACCTTTCAATCGGGATGGTGCGGGAAGGGTCGGTGGATGCCGGCGTGCCCGCCGGACGGGGGTGCGCGGCGGCGTCGGTCGGCTCCGTGGCGGCGGAGCGGGCGACGTCGGGGGTGGCATCGGCATCGGAGAGCGCGGCGCCGGTGCCGGCAGGGGCAGGGGCAGGGGCAGGGGCGGCACTCGCGGCGCCGGTGCCCGCAGCGGCCGGGCCGGCACCGGCGACCGCAGCCGCCGGGCCGGAACCGCCGGCCGCCGGGCGGCGACCGGCGGTTCCGCGTCGCCGCCACGAGGTCGCCAGGCCGGCGAGGCCCGTCGGCCGCAGCAGCATCACAGCGATGAGCAGCGCGCCGAACACCAGCAGCGACAGGTTGCCCGCGAGCCGCTGGGAGAGGTCGGCGGGAAGATCCAGCGCGGCGGTGCCCGCGTTCAGCGCCCACGGCAGCACGACGATGACGGCCGAGCCCAGTGCGGCGCCCCCGAGGCTCCCGAGGCCCCCCACGACCGCGGCGACCACCAGCAGCAGCGAGAAGGCGAGCGTGTACGCGCCGGGGCCGACCGACTGCGTGACGAAGCAGAGCACCGCGCCGCCGGCGCCGGCCCCCGCGGCGCTGACGGTGAAGGCGGTGACCTTCACACGCCGGGCGGGCACACCGTTCAGGCGCGCGGCGGTCTCGTCGTCGCGCACGGCCCGCATGCGCAGCCCGAGCGGACCGCGGCGCAGCAGCGCCAGCGCGGTGACGACGACGGATGCCACGATGATCGCGACCCACGCCTGCCACTGCTCGAGGGCGATCAGCCGCTCCAGCGCGGGCGGCACCGGGTTGTAGGCGGTCTGCAATCCCTGGTCGCCTCGGAAGACGCCGGACCACACGCTCGTGATGGCGGGCACCGCGACGACCAGGGCGAGGGTGAGCCCGGCCAGGTAGGGGCCGCGCAGCCGTGCGGCGGCGAGCCCGAGCAGCAGTCCCAGCAGCGTCGCCGTCAGCACCCCGGCCGCCAGTGAGGCGACGAAGCGCGGCACGCCGTCGATCCCGGCATCCGTCAGCGCGTTCGAGGTGAGGGCGTACCCGTATCCTCCGGCGATCATGAGGGCGGCGTGCCCGAGCGACAGCTGGCCGCTCAGGCCGATGAGCAGCGTGAGTCCGGCGACGGCGCAGAGGTACGCCGCGGCGGTGGCGAGCTGGAAGTTGCGGAAGGGATCCAGCAGGAACGTCGCGCCGATCGCCAGCACGGTGAGCAGCACCGCGAGCACGAGCACGCGGGGCGTGCCGGTCAGGCCGGGGAGGAGACGGGGGCGGGTGGGGACGTTCATGCGGTACGCGCCTCTCGCAGCGAGAACACTCCGCCGGGTTTGACCAGCAGCACCGTCACCAGCAGCACCAGGACGGCGATGGGGGCGACGGTGGAGCCGAGGTACCCGGTGACCAGGCTCATCACGACGCCGACCGTGAGCCCGCCGAGCAGGGCGCCGACCGGCGAGTCGAGACCGCCCACGACGGCGACGGTGAAGGCGTAGACGAAGAGCATGTCGGTGGAGTGCGGGTTGAGGCCCAGTTCGGTCGGGATCAGCAGCATCGCGGCGAGGGCCGCGACGGCCGCCGAGAGCATCCAGCCGATCGTGACCATGCGGTCCACGCGCACCCCCAGCAGCCGCGAGACCTCGGGGGCGAACGCGGACGCTCGCAGCTGCAGCCCGAGGGAGGTGCGGGTGAACAGCAGGGCCAGCACCCCCATGACGCCGAGGGCGGTGACCAGGACGAACAGGTCGTACGGCGACAGCAGTGGCACGCCGCCGACGAAGATCGGGGACTGGTCGAAGGGTGCCGCCATCGGCCGGTACTGCGCGCCGAACAGGATGCCGAGCAGCGACTGCAGCACCATCACGAGCCCGATGGCCACGATGATGCCGGCCAGCGGGGAGTGGTGCGGCGCATGCCGCATGAGCCCGCGCTCCACGACGAACCCCATGGCCGCGCCGCCGAGGATGCCTGCGGCCAGCCCCGCCGGGTACGACCCGGTGAGGGCCGTGACCGCGAACGCCAGGTAGGTGGCCACGAGCGCCATGGCGCCCTGGGCGAAGTTGATGATGCGCGCCGCGCGCCAGATGAGCACGAGCGACAGGGCGAACAGCGCGAAGATCGCGCCGCGGGCGAGGCCGGTGGCCAGGAGGAAGGCGAGGCGTTCCATCAGAATCCCAGGTAGGCGTGGCGCAGGGCGGCGTCGTCGGCGAGGGCGGATGCTGCGGCATCCGCCACGACGTGACCGAGGTCGAGCACGACCCCTCGATCGGCGATCGACAGGGCGCTGGTGATGTTCTGCTCGGCCAGCAGCACGGTCATGCCGTCGCGGGCCGCCGCATCGCGCAGGGTCGCCATGAGGTGCGCCACCACGAGGGGCGCGAGTCCGAGCGACGGCTCGTCGAGGGTCAGCACCTGGGGGCGGGACACCAGGGCCCGCCCGAGCGCGAGCATCTGCCGCTCTCCGCCGGAGAGCTGGTGCCCGTCGGCCGAGCGGCGGCGCGCGAGGGGCTCGAACAGGTCGTACACCTCGGCGACGGCCGCCTCGCGGGCGCGCCCGCGGTGACGCCAGAGGGCGCCCAGCCGCAGGTTCTCATCGACGGTGAGCTCCGCCACGACGCTGCGCCCCTCGGGCACCTGGGCGATGCCGCGACGGGCGCGCTGCTCCGGGCTCAGCCGGCCGAGATCCACCCCGTCCAGGCGGATGCCGCCGGCGGTGGGGTGCACGAAGCCGGCGAGGGTGCGCAGCAGCGTCGTCTTGCCTGCGCCGTTCGCGCCGAGGAGCGCGACCATCTCGCCCGGCGCGAGGGAGAACGTCACCTCGTGCAGCACCGGCTCCCCGCCGTAGCCGACGGTGAGGCCGTGGAAGGACAGCGCGCCGCTCATGCCGTCGCCTTGATGCCGAGGTACGCCTCTTCGACGGCGGGGTCGTTGCGCACGTCGTCGGGGGCGCCGCGTGCGATGACGCGCCCGAAGTCGAGCACGACCACCTGGTCGGCCACCGACATCACGAAATCGACGTGATGCTCCACCAGCAGCACGGCGCAGCCGGCGTCGGCGACGGCGCGCACCGTGTGGCCGAGGGCGTCGATGTCGTCGTGGCCGAGGCCGCCGGCGGGTTCGTCCAGCAGCAGCAGGCGCGGCTCGGTCACGAGGGCGCGGGCGAGGGCGACGCGCTTGCGCAGCGGATAGGGGAGGGCGGCCACGGGGCGATCGGCGACCGTGGTGAGGTCGTGGGCGGCCAGCTGCGCGGCGACGCGCGTCGCGGCATCCCGATGGTCGCGGCTGCCGCTCACCGGCACGGCGACGTTCTCACGCACCGTGGCGCCGTCGAAGAGTCCGAGGCCCTGCAGGGTGCGGGCGACGCCGCGGCCGGTCAGGTCCGATGTGCGGGCGGGGGCCGGGCGACCGTCGATCGCGATGCGCCCGCGGCTGCGGACGAGACCGCAGACGGCGTTGAAGACCGTGGTCTTGCCGGCGCCGTTGGGTCCGATCAGCGCGACCACCTGGCCGGCTGCGACGTCGAACGAGACGTCGTCGAGGGCGGTGAGGCCGCCGAAGGTGACGCTCAGGCCACTCACGGTCAGCCGCGGATCGGGTTCGGCAACGGTAGTCATCGGCACCTCTTCGTGTCGGGTGGCCCCACTGTAGCGCATAAACCGACCAGACGGTATGTTGCGTTCGGATGCCCCGCGCGGGGACCTCCGGCCCGGGGCGCGGGGGCTATTTGTGGGGGATGCCGGCGACCATGCCGCCGTCCACGATGAACTCCGCGCCGCTGGTGAAGCGCGATGCGTCGGAGGCGAGGAAGACGATCGTGCCGGCGACGTCGTCGGGAGTGCCGGCGCGCCCCAGGGGGATGTCGATGCGCGCGGGGTCGATGCGGCTGGTCATATCGGTGAGGATGAGGCCCGGGTGCACCGAGTTGACGCGGATGCCCCGGGGCCCGAGCTCGACGGCGAGGGACTTGGTCAGTCCGCGCACCCCGAACTTCGCCGCGGTGTAGCCGTGCAGTCCGGGGCTGCCGCGCAGGCCCTCGACCGACGAGATGTTCACGATCGACCCGCCGCCCGCGGCGGCCATCACCGGAACGACCGCCCGGCAGCCGAGGAAGGTGCCGGTGAGGTTGACGGCGATGACGGCGTCCCACTTCGCCGTGGAGTAGTGCTCGATGGGGGCGGCGTTGGCGATGCCGGCGTTGTTGACCAGCACGTCGAGCCCGCCGAAGCGGTCGACGGTGGTGGCCACGGCGGCATCCCACGCCTGTTCGTCGGTCACGTCCAGGGGCGCGAACACCGCGCGCGGCCCCAGCTCACGGGCGAGCGCCTCGCCCTCGTCGCGCAGGACGTCGGCGATGACGACGGAGCCGCCGGCGTCGTGCAGCGCGCGTACGTAGGCGGCGCCGAGTCCTCGGCCCCCGCCGGTGACGAGGGTGGTGCGCCCGGTCAGGTCGAACGGGGACGCCGCAGGGATCGTCACCGGGCGACCTCGATCACGACCCGACCCGTGGTGCGGCCGTCGGCCAGCTTGCGGATCGCCTCGGGCGCGCGCTCGAAGGGCACCACCTCGTCGACGACGGGGCGTATCTCCCCCGACGCGGCCAGCCGCGACAGCTCGGCGTGCGCTTCGGCGACGAGGTCGGGCCGGGTCTGGGAGTACAGCGCCCAGTACAGCCCCAGCACCGCGAAGTTCTTCACCAGCGCCACATTGGTCTTGAGCGTCGGGATCTCGCCGCTGGCGAACCCGATGACGACGATGCGGCCCTCGAAGGCGACGCACCGGACGGATGCCTCGAACGCCGGGCCCCCCACCGGGTCGAAGACGACGTCGGCGCCGTGGCCGGCGGTGATCTCCTTCACCCGTGCCGGGATGTCATCGACCCCACGCACCAGCACCGCCTCCGCGCCGAGCTCGCGCACCAGCGGCGCCTTCGCGTCGCTGCCGACCACGGCGATGACGCGGGCGCCCGCGGCGACGGCCAGCTGCACGGTCGCCGCCCCCACGCCTCCGGCGGCGGCGTGCACGAGCACCCACTCGCCCTCCTGCAGGCGGGCGCGGCGATGCAGGGCGAACCACGCGGTCTGGTACGCGATCATGAGGCCCGAGGCGGCGATGTCGTCGAGGGCATCGGGCGTCGGGTGCACGTCCGATGCCGGCACCACGGCGAGCTCGCTCAGCACCCCGATCGATGCGCCGACGACGCGCTGGCCGACCTGCAGTCCGGTCACGTCGGGTCCCACGGCGACGATCCTTCCGGCGAACTCGATGCCCGGGATGAAAGGCAGCTCAGGGCGCACCTGGTACTGCCCGCGCGACAGCAGCACGTCGGGGAAGTTGGCCGCGACAGCCGCCACTCGCACCAGCACCTCACCGGCACCGGGAGTCGGGTCATCGACCTCGACCAGTTCGAGGACGTCCTCGGGCTCTCCGTTTCGGGTGACGTGCCAAGCGCGCATGGGCTACTCCTTCGTGGTCCTGATGCTGGTGAGGAAGAGATCGGTCAGTTGCTCGGCGACCTGCGTGGCGGATTCCGGCCCCGAGGGGGAGTACCAGTGCGAGAGGTAATGCACGTCGCTGAAGAAGTGGGCGATGAGCACGGGCACGGGGATGTCGGTGCGGAACAGGCCTTCCGCGCGCCCCTGCTCGATGAGCGCGGCGACCTCGTCGTGGTACGCGCGCCGACGGCGGGTGACCTCCTGCTGCCGGGGAGCGGAAAGCATGTGCGCGCTGCGGAAGAACACCGTGCCCTCGGGCAGGAAGGCGATGGAGGTCTCGATCACGTCCACGCACACGGCCCGCAGCACCTCGTCGGCGGTGCCGCCGCGGGCGACGATCTCGTCGAGCCGGCCCTTCTGGAGGGTCAGCAGCCGGTCGTAGATGCCGAACAGCAGGTCGTCCTTGGACTCGAAGTAGTGGTACATCGCGCCCTTGGTGACGCCGGCCGCCTCGACGATCTGCTGCACGCTGGTGTTGGCGTAGCCCCGCTGGGCGAAGAGGTCGACGGCGGCGCGGGTGACGGCATCGGCGACGTTGGTCTGCTTCATGCGTTCATCCTCTCAACCGATGGCGCGTACCGACGCGCCCCCGTCGATGAGCAGGGTCTGCCCGGTCACCCAGGCGGCATCCGACGACAGCAGGAAGGCCACCGGGCCGGCCACGTCGTCGGGCTCGCCCAGCCGCCGCAGCGGGTAGGCCGCGGCCGCCTGATCCTCGCGTCCCTCGTAGAGCGCCTGCGCGAAGCGGGTCTTGACCACCGCCGGGGCGACGGCGTTGACCCGCAGGCCGGGTGCGACCTCGTCGGCCAGCTGCATGGTGAGGTTGATCAGCGCGGCCT
This sequence comes from Microbacterium sp. zg.Y1084, assembly GCF_024623595.1. Taxonomy (NCBI): domain Bacteria; kingdom Bacillati; phylum Actinomycetota; class Actinomycetes; order Micrococcales; family Microbacteriaceae; genus Microbacterium; species Microbacterium sp. zg.Y1084. Next base: position 39,148 of record NZ_JANJGV010000006.1, read on the forward strand.
TGGACACCCCGTAGAACGCGATGCCGGGGCTCGCGGCGACGCCCGCGACCGAGGCGATGTTGACGACCGCCGTCGACAGGCCCGCCGCCACCGCATCGCGCGTCCATTCCAGGGCGCCGATGACGTTGACCTCGAGGATCTTGCGGGCCGCAGCGGCGTCGACGCCGAGCATGGGGCCGTACACGGGGTTGATCCCGGTGTTGTTGACCAGGTGGTCCAGGCGCCCGTGGGTCTTGGCGATGTGGGCGAAGACCGCGGCGCGGTGGGCGGGATCGTCGGCATGACCGGTGACGGACGTGGCGTTCGGGCCGAGCGCCGCCACCGCTTCGGCGAGGGCGTCGGAGTGCCGGCCGGTGATGACGACCGAGCCGCCCTCGGCTACGAGCCGTCGAGCGATGGCGAACCCGATGCCGCGGCTTGCGCCGGTGATGAGCGATACGGTGCCCTCGAACCTCTGCATGGCGCCTCCTCGCGCGACACACCGGCCGCATACCGCCCGGTCGGTATGACCCTAGCATGCGGCCACAGGGCGGCGTGACGCCGGATTCCACCCGCTGTCGCGCCGCGGGCGCGCGGTTCGGGGCGCGTATCGGTTCCCGATCCCGGGGGTGTGGGGGTTCGGGGCGCGTATCGGTCCCCGATCCCGGGGGTGTGGGGGTTCGGGGCGCGTATCGGTCCCCGATCCCGGGGGTGTGGGGGTTCGGGGCGCGTATCCGTCCCCAATCCCGGGGCGACGGGCCGCCGACGGGCCGGCGGCGGGCCGCCGGCGCCGGGTCGGCGCGGTGTCAGACTGCGGCCGGCGCCGGTGCGATCGTGTCGACGAGCTGCTCGATCTCGGGGAGGACCGCCGCGATCATCGCCGGCTCGCTGTGGCTGACGGTGACGACCACGTCCGCCTCGGCCGAGCGGAAGACCCAGAAGACCATCGCCAGCAGTTCGTCCTGCGGCGGGCCGAGGCTCTCTGCGGTGGTGTGGGGCACGCGCAGCACCCGCTCGACGCGCGTGCCGGGTCCGAGTCCCGCCGCGACGATGTCGACCACGAGGGGCTCGCGCGCGTCGGCGGCGGTGCCGTCCGACCCGGTGAGGTCGTGCAGCGTCGCGGACGGGTCCGGTGGCAGGTCGAACACGTCGACCGACACCAGCAGCGTGCGCGGATCGACCAGCCACGCGAACCGGTGCGCGCCGGCCTGGTTGTTGGCGCGCAGCCCGCGCAGGTAGTCGCCGAGCCAGCCGGTCTCGGCGTCGGTCCAGCTGGCGCGCCCGAAGGCGCCGGCGATGGTGTCGACCCAGGCGTCCTCGTCGGGGTAGACGTGCCACGGGAAGGCTCCCGGCACGTACAGCCAGCGCTCCCGGTCCCAGTCGATGAGCAGCGTCATGCCGGCGCCTCCGTGGTCGCGGGTGGGTCGTCGTCCCACCGCACGGTGGCCACGATGGCGTCGCACAGCCCGGTGAGAGCGTCGACGATGGGCTGAAGCTCGGGTTCGTCGTCGCCGACGATCGAGAAGGATGCCGCGAGCAGCATCCCGGCGGCATCCGGCACGCGCCACACGTACTCCACGCGCCGCAGCGCCTGGTCGGGTCGCTCGAGCTGCACCCGCCACGCGTCACCGGCCGCGGTCTCGACGACCTCGCCGGCGAGTCCGGCGTCGTCGTCGCGCCCGACGGCGATGGCGATGGAGGTCGACACCGGCGCCTGCCACGGCGTGCCCAGTGGCAGCAGGATGTCGATGACGTCGAGCCGGCGCGCCTGCCGGGCGCCGTCGACGACGGCATCGGCGAGGCGCCCGATGTAGGGGCCGGCGCTGTCACGCGGGAGGTGCGCGTACTGGTCGGTGATGAGCCGACGCAGCTCGTCGTCGGAGCAGTCGCGCACCGGCAGCAGCAGCCAGCCCGGAGGCAGCACGACGCGGTAGGAGACCCCGGCCGCGGCGGCGGTCACTGCGGCACCTCCGCCAGCGGCGGACGCCGGGCGTCCAGCGGTTCGGGGCGCACCCGGTCTCCCGCCGCATCGAGGTAGAGCCGCCACGAGCGCGGCAGCGCCCCCAGCGCGGCGAGCACGACGCGCACGAGCACGAGGGCGGCCAGGCCTGCCAGGGCCGGGAACACGGCGAGCGATGCCGCGCCCGCGACGCCGGGTGCGTCGAAGAAGCCCAGCACGCGCGGCGCGGTCGCGAGGATCGCGATCAGTGCGAAGCCCAGCTGCATGCCGCGGCCGAAGATCCCGGGGCGGGTGAGCGGCACGGGGAAGGTGACGAGGATCCAGGCGGCGAGGCAGAACACCGGCCCCCACGTCAGCCAGAGCTGCGGGTCGAAGGCGGGGAACGCCCCGTCGGGGGCGAAGCCGTTGTGCGCGGGCTGCTCGCCGGTGGTCGCTCCGACGATCAGCGCGGCCACCGTGAGCACGAGGAACGGCACCAGGTCGCACACGATCACCGCCCCGGCCGTCAGCAGGGCCAGCGGCTTGGACAGCCGCTCGATGCGGTCGCGTCGCTCGGGCGTCATCAGCGCACGCCCGGCTGCCAGTTCGTCCTGGCCGGTGCGGTGAAGGACTCCTTCGCCGATGACCAGCCCGAGGCGACGTCATCGAGGTGGGGCACCGATTCCAGGGCCGAGGCGGGGAGGCTCTCGAGGGTGGTGAGACCGAGGCTGGTGAGGTCCAGACCCGTTCCGAGCGTCGCCGCGCCGCGGTGGACCCCTACGGCCGCCTGCCCCATCCCCTCGACGAAGGAGGCGCGCAGTCCGTTCGCGCCCAGCTGCGCCTGCGGCATGATCGTGCGGAACTGCTCGACCTGGCGTCCGGAGAGCTCCAGCCACTCCCGCGTGAACCGCTGCGGGATCGTCGCCTGCGGCATCCGCGTCATCAGCTGCTGGCCGGCCGGCAGCAGCCGCTGGAACTCGTCGCCGACGGCCGCGATCGCGCTGCGGCGCGTGGAGATCGGGTGCACGATGCGCTGGAACAGTGACGTCGCCTGGCGGTTGTGCGTGAGGCCGCGCAGCACCTGCGTGCCGCGCAGCGCGAACCCGACGCCCTTGGCCGCGACGGCGCCGACGCCGAAGGTGAGCACGCCGAGCATGTCGAGCCCGAAGGACAGCCACGAACCCTCGCCGGCGAAAGCCAAGCCGAAGCTGAGCAGGGCGGTCGCCGCAGCCAGCCCCAGAGCGATCGGCGCGAGCACCGGGAAGAAGATGCTCAGGATGCCGACGATCGCGGTGATCGTGCCGAGGATGTTCTTCACCGCCGAGAGCCACCCGGCGTTGGCGCTGACCCAGTCCTTCACCGCTCCCGAGACCTTGTCCCACAGCGAGTCCTTGACCCGGTCGCCGTTGACCGCCTGGGCGATCGCCTCCGCGGCGAGGTTGCCCGCCTCGCGGACGTTCGCCACCGCCGCGGCGTGCAGGATGCCGGCATCGCGCAGGTCGCCGCGCGCCATCATGAGGTGCTGCGAGACACCCGAGGCGAAGCGGGCGGCGTCGGTGCGCTCGGCCGGGTCCACCGTGGAGGTGACGGCGTCGCGCGCTTCGGCGAGCCGGTACTCGAGGCGCCGCTCGGCGACGCGGGCCTCATCGCGGGCCTCCATCGCCTGCAGCGCCTGCCGCTGCGCGGTGGCCAGCACCTCCGCGTATGCCAGCAGCTGGGAACCGGCCACCTCGTAGCGGCCGTGCAGGCTGCGCAGGCGCTCCTTCGTGTCGCCCACCGAATCGGCGAGCGCCTCGAGGGCGTCGCTCTGCTGCGAGCCGGCCTGCGCCATCACCTGTTCGAGCTGCGCAGTGGCGTCGACGATCGCGTCGGCCATGCGCTGGTACTTCTCGGCCTTGCGGCGCACCCGGTCGGGGTCGCCTTGGATCGGGCCGATCTGGTCGGCGGGTGTGACGTCGGGCATCTCAGCCTTCCCCTTCCACGGCGTCGCCGAGCTGCTCGTCGACGTCGCGGAACGCGTCGGCGACCGTCTTCGCCTTCTGTCGAAGCACGTCGACGTCGTCCATCAGTTCCGCGCGCCGGCGGTCCCAGCCGTCTCCGAACTGCTGCACCGCGCCGGCCAGCCTGTCGTGCCCGAGGGCGTCGGCGAGGGCGTCGGAGTCGCGGTCGACGCGGTCGAGGATGCCATGGATGCGCCGGAGGTTCCTCGCGAGATCGGTGACCGTCTCGGTGTCGATGCGGAGGGTGCTGGCCATAGCGACAGCATAGGAGGGGCCCCGGCGGGCTGCCGATGGGGAGGACTCCCCACCTGCTGCCGCGGCAGCAGGTGACCTGGAGCGGGTCAGCTCGGGTCGAGGCGCAGCACGCCCGGGTCGCCGCCGACCGTGAGGTCATCGACGATCCGCAGGCTGCGAGCGAGGTCGTCCACCGCATCGATCACCGTGCCGAAGCGCTCGCGGTCGCCGCCGACGGCCGAGAGGGTCACGAGATGGGTGCCGGTGTCCCACGTGTACGAGGCGAACGGCGGGCTCGCCCCGTCGGGCGGGAGCGCCATGACGAGCTTCTCGCCGGCCCCGAGTGCGGGAGTGCGGAATGGCTCGGTGTCGTCGTACTCCATCGGCATCATCGCCCGGGCGGTGCGCAGCTGCGGCGTCGCCTCCTGGATCTGCGCCATGGCCACCAGCAGTCGCGGGTCGTCTTTCCACACCCACACCAGCACGCGACCGTCGGCCTTGCGCATGAGCAGCGGTGCCGCCTGGCTCATCGCCCACGCGGCGAAGCGCCCGCCGGGGCGCGCCTGGGCGCCCACCGCGGCGCCGGCCTGCTGCATCAGCATGCCGATCGCCGCCTTGCGGTGACGTCGGCCGCGCCATCCGAGTGAGCCCGTCACGGGCACCCAGCGAACGGGGTCGGCGTCGGCGTGCAGTCGGGACATGCCCCCAGCGTAGGCGGCGTCACGGGGCGTGATCTTGGGGGGCGCCCGGGTTGCTCGGGTAGAGTGGGGCCGCCGCCGTCAGACCCGGGCGGCGCGACGCAGAGATAGGCAGCCACCCTCCGTGACTTCCCCCGCGACCCCCGAACCCGCGAAACCCGCCGTTCGTCGACCGCTGACCATCCTGATCGGATGCGACACCTTCGCCCCCGACGTCAATGGAGCAGCGCGCTTCGCCGAGCGCCTCGCCGCCGGCCTCGCCGCCCGTGGCCACGACGTGCATGTGGTGGCCCCCGGCCGCAAGTACAAGCGCGTCCCTGCCGCCACCGAGGTGATCGAGGGCGTGCCCCTCACGGTGCACCGCCTCCCGTCGGTGCGCTGGCCTCCGCACGACTGGCTGCGCTTCGTGTGGCCGTGGCGCTCCAAGCACTACGCGCGCAAGGTGCTGAGCGAGGTGCGTCCCGACGTGGTGCACATCCAGTCGCACATCGTCATCGGCCGCGGTCTCGCCCGCATCGCCACCCAGCGCGGCATCCCGGTCATCGCCACGAACCACGTCATGGCCGAGAACATCCTCGATTTCACGACGCTGCCGCCGCTGCTGGACAAGGTCATGCTGAAGGCCGCGTGGGACGACGCCGCCCGCACGTTCGCGCTGGCCCGCGCGGTCACGACCCCGACCCGTCGCGCGGCCGACTTCCTCGAGTCGACCATCGACGTCTCCGGCGTCATCCCGATCAGCTGCGGCATCGACGCGTCGAACTACACCCCGCACCTGGCGCCCCGGGAGAACAACCGCATCCTGTTCGTCGGCCGCCTCACCAGCGAGAAGCACCTCGACACGCTGCTGCACGCGGTCACCAAGCTCGACCCCGCCCTGGACGTGACCGTCGACATCGTGGGCGGCGGCGACCAGCGCAAGGCGCTGGACGCGCTCACCGCGCAGCTGGGCCTCACCGACCGCGTGCGCTTCCATGGCCGGGTCGACGAGGACGAGCTGCGGTCGCTGTACACGCGTGCCAGCGTCTTCGCGATGCCGTCGATCGCCGAGCTGCAGTCCATCGCGACGATGGAGGCGATGGCGTCGGGTCTTCCCGTCGTCGCCGCCGATGCGCTCGCGCTGCCGCACCTCGTGCAGGACGGCGTCAACGGCTGGCTGTTCCGTCCGCGCGACGCCGACGACCTCGCGCTCAAGCTCACGCGCGTGCTCACCGCCGGGCCCGAGGAGCACCTCGCCATGCAGAAGGCGTCGCTGAAGGGCGTCGAGATCCACGACATCGCCCGCACGCTCGACACCTTCGAGGCGCTGTACCGGGGCGAGCCGGTCGAACCGTGAGCATGCCGGAGGCCGCCGCCAGCGGCATCCGCCTGTTCTTCGACGCCCGCTACATCCGCACCGACTTCCACGACGGCATCAGCCGGTACTCGGCCGAACTGGCCGCGGCCGTGCACGCCGCCGCGCCCGCCCGCGCGGTGGAGCCGACCTTCCTCATCCACGATCCCGCGCAGCGCGCGCTGCTGCCCGATGGGGCGCAGACGCTGCTGATGCACGGGCCGACGTCGTGGCGGGAGCCGTTCGCAGCGCGCCACCTCAACCGGTTCGCCCCCGACGTGGTCTTCTCCCCGATGCAGACGCTCGGCTCGGCGGGGCGCCGGTTCCGGCTCATCCTCACCCTGCACGACACGATCTACTACCGGCACCGCACGCCCCCGCGCGACCTTCCCGCCCCGGTGCGGGTGGGGTGGCGGCTGTTCCACCTCAGCTACGTGCCGCAGCGGCTCACGCTCGACGCAGCCGACGTCGTCGCCACCGTCAGCGAGACCAGCAGGCGCCAGTTCGCCGCCGTGCGCCTGACGAAGCGGCCGGTCGTGGTGATCCCCAACGCCCCGCAGCGGCTGGCGGAGCTGCTGCCCGGCGGTCAGGGCGACGTGCGCACCGACGGTCCCGTCCGCAACATCGTCTACATGGGCTCGTTCATGCCCTACAAGAACGTCGAGACCCTCGTGCGGGCGATGCGGCTGCTGCCCGGTCGCACCCTGCATCTGCTCTCGCGGATCAGCCCCGCGCGCCGCGCGGAGCTGGAGGCGCTCGCGGGCGAGGGCTCCGTCGTGTTCCACGGCGGAGTGACGGATGCCGCCTACGCCGCGGCCCTGGCCGATCACGCCGTGCTCGCCTCGACGAGCCTCGACGAAGGCTATGGGCTCCCGCTGGCCGAGGCCCTCGCGCTGGGTGTGCCGGCGGTCGTGACCGACATGGAGATCTTCCACGAGGTCGCCGGCGACGGCGCGATCTACGTCGACCCGCGAGACGAGCGCGCGGTCGCCGACGCGGTGAGCGCGCTCGACGACGTCGAGACGCGAGACGCCGTGATCGCGGCGGGGACCGCGCACATCGCACGGTTCACCTGGCAACGCTCGGCCGGCATCCTGCTCGACACCGCGGCCGGGCTCGCGGCGCGCGGCCCGCGTCGCCGCGGGCGCCGGCGCTGACACCCCGTCGATCGTGGCGTTGCGCGCGGACTCAGGGGAGACGGGTGGGGTCGGTGGGCACGCGGCGGTAGCCGTCGCGCCGAAGCTCGACGGCCGTCGCGACCAGCGCAGCGGCCGCGAGGGCGGTGATGATCAGAAGAGCGAGCATGGCTGGAAAGCTACGCCCGTGGGAAAACTGCCACTAGTGGCAGGGCGGCCATCACCCGTAGCATGACTGCCATGAAGACGGTCGCGTGCATCGTGCAGCCGGGGTTCGCCCCCTTCGAGTTCGGAGTGGCCTGCGAGGCCTTCGGGTTGGACCGCAGCGATGACGGCATCCCGAACTTCGACTTCCGCATCGTCGCGGCCGAGCCCGGGGCGATTCCGTCGAAGATGGGGTTCTCGATCAACGTCGAGCACGACCTGGCCTTCGCGGACGAGGCCGATCTCGTCGTGGTGTCGCCGGTGCCGCGCGAGTGGTGGGGGCGCGGTGATGCGCGCGTGCTCGACGTCGTGCGGCGCGCCGTCGCACGCAAGGCCTGGGTGCTGAGCGTCTGCAGCGGATCCTTCGTGCTCGCCGAGGCGGGCGTGCTGGACGGCCGGCGCGCGACGACGCACTGGATGTACGCCGACGAGATGGCCCGCCGGTTCCCCCGCATCGAGGTCGACCCCGACGTGCTCTACGTGCAGGACGGCCGGATCATCACCAGCGCCGGCACCGCCGCGGGTCTCGACGCCTGTCTGCACCTGCTGCGTCAGGAGCTCGGCGCCGAGATGACCAACACGATCGCGCGACGCATGGTGGTGCCACCGCAGCGCGACGGCGGTCAGGCGCAGTTCATCTCCCGGCCGCTGCCGATGGCGGCCAGCGACTCCCTCGCGCCGGTGAGCGACTGGATGGTGGCGAACCTGCGCGAGGACCTCACCGTCGAGCAGCTCGCCGCCCGCGCCCACATGTCCCCCCGCACCTTCGCCCGCCGGTTCAAGGCCGACTTCGGCGCGACGCCGGCCGCGTGGCTGGGGCGCCAGCGGCTGATCCACGCGCAGCGGCTGCTGGAGCAGACCGACTTCGGGCTGGACCGCATCGCGACCGAGTCGGGATTCGGGTCCGCGGCGGTGCTGCGGCAGAACTTCGCGCGCACCCTCGGCATGACCCCGAGCGCCTACCGCTCGCGTTTCAGCTGCGCACGCGACGCCGACGTCTCGGCAGCCTGAGCCGGTCGTGGCCCCGCAGTCCGCCGAGCGCGCCGCGTCTCGGCGGGCGGATCACAAGGTGCACCTGGCGTCTGCCTGGGGCACCCTGAGATCGATCAGGTAGTCGGCGACAGCCTGGTCGACGCACGGGCTGATGCCCTGCAGCGCGATCGTGTGCCGTTCGCCTTCGACGGTCAACAGCGCAGATCCGAGCGACTCGGCGAGGCTGACGCCACCCTCGTACGGAGTGCTGGGGTCGCCGGTGATGGAGATGACGAGCGTGTCCGGCAGCCCTGTGATGTCCTGCGCGTACGGTAACCCGAGGGTGGGAGCGGCGGGCCAGCCCTCGCATGCGTGACGGGTGCTGCCGATGACATCCTCGCCCGAGTCCAGCCAGGGGCTGATCGCGACGGCCTGAGCGCGTAGCTTCTCCTCCGCCGCGGGCGTCCGACGTTCCTCGTCCATGCAGTTGATCGCGAGGTTCGCGTCGAGGAACGTCGACCAGGTGCCGTCGCCGCCTCGACCGGTGTAGAGGTCGTTGAGCGCGAGGAGCTGGTCTGCGCGACCCTCGTGCTTCAGTTGCGCGATGCCCGCGATCGCCGCATCCCAGCTCTCCTCCGCATACAGACTGCCGCCGACGCCGCCGATGACCTGATCGAAGGTGGCCGTGCGGCCTTCTCCGGCCGGAACGGGCTCATTCACCAGGGGCTGCACCAGCTCCTGGAACATCCTCGTGGCCTGGTCCGGGTCGGAGCCGAGCGGACACTCGACGCTCTGCGCGCAGTAGGCGGCGACCTGCTCGAAGGAGCGCTGGAACCCGGAGAAGGTCGCCAGCCTCTGGCCTTCGCCATCCGCACGCGGGTCGACCGCCCCGTCGAGCACCAGGGCGCGGACCCTGTCCGGGAACTGCTCGGCGTAGACCGCCCCCAGCCGGGTCCCGTAGCTCATGCCGAAGAAGGTCAGCTTTTCGTCGCCGAGGACGGCGCGCAGCACGTCGAGATCGCGGGCGGCGTCACGGGTGCCCACCGCGGCGAGCACGTCCTCCCCACCGGATGCGTGCGCGCACTTGTCGACGAGGGCGGCCGTGTCCTCCTGCGTCCATGCGCCCGACGCGCCGACCAGGGTGGTCTTGGCCGCGCCGGCATCGCGTTCCGCGTCGGTGAAGCACCGGATCGACGGAGTCGACGCGCCGACGCCCCGGGGGTCGACCCCGATCAGATCGAATCGCTGCAGCACCGGAGACTCCGCGAGCCGGAGGCTGAGGGCGGCGGCGATGAGCATCCCCGATTCCCCGGGCCCGCCCGGGTTCATGACGAGCGAGCCGATGCGCTCATCGGGGTTCCCCTGTGCCGGAACGCGCAGCACGCCGATCTGCATGCGCTCCTCCGACGGGGAGGAGTAGTCCATCGGCACGGCGAGGTGAGCGCACTCGAGGCCTTCGGCCGCGAAGAACTGAGAGGCGGCCTCCGTCTGCGCGAACTCCGCACATCCGGTGAACTCGAGTTCCTGCGCGTAGAACTCGTCCAGCGCAGCCGAGGCGCTGGGGGCGGGGTCGGGAGAGGAAGGGGGCGCGCATGCGCTGAGCACCATCGCGATGATCCCCAGTGCTGCCAACGCGAACACGCGCCCTGACCGTCGTCGTGTCGTCTGATCTGTGTGTCTCATGCGGCCCATGCAAGGGGCTGTGCTCGGAACAGGGTCAAGCATCTCGACGCGGCGGGGTGCGAATGATAAACTTGAGTGACAACGGCTCAAGTTTTGAGCGCCCAGACTTCACAGGAGAACCATGAACGCACAACCCATGCCGGGGCAGGAGGAGCAGCAGAGCCCTCTCGAGCAGTTCGGCATCAACCTCACCGACCGCGCCCGGCAGGGCAAGCTCGACCCCGTGATCGGCCGCGACAGCGAGATCCGTCGCATCAGCCAGGTGCTCACGCGACGCACGAAGAACAACCCCGTGCTCATCGGCGAGCCCGGCGTGGGCAAGACCGCCGTGGTCGAAGGGCTCGCGCAGCGCATCGTCGCCGGCGATGTCGCCGATTCGCTGAAGGGCAAGGAGCTGGTCGCCCTCGACATCTCCGCACTCGTCGCAGGCGCCATGTACCGCGGCCAGTTCGAAGAGCGGCTGAAGAGCGTGCTGAAGGAGATCACCGAGTCCGAGGGTCGCATCATCACGTTCATCGACGAACTGCACGTGCTGATGGGCGCGGGCGGCGGGGAGGGATCCGTCGCGGCATCCAACATGCTCAAGCCCATGCTCGCCCGCGGCGAGCTGCGCATGATCGGCGCCACCACGCTCAACGAGTACCGCGAGTTCATCGAGAAGGATGCCGCTCTCGAGCGCCGCTTCCAGCAGGTGTACGTGGGGGAGCCGAGCGTGGAGGACACCATCGCGATCCTCCGCGGTCTCAAGGAGCGCTACGAGGCCCACCACAAGGTGGCCATCGCCGACGCGGCGCTGGTGGCCGCCGCATCCCTGTCGAACCGCTACATCCCCTCGCGTCAGCTGCCCGACAAGGCCATCGACCTCATCGACGAGGCCGCGTCGCGCCTGCGCATGGAGATCGACTCCGCCCCGCTGGAGATCGACGAGCTGCGTCGCCACGTCGACCGGCTGGCGCTGGAGGAGCTGGCGCTGAAGAAGGAGAAGGATGCCGCGTCGAAGGAGCGGCTCGCCGCCCTGCGCGAGAACCTCGCCGCGGAGCGGGAGAAGCTCGCCGAGCTGCAGGCCCGCTGGGAGCGCGAGCGCGCCTCGCTCAACCGGGTCGGCGACCTGAAGACCCAGCTCGACGCGGCCCGCGTCGAGGCCGAGCGTGCGCAGCGCGAAGGCAACCTCGAGCGCGCATCGCGGCTGCTGTACGCCGAGATCCCCGCCCTCGAGCGGCAGGTGATGGAGGCCGAGCGCGCCGAAGGCGCCGACGGTGAGCGCATGGTGGGCGACCAGGTGACCGACGAGGACATCGCCGCCGTCATCTCCGCCTGGACCGGCATCCCGCTCGGTCGCCTGCTGCAGGGCGAGACCGAGAAGCTGTTGCACCTCGAGCGCGAGCTCGGCAAGCGCATCATCGGCCAGCGCGATGCGGTGAAGGCGGTGTCCGACGCGGTGCGGCGCTCTCGCGCCGGCATCAGCGACCCGAACCGGCCGACCGGATCGTTCCTGTTCCTCGGGCCCACCGGCGTGGGAAAGACCGAGCTCGCCAAGGCGCTGGCGGAGTTCCTCTTCGACGACGAGCACGCCATGGTGCGCATCGACATGTCCGAGTACGGCGAGAAGCACTCGGTGTCGCGGCTGGTCGGTGCCCCTCCCGGGTACATCGGCTACGAGCAGGGCGGCCAGCTGACCGAGGCGGTGCGCCGTCGGCCCTACTCGGTGGTGCTCCTGGACGAGGTGGAGAAGGCCCACCCCGAGGTGTTCGACGTGCTGCTGCAGGTCATGGACGACGGGCGCCTGACCGACGGCCAGGGTCGCACGGTGGACTTCAAGAACGTCATCCTGATCCTCACGTCGAACCTGGGGTCCCCGATCCTGATCGACCCGACGCTGTCGTTCGAAGAGAAGCGCGAGCAGGTGCTGGCGCTGGTGCGCCAGGCGTTCCGGCCCGAGTTCGTCAACCGGCTCGATGACGTCGTGGTGTTCCAGGCGCTCACCGAGGACGACCTGTCGCAGATCGTCGAGCTGTCCGTCGACGCTCTGCAGCGTCGGCTGAAGGATCGCCGACTCACGCTGGCCGTCACCCCCGACGCGCGGGCCTGGCTCGCCGAGCGCGGGTACGACCCGCTCTTCGGCGCCCGGCCGCTGCGCCGCCTCATCCAGTCGGAGATCCAGGACCGCCTCGCCATGGCGATCCTCGGCGGCGGAGTGCACGACGGCGATCTCGTGCGCGTCGACGTCGCGGCCGACGGGTCGTCGCTGGTGCTCACCAGCGCGGGCCCCGCCGACGCCCCGGCGGCCGGTGCCGACGACGACGTCGTCGAAGCCGAGCTGCTCGACGACTGACGCCCCGCCGGGTGCCGCCTCGCGCGGCACCCGGCATCGGCGTGAGAGCATCGAGGCGTGAGGACGATCCGGGCACTGTGGGGCGCTTCGCACCCCGGCCCGTCGGTCGTCGTCACGGTGCTCGCCGTGGCCCTCGGCATCGCCGCCGGGCTCGAACCCTGGCGCGTCGTGCTGCTGGGGGCCGCCGTCTTCTGCGGTCAGCTGTCGGTGGGCATCTCCAACGACGCCATCGACCACGAGCGCGACCGCAGCGTCGGGCGCACCGACAAACCCCTCGTGCGGGGGGAGGTGAGCGCGCGCACCGCGTGGATCGCCGCCATCGCGAGTGTCGCGGCGGCTCTCGTGCTCTCGGCTCCGCTGGGGGCGGGCATGCTCGCCGCCCACGCGATCGCCCTCGCCTCGGCGTGGTCGTACAACGCCGGGCTGAAGTCGACCCCGGTGTCGATCGTGCCCTTCGTGGTCAGCTTCGGCGTCTTCCCGTCGCTCGCGACCCTCTCCGCCGACCCGCCCGCGCTCGCCGCCTGGTGGGCCTGGGTCGCCGGCGGGGCGCTCGGCGCCGCCGTGCACCTGACCAACGTGCTGCCCGACCTCGAGGACGACCGCCGCACCGGCGTGCGGGGCTTCGCGCACCGACTGGGCGCGCGCCCCGCCGCCGCGCTGGCCGGCATCGCCGTGCTCATCGGCGCCGGAGCGGTGCTGTGGGGCGCGGTGGATGCCGGCCCCCTGGGCGCCGTGGCCTGGATCCTCTTCGCGGTGGTCGCCGCGCTCGCGCTGGCGACGGTCGTCCGGGTGATCGTGCGGCCGCCCGATCGCATCGTGTTCCGCCTGGTGATGGTCGCCGCGCTGCTGCTCGCCGTGCAGCTGGTTGCGACGCCCGGCACCCTCGCCTCCTGACCGCGCGGGTGTTCGCGGCTGTGATCCACTACGCGCGCCGGCGAGCGAGCGCCCACCCGCGGGGGATGAGCCGCTGCCGTCAGTTCGCCGCGTCGAAGCCCATCGCGTAGGCGTGCGCGAACAGTGGGCCGCCCACCGCGAGCGCCGCCCGCATCACCTGCGCCCGCACCGCGTGCGTGGTGGCGTCGACCGGCCGGCCGAGCCGGGTGTTGGCCGCCGCCAGCCGCGCCGCCCATCTCGCCGAGCGCACGCGGTCACGCTCCCACCGCGCAAGCTCCGGCTCGGGGGCGGCGCCCTCCCGCAGCCAGCGCATGAGCAGCGGCGCGAGCCCGGCGGCATCCAGCAGGCCGAGGTTCATCCCCTGGCCGCCGATCGGACTGACTTCGTGCGCGGTGTCGCCGATTGCGAAGACGCGGCCCCGCCGCAGCTGCGGTGCGACCACCCGCCGCACGCGGAACGCGGTCGCCGCCGTGACCGCCTCGGCGCCGGCGTGCTCCCCGCGCCGCCGCAGCGCCGTCTGCAGCCGCGCCAGTCGCGCCGCATCGTCGGTCGGGTCGGCGTCGCCGCCGTCGGAATCCCAGGCGACGAACCGTCGCCGCCCGCCGGGCAGCGGGAAGGACTCGAGCACGCCGGGCTCGTCCAGGTGCACGACCGCGAGCTCGGCGTCGGCGCGCGGCGGCAGGGTCGCATCCGACATGAGGTAGCGGTCGGGGTAGGCCGTCGTGGGCACCGCGCCTGCGCGGTACACGAGCGGCCGCGCCCCCGCTCCGCCGGCGAGCACGACCAGGGATGCCGACTCAGCCAGGAAGGCGTCGGCCTCCCGGCCCTGCACGCGCACCATGTCGGGTCCGCGGCGGATGCCGGTGACGTCGACGCCGCGGCGGACGGCGGGGGCGTGTACCGCGAGTGCTGCCTCGGTCTGCGGCTGGGGGAGGGTGGCGACATACGGATGCCGGCGGTTCAGCCGGTCGAACCGCACGACACCCAGCAGCCGCCCGTCGCTGCGGGCCTCTCCGCGTCGCACGCGCACCGCGTCCTGGAGGATGCGCTCGGTTGCGCCTCCGGCTTCGAGCGCGGCCAGCACGGGCGCGTGCAGGCCGATGGCGCGGGTGCCGCCCCCCGGCTCCGGCCGGCGGTCCCACAGGGTGACGTCGACGTGGAGGCGGGCCAGCTCCGAGGCGAGGAAGGTGCCGACCGGGCCGGCCCCGACGATCAGGACCTCAGGCATGACCCTGCCCCCGCGCGAGCAGGCGGAAGGGAGCGGGCGTCTCGACCTGCCATCCCGGGTGCCCGACGGCGAGTGCCCGTTGCAGCTCGTCAGCCCGGTAGCTGCGCCGGATCGAGCGCAACCCATCGGTGCGCAGGAACGTGCCGGGCGCGAGCGGCGTGATCCCGACGGCGTAGAGGCCGTAGGCCAGGCGGTCACGGGCGATGTCGGCGTGCAGCACGGGGCCGGTGGACAGGGCGAGCGAATCAGCCGCGAACCCGGCCAGCTCGGCCGCGCTCAGGTGATGGAGCACGTGGTTGGACACCACCGCGTCGAACCGCTCCCCCTCGGCGCGCAGCACCGTCGAATCGGTGCAGCGGAAGCCCACGTCGTCACGTGCCCGCTCGCGGGCGACCGCGTGGGCGCGCAGGTCGGGGTCGGCGCCGAGCCACCGCACGTCCAGGCCGTCGCGCCGGGCGAGCTGTGCGAGTCGCACCACCAGATCGCCGCCTCCGGAGCCGAGGTCCAGCACGCGTGCCGGGCGCCCGAGCGCGGCGAGGTGCGGGCGCAGATGGTCGCGGTAGACGCGGCCCCAGCCCGAGACGAGTCGGTTGACGGCGCCGAATCGGCGGAGCGTGGCATGCAGTCGTGCCGGGTCGCACTCCGGATCGTCCATCAGTTCGCGCAACGCCACGTCGCGCTCGCCCAGGTTCACGCCGTGTCTGCCGTGCGGCGGTTGACGAGGACCGATTCCACCGTCAACCCCGGGCCGAACGCGAGCGTCGCGATGCGCTGCGCGTCGGGACGCTCGCCGTCCCCGGTGCCGTTGAGGAACTCGCGAAGGATGAACAGGATCGTGGCGCTGGACATGTTGCCGTAGTCGCGCAGGATGCGTCGGGAGACCTCCAGCGCGGATGCCGGGAGCCCCAGCCCGGTCTCGACGCGGTCCAGCACACTGCGGCCGCCGGGGTGCACTGCCCACGCATCCACCTCGTCGTCTCCGAGGAAGCGGGCGACGGCGCCGCGGATCTCACGGCCGATGATGCGGGGCACCTCGGCGGAGAGGACCATCTCGAATCCCTCGTCGCCGATGGTCCACGCCATGTCCTGTTCGCCGTCGTCGGTCACGGCGGTGCCGAACCTCTCGAGCTCCAGCCACTGCGCGCCGCGCAGCGACGGGTCGGCGCTGACGACCGCTGCGGCGGCGCCGTCGGCGAACACCGACGAGGAGACGATCTGCTGCGGGTCGTCCGAGACCCGGAAGTGCAGCGTGCACAGTTCAGCGCACACGACCAGCACGACCGCTTTCGGGTCGCCGGCGCAGATGCGCGCCGCCGTGCGCAGGCCAGGGAGGGCGGCCGCGCAGCCCACGAAGCCGAGATGGTAGCGCTCGACCGTGACCGGCAGGCCGAGATCGCGCACCAGGCGGTAGTCCGGCCCGGGGGCGAACAGGCCCGTGCACGACACGGTCACCACGTGCGTCACCTGGTCGGGGGCGATGCCGGCGCCGCGAATGGCGGCATCCGCCGCTGCGGCGAACAGGGGAGGGGCCTGGCGGATGTACTCGTCGTTGCGGGCGCCGGTGGACGGCGACAGGATGCGACCGGTCTCGTCGATCACGGGGATGCCGGAGGGCGTCTCCGGCGGTTCGCCCGAGAACTCCGCCAGCACGGTGTGGCGGCTCTCGATGCCCGACGCGTCGAACGCGGCGCCGATGAGACGCTGCGTGAGCCGGCTGGCGCCGGGCTGGGCGACGAACAGGTCGCGCACCTGTCGCTGATCCAGCCGGGTCGGCGGGACTGCTGTGCCGATCGACAGGACGCAGGTGACCATGCTTCACGATATCCAGGCGGAGGCCCCGGTGGGTCGGACTGGTGCGCCCGGCGTGGGCCGTCTACAGTGTGCGCCCCGCCGCGCCGTCGCCGTCGCGAGGGTAGGAGGCGGGGCGATCAGGCGTCGACGGCGAGCAGCTCCGTCAGCGGCAGGCGCACGCGCGGTGCGTTCTCGCGCTCGCGCAGCGCCTCGGGCGCGGCGGCGACGTCGCCCAGCGTGCCGACCGCCATGACGGTGACCGGCATCAGATCGGAGTCCAGGTCGAAGGCCGCCGCGAGCGCGTCGCGGTCGAAACCGCCCATCTGGTGGGTGTGCAGGCCGGAGGCGTGGGCCTGCACCGTGAAGTGCGCGGCTGCCTGGCCGGTGTCGTAAGCGGCCCAGGCGAGGGGCGTGCCGTCGTGGCTGGTGGCGGCGGCGAAGACGACCAGCGCGGATGCCGCAGCCGCCCAGGCCTGGTTGAAGCCCATGAGGGTGGCCACGACGGCGTCGTGCGCGGCGGTGCCGCGACGGGCGACGATGAAGCGCCACGGCTGGGAGTTGTTGGCCGACGGCGCCCAGCGTGCGGCTTCGAGCGCGCTGGCGAGGGCCGCCTCGTCGATGGGTGCCTCGGCGTCGAAGACCCGGGTGCTCCATCGGGAGGCGAGCACATCGAGGATGGGGGCGTCGGTGGTGGCGGTGCGGTCGAGCATGTCGGTCATGTGATGGTTCCAGAGCTAGGGGGACTTCGGGGACACCATCGGCCCGCTGCATTCAACGATAATCGCCCTCCCCGGGGGTCCCGACGCGCCCCGCGCCACGGCCGCAACCGTGAAGACCCGCACGAACCCGCGAAGACGCACGCGGCGGATGCGGGGCGGGCGTTAGCGTGGCGGGATGACCATCGCGACCGCAGACCTCTACGACCAGCGCGGCGACGAGCTCGACTCCGTCGCCCTCCAATTCCACGACTTCGGCGGGCACACCGCCTTCGACGGCCCGGTGCGCACCATCCGCTGCCACCGCGACAACGCCCTCGTGAAGCAGACGCTCGCCACCCCCGGCGACGGTGCCGTGCTCGTCATCGACGGTGCGGGCTCGCTCGAATCGGCCCTCGTGGGCGACCGCATCGCGGCATCCGCCGTCGAGAACGGCTGGGCCGGCCTCATCGTGCACGGTGCCGTGCGCGACCGCGAGGCGCTGGCTGCGCTGCCGATCGGCGTCAAGGCGCTCGGTTCGAACCCGCGCACGAGCGCGAAGATGGGCGTCGGCGAGATCGACGTGCACGTGACGATCGCGGGCATCGTCTTCGCCACCGGCAAGCACGTCTGGGCCGACGCCGACGGCGTGCTCGTCGAGCGCTGACGCGCCGCCCCTCTCGACAGGTGGCCGCCGCGAGCGCATGCTGGCGGCACCACCCGATGACAGGAGCAAGTTGTGCTCAGAGACGCTCCCAGCTTCAGCGGCTTCTCGGTGGACGACATCGACGCCGCCCTCGCCTTCTACCGCGACACCCTCGGCCTCGACGCGTCGCTCGGTGAGATGGGCATCGTCCACCTCCATCTGGCCGGCGGCGGTCAGGCGATCGCGTACCCCAAGCGCGACCATGAGCCGGCGACGTTCACGATCCTCAACTTCGTCGTCGACGACGTGGATGCCGCGGTCGACGACCTGCAGCAGCGCGGCGTCGAGACGAAGATCTACAGCGACCCCGACTTCGGCACCGATGAGCGGGGCATCGCGCGCGGCAACGGCGGCCCGGCGATCGCGTGGTTCCGCGATCCCGCCGGCAACGTGCTGAGCGTGCTCGAGGACGGCTGACACGACGGATGCCGCGACCCGGCCGATCGGCCCAGGTCGCGGCATCCGCCGCTGCGTCGTGAGGCTGGGCAGGGTGTCAGCCCTTCAGCGCCTCCTTGAGGTGCACGCGGGCGCCCATCCGCAGGATCGAGTTCTCGTAGATCTTGGCGCCCACCCAGATCGCGCCGACGCAGGTGATGAGCAGGATCACCAGCGACACGAGCGGCTCCCACCACTGCGCGTCGCCGAAGAAGATGCGCACCGGCATCCCGACGGGGGCGGAGAACGGCACGTACGACATGATCGTCATGACGGTGGGGTTGTCGTTGAAGAAGATCGCCAAGAAGTACGGCGCCATGACGAGGAAGGTCAGCGGCGTCGTGGTGGAGCCGATGTCCTCCTGCCGCGAGACCATCGCGGCGGCCGCGGCGAACAGCGACGCGAGCAGCACGAAGCCGAAGAGGAAGAACACCGCGAACCACACCAGCGGCGCGCCCAGGCCCGACAGCAGCTCCGCCTGCCCGGTGACGGTCAGGCCCACCACGGAGACCGCCGCCAGGCCGATGATCTGCCCCATCGCGAGCACCGTGTTTCCGACGACCTTGCCGGCCAGCAGGGCCCGGGTGGGGACGGCCGAGATCAGGAGCTCCACGACGCGCGTGGCCTTCTCTTCGACGACGCTCTGAGAGATCGTCGTGCCGAAGGTCAGCGCGGCCATGAAGAACACCGCGCCGAAGAGCAGCGAGATGATGTAGCGCAGCAGGCCGTCGGCGTCATCCGAATCGGTCTGCAGCAGTTCCACCGGCGGTGACGTGCTCAGCGCCGTCATCAGCCCGGAGGGCACGGAGTCGTCGCCGACGACGGTGAAGCCGAACCCGTCGCCTCCCGGCACGATCGCGGCATCCACCTCGCCCTCGCGGACGAGATCGCGGGCCTCATCGGCCGAGCCGACCTCCGTCGCGTCGACGATGGACTCCAGCGGTGCCACGACGGCAGCGGTGTCGGACGTGACGGCCACGGTGGTGCGGCTGTCCTGCTGGGCGGCGAACCCGCCCCAGACCACGCCGGCGAGGGCGATGAGGAACAGGATGCCGGTGGAGATGAGGAACGCCTTGCTGCGCAGCTTCGAGCCGATCTCACGCTCGGCGACGAGCCAGACGCTCTGGGCGAAGGAGGGTGCGGTGCTCACTGGATGACCTCCTTGAAGATCTGGGCGAGGGACGGATGCCGGGGGGCGAAGCTTGCCACGTCGCCCGCGGCGACGGCGCGCCGCAGCACCGTCTGCACGGTGGCGTCGGAGTCGGCGTCGAAGAGGGCGTAGCCCCCGTCGAACTCGAGCACGGTGATGCCCGGCTCCTCGCGCAGCCAGCCGGCATCGCCGGCGGAAACGAGTTCGAACCGGCGGGTGGAGTGGGCGGCGCGCAGGCCGTCGCGGGACCCGGCAGCGCGGATGGTGCCGCTGGCGATGATCACGAGGTCGTCGCACAGGCGCTCGACGACGTCGAGCTGGTGCGAGGAGAACAGCACCGCGGCGCCCTGGGCGGCGCGGGCCTGCAGCACGGCGGCGACGACGTCGACGGCCAGCGGGTCCAGGCCCGAGAACGGCTCGTCGAGGATCAGCACCTGGGGGTCGTGCACCAGCGCGGCGGCGATCTGCGCGCGCTGCTGGTTGCCGAGCGACAGGGTCTCGACGTTGTCGTTCAGCCGCTCGCCGAGGCCCAGCTCCTCGAGCAGGGCGGTCGCACGGGTGGTGGCATCCGCCTTCGAGAACCCGTGCAGGCGGGCGAGGTAGACGATGTGCTCGAGCACCTTCATCTTCGGGTACAGGCCGCGCTCTTCGGGCATGTACCCGAAGCGGCGCCGGTCGGCCGCGGTGACGGGCGCGCCGTCGAGGGTGACCGTGCCGGCATCCTTCGCCAGCACGCCCAGGATGATGCGCATGGTCGTGGTCTTGCCGGCGCCGTTGCCGCCGACGAAGCCGGTCAGTCGCCCGGGGGCGACGGTGAAGCCGACGTCGTCGAGCACACGGCGTCCGCCGTAGCTCTTGGTGATCCCGGTCAATTCGAGCATGAAGCTCCTCCTCCATCGATACTTCGACGGTACGCGCCGCGATGGCCGCGGACCTCCCCCTGCGGTCGGGTTCTGCGGGGGACGGCGGCCGCCGCCGTCTCCCCCTCGCGGGGGAGGGATGCGCTCAGCTGACACGGAGGTATATGCACTGGAATAGATCTCGCAGGCCTCCGGTTGGGGAGCCTGAAGGTCGCGGGCACCCCGTGGCCACCGAGACCTCAGGAGACACACCCATGACCGAGCGCACCATCGGCTACATCGTCGGCAGCATCTCGTCCACGTCGATCAACCGCCGCCTGGCGATGGCACTCGAGCACCTCGCGCCGCAGGACACCACCCTCGTGGAGATCCCGATCGCCGACCTGCCGTTCTTCTCCGTCGACATCGAGAACGACATGCCCCCGGCGGCGCGCGAGTTCAAGGACGCCATCGACCGCGTCGACGGCGTGATCATCGTCACGCCCGAGTACAGCCGCTCGATCCCCGGCGTGCTGAAGAACGCGCTGGACTGGGCGGCCCGCCCCTACGGGCAGGGCTCGTTCGACGGCAAGCCCACCGCCGTGATCGGCACCTCGGGCGGGGGCATCGCCACCGCCGCCGCGCAGCAGCACCTCAAGGCGATCCTGAGCCACTTCAACGCCCCGACGCTCGGCCAGCCCGAAGGCTACGTGCAGTCGACGCCCGGCCTGTTCACCGAAACCGGCGAGGTCACCAGCGACGAGACCGCGGCGTTCTTCACGGCGTACCTGAGCGCGTTCGTGGCGCTGATCGAGCGCTACGCGCCGGTGCCCGCCGCCGTCTGACGCTCTCGGACTCGTCCCCCGCCGGCCCCGGCGCGCGTGCCGGGGCCGGCGGAGACGTCAGACCAGCCCGTGGGTGTGGGCGTAGACGACGGCAGCCACGCGGTCGCGCGCCCCGAGCTTCTGCAGCACGTTCGACACGTGGGTCTTCACCGTGGCTTCGCCGATGAACAGCTGCTGCGCGATCTCGGCGTTGCTGCGGGCCGCGGCGACCAGCCGCAGCACCTCCGTCTCGCGCTCGGTGAGGTCGGGGTGCGCGGCGCGCGGCCGTGCCGCGGGGGACACGGCCACGGGCGCGTCGCCCCCGGTCGCGCCGTCGCCCGCCGCGCGCCCCTGCGCGCCGGCCGCGAAGCGAGCGATCACGCGCCGCGTGACCTCCGGCGCGAGAAGCGCGTCACCGGCCGCAGCCACCCGCACCGCGGTGACGAGCTCCTCCGGCCCCGCGTTCTTCAGCAGGAATCCGCTCGCCCCCGACTCCAGCGCCTGGAACAGGTAGTCATCGCGGTCGAAGGTGGTCACGATGACGACGGCCGCGCGCAGCGCGGCATCCGACACGATGCGTCGCGTGGCTTCGATTCCGTCCATGTCGGGCATCTGCACATCCATGCAGATGACGTCCGGCCGCAGGGCGGATGCCGCGGACACGGCCTCCACGCCCGTCGCCGCCTCACCCACCACCTCGATGTCGTCGGCGGCGTCAAGGATCATCCGGAACCCGGCACGCATGACCGCGTGGTCGTCGACGAGCAGCACGCGGGTCGCGGCGCGGCTCATGCGGGCACCGCCGCGCGCAACGGCATCCGCACCCGCACCAGGAACCCGCCCCGCGCGCGCGGACCGGCCTCGATCGTCCCGCCCGACGCCGCGGCGCGCTCGCGCATGCCGACGAGTCCGAGGCCGGGGCGGTCCGTGGTGCGCACGCGGCCGGTGTTGGTGATCTCGAGCTCGACCGCATCGTGGTCGTAGCGCAGGCGCACGTCGGCGGTGGCTGCGGGACCGCCGTGGCGGCGGGCGTTGGTGAGGGCCTCCTGTGCGATGCGGTAGAGGTTCACCTGCACGAGCTCCGACGGCTCGGTCGGCTCTCCGACGACGGTGAAGGTGGTGGGCAGGCCGTTCTCGCTCGCGTGCGCAGCGAGCTCGGCGATGGCCGACAGCCGCAGCGTGGAGGCGCCGGGGCTCTCGGCATCGGGCGTGCGCAAGGTCTCCAGCAGCTGGCGCAGCTCGTCCAGCGCAGACCGCGCCGACGCTTCGACCCCGCCGAGCGCGGCGCGTGCGGCATGGGGGTCGCGCTCCAGCACCATCCGCGCCGCGCCGGCCTGCACTCCCATCGCCGAGACGTGGTGGGCGACGACATCGTGCAGTTCGCGCGCAATGCGCACCCGGTCGAGCGCGACGGCCTGCGCCGCGGTCAGCTCGCGCTCGCGTTCGAGTTCGGCGGTGCGCTGCTGCAGGGCCGCCCACGCGAGGGCGGTGGTGTAGGCGCGGTCGCCCAGATAGTAGGCACCACCGAAGTACACGACGTTCACGATGAACTGGATCACCATGTACGCGGCCATCGGCGAGAACGCACCGTCGGCGGAGAGGCCGTCGGGCGACGGCTCGGTGGCGGTCTGGAACATCGTCACGAGCAGCCAGATGAACATCGCGGCCACCGTGGCCACGCGCACGATGGTCGCCCGACGGCGATCGTCGACCCAGGCGCCGACGGTGTACATCGCCACGAAGAGGGCGACCTGGCCGACATAGAGGTCGGGGATGCGGAAGGTCGCGCCGGCGAAGAAGGCGACCGCGACGACGATCAGCACGGCCTCGGGGTAACGGCGGCGCAGCGCCAGTGGCAGGGTGGCCGCCGCCGAGTACAGCAGCGCCCAGCCGAGCCCGGGGGTGTCGCCGCCGAAGAACCCGGCGACCTGGCCGAGCCACGAGCTGATGACGGCGCCGACGAGCAGGCAAACGGCGAGCCAGACGTCGACGCGCAGCTGGGCATCGGTGGGTGGGTGCCGGCGGGGCGGGGCGGCGGTCGGGGTCGTGCTCATCGTTCCACGGTAGGGGCGGGCGGGACCGCGGACATCCCCCGCCGGACGGATTTCGCAACCTTGCACCGGGGGCTCTTGACCCTCTACTTGCTTTTTGCAAGCATGAGGCATCCGCCCACCGCGGCGGCTTGCAAGGGAGCACGCCATGACCGACATCTTCGTCAATCTGCCCACGGCCGACCTCGACCGCTGCAAGGCCTTCTACACCGCGCTGGGAGCGGAGATCAATCCGATGTTCACGGACGAGAACGCCGCCTGTGTCGCGTGGGGGGATGGCGTCTACTTCATGATGCTCACCCGGGAGTTCTTCGCGACCTTCACCCCCAAGCCGGTGGCCGATCCAGCGGCGACGGCGCAGGTGATGGTGGGGCTCAGCCGGGCGTCGAACGACGACGTGGATGCCGTGATGGCCACGGGCCTGGCGGCCGGCGGCACCGAGCCCCGCGAGCCGGAGAACCTCGGGTTCATGTACTCGCGGGACCTGGAAGACCCCGACGGCAACGTACTGAGCTTCTTCTACATGGACCCCGTCGCCGCGGAGCAGGGTCCGGAAGCGTTCGCGGACCAGGCGCGGTCGTAGGTGGCCGCGCGAAGCTACGGCCAGTACTGCGGCGTCACCACCGCCGCCGAGTTGATCGGCGAGCGGTGGGCGTTGCTGATCGTCCGCGACCTGCTGGTGGGGCCGCGCCGGTACACCGACCTCAAGGCCGGTCTGCCGCGGATTCCCACGAACATCCTCGCGGCCCGTCTGAAGGAGCTTCAGGATGCCGGTGTGGTGCGGCGCGTGCCGCTGTCGCACCGCGGGCTGGTGTACGACCTCACCGCGTACGGCCGCGAGCTCGAGCCCATCGTGCTGGCGCTCGGGCGCTGGGGGTTCGTGGCGATGGGCGAGCCGGAGCCTGACGACATCGTCACCGCCGACTCGTTGACCATCGCGCTGCGCACGGCATTCCGTCCGGATGCCGCCGCCGCCCTGCCCTCGACCGGATACGACCTGCACATCGGAGAGGTGGGCCTGCGTGCACGGGTGGACGGCGCCGCACTCGCGGTGCGGCGGCTGGACGCGGGTGCGTTCCCCTCGAGCGCGGAGGGCGCGGAGGGCGCGGAGGGCGCGGAGGGTGCAGCGGATGAGCACGGTGCGGGAGGCGCGGATGCCGTGATCGTCGCCGGGCCGGCGATCCGCGAGATCATCTCCGGGGAGCTGCGCCCCGACGACGCGATCGCCCGCGGCGTGGTGCGCGTGCCACGGGGCGATGTCGCGCTCCTCGGCCGGTTCGCCCGGACGTTCCACATCGACCCCGCCGCTGCCGCGGCATGACGCGAACGAAGGGACTCCCCATGTCGGGCGTGATCCATATCGACCTGTTCACCTCGCTCGACGGTGTCGCGCAGTCACCCGGGAGCCGCGCGGAAGACCCGGACGACGGGTTCGCCTACGGCGGCTGGCAGGCCCCCGTGGATGACGATGCGGTCGGCGAGCGGGTGATGGCCGGCATCCGACGCCTCGACGCCCTGCTGCTGGGGCGCCGCACCTACGAGATCTTCGCGGGGTACTGGCCGCAGTACGAGGGACCGGCGGCGGAGATCGCCGAGCGGTTCACCGCCGTGCCGAAGTACGTGGCGTCGCGGGGTGAGCCGCCGCTGCCGTGGGAGAACTCGCATCTGCTCGGTGCCGACCTCGCCGCCGAGGTCGCGGGGCTGCGGGAGCGCCACGAGGAGGTGCACGTGATCGGCAGCATCGACTTCGCTCGCAGCCTCGTGCAGGAGCGCTTGTTCGACGTGCTGAACCTGTGGGTGTATCCGCTGGTGCTCGGGCCGGGCAAGCGGCTGTTCCCGCCGGACGGGCCCGCGTTCGGGCTCACGCTGCTGGAGCCGCCGGTGGCGGGCCCGGCCGGCGCGCTGCTGCTGCGTTACGGCCCCGGCCCCGAGGTCGCCACCGCCGACATGGGCTGACGCCGCCGCCGAGCGGGCACGCGCGGCGGCGAGAGCGGTCTCGCGTCAGCCGAAGATCATCGGACGGTCGTCGTCGTCGTCGGGTGAAGCCAGGTCGAGGTCGACCACGACCGGCACGTGGTCGCTGGGGATCTCGCCCTTGCGCTCATCGCGGTGGATCGACGCTCCGGTGACCCGATCGGCGAAGGCGTGCGAGCCGAGGATGAAGTCGATGCGCATGCCCTGGTTGCGGGGGAAGCGCAGCTGCTTGTAGTCCCAGTAGGTGAACCCGGTGGGCACCAGCGGGCGCACCACGTCGATCATCCCGGCATCCTCGATGGCACGGAATGCCGCGCGCTCCGGCGGGGAGACGTGCGTCGAGATCCCCTCGACGACGGTGGGGTCGCCGTTGTCGGCATCCGTCGGGGCGATGTTGAAGTCGCCGACCATCGCGAGGGCGAGGTCGGGGTTCTCCGTGAGGCTCTCGCGGGCGTGCTGGGCGAGGGCACCCAGCCAGTCGAGCTTGTAGACGTAGTGCGGGTCGTCGAGCGATCGGCCGTTCGGCACGTAGAGGCTCCAGACCCGGATGCCGCCGATCGTGGCGCCGAGCGCACGTGCTTCCAGCGGCTGGTCGGGTCCTTCGTGGCCCTTCGCGAAGCCGGGCATGCCGGGGAACGAGGTCGCGACGTCTTCGATCGGCTCGCGGCTGGCGATCGCGACGCCGTTCCACTGGTTCAGGCCATGCGCGACGACGTGATAGCCGGCATCCTCGAACGCCTCGTAGGGGAATTGCTCGGGCTTGCACTTGATCTCCTGCATCGCGAGCACGTCGATGCCTTCGCGCACGGCGAAGTCGACGGTGCGCACGACGCGCGCCCGGATGGAGTTGACGTTCCAGGTGGCAAGCCGCATGTCCTCCACCCTACTTTCGCCGCCGGGTGGGTATTCGCTCTGCCGGGCTGCTCTTCGGGCCACTTCGGCTCAGACCGTGACAGGGTGATCACATGCGCATCGCCGTCACCGGGTCATCCGGCAAGCTGGGCCGAACCGTCGTCCGTGTCCTCCGTGAGGCGGGGCACACCGTGATCGGCCTGGATCAGGTCGGGCAGCGGGGGCCGGGCTTCGTGCAGGTCGACCTCACCGACTACGGGCAGGTCATCGACGCGCTGGCCGGGGTGAACGACCAGCACGACGGCATCGATGCCCTCGTGCACCTCGCCGCGGTGCCCGCGCCCGGCATCCGCACCGACGTCGCGACGTTCCACAACAACATCGCCGCGACCTTCAACGTCTTCTGGGCCGCCGTGCGGCTCGGCGTCGAGAAGATCGTCTACGCCTCGAGCGAGACGGTGCAGGGTCTCCCGTTCGATGCGCCGCCGCCGTACATCCCCGTCGACGAGGACTACCCCGCGCGGCCCGAGTCGGTCTATTCGCTCGTCAAGCATCTCGAAGAGCAGCTGGCGATCGAGCTGGTGCGGTGGCACCCGACGCTGTCGATCACGGCGCTGCGGTTCTCGAACGTCATGGACCCCGAGGACTACGCGGAATTCCCTTCGTTCGACGACGATGCCACGCTGCGCAAGTGGAACCTCTGGTCCTACATCGACGCCCGCGACGGCGCCCAGGCGGTGCTGCGCGCGCTCGAGAACGCGCCGGCGGGTTTCGACCGATTCCTCATCGCGGCAGCCGACACCGTGATGTCCCGTCCCGCGGCGGAGCTCGTGGCGGAGGTGTTCCCCGATGTGCCGGTGCGGGGTGAACTCGCACCGCACGCGTCGCTGTTCTCGACCGACAAGGCGCGCCGGCTGCTCGGCTATGAGCCCCAGCACTCCTGGCGCGACGAGGTCTAGCCCGCCGCGCCGCATACTCACTCGGCGTCCCGAAGGATGTCCTCCACTCGCTCCTTCGCGTCACCGAAGAGCATCTGCGTGTTCTCACGGTAGAACAGCGGGTTCTGCACTCCGGCGTAGCCGGCGGCCATCGACCGCTTGAAGACGATCACGTTCTCGGCCTCCCACACCCGCAGCACCGGCATCCCGGCGATCGGCGACGACGGGTCCTCGGCTGCGGCGGGGTTCACCGTGTCGTTCGCGCCGATCACCAGCACGACCGACGTCGAGGCGAAGTCATCGTTGATCTCGTCCATCTCCAGCACGATGTCGTACGGCACCTTCGCCTCGGCCAGCAGCACGTTCATGTGGCCGGGCAGTCGGCCGGCGACCGGGTGGATGCCGAAGCGCACGTCCACGCCCCGTTCGCGCAGCCGCCGGGCGAGGTCCGCCACCGGATACTGCGCCTGCGCGACGGCCATGCCGTATCCGGGGGTGATCACGACCGATGACGCCTCGCGCAGCATGTCCGCGACGGTCGCGGCATCCACCTCGCGATACTCGCCGTGGTCGACGTCTCCCGCGACGGGCCGCTCGATGCCGAACCCTCCGGCGATCACCGACAGGAACGACCGGTTCATCGCCTTGCACATGATGTACGACAGATACGCGCCCGACGACCCGACGAGGGCGCCCGTGACGATCAGCAGGTCGTTGTTCAGGAGGAACCCCGCCGCGGCGGCCGCCCAACCCGAGTAGCTGTTGAGCATCGAGACGACCACGGGCATGTCGCCCCCGCCGATGGATGCCACGAGGTGCCAGCCCAGCGCGAGCGCCAGCACGGTCACGGCCACCAGCAGCCACAGCTGCGGGGTGATCACGTACCAGGTCGTGAGGGCGACGAAAGCGACCAGCGCACCGACGTTGAGCGCGTTCTTGCCCGGCAGCATCAGCGGGCGCGACGACATGCGCGCCGACAGCTTCAGGAACGCCACGATCGATCCGGTGAAGGTGACGCCGCCGATGAACACGCCGATGAAGACCTCGGCATGGTGGATGTCGCGCAGCGCGCCGGACAGGCCGGGGTCGTGCAGGGCGCCGTTCCAGCCCACCAGCACCGCTGCGAGGCCCACGAAGGAGTGCAGCAGCGCGATCAGCTCGGGCATGCCGGTCATCTCCACCACGCGCGCCCGCCACAGCCCGATCGCCGCGCCGATCAGCACCGCCGCGGCCAGCAGCACCAGCCCGAGGGTCGCCTGCGGGTCGCCCCACGCATCCTGCACCGTCACCCAGGCGGTCGCCGCCAGCGCGATCACCATGCCGGCGATGCCGTAGCCGACGCCCGTGCGGGCCGTTTCGTGGGTGCTGAGACCGCGCAGGCTGAGCACGAACAGCACCGCCGCGACGAGGTAGGCGGCGGTGGCCACGGCGGCGGCGGTCATCGGTCACCCTTCGAGAACATGGCGAGCATGCGCCGCGTGACGGCGAACCCACCGAAGATGTTGACCGATGCCAGCAGCACGGCGACCGCGGCGAGGATCTGCACCGGCGGGTCGGGGGTCGTCACCTGCAGCATCGCGCCGACGATGATGATGCCCGAGATCGCGTTCGTCACGCTCATCAGCGGCGTATGCAGGGCGTGGTGCACCTTGCCGATCACGTAGAAGCCGACGATCACCGACAGCACCAGCACGGTGAGGTGCTGCGGCAGCGGAGCGGGTGCGATCGCCGACACGGCGAACAACGCGGCGATGCCGAGGGCGATCAGCCCGGTGCGGCCGGCCGGTGACAGGGTGCGCTTCTGGGCGGGTACGGGAGCCGCGGCATCCGTCGTCGCCGCCGGCGGTGCCGCCGACACCTGCACGGGGGGCGGTGGCCACGTCGACTCGCCGTCCTGCACCACCGTGATCGAGCGCTGCACGACGTCGTCGAGGTCGAGGACCAGCCGGCCGTCCTTGCCGGGGGTGAGCAGCTTCACCAGGTTCACGAGGTTCGTGCCGTAGAGCTGCGACGCCTGGGCGGGCAGGCGGGATGCCAGGTCGGAGTAGCCGAGGATGATCACACCGTTGTCGGTGACGACGCGCTCGCCGTCCACCGAGCCCTCGACGTTGCCGCCCTGCGCGGCGGCCATGTCCACGATGACACTGCCCGGCTTCATGCTCGCGACGTCGGCGGCGGTCAGCAGCCGCGGCGCCGCACGCCCCGGGATCAGCGCGGTCGTGATCACGATGTCCACCTCGCGCGCCTGTGCCGAGTACAGCGCCGCGGCGGCACGGTCGTACGCCTCGCTCGTCGCCGTGGCGTAGCCGTCGCTGGAGTCCATCTGCTCGTCGACGACCACGGGCAGATACTCGCCGCCGATCGAGCGCACCTGATCGGCGACCTCGGGGCGTGGATCGGTCGCGCGCACGATCGCGCCCAGCGACGACGCCGCGCCGATGGCGGCCAGACCCGCGACTCCGGCGCCGGCGATCAGCACTTTGGCGGGGGGAACCTTGCCGGCGGCGGTCACCTGGCCGGTGAAGAAGCGCCCGAACTCGTGCGCCGCCTCGACCACCGCGCGGTAGCCGGAGATGTTGGCCATGGAGCTGAGCACGTCCATCGACTGCGCGCGGGAGATGCGCGGCACGGCGTCGAGCGCGAGCGCGGTGATGCCACGCGTCTGCAGCGATGCGCGCACGTCGGGGCGCAGGGCCGGGGCGAGCAGTCCGATGAGCGTCGCCCCGTCGGCCAGCAGTGCCACTTCCTCCGGTGTCGGTGGATTCACCTTGAGCACGACGTCGGCGGCCCAGGCCGCGCGTCGGTCGACGATGCGCGCGCCGGCCTCGCGGTAGGCGGCATCCGGGAACGACGACGCGGCACCCGCGCCGGTCTCGACGATCACCTCGTACCCGAGCGCAGTCAGCTTCGCGACCGTCGCGGGTGTGGCGGCGACGCGGGCTTCACCCGCGTGCTCCGCGACGATCCCCATGGGCGTCATGCGCACTCCTGTGCTCGGGGCGGACGGCGCGCGCTCAGGCTTCGCCGCCGCGTTCGTACTGTCGATGATGACTCTAGGGGGAACGCAGACGGCGCTCCCCGCGCCGGGAAAGCAGGCCACCGCGTCGATGCCGCCGCGGGGCGGGCAGTGCGGGCGGGACGGGCCGGGCGGCATCCGTAGACTCGAAGCCATGACCGTCGCCTCCACGCCCGCTCTCGAAGCCGACCGCCAGGCGCTCATCGCGCTGATCAAGGATGAGGCCGTCTTCCACGGCGACTTCACCCTCTCCAGCGGCAAGAAGGCCACGTACTACGTCGACATGCGCAAGCTCACGCTCGACCACCGCGCCGCGCCCGCGATCGGGCGCATCATGCTCGACCTGGTGCGCGACGTGGACGGCGTCGTGGCGGTGGGAGGGCTGACCCTCGGCGCCGACCCGATCGCCAACGCGATCATGCACGAGTCGGTGCACGCCGGCACGCCGCTGGACGCGTTCGTCGTGCGCAAGGAGCCGAAGGACCACGGTCGCGGCCGTCAGGTCGAGGGGGCCGACGTCGCCGGAAAGCGCGTCATCGTGGTCGAGGACACCTCAACGACCGGGCAGTCCGCGCTGAAGGCCGTCGAGGCGCTGCGTCGCGAGGGCGCCGAGCCGGTCGCGGTGGCCGTCATCGTCGACCGCAAGACCGGCGCGCAGGCTGCCGTCGAAGCGGCGGGCCTGCAGTGGCTGGCCGCCATCGACCTCGACGACCTGGGGCTGCAGCCGCAGTAGCCCGCCCGCCCGCGATCGGCGGCTCGCGCGCGAGCTGTCCCGTCAGTGGTCGCGCCCGCGCCCGCGGATGTACTGCACGACGAAGACGACCAGCGTGGTGGCGGTCATGGCCGCCGCAGACAGCAGCAACAGGGTCTGTTCGAACTCGTTCACGGGCGCCGTCCTTCCGCCGCGTCGGCCACGATCTTGGCGATGCGCATCGTCTTCGTCTCGGGCCGCTTGGCCATCGCCACCGCCGTCAGTCCCATCTTGCGCGCCGAGGCGGGAAAGGCGTCCCAGTTCGCCCGCGCCTGCGGAACCGCGTCGAGGGCCGCGGTGAGCTCGGGAGGCTCGATGCCCGCCTCCGGGCCGTCGAGCAGCTCCCACGCGCCGCTCGCCTTCGCCTCGGCGACGACCCGCCGCCCGGCCTCGGCCATCTCGCCGGAGGCTTCGAGCTGCGCCACCCGCGCCTTGTTCGTTGCCGCCCATCCGCTCCCGGGTCGTCGCGGCGAGTACCACTGCCCGATCGTCTCGTCGTCGTGGGGGCGCACGGTGCCGTCGATCCATCCGAAGCACAGCGCCTGGCGCACCGCGTCGTCGTAGCCCACGAGTTCCCGCACGACCCCCGCCCGCGGGCGCAGCAGCCACACGCCGCGCGCCGTGGCGTGGTGCTCCTCGAGCCAGGCCCGCCAGGCGGCGGCATCCGTCGCCCGCAGCGCCTCGGCGTCGTCGTGCACGCCCATCACAGCACCTCGGGAAGCTCGGTTTCGATCG
The DNA here is from genome assembly GCF_024623595.1 of Microbacterium sp. zg.Y1084. Lineage (NCBI taxonomy): Bacteria > Bacillati > Actinomycetota > Actinomycetes > Micrococcales > Microbacteriaceae > Microbacterium > Microbacterium sp. zg.Y1084. The sequence continues at coordinate 70,537 of NZ_JANJGV010000006.1, forward strand.
GTTCGGACGTGAGGAGGTCGGCCACGGAGTCGAGGATCTCGTCGGGACGGAACGGGTAGCGCTCCACCTCGCTGCGGTCGCTGATGCCGGTGAGCACCAGCACGGAGTGCAGTCCGGCCTCGATCGCGGCGACGACGTCGGTGTCCATGCGGTCGCCGATCATGCCGGTCGACTCGGAGTGGGCGCCGATGCGGTTGAGCGCCGAGCGGAACATCATCGGGTTGGGCTTGCCGACCACGTACGGCTCGCGGCCGGTGGCCTTCGTGATGAGGGCCGCGAAAGCGCCGGTGGCCGGCACCACGCCGTAGGGGGTCGGGCCGGTGGCGTCGGGGTTGGTGACGATGAATCGCGCGCCGTTGTTGATGAACCGGATCGCCCTCGTGATGGCCTCGAACGAGTACTGCCTCGTCTCTCCCACCACCACGTAGTCGGGCTGGGTCTCGGTCATGATGTAGCCGGCCTCGTGCAACGCCGTCGTCAGCCCCGCCTCGCCGATGACGAACGCGCTGCCGCCGGGCAGCTGCGAGCGGAGGAAGTCCGCCGTCGCCAGCGCCGACGTCCAGATGCTCTCCTCTGGCACGTCCAGCCCCGACGCCCGCAGCCGTGCGCTGAGATCGCGCGGCGTGAAGATGGGATTGTTCGTCAGCACCAGGAACGGCGTGCCGGTGTCGCGCCACTGCGTCAGCAGCTCGGCGGCACCGGGGACCGGTCGGTTGTCGTGGACGAGCACGCCGTCCATGTCGGTCAGCCAGCAGTCGATGTCGGCGCGGGTCCGCATGTGGCCAGCCTATCGGCGGCTCTGCCCGTAGTCTCTGACGTGTGCCGCGACGCGATGACTGGGACCCCGAGCGCCTTCCCGACCTCGAGGGCCGCCGTTACCTGATCACCGGCTCCAATAAGGGGCTCGGGTTCTTCGCCGCGCTGCAGCTCGCCGGCGCCGGAGCGCAGGTGGTGATGACCGGGCGCAACCCGAATCGTCTCGCCGCGGCCAGGGCGGCACTGCTGCGGCTGGTGCCGCACGCCACCTCCGTCACCGTCGAGACGCTGCTGCTGGACACCAGCAACCTCGGCTCGGTGCGCGCCGCCGCAGCGACGGCCCGCGGCCGGCGCGGGCTCGACGGCCTGCTGCTGAACGCCGGCGTCGTGCATCCGCCGAAGACCCGCGAGCTGACCGCCGACGGCCACGAAGTGGTGCTGGCGACCAACGTGCTCGGCCACTTCTCGCTCGCCGGGGAGATGCTTCCCGCGCTCGCCGCCGCGGGCGGGCGCATGGTGTGGCTGGGAAGTATGGCCACCACGCTGTGGCCTTTCGACCCGGCCGACCCTGAGCTCGAGGAGGGGTACACCGGCTGGCGCGCGTACGTGCAGTCGAAGGTGATGACCACCGCCCTCGGCTTCGAAGCCGCTCGTCGGCTGAGCGCTGCGGGCGTGCCGGTGGGAAGCGTCGTCGCCCATCCCGGCTACGCCATCGGCGGCCGCACCCGCGGCATCCTCGGCGTGAACGAGCCCGACCGCGCCAAGCGGTTCACCGACAACCTGCAGGCGGCGTTCGCCCAGTCGAAGGAGCGCGGCGCCTGGCCGCTCGTGCGTGCGCTGGTCGATCCGCACGTGGAGAGCGGATCGTTCTGGGGTCCGGGAGCGGTGGTCCGCGGTGCACCGCGTGTGGCACGCGCGTCGAAGATCACCCGCGACACCGATCGTGCCGCACGACTGTGGGCGTTCTGCGAGACGGCCACGCGCGTTGCCTGGCCGTTCGACAAGGCCGCGCGCACGCGGCGCCGCAGCCGGGCCTGATCGGCCGTGCCCAGCCCGCCGGTCAGGCGGTGACCCAGATGGCGTCGTCGGCGCCCGCAGGCAGCGCGGTGGGCGCCGCGCCATCGATCGACACGGTGCCGTCACCGACCACCGTGACGGTGTGGCCGACGTCGAGCCCGGCCTCCTCGCACGCGCGCAGCAGCGCCGGGTCGCGGTCGCTCACCCGCAGCACCCGGCCTTCGTGGCCGGGGACCGCCTGGGCCAGCAGCACGAAGGGCTCGCGGTGCACGACGCCGTCGGCATCGGGAATGGCGTCGCCGTGCGGGTCGAAACGCGGGTGTCCGAGCCGCGCGGAGATGCCCTCGAGCAGGCGGTCGCTGATGGTGTGCTCGAGCACTTCGGCCTCGTCGTGCACCTCGTCCCAGGCGTAGCCGAACTCCCGCACCAGCCACGTCTCCACCAGGCGGTGCCGCCGGATCACCGCGGCCGCGCGGCGCGTGCCCTCGGGGGTGAGGGTGACCGGTCCGTACGGGCGGTGGCTGACCAGGCCCAGCGCGGCGAGCTTCTGCACCATCTCCGTGACGCTGGAGGGGGCGAGCCCCAACTCGGATGCCAGCCGCGACGGCGTCACCGGATCGGTCTGCCACTCGGTGTGGTGGTAGATCGTCTTGAGGTAGTCGTCGACGACGGGACGCGGGTCGGGTTTGGGCATGCGGGCCTCCGGGATCAGCGCTCCAGCCTACCCAGCGGCCGCAGAGCGTCGATGGGCGAGCGCGCGCCCGATGACCCCCTGCCGAGGGGCGAACAGATAGGCGAGCAGGAACAGCGCACCCATCGTCAGGACGACCAGACCCCCGGAGGAGGCGTCGAGGTAGTAGCTCAGCAGGATGCCGGTGACGGCGCTGAACGCGGCGACGGCGGGTGCGATCAGCAGCATCCGCCCGAAGCGGTCGGTGAGCAGATATGCCGTCGCCCCGGGGATGATCAGCATCGCGACGACGAGGATGACGCCCACCGCCTGCAAGGCCACGACGACCGTCACCGCGAGCGCCCCCAGCAGGAGCGCGCTCAGGCGGCGCGGACTCAGTCCGATCGCCTGCGCATGCGCGGGGTCGAACGCGAAGAGCGTCAGGTCGCGGCGCTTGACCATCAGCACCGCGAGCGTCAACGCCCCGAGCCCGAGCACCTGCACGAGGTCGGCCATGCCGACGCCCAGCAGGTTGCCGAACAGGATATGGCTGAGGTCGGTCTGCGAGGGAGTCACCGAGATCAGCACGAGCCCCAGCGCGAACAGCGTCGTGAAGACGACGCCGATCGCGGCATCCTCCTTCACCCTGCTGGTGGTGCGCACGATTCCGATGGCTGCGACGGCCGCGACGGCGAACACGAGCGCGCCCACCGCGAACGGCGCGCCGATCACGTACGCGAGCACGACGCCGGGGAGCACGGCGTGGGAGACCGCGTCGCCCATGAGCGACCAGCCGATGAGCACCAGCCAGCAGCTGAGCACCCCCGTGACGATCGCCGCGACCGTGGTGACCATCAGCGCGCGCACGATGAAGTCGTACTGCAGCGGCTCCAGCAGCCAGTCCACGGGATTCATTCCCCTCCCTCCGCCGCCGGACGCTGCAGAACGTCCAGGCCGAACGTGCGGGCGAGGTTGTCGGGCTGCAGCGCCTGCTCCGGGCTGCCCTTCAGCAGCACGCGATGCAGGAACAGCGCGACCTCGTCGCACAGCGCCGGGAGGGCCTGGAGATCATGGGTCGAGACGAGGATGCTCGCCCCGTCGGCCGCCGCTTCGCGCAGCACCGCCGTGAGTGTCGCCTCCGTGCGCTTGTCGACGCCGGCGAAGGGCTCGTCCAGCAGCAGCACGCGCGCCTGCTGTGCGAGACCGCGCGCCACGAACGCCCGCTTGCGCTGTCCTCCCGACAGCGCGCCGATCTGACGATCCGCCAGGTCGGCGAGCTCGACGCGGTCGAGGGCTTCCGCCACGGCTGCCCGGTCCGCGGGGCGCGGCCGGCGGGTGAGGCCCTGATAGCCGTACCGCCCCATCATGACGACCTCGCGCACACTGAGCGGGAACGACCAGTCGACTGCCTCGGACTGGGGGACGTAGCCGACCAAGCCGGCCCGACGTGCCTCCGGCGCGGTGAGTCCTCCGATGCGCACCGAACCGGAGACGGGTCGTGCGACACCCATCACCGCTTTGAACAGCGACGACTTCCCGGAGCCGTTCATCCCGACCAGGCCGCACACCACTCCCCGCCCGAGGGTGAGGGATGCGTGGTCGACCGCGATCACGTCGCCGTACCGCACCGTGACGTCGTGCGCCTCCAGCGCGGGCGTCACTGCTGCTCCGTCCCCGCCAGCCCCGCCGCGATCACGGCGGCGTCGTGCCGCAGCAGGTCGAGGTAGGTGGGCACGGGCCCGTCAGGATCCGACAGCGAATCGACATAGAGAACCCCTCCGAACACCGCGTCGGTGGCCTCGACGACACGCTGCATCGCGGCATCCGAGACGGTCGATTCGCAGAACACCGCGGGGATGCCGGTGTCCCGCACGGCATCGATGGTCGCGGCGATGCGGCGCGGCGTGGCCTGCTGTTCGGCGTTGACCGGCCAGATGTAGTGCTCGGTGAGCCCCGCGTCGCGGGCGAGGTACGAGAACGCCCCCTCGCACGTCACGAGCGCGCGGTGCTCGGAGGGAAGGGTGTCGAGCACCGCCGTCAGCTCGTCGTGCAGCGCCTGCAGCTGCCGCGTGTAGGCGGCGCCGTTGCTCTGGAAGGCGGCGGCGTTGTCGGGATCGAGCTCAGTGAACGCGGCGACGAGGTTGTCGACGTAGACCTGGGCGTTGAGGGGAGACATCCAGGCGTGCGGGTTGTCTCGGCCGGCGTAGGCGTCCTCCCCGATCGCGATCGTGTCGACACCCTCGCTCACGACGACGCGGGGGACGTCGAGGTCGGCGATGAACTGTTCGAACCAGGCCTCCAGGCCCAGCCCGTTGTCCAGCAGCAGGTCCGCCTCGCCTGCGCGGGCGACGTCGCCGGGGGTCGGCTCGTACCCGTGGATCTCCGCACCGATCTTGGTGATCGACTCCACCCGCAGGTGTTCGCCGGCCACGTTCTGCGCGATGTCCTGCAGCACCGTGAAGGTCGTGACGACGACGGGACGGTCGTCGTCACGCGCGGTGGAAGCCTCCGAGCACCCCGTCAGTGCGAGGGCGCTCGCGGTGACGATGGCCAGAAGAGCGGGGATCGGGCCGCGCGGAGTTTTCGGCATGCCGAAAAATTAGCAGAGATTTCGGTACGCCGAAAAGTGTTTCTGCGCACCTGCGCCCCTCCGGGATGACCAGGCCGGACAGGGGTCTGCGCGGGGCTCCCCCGGGAACGCTGGGTAGCCTGAAGGGGTGACTGACCGCGCCGCCTCCGCTCCCGACGGCGCCGTCGTGCCCGCCGAGGTGCCGGAGCCCGCCGAGCCGACGCTGCCCTACGGCGTCGGCCCGTGGCCGGGTGGTCCCGAGGCGTGGCCCGACGACCCCCGCTACGACCGCGACCTGCTCGCCGAGGGCGACCGGCGCAACGTCGTGGACCACTACCGGTATTGGACGATGGCGGCGATCGTGGCCGACCTCGATGCGAAGCGGCATCCGTTCCACGTCGCCATCGAGAACTGGCAGCACGACATGAACATCGGATCGATCGTGCGCAGCGCCAACGCGTTCGCCGCCGCCGAGGTGCACATCATCGGAAAGCGGCGCTGGAACCGGCGCGGTGCGATGGTCACCGACCGCTACCAGCACGTGCGTCACCACGAGGACGTCGCGGCATTCGCCGCCTGGGCGGACGAGGCCGGCCTGCCGGTCGTCGCCGTCGACAACGTGCCCGGGTCGGTCCCCGTGGATCGCGCCGAGCTGCCCCAGCGGTGCGTGCTGCTGTTCGGTCAGGAAGGTCCGGGCCTCTCGGAGGAGGCGCTCGCCGCCGCCGACGGGGTCGTCGAGATCGCGCAGTACGGCTCGACCCGCTCCATCAACGCCAGCGCCGCGGCGGCCATCGTCATGTACGAGTGGTGCCGGCGCTGGGCGTGAGCGTCACACGCCGGCGCTGATCCACTGCGGCCGCCGCACCCGCCAGGTGAGGGTCGCCAGCCGCGCCAGCATGTACACGCCGAAGAACGTCGCCGCCAGCCACGCCAGCCCGGCCGCGCCCTGCGGCTGCAGCGCGCCGACCAGCAGCAGCGCCGGCACGAAGGGCAGCAGGTTCAGCCCCCCGGCGATCGCGAGATAGCGCACGTCGCCGGCGCCCATCAGCACACCGTCGAGCACGAAGACCACCCCGCACACCGGCTGCGCCAGCGCCAGCACGAGCAGCGCCGGCTGCACCAGCGCCGCAATCGCGGGATCGCCGGTGAACAGCAGCCCGATCACGCCCGACGCCGCGGCGACGACCACGCCCACGAGCACGCCGAAGCATCCACCCCACGCCACGGTGCGCTGCAGCACCTTGCGCACCGCGCGCTCGTCGCCGGCACCGAGGCTCTTGCCGATGAGCGCCTGCGCGGCGATCGCCAGTGCGTCCAGAGCGAAGGCGGCCGTGGAGAAGATCGTGAACGCGACCTGCCAGCCCGCGAGCTCCTCCGTGCCCAGTGCCGTCGCCACCCCCACCGTGGCCAGCAGTGCGGCGCGCAGCGACACGGTACGCAGGAACAGCCACCCGCCTGAGCGCGCCGATCCGCGCACGCCCTCGCGGTGGGGCAGGACGGATGCCGCATGGCGCTGGGCCAGTCGCTGCACGACGACCGCGTAGGCGGCCACCATCGCCCACTGGGCGACGACGGTGCCGGCTGCAGAGCCGGCGATGCCCCAGCCGAGACCGTAGATGAACAGCCAGTTCAGCAGGGCGTTCGCGGTGAACCCGAGGCCGGCGATCCACAGGGGCGTCACGGTGTCCTGCATCCCGCGCAGCAGGCCGGTGGCCGCGAACACGATGAGCATCGCCGGCAGGCCCCACATCGAGATGCCGAGGTAGATCTCGGCCTGCTCGGCCACCTCCGCCGTTGCGCCGAACAGGCCGACGACGGTCGGGGTCGCCAGCGAGCCGACCAAGGCCAGCACGGCGCCCAGCCCCAGCGCGAGCCACAGCCCGTCGATCCCCGCGCGCACCGCCGAGCCCATCTCGCCCGCACCGAAGCGGCGGGCGACGGCCGGCGTGGTCGCGTAGGCGAGGAAGACCATCAGGCCCACGATCGTCTGCAGCACCGCCCCGGCGATCCCCAGGCCCGCCAGCGGCACCACCCCGAGGTGGCCGACGAGGGCGGCATCCACGATGAGGAACAGCGGCTCGGCCACCAGGGCGCCCAGCGCCGGCACGGCCAGCCGCAGGATGTCGCGGTTGAGCGGGTCGCGCGTGGTCACCCGTCGAGCCTACGGCCGCGAGAGCGCGGCATCCGCGCCGCGCAGGCACAGGTGCCGCGCCTATCCTGGGAAGCATGACCGACGCCCTCCCCTCCGGCCTTGCGCTCGACGACCTGAGCCCCGAGATCCGCCCCCAGGATGACCTGTTCCGCCACGTCAACGGTGCGTGGCTCGACCGTACCGAGATCCCCGAAGACAAGGCGCGCTGGGGATCGTTCCACCTCCTCGCCGAGCAGGCGGAGCAGCACGTCCGCGCGATCGTCGACGAGTCCCAGGACGCCGAGCCCGGCACCGAGGCGCGCAAGATCGGCGACCTCTACACGAGCTTCATGGACACCGAGCGCATCGCCGCCCTCGGCGCCGAGCCGCTGCAGGCGCTGCTGTCCCAGGTGGATGCCGTCACCACGGTGCCCGAGCTGCTGAGCACGGTCGGTCGTCTCGAGCGCGACGGGGTCGGCAGCTTCTTCGGCATCTACATCGAGCCCGACCCCGGCAACCCCGAGCGCTACGTGCCGTTCGTGCTGCAGAACGGGCTGTCGCTGCCCGACGAGAGCTACTACCGGCTCGAGAGCTTCGCCGAGACGCGGGCCGCCCACCGTGCGCACATCCACCGCATCCTGGAGATGGCCGGCGTCGCGGACGCCGGCGCCCAGGCCGACCGCGTCGTGGCGCTCGAGACGGAACTGGCGTCGCACCACTGGGACAACGTGCGCAGCCGTGACGCGGTCGCCACGTACAACCTCAAGACGTGGGACGAGGTGCGCGCCCTGGTCGGCGTCGACCTCGACCCGTGGCGCGAGGCCGTCGCCCCCGGACATGACGGCGCGTTCGCCGAGCTCAACGTCAACCAGCCCTCGTATCTCGAGGGACTGGGCTCCGTGCTCACCGAGGAGCGACTGGAGGACTGGAAGGCGTGGCTGCGCTTCCAGATCGTGCACAGCATGGCGGCCTTCCTGTCCGATGACTTCGTCGAGGAGAACTTCTCCTTCTACGGCACCCAGCTCACCGGTGTTCCGGTGAACCGCGAGCGGTGGAAGCGCGGCGTGGGCCTCGTCGAGGCGGCGCTGGGCGAGGCCGTGGGCAAGGTCTACGTCGAGCGGCACTTCCCGCCTGAGGCCAAGACCGCGATGGATGAGCTGGTCGCCAATCTCGTCGAGGCGTACCGTCGATCGATCTCGGGCCTGGAGTGGATGAGCCCGGAGACCCGCGAGCGGGCCCTCGCCAAGCTCGAAGCCTTCACACCCAAGATCGGCTACCCGGTGAAGTGGAAGGACTACGCCACCCTCGAGATCGACCCCACCGACCTCGTCGGCAACGTGCGCCGCGCCCACGTGTGGGAGCACGACCGCCAGCTGGCCCGCGTGGGTCAGCCGATCGACCGCGACGAGTGGTACATGACCCCGCAGACGGTCAACGCCTACTACAACCCGCTGATGAACGAGATCGTCTTCCCTGCCGCGATCCTGCAGTACCCCTTCTTCGACGCCGGGCGGGATGCCGCGGCGAACTACGGCGGCATCGGCGCCGTGATCGGGCACGAGATCGGCCACGGCTTCGACGACCAGGGGAGCCGGTTCGACGGCGACGGGTCGCTGCGCGACTGGTGGACGGACGCCGACCGCGCCGCGTTCGAAGAGCGCACGAAGAACCTCATCGCGCAGTACGACGCTCTCGTGCCGGTCGGGCTCTCGGCGGAGCACCACGTCAACGGCGCGCTCACCATCGGTGAGAACATCGGCGACCTCGGCGGCCTCGGCATCGCGCTCAAGGCGTACGCCCTCTCGCTGGGTACCGACGAGGACGGCATCGCCGCCGAGGCGCCCGTGATCGACGGTTACACCGGCATCCAGCGCCTGCTGATGAGCTGGGCGCAGGTGTGGGAGCAGAAGAGCCGCGACGCCGAGACGATCCGCCTGCTCACGATCGACCCGCACTCGCCCAACGAGTTCCGGTGCAACCAGATCGTGCGCAACATCGACGCGTTCTACGACGCATTCGATGTGACCGAGGGCGACGCCCTGTGGATGCCTCCCGCCGACCGGGTCACGATCTGGTGACCACCCGCCGCTCACGCCGACTCCGGCCGGCGTGAGCGGCACCCCCTCATTTCGGAAGGACGCACGCGTGGGCAATCCCGACCCGCAGCGCAGCCGCGAGAAGCAGCCACCCCTGCGGGGTGCGCGACGAAAGCCGCGCCGTGAGGCAGCTGCGCGGCGCTCATTCACCGCGACGTGGAAGGTGCTCGACGAGCTCGCCGCGTCGGGCGCACGGCTGTCCGTGCGCGTGGAGGACCTCGACAACGGCGAGGCGGTGCTCGCGGGTGACGACCACCGCACCCTGCCCGTCGCCGGGCTGGGGGTCGTCCCCCTCCTCCTCGAGACGGCGGCGGCCTTCGAAGACGGAAGGCTGGATCCGCTGGAGATCGTCGACCGCCAGCAGCTGCCGCCGGTGGCCGTCGCCGGCGTCTGGCAGCACCTCAAGGCGCCGGCGCTGCCCCTGGCCGACCTGGCCGTGCTCGCCTCGGCGACCGGTGATGCGCTCGCCACCAACGCCCTGCTCGAGCGGGTGGGGCTGCCGGCGGTGCGCTCCCGGCTGGAGTCTCTGGGCATCGACCACACCGCGCTCATGGACGGATTCCGCAACGAGCGCGGTCCCGACGACGCCCCTCAGGTGGCGCTGGGCACCGCTCGTGAGCTGGCGGGACTGTTCTCGTCGCTGGTGAACGCCCGGGCGGTCTCTCCGGGGGTCAGCGCTCAGGTGTCGGAGTGGCTGAGCCTGAACGTGGACCTCACGCTCGCGGCATCCGCCACGGGGCTCGACCCCTTTGCGCACGAGGACGACGCCCACGGCCTGCTGTTCGTCAACAAGACCGGGCGAGGCGACGGGATCCGGGCCGAGGGCGGCGTCCTGGCCGGCCCCCGCGCGGGGGTGGCCTACGCGATGCTGGTCGCGTTCGATGACCTGTCGATCGCCCACCGCCTGCGCGTTCACGAGGCCTTCCGCACCCTGGGCGTCGAGCTCATGGAGTACGTGTACTGACCGGTCGTTGAGCGAGCGCAGCGAGACCCCGGTCGTTGAGCGAGCGCAGCGAGACGAAACGCCCCGTGCCCTTCGGCGTTTCGTCTCGGTCGCTGCGCTCCCTCGCTCAACGAGCGGTACGCCCTCGGTCGTTGAGCGAGCGCAGCGAGACGAAACGCCCCGCCCGCCCCGGTCGCTGTGCTCCCTCGCTCAACAACCGCCGCGTCGCGGCACCTCGGTCGTTGAGCGAGCGCAGCGAGACGAAACGCCCCGGTCGTCGGGGTCGGCGGTTTCCCCCCGCCATACCCCGCGGCAGGATGTCGGCATGGAGCATCCGCTGATGTTCGACCACGACGATCCGCAGCTGCAGCGGCTGCGCGCGGTGTGCCTGGCGCTCCCCGAAGCGCAGGAGAGGATCAGCCACGGCCGGCCGAACTTCTTCACCGTGCGCACTTTCTGCTACTTCGGCGGCAGCGCCCGGGTGGGACCGGGCGATTGGGTGCCGCATGACGGGGCGATCATCGTGCGGCCCGACCCCGTCGATGAGCCCGCGCTGCGTCAGGATGCCCGATTCTTCGTGCCCGCCTACCTCGGCCCCTCGGGGTGGCTCGGCATCGACCTCGCCGACCTGGACTGGGACGAGGTCGCGGAGCTCGTCGACGCCTCCTACCGGGTGACCGCTCCGGCCCGCCTGGCGAGGCTGCTGGACTAGCGGGGCCCGGGTCGCCGTCGGGGAGTCCTGTCCTCCTGGCGACCGCCTCGGGGCTCAGGGCACCCAGGCGCCGGATGTCGCCCACCGCCCACGCCGCGACGACGAACCCGGCGAGTCCCAGCGCGACCGCGAGCGGCGTCGCGGGTCCCGTGCGCGTGTAGGGGAGTGTCGCCGTCAGCAGCACGACGGCGGCCATCAGGGCGGCGGATGCCGCGACGAGCGCCAGGATCGGTGTCGCCCTGTATCCGCGGGCCTGCGGCATCCGGTGTGCCGAGGGCCTCAGCGCTCCGGCCCCATCAGACGGATGCCGACGAGCACCAGAGCGGCGCCGATCGCTGCGGCGCCGATCAGCGCGATCAGGGTGCCGCCGCCGAGGGGGAGGATCGTGCCCCAGACGCCCAGCGCGAGCCCGCCGAGGAAGAGGGCGGCGATGTACGTCCTGACGGGGGTGGAGGTCGTCACGCTCGTAACCTAGCAGTTGGGGCGAAGCGCGCGCCCGGCCCCGGCGGGGACGCTGCTCTCTGCGCCAGAATGCAGGGATGCCGCTTTTCGATCACCTCGGAGTCTCCGTCGACGACCTCGACCGCGCCATCGCAGAGTTCGACCCCGTGCTGACGGCGCTGGGGCTCGCGCGTGAGAGCGGCGACGGCAACGGGGCGGCGTGGTATGCCGAGGGGGAGACCGAGTTCATCCTCATGCCCGCCCGCGAGCCCGGGTCGGGTCCGCACCGGCACGGCCGCGTCGGGTGGCAGCACCTGGCCTTCGCCGTCGACTCGCGCGCCGATGTCGACCGCCTGCACCAGGTGGCGGTGGATGCCGGATGGTCGGTGGTGCGCGAGCCGAAGACCTACCCGCGCTTCAGCGAGCGGTACTACGCGTCGTTCCTGGAGAACGCCGATGGCATCCGCATCGAGTTCATGCACAACCCGCCCGCCGTTATGGCCGGCGAAAGCTGAGCCGACCGGGAGCGGACGGCGGTCGCAGGGTCGTCCCGCGGCGTCGTCCATGTCCGCACCCGCGCGTACCCTGGCGGCATGGCCACCCTCGACGACGTGCGACGGATCGCGGCGGGCCTGCCCGGCAGCGAGGAGCGCGCCACCACGGGCGGCGCGGCGTGGTTCGTGCGCGGTCGGCTGTACGCCTGGGAGTGCCATCCGTGGCCGAGCATCCCCGCCGACATGCGCGCGGTCATCGCGGCCGAATCCGTCGTGGCGGTGAGGGTGGCCGACCGTGTGGACGCCCGTGCTCTGATCGAGATGGCGCCGTCGGTGTTCCTGCGCGAGACGACGCGCTGGAGCGAGCCGAAGGTCGCGTTCCGGCTGGCCGGGATCGATCCCGAGCACCTGACGGAGCTGGTGACCGAAGCCTGGCGGGTGCAGGCGCCGAAGTACCTGCGTGTGCCGTTCGATGAGGCGCATCCGGCGGGTGCCTGACCCGGTTTCGGCGATCGTCCGCGGCAGCCGCCGGGGTGGCGGCGGTCGTGTCGCGGCATCCGCCTCACGGCATCCGCCTCACGGCATCCGCCTCACGGCATCCGCCTCACGGCATCCGCCTCACGGCATCCGCCTCACGGCATCCGCCTCACGGCATCCGCCTCACGGCATCCGCCTCACGGCATCCGCGTCGCGGAGCCCGCCTCACGGTGCCCGCGTCACGGTGCCCGCCTCACGGTGCCCGCGTCACGGCATCCGCGTCGCGGCATCCGCCTCAGAAGACGATGGTGTGGTTGCCGTGGCGGATCACGCGGTCCTGCGCGTGCCACAGCACCGCGCGCGAGAGCACCTGGCGCTCGACGTCGGCGCCGCGCCGGGCGAGCTCGGCCGTCGTGTCGGCGTGGGTGACGCGGATCGTGTCCTGCTCGATGATCGGGCCCTCATCGAGATCCGTCGTGACGTAGTGGCTCGTCGCGCCGATGAGCTTGACGCCGCGTTCCTTGGCCTTCTTGTACGGCTCGGCGCCGATGAACGCCGGCAGGAAGGAGTGATGGATGTTGATCACCGGCACCCCGAGCGCGTCGAGGAAGTCCGCCGAGAGGATCTGCATGTAGCGCGCCAGCACCACGAAGTCGACGTTGCCCTGGAGGAGTTCGAGGATCTTCGCTTCCGACTCGGACTTGTCGGGGCCGGGGGTCGAGGGGACGTGGAAGAACGGCACGCCGAACGAGCGCACGTCCTCGGCGGACGTGGTGTGGTTCGACACCACCATCGGCACGGTGACCGGGAGGTCGCCCCGGCGGTGACGCCACAGCAGGTCGAGCAGGCAGTGGTCCTGCTTCGACGACAGGATCGCCATCCGCTTGGGCACCGACTGGTCGGTGAGCGACCACTGCAGATCGAATCCCTGCAGGGTGGCGGCGATCTCGGCTTCGATCGCGGGGCGGGCCGCGGCGAAATCCGGCCGGTGGAACACCACGCGCTGGAAGTACGCGCCCCCCGTCGGGTCGTCCGAGTACTGGTCGAACGCGACGATGTTGCCGCCGATGCGGGTGATCATGGCCGAGACGGCGGCGACGATACCGGGCTGGTCCCTGCCGTGCACGATGAGGCATGCGTGGGCGGGCAGCAGGGTGGCGACGTGCGCGGTCATCCTTCGATTCTGCCGTGTCCGAGCGGATGCCGCGTGCACCCGCCCCCGCGCCCGCCGCGCCGCGCTGCCCGCCCGCGCCCGCGGCGCGCTGCCCGCCCGCCCGCGCTGCTCGAGTGTCACGTGTGGTGGGTGGGATGCCGCACCACTGTGCGGACGCGACACTCGAGCAGCGCCGGGCCCCCGGCATGGGCGCGGCGGGCGGGAGCCCCCGCGGCGCCGGGCCCCGGCGTGGGTCCCCGGGTCAGGCGCGGGCGGCGGCGCGGCGCGCGCCCTCGCCCAGCGACGCGAGCTTCGCCCACGCGAGGTCGGGGTGGATGCGCCCGCCCAGTCCGCAGTCGGTGGAGGCGATGACGCGGTCCGCGCCGACGATGTCGGCGAAGCGCCCGATGCGCTGGGCGACCAGGTCGGGGTGCTCCACGACGTTGGTCGCGTGGCTGACGACACCGGGAACGAGCACGAGGTCATCGGGCACCGCGACCTCGCCCCACACGGTGTGCTCGTGCTCGTGGCGCACGTTGCCGGCCTCGAACGAGATCGACCCGACGTTCGCGCCGAGCACCACGGGCAGGATGTGCCGCAGCTCGATGTCGGTCGTGTGCGGCCCGTGCCACGATCCCCAGCACAGGTGCAGACGCACCTGCTCCTTCGGCAGCCCGGCGATCGCGTGGTTGATCGCGTCGATGCGGATCTTCGTGAACGCCTGGTAGTCGGCGATCGAGGGCTCCGGGTTGATCTGGTCGAAGTTCTCCGCCAGCGACGGGTCGTCCAGCTGCAGGATGAGCCCGGCATCCACGATCGCCCGGTACTCCTCGCGCAGGGCATCCGCCCACGCCCAGATGTGCTCCTCGTCGGTGGCGTAGTACTCGTTGCGCACCCGCGCCGCCGACCCGGGGGCGATCGCCGTGAGGAACCCCTGCTCACCCTCGCGCAGCGACGCCTTCAGGTGACGGATGTCGGATGCCACGGCCTCCTGGCCGCGATAGGTGATGGGGCCCGTCGTCGTGGGGAAGCCGGTGGCGTTGCGCCCGACCTCCACCGACTCCGCGTAGACGTCCGGGAACAGCTGCCGGTCGCGGCGGTCGAGGAACGAGGTCAAGCGGATGTGCCCGGGCTCCGAGCGCACCGGCGGCTCGTTGAACGCGTTGACCTCGGTCATCGACAGTCCGGCGGCCCGCTGGAACGAGTACGACCACCACGCCCCGTAGTCGACGGCGTTCGACATCGCCTTGCCGAACTCGCCGTCGCCTACGAGCGTGATCCCGGCTTCGCGCTGACGCTCCACGACATCGTCGACCGCGTCCGCGACGAGCTGCTCGAACTCGGGCGTCGACTGCAGCGTGAACCCGTCGTCGGCGAACGTGCGCGCAGCGTTCGCCTCGATGAGCGCCTGCGTGCGGGGCAGGCTGCCGGCGGTGGTGGTCTGGATGTCGGTCATGATTCCTCCGGGGACGGATGCCGGCGCGCGCGGCGCCGGCGGCGGGTGGGAGGCTCTCGCAGCGGCGCACGCGCAGCACTGCTCAAGGCGGAGGCTTCCGGTTCTCGAGCCGCCCCGAGTCTAGGTTCGGGGCCGTCGCCGGACCCGGTGTGTGACGGTCCGTGACGCCGGCGCCGGTCGCGGCGCTCAGACCCCGGCGGGCGGCGCCGTCGTGCCGCGCACCACGAGCCGTGTCGGCAGGGTGACGTGAAGCTGGTCGCGGGTCTCGCCGGCCAGCAGCGCGCTGACGAACTCGGCCGCCACCGCGCCCAGCCGTCGCATCGGCTGAGCCACGGTCGTGAGCGCCGGGTGCACCCGTGAGGCTTCGGGCACATCGTCGAAGCCGACGACCGACAGATCCAGCGGCACCCGGAGTCCCAGCTCCGCTGCCACCTCGATCACCGCGATGGCCGAGAGATCGTTCGCGGCGAACACCGCCGTGGGGCGGTCGGGTTGCTGCAGCATCGCGAACGCCTGCTCGCGCACCGTCTCGGGCTGGTACAGACCGACCCTGACGAGCGACGGGTCGGCCAGGATGCCGGCTTCGCGAAGCCCCGCCCGGTACCCCGCCTCGCGCGCCTCCGATGAGCGCAGGTCCGGGCGGCCGGCGATGAACCCGATGCGGCGGTGGCCGAGCTGCACGAGGTACTGCATGGCGTGGAGGGCGCCGCCGTAGCTGTCGGATTCGACCGTGGGCAGATCCGCGCGCCCGGTGTGGGGGTCCACCGCCACGATGGGCACGTCGGCGGTCACCCCGATCACGGTCGGCGTGACCATGATCGCCCCGTCGATGAGCGTGCCGCTCAGCCGGCTGAGCGAGCGGCGCTCCCAGCCTGCGCTGCCGGCCTGACGCGATCCGCTGTAGGCGAGAAGGTCGTAGCGGGAGTCGCGCAGCGCCGAGCCGACACCCTTGAGCACTTCGGCGCTGAACGGCTCGAAGTCGGCGACCAGCACTCCGATCACGCCGGTGCGCTGGGAGCGCATGCTGCTGGCGACGAGCGAGGACTCGTAGCCGAGGCGCTCGACGACCTCGAGCACCCGCGCGACGGTGTCCTCGGCGACGCCGTAGCGGCCGTTGACGGCCTTGGAGACGGTCGAGACCGAGACGCCGGCGGCGGCGGCGACGTCGTGGATGGTGGCGCGGCGGGACATGCAGGTGAGCATACGCATAGAAAAGGATTTCGAAAACGTTTGACAGGCTTTCCGCGCGGCATGAGGATGACGTGCAACGCAGAGGTCCATGACGACCCCGGCGCGCACTCAACGAAGAGAGGAATCACATGTTTGCGAAGAGGACGCTCGCAGCAGCGGCAGCGGTCACCGCCGGTGTGCTCGCGCTCGCCGGCTGTTCCGGCGGCGGAGGCGGTGCCGGCGAAGACGGCGACGTCGAGATGACGCTGTGGCACAACTCGACCACCGGCCCCGGCAAGGAGTTCTGGGACCAGACGGCCGCGGCATTCTCGGAGGAGAACCCCGGCGTCACCATCAAGGTGCAGGTCGTGCAGAACGAGGAGCTCGACGGCAAGCTGCAGACCGCGCTGAACTCCGGGGACGCACCCGACCTGTTCCTGCAGCGTGGCGGCGGCAAGCTCGCGGCCATGGTCGCCGCGGGCCAGATCAAGGACATCAGCGACTCGATCTCCGACACGGCCGTCGAGGAGATCCCCGACACGACGCTCGACAACCTGCGCGTCGACGACAAGCTCTACGGGATGCCGATCGCCGTGCTCCCCGGCGGCATGTTCTACAGCCAGGACCTCTTCGACGCCGCGGGCATCACCGAGAACCCGAAGACGATCGAGGAGATGGGCGCCGCTGTCGAAGCGCTCAAGGCATCGGGCGTCGAGCCCATCGCCCTCGGCGGCAAGAACGCGTGGCCCGCCGCCCACTGGTACTACTTCTTCGCTCTGCGCGCCTGCAGCCCGGACACCATGGCGACCGCAGCCGAGGAGATGGACTTCAGCGACCCGTGCTGGCTGGATGCCGCACAGAACCTCGCCGACTTCGCCGAGACCGAGCCGTTCAACCAGGGCTTCCTGACCACCGAGGCCCAGCAGGGCGCCGGTTCGTCGGCCGGCCTCATCGCCAACCACCTGGCCGGCATGGAGCTCATGGGCGCCTGGAACCCGGGTGTCATCGCGGGTCTGACGCCCGACGAGAAGCCGCTGCCCGACCTGGCGTGGTTCCCCTTCCCCGAGGTTCCCGGTGGTGAGGGCGAGCCCGGCTCGATCCTCGGCGGCATCGACGGCTACTCCTGCTATGTGGACGCTCCCGACGCGTGCGTGGACTTCCTGAACTACCTGGCCACCGCCGAGGTGCAGGAGGCGTACTACGACGCCTTCGACGCCCCGCCGGTGAACACCGTCGCCCAGGAGGCCGTCACCGAGCCCTACCTGCTGCAGATCATCGAGGCCTACAACGAGGCGCCCTACGTCTCGCAGTGGCTCGACACCATCTACGGCCTGAACGTCGGCAACGCGCTGAACGTGGCGGTCGTGGACATGCTGGCAGGCAACAGTGGTCCGGAGCAGCTCGTCGAGGCGGTCAACGCAGCCGCAGCGAAGGGCTAGGAATCCGCACATGTCTGTTCGCGAGAACTCGTTGACGGAGAGCGGCACATCCGGCGAGCTCGCGCGGCGCGGCGGGGGCGACACCCAGGTGTCGTCCCCGCCCGTGCGGCGGCGGCGCAAGGGACTGGGCTGGGCTGGGCGCCTCGAGATCGCGATCCTGGTGGGGCCAGCGCTGCTGGTCTTCCTCGGCTTCGTCATCTTCCCTGTGGTCGCCGCCGCGTACTACGGCTTCTTCCGGTGGCAGGGCTACGGCCCGCCCACCGACTTCGTCGGTTTCAACAACTACCTGCTGATCCTGCAGGACCCCGCCTTCCATGCGGCCCTCAGCCACAACGCGTTCATCGTCGTGATGTCGCTCGTGCTCCAGGGCCCCGCAGCCCTGCTGCTGGCGCTTCTGCTGAACCGCCGCATGCGCGGCCAGTCGGTCATCCGCGTGCTGATCTTCGTCCCCTACGTCATCGCCGAGGTCGTCGTCGGCGTCGGCTGGAGCCTCATGCTCCAGCAGCGCGGCGCCCTGAACGGCTTCCTCGAGAACGTCGGGCTCAGCGGCCTCGAGCAGGACTGGCTCGCCAACCCCGACATCGCCATCTGGACCCTGATGGTGATCATCACGTGGAAGTACTTCGGCTTCGCCGTCATCCTCTTCCTCGCCGGTCTCCAGGGCATCCCCGAGGAGCTGTCGGAGGCCGCCGCGATCGACGGGGCCTCGTTCTGGCAGACCCAGTGGCGCATCACGGTGCCGCTGCTGGGGCCGACCGTGCGCATCTGGGCGTTCCTGTCGATCATCGGCTCCCTGCAGCTGTTCGACCTCGTCTACATCATCTGGGGCCAGTACGTCGCCTCCACGGCGGGCACCTCGACCATGGCGACCTACATGGTGTCCGAGGGCCGCAACTCCGGGAACTACGGCTACGGCAGCGCCGTGGCAGTCGTCCTGTTCCTCATCTCACTGGTCGTCGCGCTGATCTATCAGCGCTTCGTCCTGCGCCGCGATACCGCCGGCGCCCTCACGGGAGGTAAGCGTCGATGACCGCGACAGCCCTCATCACCACGACTCCGCCCGACGAGCCGCTGCTCAAGGCGGGCAGGAAGCCGAAGGAGAAGCTGCCCTGGGGCAACCCGGTGGTCTACTTCATCGCCCTGGTGGTCATCGCCGTGATCCTCGTGCCGGTGGCGTACATCATCCTCGGCGGGTTCCGCACGAACGCACAGATCACCGCCGACCCGTCGGGGCTTCCGAGCCCCTGGAACTTCGGCAACTACCTCGACGTGCTCAGCGGGTCGATGTTCTGGCGACAGGTGCTCAACTCCGCCATCGCCGCCCTGTCGACGACCGCGGGCGCCGTGATCCTCGGACTCATGGCCAGCTACGTACTCGCCCGCTACCGCTTCCGCGGGCGGGGAGCGCTGTACGCGATGTTCGCGGCCGGCCTGATGTTCCCCATCACCGTCGCCATCACCCCGCTGTACATCGTGGTGCGCGACCTCGGCCTGATGAACTCGCTGCCGGGCATCATCCTTCCGCAGATCGCGTTCGCGCTGCCGACGACGATCATCATCCTGGTGCCGTTCCTCAAGGCCATCCCCGATGAGATCGAGGAGGCGGCCTTCATCGACGGCGCCAGCCGGCTGGGATTCTTCTGGCGCATGGTGATTCCACTCGCCCTCCCCGGCGTGATCACCGTCGGCATCCTCGCGTTCATCGGCAGCTGGAACAGCTACCTGCTGCCGCTGTTCATCCTCAACAACGAGGCCAGCTACACCCTCCCGCTGGGTGTGCAGGCCTTCTCCTCCCAGTACTCCGTCGATACGGCGCGCGTACTGGCCTTCACCTCGCTGTCGATGATCCCCGCTCTGGTCTTCTTCAGCCTGTTCGAGCGTCGTATCGTCGGTGGCCTCACCGGCGCCGTCAAGGGCTGAAAGAAAGATCGAGGACTCCTCCGTGGACACCCCTGTTTCGGCGCGCGTTCGCGCCCTGCTCGAGAGCATGACGCTCGACGAGAAGCTGGCACAGCTGGTCGGCTACTGGGTCGACCAGGGCGACGAGGTGGTCGCGCCCATGGCCGGCGAGATGGCCACCAGCACCCGGTACGACGACGCCACGACCCATGGGCTGGGGCATCTCACCCGCGTCTACGGCACCCGGCCGGTCGACCCCGTGGAGCGCGCCGAGTGGCTCTGGGGCGAGCAGCGTCGTCTGCAGCAGGAGACCCGCCTGGGGATCCCGGCCATCGTCCACGAGGAGAGCCTCACCGGACTCGCCGCGTGGAAGGCGGCCACCTTCCCCACGCCGCTGGCGTGGGGCGCCGCCTTCGACCCCGACCTCGTGGAGCGGATGGGCCACCTCATCGGGGAGTCGATGCGCGAGCTGGGCGTGCACCAGACGCTGGCGCCCGTGCTCGACGTGATCCGCGACCCCCGCTGGGGCCGCGTCGACGAGTGCATCGCGGAGGACCCCTACGTGGTGGGGACCATCGGCACGGCGTACGTGCGGGGCATGCAGGATGCCGGCGTGCACGCGACCCTGAAGCACTTCGTCGGCTACTCGCTGTCGCACGCAGGGCGCAACCACGCGCCGGTGCACATCGGTGAGCGCGAGATGCGCGACGTGATGCTGCCGCCGTTCGAGATGGCGGTGCGCGAGGGTGGCGTGCGGTCGGTGATGAACTCCTACACCGAGATCGACGGCGTGCCCGTGGCCTCCGACCCGACACTGTTGACCGACCTGCTGCGCGGCGAGTGGGGGTTCGACGGCGTCGTCGTCTCGGACTACTTCGCCGTGGCCTTCCTCCACACCATGCACGCCGTCGCCGCCGACCGCGGCGAGGCCGCAGCCCTCGCGCTGGCGGCGGGCATCGATGTCGAGCTGCCGACCGGTGACGCCTACCTCGAGCCGCTGGCCGAGCGCGTGCGCGCCGGCCTGTTCGACGAGGCGCTCGTCGATCGCTCCGTGCTGCGCGTGCTGGCGCAGAAGGAGGACCTGGGTCTGCTGGACGCCACCTTCGACGCCCCGCCCACCGCGATCGACCTCGACACCCCTGCGCACCGGGCCGTTGCCCGGGAGCTGGCCGAGGAGTCGGTGGTGCTGCTGGCCAACGACGGCGTGCTGCCCCTGGCATCCCCCCGGCGCATCGCGGTCATCGGCCCCAACGCCGATGACGAGCGTGCGCTGTTCGGCTGCTACTCCTTCCTCAACCACGTGCTGGCCCATCACCCCGACGTGCCGTCCGAGCTCGAGGCGCCCACCCTGCGCACCGCGCTCGGCGAGCAGTTCCGCGACGCGGAGATCTGCTTCGCCGTCGGCGCCGACGTCGAGGGCGATGACCGCTCCGGCTTCGCGGATGCCGTCGCCTCGGCATCCGGTGCCGACGTGGCCATCGTCGTGGTCGGCGACCGCGCCGGCCTGTTCGGCCGCGGCACCGTCGGCGAGGGCAACGACGTGGAGAGCCTGGATCTGCCCGGTGTGCAGCGCGAGCTGGTCGAGGCCGTCGCCGCCACCGGCACCCCCGTGGTGATGGTGCTGCTCACCGGTCGCCCCTATGCGATCGACTGGGCACTGGACGGGAGCATCGGTGCGGTCGTGCAGGCGTTCTTCCCCGGTGAGGAGGGCGGGCACGCCATCGCCGGCATCCTGTCCGGCAGTGTGACGCCGTCCGGTCGCCTGCCGATCTCGCTGCCGCGGTCGGCGGGTGCACAGCCGTACAGCTACCTGCACCCGATCCTGGGCGGTGCGAACGAGATCACGAGCGCCGACAGCACGCCGCTGCGGCCGTTCGGCTTCGGCCTGTCGTACACGTCGTTCGCGCACAGCGACCTGCGGGTCGACCCCGAGACGCCGACCGACGGTGAGATCGTCGCGCGGGTGCAGGTGCGCAACACCGGTGATCGTGCCGGGACCGATGTCGTGCAGCTGTACGGCCGTGACGTGTACGCGAGCGTCACGCGCCCGGTGGCGCAGCTGCTCGGTTACCGCCGGGTGCCGCTGCAGCCCGGTGAGCAGGCGGAGGTGACCTTCCGCCTGCCGGCATCGCAGCTGGCGTTCACCGGACGCGACCTGCGCCGCATCGTCGAGCCGGGGCTGCTGAAACTCTGGGTCGGCCCCGACTGCGAAACCATGGAGGCGACCGCCGAGCTCACCTTGACCGGCCCGGTCAACGATGTGACCGGTCAGGCGCCCGCCTGGGTGCGCGTCGAGGTCGAGCCGGGCGTCGGCCCGGTGGACGTCGACGCGGCCGAGCCGGCGGTCACCGGCCGCTGACACCCCTCGATGCGCCGTCGACACCGTCCGGTCGGCGCCATAAGGAGACGACGATGACGACCGCCCCCTTGCGGGTCGCGCTGATCGGCACCGGGTTCATGGGGCGAATGCACGCCCACGCCTGGCGCACCGCGCACCGCTTCTTCGACCTGCCGCTGACGCCGGAGCCTGCCCTGCTGGTCGGCCGCGACCCGCAGCGCACCGCGGAGGCGGCCGACCGGCTCGGGTTCGCCGAGGCCGCCACCGACTGGCGTGCCGCGATCGAGCGCGAGGACATCGACCTGGTCGACATCTGCACCCCCGGGGACACGCACGCCGAGATCGCGCTGGCCGCGCTCGCCGCGGGCAAGCACGTGCTGTGCGAGAAGCCGCTGGCCAACGACGTGGTGCAAGCGGACCGCATGGTGGCGGCCGCCGAGCGGGCCGCCGCCGCCGGAGTCGTCAGCATGTGCGGCTTCAGCTACCGCCGCACGCCGGCGCTGTCGCTCGCGCGGCGTCTCATCGAGGACGGGCGCATCGGACAGGTGCGGCATGTGCGGGCGCAGTACCTGCAGGACTGGCTGAGCGATCCGGATGCGCCCTTCACCTGGCGCCTCGACCGCGACCGGGCGGGCTCCGGCACCCTGGGCGACATCGGAGCCCACAGCATCGACACCGCGCAGTGGCTGACCGGCGACGACATCGTGGGCGTCTCCGCGATGCTGCGCACCTTCGTCGAGACCCGTCCCGTGCTCGAGGAGCAGGTCGGCCTCGGCGGCCGCGCCTCGGCGGAGGCTCCCCGCCGCGACGTCACCGTCGACGACGCGGCCGCGTTCACCGCCCGCTTCGGCTCGGGGGCGCTCGGCGTCTTCGAGGCGACGCGGCTGGCGACGGGCCACCGCAACTCCAACCGCATCGAGATCAACGGCGACCGCGGCTCGATCGCGTTCGACTTCCGGGCGATGAACGAGCTGGACTTCTACGACGCCACCGATCCCGCCGGCGAGCAGGGATTCCGTCGCATCCAGGCCAACGAGCCCGAGCATCCCTACGCCGACGCCTGGTGGCCCGCCGGCCACGGTCTCGGGTACGAGCACCTGTTCACCCACCAGATCGTCGACCTCGTGCGTGCGATCTCGGACGGGACCGCGGTGGCGCCGACCTTTGCCGACGCCGCCCGCGTGCAGCGGGTGCTGGCCGCCGTCGAGCACAGCGCCGCACGCGACAGCCGGTACGTCACCGTCGAAGGAGAAACCGCATGACCGCACGCACCGCACTCGTCGTCCGGGGCGGGTGGGAGGGCCACCACCCGGTCGAGGCCACCGACCTGTTCCTCCCCTTCCTCGAGCGCAGCGGGTTCGACGTGCGGGTCGAAGAATCCAACGAGATCTACGCCGACGAGGAGGTCATGGCATCCACCGATCTGATCCTGCAGTCGGTGACGATGTCCGAGATCTCCCGCGAAGCCTTCGCCGGCGTGAAGGCGGCGGTGGAGCGCGGCACCGGGCTGGCCGGCTGGCACGGTGGCATCGCCGACTCGTATCGCAACAGCTCCGACTACCTGCAGCTCGTCGGCGGCCAGTTCGCGACGCACCCGTCGAAGCATCCGGATCAGTGCTCCGGCGACGAGTCCGACAACTTCCTGCCGTACACCGTCGAACTCACCGACCTCGGCCGTGAGCACGAGATCATGGCGGGGCTCGACGACTTCACCCTGCACACCGAGCAGTACTGGGTGCTGCACGACGACCTCATCGACGTGCTGGCCACCACCACGCACCCGGTGCAGCCCTACCACCCGTGGCACCGGCCGATCACGTCCCCCGCGGTGTGGACCCGGCTGTGGGGTCGGGGGCGCATCTTCGTCGCCACCCCCGGGCACAGCCTGGATGTGCTGCAGGACGACAACGTCCGCACGATCATCGAGAGGGGCCTGCTGTGGGCCAGCCGCACGGAATCGGCATAATCGGGCTCGGCGTCATCTCCCGGCAGTACCTCGACACCCTCGCGGGCGTCGACAGCGTGCGCATCACTGCGGTCGCCGATCTGGATGCCGAACGCGCCGCAGCGGTGGCGGACGAGATCCCCGGATGCCGGGCGCTCACCGTCGACGAGCTGCTGGCCGACCCGGCCGTCGACACCGTCATCAATCTCACGATCCCCGCCGCGCACGCCGAGATCGCGCTCGCCGCGCTCGCCGCGGGCAAGGGCGTCTACGGGGAGAAGCCGCTCGCGGCGACGCTCACCCAAGCCACGGCGATGAGGGATGCCGCCGGCGACCGGTGGCTCGGGGGAGCGCCCGACACCGTGCTCGGCACCGGCATCCAGACCGCGCGCGCCGCCGTCGAGGCCGGCGACATCGGCCGCCCCGTCTCGGCGGCGGCGACCTGGGTCTCGGGCGGCCACGAGTCGTGGCATCCGCACCCCGACTTCTACTACCGCGACGGCGGGGGGCCGCTGTTCGACATGGGGCCGTACTACCTCACGTCGCTCGTGCACCTGCTCGGCCCGGTCGTGCGGGTCAGCGGCGCGTCATCGCGCACCCGCGACACGCGCCGGATCGGCTCGGGTCCCCGTGCGGGCGAGATCATCCCCGTGGAGATCGACACCCACGTCACCGGCGTGCTCGAGCACGACGGCGGCGCGCTGTCGACGGTGACCTTCAGCTTCGACGCCGTCGGGTCGACCGCAGCGCCGATCGAGGTGCACGGCGAGGAGGGGTCGCTGAGCGTTCCCGACCCGAACACGTTCGCCGGCGATGTGCGCGTGCGCCGCCGCGGCGAGGCGGACTGGACGACGCTGCCCGCCGCGGCCGGATACGTCGGCGCGGGGCGCGGGATCGGCGTCATCGATCACGTGCGCGACGGCGAGGGGCGCGCGAGCGGTGAACTCGCCCTGCACGTGCTCGAGATCATGACCGCGCTCATCGACTCCGCGCACACCGGTGAGCGCGTCACGCTCACCACGACCGCGCGGCGTCCGTCGCTCGTTCCGCTCACCGCGCAGGAGGACTGGCGCCGCTGACGGCAGCGGTGCGCGTGCGCGCCGGCCGCGAGCGCTGCGAGCGCTGCGAGTGCTGCGAGCGCTGCGAGCGCTGCTCCGGTGTCGCGAATGGTGGGTGGCGTGCGCGGGGATTGTGCGGAAGTGACACCGGAGTCGCGCGTCGCGGTGCCGGGCGCGACGATCGGCGGGTGCGGCCGTGTGCGCGCTGCCCGGGTGGCGCGAATGGCGGGTGTGGCCGTGTGCGCGCTGCTCGGGTGACGCGAATGGCGGGTGTGGCCGTGTGCGCGCTGCTCGGGTGTCGCGAATGGCGGGTGCGACGGGCGGGCATGGTGCGAAAGTGACACCGAAGCGGCTCCGCGGGAGCGGGCGCGGGGCGGCTCCGCGGGCGCGCGGGCGCGGCGGGGCTCCGCGGGAGCGGGCGCGGGGCGCGGGCAGGCGACCCCTCGGCTCAGCGCACGCCCTTCATGAGCCGCAGCACGGGCCGCGCGAACACCAGCAGCAGGACGCCCACGCCGATCGCGATGAAGCCGAGGGTCGAGAAGTAGGGCACCTCATTGTCGGGGTCGTAGTACTCCGCCAGCAGGCCCGAGATCGCGGTGCCCAGCGCCACCGACAGGAAGAACAGCGCGACCATCTGGGTGTGGAAGCGCGCGGGCGCGAGCTTCGTCGTCACCGAGAGGCCCACCGGCGACAGCAGCAGCTCGGCCACCGTGAACACCAGCAGGATGCCGACCATCGCCAGCAGCGGCGTCGACCCCGCCCCGCCGCCCGCGAAGGGGAGGAACAGCAGGAACGCCGCGCCCATGATCATCACGCCCAGGCCGAACTTCACCGGGGTGGAGGGCTGACGGGTGCCGAGCTTCGTCCACAGCCATGCGAAGACGCCCGACAGGATGATGATGAAGATCGGGTTGATGGACTGCACCCACGGCACCGGCATCTCCCAGCCGAAGAGGTCGCGGTTGAGCTTGACGTCGGCGTAGATCGTCACGACCGTGAACTGCTGCTGGTACAGCGACCAGAACGCCACCGAGGTGACGAACAGCGGCATGAACCCCCACACCCGGCTGCGCTCGACGGCGTCGATATGCCGGCTCGAGAGGATGACGACGAAGTACGCGATCGTCGCCGCCACCGTCGTGATGATCACGATGAGGGAGAGGTTGTCGGCGCGGATCACCCCGACGAGCACCAGCAGGACGATCGTCACGACCGCCGCCGCGGCGATGCCGCCGACGAGCCCGTAGCGGCTGCGCGGCAGCGGGTTCGCCACGCGTCGGGACGCGGCGGGCAGGGATTTGCGCCCGAACGAGTACTGGAGGAGGCCGAGCGCCATGCCGACGGCGGCGAGTCCGAAGCCCCAGTGGAAGCCGAGCGTCGACTGCAGCAGCCCGGTCAGCAGGGGGCCGGCCAGCGCGCCCAGGTTGATGCCGAGGTAGAACAGCGAGAACCCGGCATCCCGCCGGGGATCGTCCTTGCGGTACAGCGTTCCCACCACGCTCGTGGCGTTGGCCTTGAGGCCCCCCGACCCCAGCGCGATGAGAATGAGGCCGACGCCCACCCCGAGGAATCCGGGGATCAGGGCGAGGGCCACGTGCCCGGCGACGATGACGATCGCGCTGTAGAACAGCACCCGCTCCGAGCCGAGGATGCGGTCGGCGATCCACGCCCCGAGGATCGTCGAGAGGTACACCGAACCGCCGTAGGCCCCCACGATGCCCGCCGCCACGGCGCGGTCGAGTCCCAGCCCGCCGTCGGTCGCCGAGTAGTACAGGTAGATGAGCAGGATGCCCTGCATGCCGTAGAAGCTGAACCGCTCCCACATCTCCACACCGAAGATGTGCGCGAGGGCCCAGGGCTGCCCGAAGAACCGGCTGTCGCGGTCGCCGTTGTCGCCTTCGGCGACCTCGACCGGCCCCGTCGGAGGGCCGACCGGAACCTGCTCAGGCTCGTGCGCGCTCATGCGCCCAAGGGTAGACCTCAGCGAGGCAGAGAGGGATGGGGTTCGCCCGCAGGGCGTTGGGGGATGAACAGGGCGAGCACCAGGGCCATCACTGCGGCGGCGCCGCCCAGCACGAACGCGACGTCGAAGGCGGATGCCGTCGGCACCTGCGCGCCGCCCTGTGTGACCGACAGGCTCGCCAGGACCGCGCCGATGACCGCCGCGGCCACGCTGGTGCCGAGGGAGCGGAAGAGGGCGTTGAGCCCGTTGGAGGCTCCCGTCTCGTTCTGCGGCACGCTGCGCATGATCAGCATCGGCATGCTCGCGTAACCGAAGCCGATCCCGACGCCGACCAGCAGGTTCGCCACCAGGATGTGCCACACCTCGGAGGAGAACAGCAGCGTGAACCCGTACGCGACGATGAGCGCGATCGCGCCGAGCACAAGCAGCAGCCGCGGACCGACGGTGCGCGCCAAACGTCCCGAGTAGGGGGAGAGGACCATCATCACCAGGCCCGCGGGCGCGATCACCAGGCTGGCGCTCAGCAGCGACAGGCCGAAACCGGCCGGCGCGGGCAGCTCGAGGAGCTGCGGATAGGCCACGTTCGAGGCGAACAGGGAGAACCCCATCGCGAGGGAGGCGATGTTGGTGAGCAGCACCGGGCGGCGCGCGGCCACCCGCAGGTCCAGCAGCGGCTCGGCGATGCGCAGCTCGTACCAGCCCCAGACCAGCAGCACCGCGCCACCTCCCAGGCCGCAGGCCAGCACGGCCGGAGAGGTCCAGCCCCACTCGTTCCCCCGTGAGACCGCCAGCAGCACGCCCGTGAGACCGACCGCGAGTCCCGCCGCGCCGACGTAGTCGAAGCGGCCCGCCGTGCGCAGCACGCTCACCGGCACGATCCAGACCACCAGCACGAAGACCGCGACCCCCAGGCCGGCTGCCAGCCAGAACAGGGCGTGCCAGTCGCTGTACTGCGTGACCAGGGCGCTCAGCGGCATGCCGAGAGCGCCGCCCACGCCCATGGTCGCGCTGATCAGCGCGATCGCGGCATCCACCCGGTCTTCGTGCAGCACGTCCCGCAGGATCGAGATCGCCAACGGCACGACTCCGGTGACGGCTCCCTGCAGCGCGCGGCCGACGATGACCCCGATGATCTCGGTGGACAGCGCGGCGACGACCGAGCCGAGCACCAGCACGCCCAGCAGCACCAGCACGATGCGACGTTTGCCGTACATATCGCCCAGCCGCCCGGCGATGGGGGTGACGACCGCGGCTGCCAGCAGGGTCGCCGTGACCACCCACGCGGTGTCCTCGCGGCTGGCGTCGAGCAGTTCGGGCAGCTTTGCCTGGATCGGCACGACGAGCGTGAACATGAACGAGGATGCCAGGCCCGCCAGCGCCAGCACCGCGACGATCGCTCCCTGGCGGGGCATGCGGGTGAGGCGCCGACGTGCGTCCTCTTCCCGGCCCATCCGTCAAGGCTACTGCCGCCCGTGCAGGCTCGGCCCGTCCGGTCCTAAGGTGAGGGCATGGCCGATCTCAACAGCCTCATCGCCCCCTCCGGGATCGGGATCCGCGAGCTCGAGACCGTGGATGAGGTCTTCACCGCCGCCCAGGTGCTCTCCGACGTCTGGGACGGGGACAGCGACGCGATGCCGCCGAACCTGCTGCGGGCGCTCGCCCACTCCGGCAACTACGCCGTCGGGATCTACGACGGCGACCTCATGGTCGGGGCGTCGGTGGCGTTCTTCGCCGCGCCGGGGGAGCGTTCGATGCACTCGCACGTCACCGGTCTGCTGGCCGGGTACCGCGGCCAGGGGCTCGGCCGGCTGCTCAAGCAGCACCAGCGCGACTGGGCGTTCGACCGCGGCGTTGGGCACATCACGTGGACCTTCGATCCGCTGATCGCCCGCAACGCCCACTTCAACCTCTCCGTGCTGGGCGCGCGCGTCACCGAGTATCTGGTCGACCACTACGGCCCCATGGACGACGGCGTCAACCGCGGCGACGAGACCGACCGGTTGATGGCGTCGTGGGCGCTCGCGGCCCCGGCCCCCTCGCCTGCCCCCGACGCCGTGGTGGCGACGGTCGCCGTGCCGCGCGACATCGAACGGCTGCGCCGGGAGACGCCCGCCGAGGCTGCGGCGTGGCGGCTGCGGGTGCGCGAGCAGTTCGCCGAGCACACCGCTTTCGGCTTCGTTGTCGGCGGCTTCGACGACACGGCGGGGTATCTGTTCGTGCGCAGATGAGGCCGGCCCCGCCGCGCTCCCGCCTCGCCTGTCCCGGCTGCCCGGGCGCCCGCTAGCCTGAGCGCATGCCCATCGCCACCCCCGCGGCATCCGTCGCCCTCGAAGGCATCGAGCTGCGCGTGCTGCGGATGCCGCTGGTCTCACCGTTCACCACCTCGTTCGGCACCGAGACCGAGCGCGAGGTGATCGTGGTGAGGGCGCTGACGGCCGACGGCGACGGGTGGGGAGAGATCGTCACCCAGCAGGCGCCGCTGTACTCGAGCGAGTACACGCAGGGTGCGTGGGATGTGACGCTGCGCTGGCTGGGTCCGGCGCTGCTGGACCGGGGCACGCTCGCGCCCGAAGAGGTCGCCGGCGTTCTGCAGCCGTTCAAGGGCCACCGCATGGCCAAGGCGGGGCTGGAGCTGGCCGTGCTCGATGCGAGCCTGCGTGCGCAGGGGCGGCCGCTGGGCGCGTACCTCGGCGCGACGCGCGACCGGGTGCCCAGCGGAGTGTCGGTCGGCATCCAGCGCGACCCCGCCGCGCTCGTCGACGCGGTCGGGGAGTACCTCGACGCCGGCTACGTGCGCATCAAGATCAAGATCAAGCCCGGGCGCGATGTCGGTGACACCGCCGCGGTGCGCGACGCGTTCGGCACGATCCCGCTGCAGGTCGATGCCAACTCCGCCTACACGCTCGCCGACGTGGACACCCTCGTCGAACTCGACCGGTTCGACCTGCTGCTGATCGAGCAGCCGTTGCAGGAAGACGACCTCGTCGACCACGCCGTGCTCGCCGGGCGGCTGCGCACGCCGCTGTGCCTCGATGAATCGATCGTGTCGCTCAAGGCCGCGCAGGACGCGCGCGCGCTGGGTGCGGCATCCGTCATCAACATCAAGGCGGGCCGGGTCGGCGGCTACCTCGAGGCCGTCGCCATCCACGACCTCTGCCGCGGCGACGACATCCCGGTGTGGTGCGGCGGCATGCTCGAGACCGGCATCGGCCGCGCGGCCAACGCGGCGCTCGCGGCGCTTCCCGGGTTCACACTGCCCGGCGACGTGTCCGCGTCCGACCGCTTCTACCCCCGCGACATCGTCATCGACCCGATCGTGCTCGAGGACGGCCACGTGCGCGTGCCCACCGGCCCGGGGATCGGGATCGAGATCGACCCGGTGGCGCTCGAGGACTTCACCGTCGCCCGCGAGACGCTGCGGCGGTAGCGGGCAGGCCGACGCCGTGTGCGCAACGTCGCCGATCCGGGTTCGCGCGGGCCGCGCGAGGGGGGCGCGGGCCTGCGGCGGCACGGAAAGGCGACGTGGTGCACGGGCCGGCGCGGTGACGGCGGTGGTCGCGGTCGTTCTGGCCCTGGGCGGGTGCGCTGCGGAGCGCGCCGAGCTGCCCGAGGGGGTCGCGGTGACGGTGCAGCAGCTGCGGTCCGACGTCGCCGCGCGCACGGCCCAGGTGCGGGTGGTCAACGACAGCGCGGAGGATCTGCGCATCGACCGCGTCGAGCTGCAGGACGACCGGTTCATCGGTGCCCTGGCGAGGGAGCGGGACAGCACCGTGCCGGCCGGACGCACCGTGGACCTGCGGATCGAGCTGAGCGCGTCGGACTGCAGTGTGCCGTCCGACGCGAGGGCGGAGAGCACCGTCGTGGTCACCACCGCCGACGGCACGGCGCATCGCGTGCGCGCCGCCGACCCGCTCGGCTTCATCGCCGCGCTCCACGAGCGGGAGTGCCTCGCCGCCGCGGTGGCCGCCGTGACCTCCCTGTCGTGGGGGGCGTTCACACCGTCGGCGCCGGGCGCACCCGCCGCGCTGCGCCTGGATCTCGTTCCGACCGGCGCTGCCGGCACGGTGCGCATCGTCGACGTGCGCCCGACCAATCTGCTGCAGTTCGCCGCGCCGAGCACGGACCCGTTCCCGGTCGGCCGCGAGATCGACGGGCGGGACGGGCCGTCGTCGATCCAGGTGCCGCTCGTCCCGCTGCGGTGCGACGCGCACGCCGTGCAGGAGGACAAGCGTGGCACCGTCTTCGTCGTCGCCGTCGAGACCGCCGGGGCCGAAGGCGTGATCGAGGTGGCCGCGACGGCCGAGCACCGGGGGGCGATCCTGGCGTGGGTGGCGCGCTGGTGCGGGTTCGGCTGAGGCGCAGGCGCCGGCGCCGTCGCCCAGAACGGCGCGCGCCGCACCGATCGGCACTCCGCCGTAGGCTGAGATCGTGACCATGCCGCCTCCGCCCCCGCAGCCGCCGTACGGCGCGCCCTACGGGCCCACCCCCCTCAGCCCCGCCGACGAGAAGATGTGGGCCACCCTCATCCACGTGGGCGGCCTCTTCTTCGGCTTCATTCCCGCGCTGATCGGATACCTGGCGCTGCGCGACCGCGGCCCCTTCATCCGCGCCCACGCCGCGACGGCGCTGAACTTCCAGCTCACGGTGCTGATCGCCGTCGCCGTCGGAACGGTTCTGCTGTTCGTGCTGATCGGCTTCTTCGTGCTGATCGCCGTGGGGATCCTCGATCTGATCCTCTCGATCATCGCGGCCGTCAAGGCCGCCCAGGGGCAGTGGTACCGCTACCCGCTGTCGATCACGTTCGTGCGCTGACCCGCGCGCACAGGTGGGCGCCCATCGGCGCGGACTAGAATCGACGGATGCCGCCGCCTTGCGGCATCCGCGATTTTCCGCGCCGCACCACGACCATTTGGAGCCACCTGTGGCCGAGCAGTCCCGCCTCGACAAAGTCATCGCCCTCGCCCGTCACCGCGGGTTCGTGTTCCAGGCCGGTGAGATCTACGGCGGATCCCGCTCGGCATGGGACTACGGCCCCCTCGGCACGGAGCTGAAGGAGAACATCCGCCGTCAGTGGTGGCAGACGTTCGTCCGCGGCCGTGGCGACATGGTGGGCCTGGACTCCTCGATCATCCTGCCCAAGCGCGTGTGGGAGGCCTCCGGCCACGTCGCCACCTTCACCGACCCGCTGGTGGAGTGCCTGCAGTGCCACAAGCGGTTCCGCGCCGACAACCTCATCGAGGACTTCGAGGCCCGCAAGGGGCGCCCCGCCGCCAACGGCCTGGCCGACATCCCGTGCCCCAACTGCGGCACCAAGGGCAAGTACACCGAGCCGAAGGCGTTCTCGGGACTGGTGAAGACGTATCTGGGCGTCGTCGACGACGAGTCGGGGCTGCACTTCCTGCGCCCCGAGACCGCCCAGGGCATCTTCGTCAACTTCACCAACGTGCTGACCGCGTCGCGCAAGAAGCCGCCGTTCGGCATCGGTCAGGTGGGCAAGGCCTTCCGCAACGAGATCACCCCCGGCAACTTCATCTTCCGCACCCGCGAGTTCGAGCAGATGGAGATCGAGTTCTTCACCCCGCCCGCCGAGGCGCCGGAGTGGTTCGACCACTGGGTCGAGGCCTGCTGGAACTGGTTCGTGGACCTGGGGGTGAACCCCGACAACATGCGCCGCTTCGACGTGCCCGAGGAGGACCGTGCGCACTACTCCGCCGGCACGATCGACGTGGAGTACCGGTTCGGGTTCACCGGCAAGGAGTGGGGCGAGCTCATGGGCGTCGCCAACCGCACCGACTACGACCTCGGCAGCCACTCCGAGGCATCCGGCCAGTCGCTGACCTACTTCGACCAGGCCACCGGCGAGAAGTACACCCCGTATGTCATCGAGCCGTCGTTCGGCCTGACCCGCGCGATGATGGCGTTCCTCGTCGACGCGTACGACGAGGAAGAGGTGCCCAACGCCAAGGGTGGCGTCGACACCCGCACCGTGCTGCACCTCGACCCCCGTCTGGCGCCGGTCAAGGTGGCCGTGCTGCCGCTGTCGCGCAATGAGCGGCTTTCGCCGCTGGCGCGCGAGGTCGCCGAGACGCTGCGCGGGCGCGGCTGGAACATCGACTTCGACGACGCCGGCGCCATCGGCCGCCGCTACCGCCGCCAGGACGAGATCGGCACCCCGCTGTGCGTGACGGTCGATTTCGACTCGCTCGACGACCGCGCCGTCACGGTGCGCGACCGCGACACGATGGCGCAGGAGCGCATCGGTCTCGACGCGCTGGAGGGGTACCTGGCCGAGCGCCTGCGCGGCGCCTGACGCGCACCCGCGGTGCACGCCGGGCTTGCGCCCGGCAGTGCACCGCTGCACCCGCGCGTCAGTCGGCCGCGACGGTGACGGGCGCGACGATCATCCGCTCGGCACCCACGTGCCGTGCGTCGCCGACCACCTCGACGGCGTGCTCGGACACCAGATCTTCGCTCGAGCGACCGAGGCTGAACACGAGGGTGCCGGCATCCACCCGCCGGCGCAGGTCGATGCCGGTGTAGGCCGCCAGCTCCGGCGACACGGTGAAGGCGATGGCCGCGGCGGCGCCCGGTTGCAGGGTCGCCTTGGCGAACCCGACGAGTCGGCGTACCGGGCGGGCGACCTCGGCGACCGGGTCCGACACGTACAGCTGCACCACCACGGGTGTGGTGCTCGTCCCGGTGTTGCGGACGACCGTGGACAGCGCGGCGGTACCGTCGGTGGCGATCGCCTCTGCGTCGAGGATGCCGGGGGCGATGTCGACCGACCCGTACGACAGGCCGTGCCCGAAGGGGAACGCCGGCTCGGTGGGCAGGTTCGAGATGCGGTCGATCGTGCGGGTCAGCGGGGCTCCCAGGTACACGTGCTGACCGCCGCCGGCGATGCGCGGGATCTGCACCGGCAGCCGCCCGCCGGGGTTCACGCGCCCGCTCAGCACGCCGGCGACGGCCGCCGCGCCCTCTTCGCCCGGGATGAACGCCTGCACCGCTGCCGGCACGATCGACGCCGGGTGGTCGAACGCGTACGGCCGGCCGCTGTTGGTCACGAGCACGACCGGGGTGCCGACCGCCAGGACGGCATCGACGAGGGCGGACTGGCCGCCGGGCAGGGTCAGGTCGGTGGCGTCGCAGCCCTCGCCGGAGGTGCCGCGGCCGAACATTCCGGGGAGATCACCCACGGTGAGGATCACGAGGTCGGCGTCGCGGGCGGCGGCCACGGCGGCGGGGATGCCGGACTCGTCGGCGTCGAGGAAGTCGGCGCCGCGCTCGTGGACGATGTCTGCGTGCGGGAACTCTGCACGCAGGGCATCCAGCACGGTCGGCACGTCAATGCCGAGCCCGAGCTCCGGATGCCGGGGAAGCACGTGCACCGGGTAGGAGTAGCACCCCAGCAGTGCGCGGGCGGTGTCGGCGGTGGGCCCGATGACGGCGATGCGACGGCGCGTCTGGGCGGAGAGGGGCAGCAGGTCGCCCTCGTTGCGCAGCAGCACGACGGATGCCTCGGCCGCTTCACGCGCCAGCGCACGGTTGGCGGGCGGATCGAGATCGACCGCGGTGCCCGCGATCGCCGGCTGCGCGTCGAGCAGTCCGAGCTCGGCCTTCTGCCGCAGGACGCGCCGCACCGCGGTGTCGACGACGGCGACGTCGAGGTCGCCGGCGCGCACCATCTCGCCCAGCGGGGGGAAGCACATGCCGTTGGGGAGCTCCACGTCAAGCCCCGCCTCCAGTGCGAGGCGGCCGGCGTGCGCCGCATCCCGCGCGACGCGATGCGCAGTAGCGAGGAAGGCGACCGCCCAGTAGTCCGACACGACGGTGCCGGTGAAGCCCCATTCCCCGCGCAGCAGGTCGGTGAGCAGATGCCGGTCGGCCGCCACCGGAAGCCCGTCCAGATCGCTGTAGGAGTTCATCACCGACCGCACGCCGCTGTCGCGGACGGCGAGCTCGAACGGCACCAGCAGCACATCGGCGAGCTCGCGGGGCCCCACCGCGACGGGGGCATGGTTGCGTCCCGACAATGAGGCCGAATAGCCGACGAAGTGCTTGAGGGTCGCGATGATCCCGGCATCCTCCAGCCCGCGCACATAGGCGCCGCCCACGCCGCCGACCAGCACCGGGTCCTCGCCGATCGTCTCCTCGACGCGGCCCCACCGGTAGTCGCGCACCACGTCCAGCACGGGGGAGAGCCCCTGGTGCACGCCCAGTGCGCGCAGGTCGGCGCCGATGGCTGCGCCGATGCGCTGCGTGAGCGCCGCATCGAACGACGCGCCCCACGCGATGGGTGCCGGGTAGACGGTGGCGCCGAGCGCGTTGACGCCGGTCAGGCACTCCTCGTGGGCGATGGCGGGGATGCCGAGCCGGGTGTCGCGCATGAGCACCCGCTGCACGTCGGCCAGGCGCGTCACCACCTCTTCCGTCGGTGCGGGGGTGGTGCCGATCACCCGCGTGAGGTGGCCGAGCCCGTCGCGCGCGGCGACCTCGAACGGCGGGCGCCCTGCGCCGAGGGTGTCCTGCATCGGCGCGACCACCTCGCCGGCGCCGCGCTTGTCGAACCAGTAGCCGGTGAGCTGAGCGACCTTCTCCTCGACGGTGAGCTGCGCCAGCAGAGCCTCGGCGCGCTCGGTGGCCGTGCGGGTGGTGTCCTGCCATGAGGCGGTCCCGGCGGAGGAGGGAGCGGTGTCGGTCACGGAGCGTTCCTGTCGGTCGGGGGCGGGGCGGTCGATTCGCGCACGACGAGACGCGTGGCCAGTTCGATGTGGTGGGAGTCCAGTTGTTCGCCGGCGCTCAGCCGCTGGATCGTGCGCAGCGACACCCGGCCGATGTCCTGCAGCGGCTGGTAGACCGAGGTGAGCGGCGGATGCGCCCACGCGGCGACGTAGGTGTCGTCGTAGCCCACGACGCTGAGGTCCTCGGGCACGCGGATGGCCAGGCGTCGGGCGGCTTCGAGCACCCCCATGGCCTGTGCGTCGTTCGAGGCGAGGATCGCCGTGGGTCGGTCCGGCCGGCGCAGCCACTCCAGCGCGACGGCCAGGGCTGCGTCGTGCGTGAACAGGGCGTGCGCGACGAACGCGGGGTCGATCGGCACCCCCGCCTCCGCCGCGGCCGAGCGGAAGCCGTCGATGCGCGCCTTCGCGCTCATCGACTCGCGCGGGCCGCCCACGATGCCCAGGCGCGTGTGGCCCAGCCCGAGCAGGTGGGCGGTCGCGCTGCGACCGCCGGTCCAGTTCGTCGAGGCGACCGACACGATCGATGCGTCGTCCACCCGCAACGGGTCGACGAACACGACGGGGATGCCCGACCCCGAGATGGCGCTGTAGGTCGTCTCGGTGACCTCGGCAGTCACCACGATCGCACCGAGTCGGTCGGAGGCTGCCAGCCGGCGGATGACCTGGGCGTCGGTCCGCGCGCTGCCGGGGTGGTGGAAACGCGCCACCACGATGTCGATGTCCGCCTCCTCCGCCGCCAGCGTCGCGCCGCGGAGGATCTCCATCGCGTACGGGCTGGTGAGGCGGTCGACGAGGAATTCCACGCTCGCCCGCGCATCCCGTCGTCGCCCCCGCTGCCCCACGTAACCGGTGGCGGCGATCGCCGCCTCGATGCGCGCTCGGGTGCTCGCGGCGACCTCATGATGCCCATTGAGTGCTTTCGAGGCGGTCGCGATCGATACACCGGCGTGGCGGGCGACATCCGCGAGGGTGGGGCGCTCGCTGCGGTGAGTTTCCATCGCTCCTCTGCTCTGAGTCCACGTCGTCGCGGCCTCGAAAAGTTGCACTCACTATACGGGAGACGGTGCGGCACACCAGAAAAGACGATGTTTGACTCCGCGTAATCCTGCGGCTATCCTCACCTCCACCTACCGAAAGTTCACCGAAAAGTTTCGGTACTCCGTCACAGACAGCGAGGACAATGATGTTGGGTAAAGGAACTCGGGCGACCGTGGCGGTCGCCGCCGTCGCCGTGGGCGCACTGGCGCTGAGCGCATGCGGACCGTCGGACGACGATGCAGGGAACACCGGATCGGGCGACGGCTCGGCGGCCGTCGTCTGGGGGGTCGAAGGCGGTCAGTCCGCCTCGTACGAGGCCGCGGTCGATCGCTGGAACGAGGCGAACCCCGACCGGCCGATCGAACTGCAGATGTTCGGCAATGACGGCTACCAGGACAAGCTGCGCATCGCGATGGGCGCCGGCGAGGGCCCGGCGCTGATGTTCGGCTGGGGCGGCGGCGTGCTCCAGAGCTATGTCGACGGCGGCTTCGTCGACCCGATCGGGGACGCGGAGATCACCGATCGCTACCTCGACTCGGTGATCGAGAACGTGACGTTCGACGGCTCTGTCTACGGCGCGGCGATCAACAACATCCAGCCGGTGGTGGTGCTCTACAACACCGACGTCTTCGACGCCGTGGGAGCGAGCCCGCCCGAGACCTGGGACGAGCTGCTCGACCTGGTGCCGGTGTTCAACGAGGCGGGCGTTGCACCGATCGCGCTCGCCGGCGCCAGCAAATGGCCGCAGCTGCCCTACCTCTCGTACCTCGTCGACCGTGTCGGAGGCAGTGAGGTCGTCGAGCGGATCATGACGGGCGAGGCGGATGCCTGGTCGGACCCGGCCGTCATCGAGTCGCTGGAGATGATCCAGTCCCTCGTCGAAGCCGGAGGGTTCAACTCCGACTACGCCGCCATCGACTACGCCAGTGGTGCCGCAGACGCCCTCCTGTACTCCGGCAAGGCCGCGATGATGGTGGTGCTGTCCCAGGCCTACTCGAACATCCAGACCAACGCCGAGCAGTTCGTCGCCGACGGGAAGCTCGGCTACGCACCCTTCCCCATCGTCGAGGGGGGCAAGGGAGACCCGGGGGCGCTCGTGGGCAACCCCTCCAACTTCTGGTCGGTCACGAGCGCGGCATCCGACGCGCACAAGGAGACCGTGCAGGAGTTCCTGGCGACCGAGGTCATGAGCACCGACTACATGGCGGAGATCCTCGACCGGTCCGCCGTGCCGGGCGTCGAGGCAGCGGGCGAGCTCATCGCCGAGCGGGAGGACAACGACTTCCAGGAGTTCGTCTTCGGCCTCTCCGAAGATGCCCCGTCCTTCCAGCTGTCGTGGGATCAGGCGCTCTCGCCGGCACAGGGCGCGGAGCTGACCACGCAGCTGGACCGCATCTTCCTCCTCGAGATCACCCCGCAGGAGTTCGCCGACGCCATGAACGCGACCCTCTGATGACCACCACCGCCACACGGCGGACCGCGGGAGGGCCGCGCTCGCGACCCTCCCGCGGGGGCGGCGGGCCGAGTCTGTGGTTCCTCGCCCCCGCCGGCATCCTGTTCCTCGGCTTCGCCGTGATCCCTCTCGTGGGCGCGGTGGGGCTGTCGTTCACCCGGTGGAGTGGGCTCGGCTCGCCGGAGTGGACCGGAGGGGACAACTGGGCCTGGTTCCTGACCGACGATGTCACCTACATCACCCTGCAGGTCACGCTGCTCGTCATGGTGGGCAGCTGGCTCGTGCAGACTCCGATCAGCCTGCTGCTGGGCACGTGGATCGCCCGTTCCGGAGGCTTCCGGTCGGTGGCGGGCCTCGTCTTCTTCGTGCCGTTGCTGCTGTCATCGGCCGCCGTCGCGCTGGCCTACAAGAACCTGCTCGACCCGAACTTCGGACTCTCCACCGAGACCGGCTTCGGGTGGCTCGCCCACAACTGGCTCGGGGACCGGAACACCGTGCTGCTCGTGGTCATCCTCATCATCTCGTGGCATTTCATCCCGTTGCACACGCTGCTGTACCAGGGGGCGGTGCGGCAGGTGCCCACCTCGATGTACGAGGCGGCCTCGTTGGACGGCGCCGGACGCGTCACGCAGTTCTTCACCATCACCATCCCGCAGCTCAAACACACCATCGTCACGAGCTCGACGCTCATGCTCGTGGGGTCGCTGACGTACTTCGACCTCATCTTCGTGATGACGGCGGGGGGACCCGGGTATGCCACCCGGGTGCTGCCGCTGCACATGTACCTCACCGGGTTCCGCTCGGCCGAGATGGGAAAAGCGAGCGTGATCGCGACGTTCCTCGCGGTGTTCGGCCTCATCCTCGCGCTGCTGCTGACCCGCCTCAGCGGCTTCACCAAGATGCAGAGCCAGCAGGAAGGCGCCTGAGATGACCGTGACCGCCCCCGTCGCCGCGTCCGGCTCCCCCGTCGCACTCCCGCCGCGCGCCCAGGGCACCCGGCGTCGCGCGCGCCGCTCACGACCCAACGTGCCCGGCGGCATCCTGGGGCTGCTCTGGCTCGTGATCGTCGTGCTCCCGCTGTACTGGGTGGTGGTGACGAGCCTGCGATCGGGTCCGACGTTCTTCGTCGACAGCCCCCTCTCCCTGCCGTCGGAGCCGACGCTGGAGAACTACGGCAAGGTGTTCGACTCCGGATTCCTGGGGTTCTTCATGAACTCGGTGATCGTGACCGTCGCGACCGTCGTGATCGCCGTCTTCTGCTCGCTCCTGGCGGCCTACACGATCGTCCGCAACGCCCACCCGGTGGCACGGGGTTCGTTCTCGTTCGCCCTGCTGGGGCTGGCCATCCCGCTCCAAGCGGCGATCATCCCGATCTATTACATGATCACGCAGCTCGGTCTCTACGACACCCTGGTGGCGCTCATCATCCCGTCGGCCGCGTTCGCGCTGCCGCTGACGGTCGTCATCCTGGTGAACTTCCTGCGCGACATCCCGAACGAGATCTTCGAGTCCATGCGCATCGACGGCGCGTCGAACTGGGCGATGCTGTGGCAGCTGGTGCTGCCGCTGTCCAAGCCGGCGCTCATCACGGTGGCCATCTACAACGGCATGCAGGTGTGGAATGGCTTCCTCTTCCCGCTGGTGCTGACGCAGAGCCCATCGGTGCGCGTGCTGCCCCTGGCCCTGTGGAGCTTCCAGAGCGAGCTCACCGTGGATGTTCCGGCGATCATGGCCGCCGTGACCCTCTCGGTGCTGCCGATCCTGACGCTGTACATCTTCGGTCGCCGCCAGCTGGTGGCGGGACTGACCGCGGGCTTCGGCAAGTAGCGCGCGGCCTCGCACGGCCTGCGCCCGTCACGACCGCCCTCGCAGGCGTTCGTGACGGGCGCGGGGTGCTGCGGTCAGTTGTTCGAGGGCGCCGCCGGGGCGTTGCCGTTGGCGGAGGCGCCGGTGCGGGCGCCGGCGAACCCGGCCAGCAGCGTGCCGAGGTCGAGCCCGGTCAGCGACTTGACGACCTCGGTGCCCTCGCCGAGCACGGTGCCGACCGTCTTCGTGACCGCCGACGCGCCGTCGGTGGAGATGACGGTGAGCTGATCGATGTTGCTGATCGGCTCGGCGGCGGCGCGCACGATCTCCGGAAGGCGCGAGATGATCTCCTGCGCGAGCGCGGCCTCGCCGTACTTCTTCAGCGCCTCGGCCTTCGCGTCCGTCGCGGTCGCCTCGGCGATACCCTCTGCCTGGATGGCGGCGGCGCGCGCCTCACCCTCGGCGCGGATACCGGCGGCCAGGGCCACCTGCTTGTCGCGCTCGGCCTCACCGGCGAAGCGCACCGAGGTCGCCGATGCCTCGGCATCCTGCACGGCGGCGACCTTGTTGGCCTCGGCGATCTTCGTGCGCTTGTACGCGTCGGCCTCGGTCGCGGCGTTGGCCGCGTCGCGCAGGGCGGTGGCGCGCTGCACCTCGGCGTAGGCCTCGGCCTCGGCGGGCTTGCGGATCTCGATGTCGAGACGCTCCTGCGTCACGAGGGCCTGCTCGATGAGCGCCTCGCGCTCCTGCTGGGCGACGAGGCGGTCCTGCTCGGCCTTGGTGAACGTACCGGCGGCCTCGGCTTCCGCGTTGGCGCGGTCGGTCTCGGCCTTGATGGATGCCTGGCGCAGGCTCAGCGCCTTCTGGCGCTCGGCGATCTGCTCGGCGGCTTCGATGCGCGCGAACTCGCTGGCGCGCGAAGCCTCGGCTTCGCTGACCTCCGCCACCTGGCGGGCGCGGGCGGCCTCGGCGCGACCCAGGTTGGCGAGGTAGTCGCTGCCGGGGGTCGAGATGTCGCTGATGTTGAGCAGGTCCACCTGCAGGCCCTGCTCGACGAGGTCGGCCTTGGTCTCGGCGACGACGCGGTCCGACAGGCTCTTGCGGTCGGAGATGATCTGCTCGATCGTCATGTCGCCGACGATCGAGCGCAGCGAGCCCTCGAGCGATTCGCGGATGATGTCGGTGAGGGTCTCCTGCTGCGACAGGAAGCGCTGGCCGGCGCGGCGGACGCCCTCTTCGGTGCCCGAGACCTTGAAGTTGATCGACGCCTTGATGGCGATCTTGATGCGGTTCTTGTCGACGCCCTCGACGGTGATGCCGATCTGGCGCTGCTCGAGCGAGATCGGGAATCCCTGCTGCAGGATCGGCCACACGAACGTGCGCCCGCCGATGACCACGCGCTGGCCGGTGGCCTCGCCCGGCACGGGCTTGCCGGCGCCGCGTCCGACGATGATGAGCGCCTCGTTCGGGGGCACGCGGCGGATGCGCCGGGCGATGAAGGTCAGAAGTCCGAGGACCGCGACGATGAGGGCGAGGACGGCGGCGATCTGGACGATGTCGACCGGCATGGTGTTCCTTCCGTGGACGCGGCTGGTCGCCGCGGGTTTAGTCGGCGACGACCTTGACGCGCGTGCCGGTGTGTTCGACGACGCGGATGCGCACGCCTTCGGGGATGGGGGTGTCCGAGTACGCCAGACGCCGCTCGATCTCGTGCGGGCCGTCGAGGGAGACCTCGCCGCCGGCCGGGGTGATCGGGGAGCGGCAGACGCCGGTCAGTCCGACGGCGTTGACGGGCGTGCCGTCCGAGCTCGCCGCGAGCTTGCGGATGAACAGCACCGCGACGACGTAGGTGACCAGGGCGAGCGCCGCCGCGATGACGTAGACATACACGTCATCGAGGTTCGACGAGGCGCTGAAGACACCGCTCGCGCCGAAGACCACCGCCGCGATCCCGAGCGCGGTGCCCGACAGGGCGCCTTCGCCGATCTCGAAGTGGTCGAAGATGTCGCCGACCACGAGCGAGATGACCAGCACCAGAAGACCGATGCTGCCGATGATGATGAACGGCGTGAGCATGCCGGGCCTCCGCGGGTGTCGGGTTCGGTCCTCCCACCCTATGAGAAACCTGGGAGTGTGCGGCGTGCTTTTTTCAGGCCGGGTTCGCGGCGGCGTCCTTCGCCGCCGCCTTGGCGGCCTTCTTGAACGCCCGCACCTGCTGCAGGGACTCGGGCGAGACGATGTCGGCGACGCTGCGGTGCGACCCCTCCTCGCTGTACGGGGCGGATGCCTCGCGCCACCCGCCACCGGTGTAGCCGTACTGCTTGCCGAGCAGAGCGAGGAAGATCTTCGCCTTCTGCTCGCCGAAGCCGGGCAGTGCCTTCAGTCGCTTCAGCACGGCGGGCCCGTCGGGGTCGCCCTGGGTCCAGATGGCCGCGGCATCCCCGCCGTAGCCGTCGGACACCGCGGCGCACAGCGCCTGTACGCGGCCGGCCATCGACCCGGGGAAGCGGTGCACAGCCGGGGTCTGGGCGAACAGTTCGGCGAACCGCTCCGGATCCGTGCCGGCGATCGTCGCGGCATCCAGCGTGCCGAGACGCTCGCTGATCTTCAACGGGCCGGCGAACGCGGTCTCCATCGGCACCTGCTGGTCCAGCAGCATGCCGATGAGCAGCGCGAGGGGGTCACGCGTGAGCAGCTCGTCGGCGGCCGGGTCGTCGGTGATGTGCAGTGCCATGGGACCAGTTTCCCACCACCCGTGCTGCTGCGCCGAAGGGCGACGGCGCAGCGGCGCCTGCCGCACCGTGTGCTCGCGAGTCAGCCGGCGGTGGCGATCTCGCCGGGGGCGGCGAGGGTGACGGGCTCCGTGACCTCGAGGCCGAACAACGCCGTCACGGCCGCGAACACGTCGTCGGAACGTCCCTGCTCGGCGAGCTCGTGCGCCCGCACGGTCGGGGTGTGCATCAGCACGCCCGCGAGATGGCGCAACGCCTGCTCGGTCGTCCCGTCGTCGCCGCGGCCGCGGGCGCGGGCGATCTCGGTCTCGAGCACCGTTGCGACGTGGGCGCGCAGCGCCACGACGGCGGGCGCGACGCTGCGGCGCTCACCGGTCATGACGAAGCGCTGCGCGGCGTCGTCGACGAGCCGGCGGGCGTCGTCGGTGGCCTGCAGCTCCTCCAGCGGCGCGTGCAGCCGGATGGTCTCGAGGTCCAGCAGGTCGGTCCCCTCGACCTCGGCGACGTCGTGGTCGACGTTGCGCGGCAGCCCGAGGTCGATGACCAGGCGGCGGGCCGGAACCAGGGCGGGATCCGCGGCGGCGACGCCCGCCGCGAACGTCTCGGCCGACAGCACGGGGTGCTCGGCGCTGGTGCAGGTGATGACGAGGTCGGCGGTGGCGACCTCGACGGTGAAGGATGCCGCGGGCACGGGGCGCAGCGCGTGGCGGGCGGCGAAGACGGTCTCGCGGCCCGACGGGGAGGCCACGGCGATGTCGGCGGCGCCACGATCGCGCAGGGCGGCGACGGTGGCCGCCGCGTACGAGCCGGTGCCGACCATGAGCACCCGAAGGCGAGACCAGTCGGTGACGCGGCTGCCGGCGAGCTCCAGGGAGAGCCGCACGAGCGAGCGTCCCGCCCGCCCGATGGCGGTGGCGTTCTTGATCCCGCGCTGCGTCTCGCTGGCCTTCTGGAAGAGCCGCTCCAGCTCCGGCGAGGTGGTGCGCTGCTCGCGCGCCTCGGTGAGCGCACGGCGCACCTGGCCGGCGATCTCGCCTTCGCCCACGACGACGGATTCCAGTCCCGACGCGACCGAGAAGAGGTGGCGGGCGACGTCGTCGCCGGTCGCCACCACGTACGCTCCCTCGAGCTCGGCGGGGGCGACGCCGGTGGCGGCCTCGATGGCCGTCAGCGCCGCTTCGACGCCCACGATGCCGGCGTCGGCCGCCGGCTCGTCCATCTCGACGTAGGCCTCGAACCGGTTGCAGGTGGCCACGACCACGGCCCCCTGCACGCTGGCGTCATAGGAGGCGATCATCGGCGCGACGCGGTCGGTGTGCACGCTGAGACGTTCGAGCAATTCGAATGGGGCGGTCTTGTGACTCGCGGAAACGCACAGCAGCACCATTGAAGGGTACCTGGCCCCCGCCTGGGAGCGGGCGGGGAGAGCGGTGCGAGGATGGATCCATGGCCACCGCCCCCCTTCTGCGCGCCCTTCACGGCGACCGCCCGGAACGCCCTCCCGTCTGGTTCATGCGTCAGGCCGGCCGCTCGCTGCCGGAGTACCGGGAGCTGCGCGTCGGAACCCGCATGCTCGACGCGTGCCTCGACCCGGCGCTGGCCGCTGAGATCACCCTGCAGCCTGTGCGCCGCCACGGTGTGGATGCGGCGGTGTTCTTCAGCGACATCGTCGTGCCGCTGAAGCTCGCCGGCATCGAGGTGGAGATCCAGCCGGGGCGCGGCCCGGTCTTCGCCGACCCCGTGCGCACCACGGCCGACGTCGCACGCGTGACCGCGATCGAGCCGGAGGCGGTCGCCGCGGCATCCACCCCCATCGCCGAGGCCATCGGGATCGTCACCCGCGAGCTCGGCGACGTGCCGGTCATCGGCTTCGCCGGGGCGCCGTTCACGCTGGCCGCCTACCTCGTCGAGGGCGGTCCGTCGAAGGAGCACCTGCGCGCCCGCGGCATGATGCATGCCGACCCGGATGCCTGGCATCGCCTGGCCGGCTGGCTCGCCGAGGTGTCCCGTGCGTTCCTGAAGGTGCAGACGGATGCCGGCGCCGCCGCCGTGCAGCTCTTCGACTCGTGGGCGGGGTCGCTGTCGGCTGCCGACTACCGCGTCTTCATCGCCCCCCACTCCCACGCGGCGCTCGCCGGCGCCGACGTGCCCCGCATCCACTTCGGCGTCGGCACGGCGCACCTGCTGAGGGACATGCGTCTGGACGGGCTGGCCGATGCGGTCGGCGTCGACTGGCGTACTCCGCTGGATGAGGCCGCCGCCATCCTCGGGCCGGACGTCACTCTGCAGGGCA
Source organism: Microbacterium sp. zg.Y1084 (assembly GCF_024623595.1). Classification (NCBI taxonomy): domain Bacteria; kingdom Bacillati; phylum Actinomycetota; class Actinomycetes; order Micrococcales; family Microbacteriaceae; genus Microbacterium; species Microbacterium sp. zg.Y1084. The sequence goes on from NZ_JANJGV010000006.1 coordinate 115,327, forward strand.
ACATCGACCCGGCGCTGCTGACGGCTCCCTGGCCGGTGCTGTCCGCCCACGTGCGCGACGTCATCGCCCGCGGCGGCGCCGCCCGGGCGCACATCCTCAACCTCGGTCACGGCGTGCCGCCCGAGACCGACCCGACCGTGCTCACCCGCATCGTCGCCCTCGCCCACGGGGAGGACGCATGACCGACGCCGATGACCTCCTCTCCACCGCCCACCACACCCGCGTCGTCGTCGTCGGGGGAGGCGTCGCCGGCCTCGTCGCCGCGCTCGAGTGCGCCAAGGTCGGGATGCCGGTGACGGTGCTCGAGGCGTCCGACCGCCTCGGCGGGGTCGTGCGGTCCGCCGAGCTGGACGGCGTGCGCGTCGACGTCGGCGCCGAGAGCTTCGCCACACGCGGTGGTGCCGTGGCCGACCTGATCGCCGAGCTCGGGCTCTCCGATGCGGTCGTCGCGCCCGCCGGCGGGGGCGCCTGGGTCGCGGGCCTGCCGCACGGTGGTGCTGCCCCGCTGCCGGCCGGCGGTGTGCTCGGCATCCCGGCCAACCCGTTCGCCGACGACGTGCGCCGCGTCATCGGCTGGCGGGGCGCCTGGCGCGCCTACGTCGACCGTCTGCGGCCGCCGCTGACCATCGGCCACGAGCGCAGTCTCGGCGCCCTGGTGCGCCGGCGCATGGGGCCGGAAGTGCTGGACCGCCTCGTCGCCCCCGTCACGACGGGGGTGTACTCGGCGCGGCCCGATGACATCGATGTCGACCTCGCCGCTCCCGGGCTGAACAACGCCCTCACGCGCACCGGCTCGCTCTCGGGCGCCGTCGGCCAGCTGCGCGGCGGCGCGACGGCCACCCCCGGCGCGGCCGTGCAGGGACTGGCCGGCGGCATGACCCGCCTGGTCGACGCCCTGCGCGCACGGCTGGAGGACCTCGGCGCGGACCTCCGCACCGACATGCCGGTGCAGAGCATCGAGCGCGACGGCGACGGGTGGCTGATCGTGGCCGACCCCGCCGACAGCCCCGTCCCCGCCGATGGCCCCGTCGCGGGGAGCGACGCGGTCGACCCGGCCGGCCCGGATGCCGGCTCGGCCGCTGCGCCCGACCCCGCCGCCGGCCGCTTCGCCGCGGACATCGTGATCGTCGCCACCCCCGAGGCGCAGGCGCGGCACCTGCTGTCGCCGGTCGTGCCGAGTCTCGACATCGGCAGCCTGACCGCACCGGTCGTCGAGATCGTCACCCTCGTGGTGGACGCGCCGGAACTGGACACCCCGCCCCGTGGGACAGGTGTGCTCACGGTTCCCGGCTCCCACACCGCCAAGGCCCTGACCCACTCCACGGCGAAGTGGTCGTGGCTGCGGGAGGCGACCGACCACCACATCCTGCGGGTGTCGTTCGGTGCGCAGGGCGAGGCGCCCGCCACCGAGGCGCTCGATGACGCGCACGCCGCCGAGCTCGCGCTCGCCGAGGCGTCCGCGCTGCTGGGGGTGCCGTTGCAGCCCGCGCAGCTGCGGGCGGCGCACCGCGAGCGCTACGTGCAGGCGCAGCCGGGGGCGGCCCTCGGGCGCGCCGCGGTCACCGCCGCCGCCCGTGCCACGGTGCAGGCGGTTCCGGGTCTTGCGGCGACCGGCGCCTGGCTGTCGGGCACCGGGCTCGCCCAGGTCGTGCCCGACGCGATCGCCGAAGCCGAGCGCGTGCGTCGCGAGGCGCTGTGGGGTCCCGGGCGCGCGGAGGACTAACCCACCCCGCCCCTCGCGCGCAACCCCGGATGCCGGGAAGGGAATACAGGGCTAGCCTGGGGTCGACGAAGCATCCCCAACGAGCGTGAGGAGACCCCATGAGGGGCAAAGTAGGACTCATCATCGGAATGGCCGCCGGCTATGTTCTGGGCACGCGCGCCGGCCGGGAACGCTACGACCAGATCAAGCAGCAGGCGATGAAGATCTGGGACACCGAGCCGGTTCAGAAGCAGGTGGACAAGGCGAAGGAACTGGGCAAGTCGGCCGTCATGGCGCTTCCGACCGCGGTGTGGGACAGTGCGGTCAAGGTGACCAAGGCCGCCACCAGCCGCGGCGGCTCTGCCGGTCAGCGTCTGGACGCCGCCGTGGCCGCGGGCAAGGAGTCGGTCGACGAGGTCGCCGCGGGCGCCGAGACGACCGCCGCCGAGGTCAAGAAGGCCGCCCACGACGCGATCGACGACATCAAGAAGGCCGCGGACGACTGACATGACCACGCCCCGCGGATTCCGTGACCGAAGCGACGACAGTCTGCTGACGCTGATCGGCGATCTGCCCGAACTGGTGCGCAACCTGGTCGTCGCCGAGTTGGCCGCAGCGAAGGCCTGGGCGATGAAGACGGGCAAGGATGCCGGCATCGGCGGCCTGTGGATGGTCGCGGCGCTGATCATGCTGTTCTGGTCGATCCCCGCCCTCGGCGCCTTCGCCATCATCGGGCTGTCGTCCTGGTGGCCGGCCTGGCTTTCTGCGCTGGTCGTCTTCGTCGTGATGCTGCTCATCGTGGTGGTGCTCGCTCTGCTGGGACTCCTGCGCTTCCGCAAGATGTCGAACCGGAGCAATCCGGGTCAGGCGATCGCCACCGACGCCAAGATCGTGAAGGACGCTGTGAATGAGTACTGACCGAGCCCTCCGGGCATCCCGGCCCCTGCCGGTGCCCCGCACCGCCGTGCCGATGGGGATCGCCGACCCGGTCGAGCAGGCGCGCGCCGAACTGAAGGCCACGCTCGCGGCCATCGAGGAGAAAGCCAACGTGCCCAAGCGCGTGGGCGAGGCCGCCGACCGCAGCATCGAGGACGCACGGGATTTCGCACGCCGCAACCCCAGCGCCGCCCGCGCGGTCACGGCCGCCGTCGCGGTCGCGGTGGGTGTGACCGTGTGGGGCATCGTCCGTCTCATCGCGCGCTGATCGTCATCGCCCTTCCGTCGGCGCCGCCGCGTGCCGACGGTTTGGCATGCCGCGAAGCGCGGGGGAGACTTGAGTGATGTCCGATACCGCCTACACCCTGTGGTCCGTCCTGCGGCGCGACCCGTCCCGCCCCATCACCGCCGACCGTCCCGCGGAGCTGGAGGAGGTCGTCGCCGAGTTGGCGGCCGACGGCACCACCGTGCGCGGGTTCTATGACGTCAGCGGCCTGCGCGCCGACGCCGACCTGATGATCTGGCTGCACGGGCCGACCGCCGAGGGGCTGCAGCGCGACCTGCGACGACTCCGCCGCACCGCGCTGCTCGAACCGCTGCTGCCCACCTGGAGCGCGATGGGCGTCCACCGCGATGCGGAGTTCAACCGCGCTCACGTGCCCGGCTTCCTCCGGGGCATCCCCGCGAAGCAGTGGCTGACGGTCTACCCCTTCGTGCGCAGCTACGAGTGGTACCTGCTGCCCGAGGAGGAGCGCCGCGCGATGCTCGCCGACCATGGGCGCAAGGGCGCCGCGTTCACCGGCGTCACCGCGAACACCGTGGCATCCTTCGCCCTCGGCGACTGGGAGTGGCTGCTGCCCATGGAAGCGGACGAGCTGACCGACCTCGTCGACATGATGCGCGAGCTGCGGTACACCGAGGCCCGCCGCCACGTGCGCGAGGAGGTGCCGTTCTTCACCGGGCGCCTGGTCACGCCCGCGGAGCTGGTCGAGGTGCTGCGGTGAGGATGCCGCGATGAGCCGTCCGTTCCGCCTGGGCACCCGCCGCAGCGCCCTGGCCACCGCGCAGTCCCAGCAGGTCGCCGACACCCTCGTCGCCGTCGCCGGCCGGCCGGTCGAGCTCGTCCCGATCGTCTCCGAGGGGGACGTCTCGCGCGCCTCGCTGTCGCAGATCGGCGGCACCGGGGTCTTCGCCACCCGACTGCGCGAGGCGCTGCTGGCCGGAGAGTGCGACCTGCTCGTGCACTCCCTGAAGGACCTGCCGACGACCCAGCCGCCGGGACTCGTGATCGCCGCGATCCCGGTCAGGGAGGACGCCCGGGACGTGGTCGTCACCCGCGACGGCACGCCCCTGCACGCCCTGCCCGCCGGTGCGCGGGTGGGCACCGGCTCGCCGCGGCGCCGCGCACAGGTGATCCGCCGCAACCCCGGCGTCGACGTGCACGATCTGCGCGGCAACGTCGATTCGCGGCTGCAGCGCGTGCGCGACGGGCAGCTGGATGCCGTGGTGCTCGCGGCGGCGGGCCTCTCCCGCATCGGACTGGACCTCCGTGACCTGGGTCTCGAGCCGCTGGGCCTGGCATCCTGGCCCACCGCCCCCGGTCAGGGGGCGCTGGCGATCGAGGCCCTGGCCGATGGCCCCGCCGACCTGATGGCGGCGCTGGCGCGTATCGACCACCTCGACACCCGTGTGGCCGTGACCGCCGAGCGGACGGTCCTCGCCGCGCTCGAGGCCGGCTGCCATGCGCCGGTCGGAGCGCACGCCGAGCTCGCCGGGGGATCGCTGCGCCTCAACGCCGTCGTCTACGCGCTCGACGGAAGTCGCCGCATCGCGTGCGACAGAGCCGACCCCCTCCCGCAGGAGTATGGTGGGACGACAGGCAGCGGCGATGGTGCGGATGCTGCCGACGACGCGAGCCCGATCGCGTACGCCGTACGCGCCGGGTCGGAAACCGCTCGTCGGCTGCTCGAAGGTGGAGCAGCCGGTCTGGTACCACGAGAGTCGACCCCATGAACACAGCCCCTTGGCAATCGCAACCGGCCAAGCCGCTCAGCGGCTGGCGGGTGCTCGTGCCGCGCGGCGGGCCCTGGGGGGACGGCGTTGCCGCCACGCTGCGGGCACAGGGCGCCACCCCCGTCATCGCGCCGCTGATCAACTTCGCTCCCTCGACGGACCAGGCGACCCTCGAGCAGTCGCTGGCCGACCTGGCCGCGGGGACGTTCGACTGGCTGACGATCACGAGCGCCACCACGGTGGACGTGCTCTACGCCTATCGTGCGAGCATCCCTGCCGCGACGAAGGTCGCTGCGGTCGGCGAGACCACCGCTGCGGCGCTCGCGGCGGTCGGCTACAAGGTCGACCTGGTGCCCGAGATCGACAACTCGGCCTCAGGCATGGCCGATCAGCTCATCGCCCTCGAGGCCGAGGCTCGCGACATCCTGACGTTGCGCAGTGAGATCGCCAAGCCGGTGCTCACCGAGCGCCTGGCCGAGGCGGGCCACCGCGTGCGCAGCGTCGTGGCGTATCGCACGGTCGGCGTGCCGGTGACCGAGAAGATCGCCCTCGATGTGCAGAGCGGCCGGATCAACGCGATCCTCATCACCAGCGGCTCGGTCGCCGAGCAGGTGCGCGAGCAGTTCCCGGCGATCCCCGAGGACACCGTGCTCGCGGCGATCGGCCCCCGCACCGCCGAGGATGCGCGCAAGCTGGGACTGCCGGTCACCGTCGTCGCCGCGGAGCAGACCGTCGCGGCACTCATCGGCGCGCTCTCCGCCCTCGCCCTCCCGCACTCCGCCGACGAGACCGTGCCATGAGTTTCCCCGCACACCGACCACGGCGGCTGCGGCAATCGCCGGCGGTGCGCCGGCTCGTGCGCGAGACCGACGTGGCGCCCAGCCGCCTGGTGCTGCCCGCGTTCGTCCGCGAGGGTCTGACCGAGCCGTCGCCGATCGGCTCGATGCCGGGCGTCGTGCAGCACTCCCTCGACTCCCTCCGCCGGGCCGCCGCCGAGGCGGCCGAGGGCGGCGTCGGCGGGATCATGCTCTTCGGCGTGCCCGAGGTGCGGGATGCGACCGGTTCCGGGGCGGACGACCCCCGTGGCATCCTGAACGTCGCCACCGAGGCCCTCGTCGCCGAGGTGGGCGACGCCCTCGTCGTGCAGACCGACCTGTGCCTGGACGAATTCACCGACCACGGCCACTGCGGAGTGCTGCGTGCCGATGGCGCCGTCGACAACGACGCCACTCTCGAGCGCTACGCCGCCATGGCGCTCGCGCAGGCGCGGGCGGGGTCGCACCTGCTGGGGCTCTCGGGGATGATGGACGGCCAGGTCGCTCACATCCGCGCTGCGCTCGAGGCCGAGGGGTTCACCGACACCCTGATCCTCGCCTATGCCGCGAAGTACGCCGGAGCGTTCTACGGGCCGTTCCGCGAGGCCGTCGACTCGCAACTGCAGGGCGACCGTCGCACCTATCAGCTCGATCCGGGCAACGGCCGCGAAGGTGTGCGCGAAGCCGTCACCGACGTGGCCGAGGGCGCCGACATCGTCATGGTCAAGCCCGCCCTGCCCTACCTCGACGTGCTGGCCGACGTGCGCGCCGCCGTCGATGTGCCGGTGTGGGCGTACCAGGTGTCCGGCGAGTACGCGATGGTCGAGGCGGCCGCAGCGCACGGCTGGATCGACCGTCGCGGCGCCATCCTCGAGTCACTGACGTCGATCCGCCGAGCCGGCGCCGACGCCATCCTCACCTACTGGGCCGTCGAGGCCGCCGGTTGGCTGCGCGCCGACCGCTGAGCACCCTGCGGCGCGGCCCGGCCACGCACGAGAGAGTGATCGATGAACGACAGAAACGATGAGCTGTTCGCGCACGCGCGCGAGGTGATCCCCGGCGGCGTGAACTCGCCGGTGCGCGCCTACGGATCCGTGGGCGGCACGCCGAGGTTCCTCGCCTCGGCGCGGGGTGCGCACGTGACGGATGCCGCCGGTCGGGAGTACGTCGACCTGGTGGCCTCGTGGGGTCCGGCGCTGCTCGGCCACGCCGAGCCGGGCGTGGTCGCCGCGGTGCAGGACGCGGCATCTCGCGGATTGTCGTTCGGGGCGCCGACGGGTGCCGAGGTGGAGCTGGCCGACCTCATCGCGGCGCGGGTGGCGGTCGGCGACCGGCGCCCTGTGGAGCGCGTGCGCCTGGTGTCCACCGGCACCGAGGCGACGATGACCGCGATCCGGCTGGCACGCGGGTACACCGGGCGCGACCTGCTCATCAAGTTCGCCGGGCACTACCACGGGCACTCCGACGGGCTGCTCGCCGCCGCGGGGTCGGGGGTCGCGACCCTCGCCCTGCCCGGCTCGGCTGGAGTGCCTGCGCCGATCGCGGCGCAGACGCTGGTGCTGCCCTACAACGACCTCGCCGCGGTCGAGGAGGCCTTCGCGGTGCACGGCGACCGCATCGCCGCGGTCATCGTCGAGGCCGCCGCGGCGAACATGGGCGTGGTGCCGCCGCTTCCCGGATACAACGCCGGGCTCGCCGCGCTGGCGCACGATCACGGCGCGCTGCTGATCCTCGACGAGGTGCTCACCGGGTTCCGGGTGCACCCCGCCGGATTCTGGGGCCTGCAGCAGGACGCCGGCGAGCAGTACACGCCCGACCTGTTCACCTTCGGCAAGGTCGTCGGCGGAGGGATGCCGCTGGCGGCCCTCGGCGGCCGGGCCGACGTCATGGAGATGCTGGCCCCCGTCGGACCCGTCTACCAGGCCGGCACGCTGTCGGGGAACCCGCTGTCGGTGGCCGCGGGCATCGCGACGCTCGAGCGGGCCACGCCGGAGGTCTACGCGCGGGTGGATGCCGCGGCATCCGTCGTCGCCGACGCGCTCGACGCGGCGCTGACTGCGGCAGGCGTGGAGCACGCGGTGCCGCGCGCGGGATCGCTGTTCGGTGTGGCGTTCCTGCCGGAGGCGCCGCGGTCGTACGCCGAGGCGCTGCAGCAGCAGGCCGCGCGGTACACGCCGTTCTTCCACGCGATGCTCGATGCCGGGGTGTCGCTGCCCCCGAGCGTGTACGAGGCGTGGTTCCTCACCGCCGCGCACGACGATGCCGCGCTCGCGCGGATCGTCGACGCGCTGCCCGCGGCCGCGCGCGCCGCCGCCGCGGCCTGACCCCCGCGGGCGCGGGGGCGCGGGGCGCGAGGTCGTGGCGGCCTGACCCCCGCGGGCGCGAGGTCGTGGCGGCCTGACCCCCGCGGGCGCGGGGCCGTGGGTCGCGAGGTCGGGGGCCGTGAGGTCGCGGGCTGCTCGAGTGTCGCGTTCGCACGGTGGCCCGCCGCGGCACCCGCCATTCGTGACACCGGAGCGGCGCTGGCGAGCGGGCGCGGGGCGAGCGGGCTGCTCGAGTGTCACATCCGCACGGTGGCGTGCCGTAGCACCCGCCATTTGTGACACCGGAGCGGCGCTGGCGCCCGGGCGCGGGGCGAGCGGGCTGCTCGAGTGTCACATCCGCACGGTGGCGTGCCGTAGCACCCGCCATTCGTGACACACGAACGGCTCCCGGCTCCCGGCTCCCGGCTACCAGGCTCCCGGCTCCCGGCTACCAGGCTCCCGGCTCCAGGCTCCAGGCTCCCGGCTACCAGGCCGCGGGCCCCGAGGCCCGGGGCGGCCGTAGGCTGGTGGCGTGGCATCCTCCCCTCGCGTCGTGGTCCTCGCCGGCGGAGTGGGCGGCTCGAAGTTCACCCTCGGCGTGCGTGACGCCCTCGCCCGTCGCAACGGGCCGGAGGCGACCGTGGTCGTCAACACCGGCGACGACCTGTGGCTTTCCGGGGTGCGCCTGCAGCCCGACGTCGACTCGATCCTCTACGCGCTCGCCGGGGTGAACGACACCGAGCGGGGCTGGGGGCGCGACGGCGACACCGAGCGCGTCAACGCCGAGCTGCAGCAGTGGGGAGCCGGCTGGCCCTGGTTCACCCTCGGCGACCTCGACCTCGGCACCCACCTCGCCCGTACCGGCTGGCTGCGGGACGGCCTCACCCCCACGCAGATCGTGGAGCGGCTCTCGGGCCGCTGGCCGCTCGGGGTGCGGATGCTGCCGATGACCGACACGGAGGTCGACACCCACGTGCGGGTGGTCGGCGGCGACGTGCTGCACTTCCAGGAGTGGTGGACCCGCCATCGCGCGCAGCTCACGCCGCTGGGCTTCGACCATCCCGGCATCGAGGCCGCGCTGCCCGCTCCGGGCGTGGTCGAAGCGATCGCGGATGCCGACGTCGTGCTGCTCGCGCCGTCGAACCCCGTCGTGTCGATCGGTCCGATCCTGGCCGTGCCCGGCATCCGGGAGGCACTGGCCCTCACATCGGCGCACGTCGTCGGCGTCTCCCCCATCATCGGCGGCGCCGTGGTGCGGGGGATGGCCGACGTCTGCCTCACCGCGATCGGCGTGGAGACCTCGGCAGCCGCCGTCGCGGCGCATTACGGGGCCCGCTCCGAGGGCGGGCTGCTGGATGCCTGGCTGATCGCGGAGGAGGACGCGCACCTCGCTGCCGCGATCGATGCGCTCGGGATGCGCGCGGTCGTCGCTCCGCTGTGGATGCGCGACGTCGCGGCATCCGCCGCGATGGCCGACGCCGCGCTCGCCGCCGTGGCGGTCTGAACCGGCCCCCGTCCGACCGGCCCCCGCCGGGCCGGCCCCCGTCCGACCGCCCCGTCCGACTGGCCCCCGTCCGACCGGCCCCCGTCCGACCGGCCCTGCGCCTACAGCTCCATGCGCATGACGGTGATGCCCGCGAGGTCGGAGCCCTCGGCATCCCGATGCATGCCGATCTTCGTGGCCACGCGTGTCGAGGCGGCGTTGCGCGGATGGATGAGAGCCCGCACTTCGTCGAACCCGAGCGTGCGCGCGAGGTCGCGCACCGCCGCCGTCGCCTCGGTGGCGTAGCCGCGTCGCTGGAAGCGCGGCGCCACGTGGTAGCCGACCTCCAGCACCCGGCGGGTGCCCAGCCGCTGCCAGGTGAGGCCGCAGTCGCCGACGAACCCGCCGTCGTGGTCCTCGATGATCCACAGGCCGAAGCCGTCGGCGCGGTAGCGGCTCCGGTTGCGGGCGATCCAGTCGGCGGCCTGCTCGCGGGTGTACGGCGCGGCGTAGTACCGCATCACGCTGGAGTCGCCCAGCAGCCCGGCCATCGCGTCCAGATCGCTCTCCTGCATATCCCGCAGCCGCAGCCGAGCCGTCGTGAGCACCGCACCGCGGTCGTTGCGAGCCGAGTGCAGCAGCGCTGTGGTGCGCGGTCCCACCCCGATCTCCTCGGCCGTGCGCAGCTGCTGGGCGGTGTCGACGTCGTTGCGCAGACCGGATGCCGCCGGTGCCGTCACCGCAACGGCACCGAGCTTGCGGTGTCGCCCGAACGAGCCGGCGCCGAACGCGGATCGCCAGGCCAGCCCGCCGGCGGCGGTCACGAGGGTCGACCCGGTGCCGATGGCATCGCCCACCACGGCCCGCCGGTGACGGCCTGCGGAGCGCAGCGCGTTCGCCAGCTCGACCGGCTGCAGCGCCGGCAGGTCTCCCAGCAGGGCGGCGCGGGCGCGTCCGGAGAATCCCGCCGCTCCCATGGCCACGGCGGCGTCCAGTCCTTCGCCGGGATCGCCCACGACCTCGACCGGGGCGGCGCCGGCAGCGCCGGCCACCGTGGCCGCGACATCCGGATCGCTGCTGACGACGACCACCCGTTCGACCCCCGGAGTACGGGCGGCCGCGGCGATGGTGTCGCGGGCGATCGCGCGGGCCAGCGCCTGACGGTCGATCCCCGGCACCGCCAGCCGCGACTTGCCGGTCTCGGCCGGTTTCACCGGAACGACGACGATCCACCCCGCCTCGGCAGGCTCACCGTCGCGAGCGGCGGCGACAGCCTCATCTGGGCCGACCCGCCCGGCATCCGTCGCTTCCAACCCGCCGACCATGGGGATCAGCCGCCGAACCGCGCGCGCAGGCGGGGCAGGATCTCGGCACCGTAGGTGCGCAGAAACCCCTCCTGGTCGAAGCCGGGGTCGTGGAACACGAGGTGGCGGAAGCCGAGATCGACGTAGCGGGCGATCTGCTCGACGTGCTCGTCCGGATCCGTCGAGACGATGAAGCGCGACGCCGCGCGCTCGATCGGCAGCTCGGCTGCCCGGCGCTGCATCTCGATGGGGTCGTGGATGCCGGTCTTCTCCTCGGGTGACAGCGCGAGCGGTGCCCAGAACCGCGTCTTATCCAGCGCCTCCTCGCGGGTGTCCGCCAGGGACACCTTCACCTCGATGAGGGTGTCGACATCGTCGGGGGTGCGACCGCCCTTCTCGAGACCCTCCTTCAGCGCGGGCAGCAGTTTGTCGGTGTACAGCGCCGGATCCTTGCCGCTCGTGGTGATCCACCCGTCGGCGATGCGACCGGCCAGACGGGTCGCGGCCGGTCCGGACGCGCCGATGTAGATCGGCACCGGCTGGTCGGGGCGGTCGTAGACGGTGGCATCCTTGACGCTCCAGAAGTCGCCCTCGTACGTCACCCGCTCCTCCGCCCACAGCTCTCGGATGAGGGTGATGGCCTCTTTCATGCGCTGGAAGCGCTCGGGCGGGTCGGGCCAGTCCAGGCCGAGGGTGACTTCGTTCAGCGCCTCCCCGGTGCCGACGCCGAGGATCATCCGCCCCGGGAACATCACCCCGAGCGTCGCGAACGCCTGAGCGATCACGGCGGGGTGGTAGCGGAACGTCGGGGTGAGCACCGATGTGCCCAGCAGCACCCGGGAGGTGCGCGCCCCCACCGCACCGAGCCAGGGGAGAGCGGCGGGGGCGTGGCCGCCCTCGTGCATCCAGGGCTGGAAGTGGTCGGAGATGAACACCGAGTCGAAGCCGACCTCTTCGGCCAGCACGGCGAAGTCGGCCAGCTCGCCCGGTGCGAACTGCTCGGCTGACGCCTTGTACCCGAGACGGAAGGGCACGGTCATGACGATCTCCTCTCGTCCCCGCCGGCGGTGGCGGGGATGGTCGTGAACTCGGTGCCGTCGGCGCGGGCGAGCCGGGCACGGAAGGCGTCGACCGTGCCCGGCCACAGCAGGGTGAGCCTGCCGCGGTCGACGTACCAGTTGCGGCATCCCCCGGTCAGCCAGGGGGTGGTGCGGGCGGCCCGGTCGATCTCGGCGGTGTACGCGGCCTCGGCCTGCGGGTCCACCCGCAGCACGCCTCCGGGCGCCTGCGCGCGCTGGGCGAGGGCGCGCACCGCGTAGGCGGCCTGCTCCTCCAGCATCAGCACCGACGAATTGTGGCCGAGTGAGGCGTTCGGGCCGTCGAGCACGAAGAGGTTCGGAAAGCCCGCGACGACGGTGGAGGCGAACGAGGTCATGCCGTCGGACCAGTGCTCCGCAAGCGTGAGCCCTTGCTCGCCGGTCACGAGTTCGGCGTACGGCTGACGCTGCGAGACGAAGCCGGTGGCCAGCACCAGGGCATCGGCTCGGTGCCGGGTTCCGGATGCCGCGACCAGCGCGCCGTCGTCGTCGACGGCGGCCAGAGCCGAGGGCTCCAGCGTCACGGCGGGCGAGGCGACGGCGGGGTAGAAGTCGTCGGAGAGCAGCACCCGCTTGCACCCGAACGAATACTGCGGGGTCAGCGCGGCGCGCAGCCGGGCGTCGGGCACCTGTGCGGCGAGGTGATCGAGGGCGACCTGGCGCGCGGCGGCGGAGGCAGCGGCGTCACCGGATCGGGAGGCGAAGCGGGCCTCACCCTCGACGTACAGCGCCGCGCGCAGCGCCGCGAGCTCCTCGGGGTGCGTCGCGAACCGCTCCCGCTCGGCGTCGTCGTAGGCGCGCTCGTCGCGGGGGACGATCCACGCGGGGGTGCGCTGGAAGAGGGTCACCTGCGCGGTGGTCTCGGCCAGGCGGGGCATGAGCTGCACGGCGCTGGCGCCGGTGCCGACGACGGCGATCCGGCGCCCGGCGAGGTCGGCACCGTGGTCCCAGCGGGCGGAGTGGAAGATCGGCCCGTCGAACTTCTCGAGCCCCGGGATGTCGGGGATGGACGGCTCCGTCAGGCGCCCGCACGCCAGCACGAGGGCGTCGGCCGTGAGCGGCCCGCGGCCGGTGTCCAGCGTCCACCGCGACGCGGCGGCATCCCACTGCGCGGACAGCAGCGGGGTCTGCAGTCGCAGCCGATCGCCGAGGTCTTCGGTGGCGGCGACGTCTTCGAGGTAGCGGTGGATCTCCGCCCCCGTGGCGTAGCGTGCCGACCAGCCCGGGTTCGGGTGCGTGGCGAACCCGTACAGGTGGGACGGCACGTCGCAGGCGACCCCGGGGTAGGTGTTGTCCCGCCAGGTGCCCCCGACGGATGCCGCGCGCTCGAGGATCACGAACGACGACCGCCCCGCACGGCGCAGCGCGATGGCCATGCCGAGGCCCGCGAACCCCGCGCCGACGACGGCGACCTCGACGTGCTCGGTCACCGGTCGTCCCCGCGTTCGTCTGCGTTCGTAATCGCCTCCTGGGGCTGCTCGAGTGTCGCGTCCGCACGGTTGTCGTGTGCGGGATCCGCCACTTGCGACACCGGAGCGGCCCCGGGTGCGGGGGCGGAGGTTCCGGCGGGGCGGAGAGCGTGCTGGGGCTGCTCGAGTGTCGCATCCGCACGGTTGTCGTGTGCGGTACCCGCCATTCGTGACACCGGAGCAGCGCCGGCGGCGACCCCGCGGGCGCCGGGGACCCCGCGGGCGGCGGTGACCCCGCGGGCGGCGGGGCGCGGCGTGCCGTAGTCGGTGGTGCGCAGCCGGAACGGGCGGAACAGGCGGGCCGCGAGCCGGGCGGCATCCGCTACGGGCAGCTCGCTGCCGTGCTCGATCCCGGCGGCGGGGAGCACCCGGCCGTCGAGCAGGGTGCCGCCCAGGTCGTCGGCGCCGGCGTGCAGCAGCACCGCGGCGGCATCCACGCCGACGCGTGGCCACGGCACCTGCACGTGCGGGATGGCGCCGGCCAGCATCAGCCGCGCGACGGCGGTCATGGCGCGGTGCTCGTCGATCGCCGCGCGGCCGGGCACGAGGGGCACTCCCCCCGCGGGGCCGGGGAGGGGGATCGGCACGAACTCGCTGAACCCTCCGCCGGATGCGGTGGCGACGGCGGCCTCCTGCAGGCGCCGCAGCAGGCGCAGGTGGGCGATGCGCTCGTGCGCGGTCTCGACGTGGCCGTAGAACAGCACGCTCGTGGAGCGGAACCCGTGGCGATGCGCGGCCGAGATCCCCTCGACCCAGCGGTCCACCTCGAGATCGGTGGGGAAGGCAGCCATCCGCACCCGCTCAGCGGCGACCTTCACGCCCGTGCCCGGCACGGTGTCCACGCCCACCTCGCGCAGCGCGGCGAGGGCGCCGTCGAGGCCGAGGCCACCGCGCTCCGCGAGATCCCACACGTCCTGCGGGCGATACGCATGCAGGTGGATGCCGGGTGCAGCCTGCTTCACCGCGCGGGCGATGTCCAGGTAGGCACCGGGATCCTCGCTGTCGGGCAGGCGGCCCTGCACGCACAGCTCGGTGGCGCCGAGGTCGGCGGCGTCCGCGGCGATTCTGCCGACGTCGGCGAGGTCGAACTCGCCCGGCGCGGTCGCGCCCGCGGCGCGGAAGCCGGTGGAGGTGAGGTTGCGGTTCACCACGAGGCTCACCGCCTCGCCCACGGTGTAGCGCCGCAGGTCGTCCGCGGTCGCGACGAGCGCCTCGAGGTCCGCGCCGGTGGACGTGAGGAGCAGGGCCCAGTCGTCATCGCCGAGGGCGGTCGGGTCGGCGGCGGCCTGCTCGGCGAGCCGCGCCCGGGCGCCGCCGGTGCTTCCGGCGGCCGAAACGGGGGTCCCGCCCTCGGCCGGAACGCGGGTGCCGGCGCCGTCGTGTGCAGGACCTCGCTGAACTGTGCCGTGCGGGACGAATTCGGCCGCGGACGGTGCCGTGGCGGCCGCCGTGGCGACGTTGTGCACGCGGCCGTCGGCAGAGGCAGCGGCAGCAGAAGCATCGGCGGGCTCGGCGCGATCAGGAGAAGGAGCAGCGGCTGCGGCGGGCGCCGCAGCGAGCGACGTCTGCGGGTCGGCGAGGGCCGCGACCGGCGCGTGCATCGCCGGGTCGAGCCACTGCTCGCCGCGGCGGAGGTACTGGGGGTGGGCGGTCAGCCGCTCCCGCAGCTCGAAGCCGAGCGCGGCGGTGCGCGCGGCCAGCTCGTCCAGGTGCGGCCACGGACGCTCGGGGTTGACGTGGTCGGCGGTCACCGGCGACACCCCGCCCCAGTCGTCCGCTCCGGCCCGCACGAGCAGGTCGAACTCGGCGGGATCCGACAGGTTCGGCGGCACCTGCACCCGCATCCCCGGCCCGAAAACCAGCCGGGCGACGGCGACCGCCGCGACGTACTCGCGCAGCCCGGCGTCGGGTGCGGACTGCGCGGCCGTCCGCGGCTTGGCGCGGAAGTTCTGCACGATCACTTCCTGCACGTGCCCGTGCCGATCGTCGGCGTCGCGGATGGCCACCAGCGACTCGGCGCGGTCGCGCAGAGTCTCGCCGATGCCGACGAGGATGCCGGTGGTGAACGGAACCTGTGCCCGCCCGGCGTCCTCGATCACCCGCAGCCGCACCGCGGGGTCCTTGTCGGGCGACCCGAAGTGCACCTGACCTGGCTCGGTGAACAGGCGCCGCGATGTCGTCTCGAGCATCATGCCCATCGACGGCGCGGTCGGGCGCAGTGCCACGATTTCGTCGTAGGTCATGACCCCCGGGTTCAGGTGCGCCAGCAGCCCGGTCTCGGCGGTGATCAGCCGCGCCATGCGGCCGACGTAGTCGAGCGTGGAGGCGTAGCCGTGCTCATCGAGCCAGGCGCGGGCGGCGGGCCACCGGTCCTCGGGGCGGTCGCCGAGGGTGAGCAGTGCCTCCTTGCATCCCTGCGCCTGTCCCTGCCGCGCGACCGACAGCACCTGCGCCTCGGTCATGTAGAGCGGCTTGTGCAGGGTGGCCAGCTGGCCGGGGGTGTCCACGAACACGCAGTAGTGGCAGCGGTCGCGGCAGAGGGTCGTCAGGGGCAGGAACACCTTGCGCGAGTACGTGATGATGCCGGGGCGTCCTGCGGCGGCGAGCCCGGCATCGCGCTGGGCGCCGGCGATCGTCAGCATCCGTTCGAACTCGTCGCCGGTGGCGTGCAGCAGCACCTCGGCGTCGTCGACCCCCACGCGCTCGCCGGCCGCAGCGCGACGCAGGGCGTCGTCGACGGTCGCCGCGGCGGGGGGAGGCTGCAGGAGTGTCACCGGTCAAGTGTCCCACCGTGAACCGCGGGCGGGGCGGCCAGATCGTTGCGGTCCCGTAAGCAAACGAGGGCGAGGTCGCTGGCAGACTAGGAGCATGGTGACCCTCCTGCTGGACTCGACGCGACTCGAGATCGTCTTGTCGGCCACCGAGCGTCTGCTCGCATTCCACAAAGGGAATGTCATCGTGCCGCGCGACACGATCGCGAAGGTGCAGCTCATCGACGACCCGTGGAGTTGGCTGCGCGGCATCCAGAGCCCGGGCACCCGGCTGCCGGGCGTCATCGCGATGGGCACCTGGAAGTCGGTGAACGGCGTCGACTTCGTCATCGTTCGCCGACGCCTGCCCGGCGTCGTGATCGACCTCGAGGGCCACCCCGAGTTCCAGCGCATCGTGCTCAACACGCGCCACGGCCTCGCCCTCATCCAGGCGCTGCGTGTGGATGCCGGCGAGCAGCCGGCCGATGTCGTGGCTCTCGCCACGGGCGCGGTTCCCACCGCCGGTGCCGCGGAGGAGCCCGCCGCCGACGAGCCCGAGGCGCCCGCCGAGGCCGAGTCGCCGAAGGCGGCGCCCGGTGCCGGTGCCGGTGCCGGCGCGAAGCCCCGCACCGCACGCCCGGCGAAGCCTGCCACCGCACGCCCGGTCAAGCCCGCCACAGCCTGACCCGCCCTGCCTCGCGCTGAGCCTGAGCCGCGCGCTCACACCGAGTCGCGCTCAGGCGACGTCGCGCCGCCAGCTGAACAGCTGCGCGAGCAGGAGCAGCACGACGGCGAGGCCCAGCAGCACCAGGCCGCCCGCCCACCATTCGAGGGACGGTGCGGACCCGCCGCCGGCGTCGACCATCGCGCTGGTGTACAGGCTCGCGCCCACCAGCGCATCCGAGGCGGCGCCGGGGAGGAACTGCACGATGTCGCCGGCGCCCTCGACCAGCGGCACCAGGGTGCGCACGACCGGCTCCAGGAACTGGGTGAACACCAGCGCGCCCACGATCGCGACGATCTGGTTGCGCACCAGCGCGCCCACGCCGATGCCGATCAGCACCCACAGCACGAACGCGGCGAGCATGCGGCCGAGCATCGCCCAGATGTCGGTGTCACCCAGCTGCGTGTCGACGCCCTGCAGCGCCAGCAGGCCGGCCGACGGACCCGTCGAAGCCACGATGCCGATCACGCCGTACAGCAGACCCAGACCGATGCCCACGATGACCTTCGCCGTGAGCACCCGCCCACGGCGCGGGGTGGCGAGGAAGGTGGGAGTGAGTGTCTTGTGCCGGATCTCCGTGGTCACCATCAGCGTGCCGATGAGGAGCGGGAACACGTAGCCCATCGCGGTGGCGAGGGAGTACAGCACGGACGGCAGGCTCTCCTCGGGCAGCACGGGAGCACCCTCGCTGCCCGGCAGCGCGCCGGTGGCCGCGGCGGCGAAGAAGAACGCCAGCCCGGCCGCGGTCGATCCCACGTAGAGCAGCAGCACCAGGGCGAGGATCCACCACGACGAGGTGGAGAACTGCTTGGTGTTCTCGGACTTGACGGTGCCGATGAAGCTCATCGGTCGCCCCCTTCCGTCGCGGCCGATGCCGCCGGGGCGGGCTCCTGGAACGCGCTCGGGTGCGTGCGGGTGCCGGAGGCCAGCTCCAGGAACACCTGCTCCAGCGACGGTCCCTGCCGCTGCAGCAGCGACAGCGCGACGCCGGCGGATGCCGCGACGGCACCGATCTGAGCGGGCTCGGCCGCGGCGATCCGCAGGCCCGCACGCAGCGGCTCGGCCTCGATCCCCGCGGCGGCGAGTGCCGCTGCGAGGGCGGCGCGGTCGGGGGCGTCGACGACGGTGGCGTATTCGGCCGGGTCTGCGAGGTCGTCGATGGTGCCCTCGAAGACGAGGCGGCCGCGGGCGATGACCAGCAGCGAGTCGACGGTCTGCTGAACCTCGGTCAGCAGGTGGGAGGAGATGAAGACGGTGCGTCCCTCGCGGGCGAGAGCCTTGAGGAAGTCACGCATCCACCGGATGCCCTCGGGGTCGAGACCGTTGGTGGGCTCGTCGAGCACGAGCACACCCGGGTCGCCGATGAGCGCGGCGGCCAGGCCGAGCCGCTGACGCATGCCGAGCGAGTAGCCGCCGACCTTGCGCCCCGCGGCATCAGCGAGTCCCACGAGTCCGAGCGTCTCGTCGACGCGTGAGGTGGGGACATCGGAGGCCTGTGCCAGCGCCGTCAGGTGCGCCGCGGCGGTGCGGCCCGGGTGGAAGCTCGAAGCCTCGAGCGCCGAGCCCACGCTCTGCAGCGGATGAGGCAGCTGCGCGTAAGGCGTGCCGCCGATCGTGGCGGTGCCCTCGGAAGCGCGGACGAGCCCCAGCAGCATCCGCATGGTCGTCGTCTTGCCTGCGCCGTTCGGGCCGAGGAATCCGGTGACCCGCCCGGGCTCCACGCGGGCGGTGAAACGGTCGACGGCCCTCAGGGAACCGAAGCGTTTCGTGAGGGCGGAGAACTCGAGCACTTGTCCGTCGGGCATGCGCTTCCTCTCTTTTGTGCCCAGTCTGGCCGGGATGGGGGGATAATGCGAAACCGCTACCGTGTGGGGATGAGCCGACCCGATTCCGAGTCCCGTGTGCGGGTGCAGCGCCGTGACGGCGTGGGGCACCTGACCCTCGACCGCCCCCGTGCCATCAACGCCCTCGACCTCGGCATGGTCGAGGCGCTCATCGCCGCGCTCGACGTGTGGCGGGAGGACCCCGATGTCGCGCTGGTGCTGCTGGACGGCGCCGGCGACCGGGGGCTCTGCGCCGGCGGCGATGTGCGCGGGCTCTACGACCAGATCGTGGCGGGTCGCCCCGAGGACACCGCACTGTTCTTCCGCGCGGAGTACGCCCTCAACGCGATGATCGCGGAGTATCCGAAGCCCGTGGTCGTGCTGGCGGACGGCATCACGATGGGCGGCGGCATCGGCCTGGCCGGGCACGCGGCGGTGCGGATCGTCACCGAGCGCTCACGGCTGGCGATGCCCGAGACCCGCATCGGCTTCACCCCCGACGTCGGCGGGACCTGGCTGCTCGGCCGTGCCCCCGGCCGTGTGGGGGAGTACCTGGGGCTGACCGGGGCGACGATGGATGCCGCGGATGCGATCTACGCCGGCTTCGCCGATCACCTGGTGTCCGCCGAGCACCTGCCCGAGCTGCATCACGCGCTGCAGACGCGGGCCGATCCCCAGACCGCCACCGAGCTGACTCTGCTGTTCGACGCGACGCACGGTCCGTCGCGGCTGGAGTCCGACCGCCCCTGGATCGACGACGCGTTCGCGGCCGAGACCGTCGCGGAGATCATCGCCCGCCTGCGGTCGCGTCCGGAGCAGCGGGCGGCCGAGGCCGCCGACGAGCTGGAGACCCTGTCGCCGACGGCGCTGACGGTGACGCTGGCCGCGGTGCGGCGCGCGCGCACGCTGCCCGACCTGCGCGCGGCGCTGGCGCAGGAGTACGGCCTGGTCATGTGGTTCGCCCAGACTCAGCCTGACCTGCCGGAGGGCATCCGCGCGCAGCTGGTCGACAAGGACCGGTCGCCGTCGTGGCATCCCGCGTCGCTCGCCGAACTCGGCCCGCGCCTCGTCGACGACGCCTTCGCGTTCGAGCCCGGCATCCCGCTCTGGGGATAGCCTTCCCGTCCGTCCGGCGAGCGACCGGCCGCCAGCGGCGCACGTACGATGGGTGGTCGAGCCCTCGGGGAGGCACCGTGTTCGACAGCCCACTTTCCGCGTCGGCGTACGACGTGCTGGGCGTGGATGCCGCCGCCGACGACGAGACCCTGCGTCGCGCCTACCGGCTGAGACTGCGCCAGACGCATCCCGACACCGGGGGCGATGCCGCCGTGTTCGTGCAGGTGCAGCGGGCGTGGGAGCTGGTGGGCACCCCGGACTCCCGCGCGGCATACGACCGCGGCCACGGGTTCGGCGCGGCCGCGGCCCCGGACTTCTCCGGCTGGAAGGCGCCGACCGCCCGCACCGACACCCGTCCGCGGGCACGGTCGTTCGGGCACCCCGGCGGATGGCGGCGCGAACGCTACCTGACCCTCATCCGCGAGTGGGCCGGTCGCGGCGTCGACCTGCCCGACCCGTACGATCCGGCGCTGGTGCGCACCGCCCCGCACGAGGTGCGGCGCCTGCTGGCCGACGCGCTCGCCGAGGAGGCGACGGCGCGCATCGTCGCCGACCTCGGGATGGGGTACACCGTGTGGCACGACGTCTCGGCGCCCGCCCGCGGCGACGGCCCCGACGCCAAGCTCGACCACATCGTGCTGGGGCCGAGCGGGCTGTACGCGGTGCTGTCGGAGGACTTCGGCGGGCCGGTGCGCGTGCGCCGCGGCGAGCTCGTCGGCGACGGGGTCGAGGGGTCGCCGGTGGGTGACCTGGTCGCCCGCACCCGCACCGTCGCGCGCGCTGCGGGCGTGCGGTTCAGCGGGGTGCTGGTGGTGCTGCCCGACGACGACCTCGTGCAGCCCATCGAGGAACTGGGGAAGGTGCGCGGACTGCCCGTCGCGGTGGTGTCGCGCAGCGCGCTGGCCACCGTGCTGCGCCGAGGCATGACCGGCGCCCGCGACATCGGTGGCAACGAACTGTTCGACGTGCGCTCGCGCCTGCAGCGCACGGTGCGCTTCGTCTGACACCGCCCCCCGTCCTGCGCCGGGGGGCGCGACCGTGCGAGGCGCGGGTACCGTTGCCGTGTGGACCCCGTGATCGCGACCTTCGTCATCCTCGGGCTGGCGGTGATCGCGTTCGTCAGCGGGAAGATCCCGATGGCGGTCGTCGCCGTCGCGGTGCCGCTGGGGCTGTGGGCGACCGCCATCCTCACGCTCCCCGAGGCGTTCTCGGGCTTCGGTGACCCGACGGTGCTGTTCATCGCGTCGCTGTTCATCGTCAGTGAGGGACTGGATGCCACCGGCGTGACGGCCTGGGTCGGCCAGCAGGTGATCACCCGCGGTGGCGCGGGCAAGCGCCGGCTGCTGGTCATCGTGGGGGCGATGTCGGCGATCCTCACCGGCTTCATCAGCATCAACGGCGCCGTCGCGGCCCTGCTGCCTGTCGTCGTCGTCGTGGCGGTGCGCGCCGGCATCGTGCCGTCGAAGATGCTCATCCCGCTGGCCTTCACCGCCAGCGCCGGGTCGCTGCTGACCCTCACCGGCACGCCGGTGAACCCGGTGGTCTCGCAGCTGGCGGTGTCGGCAGGAGGACGCGCGTTCGGCTTCTTCGAGTTCGCGCTGGCCGGGGTGCCGCTGGTCGCGCTGACGATCGCGGTGGTCGCCGTGCTCGGGCCGCGGCTGCTGCCCGAGCGCTCCCCCGACCACTTCGACGCCGCCGCGGACCCCAGCGCCGCGGCGCAGGGCTGGCGTGAGACGTACGACGTGGACCTGTCGACGAAGACCCTGTTCAACCCCACCGACGGCGTCGTCGAGGTGCTCGTCGCCCCCCGCTCGAGCCTCATCGGGCGCAGGGTCTGGCCGGGGATGACCACCCGCGACGACAACCTCGTGATCCTCGCGGCCCGCCGCGGCGCGGCCGAGCCGCCGCACGTCTCCCGTGCCGGCACAGCGGGCGAGCTCACGCTGCAGGCGGGCGACGCGGTGCTCGTGCAGGGTACGTGGGCCGAGCTCGAGCGATACATCCGGTCGCCCGACATCATCGCCGTGACCTCCCCGCAGGCGCTGCGGCGTACGGTGCCGCTGGGGCGTGGCGCGCGCCGGGCCCTCGTCATCCTCGCCCTCATGGTGGTGCTGCTGGCCACCGGCGCGGTGCCGCCCGCCGTGGCCGGCCTGCTGGCGGCGGGGGCGATGATCGTCACGCGTGTCATGTCGATGCCGCAGGCGTACCGGGCGATCTCCTGGACGACGGTGATCCTCATCGCCGGCATGGTGCCGCTGTCGTCGGCGTTCGTCTCCACCGGCGCGGCCGACGTCGTCGCCGAGGTGGTGCTCGGCATCACCGGATCGGCCGCGCCGCACCTGGCGCTGCTCGTGCTGTGCGTCGTGACTGTCGTCCTCGGCCAGTTCATCTCGAACGTCGCGACCGTGCTGATCGTCGCCCCGATCGCGGTGTCGATCGCCGGCACCCTCGGTCTCAGCGTGCAGCCCTTCATGATGGCGCTCACCGTCGCCGGGGCCGCGTCGTTCCTCACGCCCATCGCCACCCCGGTGAACGTGATGGTCATGCAGCCCGGCGGCTACCGCTTCGGCGACTACTGGCGCCTGGGCGTGCCGCTGACCGTGGTGTTCCTCGCCGTCGCCGTGCTCTACGTCCCGCTCATCTGGCCCTTCTGAGCCGAGCCCGGATGCGGGCGCTCAGCCGGCGAGGCCGAAGAGCTCCAGCGGATGGGTGAGCCGCCACCAGGCTGTCGGGCCGGGCAGGTCGGAGGCGAGACGCACCTCCACCGTGTCGCTGTCGAGGGGGCCGGTGACGGTGAGGGTACCGGCGGCCGCCCCGGCCGTGCGGGCATCCGCGCCGTCCTCGAGGCTGACGTCGGCGGTCACCGGCGCGCTGGCGCCGTTCCACAGCACGACCGACGTCGCGTCGGCGGTGACCAGTTCGGTGTCGGCGCCCCACGCCGTCGTGACCGATCCGGCGACGGTGCCCGCGGCGACCGTCGGCCGCGCCTGCAGCTCGCTCTCGAGTTGCGCGAGCAGCGCCCGGGCCACCGCGTTGCGCGCTTCGCCGTCGCCCTGCGCCATGACCGCGGCGTACATGCGCACCGGCGTCTCGTCCACGACGAGGTCCTTCGCCACCAGGAGGTTGAAGTGCTCCCACAGCGCGCCGGTCTTGATGCCGACGACGCCGGGGTCGGCGAGCAGCGCATTGGTGTTCTCGATGAGACCCGCGCCGGGCAGCTCGGCCGTCGGCATGCGGACGATCTCCGCGACCACCGGGTCGGCCATCGCCAGGTCGGCCAGCGCGATGAGCGAGGCCGGGTCGGCGACGTTGTCCTCGTCGATGCCACTCGGATCCACGACCGTCATGCCGGTGAGCCCGCGCTGCGAGAGCCAGGCTGCCGCGGCATCCGCGAAGACCTGGTCGCTCGGCCAGAGGTCGGCGGCGAGGCGATCGGCGTAGTTGTTCGCCGAGGCGATGAGGATTCCCTGCATCAGCTGGTACTGCGTGAGGGTGCCGTCCACCGGCACCGGAAGGGCGGACTCGCCCCGCTCCCGGTAGCGCCAGTAGCTGCTCTGGTCGGCGGCGGTGAAGCCGTACTCCGGCCCCTGCTCGCCCACGGCGAGCGGCATGCGGTCCAGCGCCATCAGCACCGTGACGACCTTCGTCAGGCTCGCCATCGAGATGGGGTCGCCGGTCGACGCCGCCGCGCCGGTGATGCCCTGCACCCCCAGTGCGGCACCGCCCTGCTCGGGCCAGGCGGGAGCGGACGCCGGTGCGCTCACCGGTGCCAGCTCGGCCGTGGTCACCTGCGGCGCGACCGCATGCAGCGGCCACAGGAGGGTGGTCGCGGCGTAGAGGACGATCACGCCGATGATGCTGAGCAGCGGCACGAGCACCCCGGCACGCAACGGCGAGCGGCGCGGGCGCACGGCCAGCAGATCGGGCTGCACCGTCACGTACGGCGTCGCGGCGGTGTCGAGGCTCACGCCGGGAGAGGCCGCGGCCACGGCGTCCTCGTCCACCCAGGTGAGGGCCAGGCGCCGCGGGGTGCGGCGCGGCCCGGCCGTCGATTCCTCGTCGGCGCGAATCGCAGCGTCCTCGTCGTCGGCGACCGGCGGCAGGATGCCGGGGGTGGCCAGGCCGGAGACCGCCACCGGGACCGCCACGGGGGCGGGTGGCGCGGCGGCTTCCGACGTGGACTCGATGTCGGAGTCGGCGGTGGGTTCGGGCTCGGGCTCGGGCTTGGGGTCCGGCTCGGGCTCGGGCTTGGGCTTGGGGTCCGGCTCGGGCTCGGGCCGCGGGTGCGGGCGCGTGGTCACGGACTCGTGCGCGGCCTCCGCCCCCGACGGGGTGCCGGTGGCGTCCGCCCCGTTCCCTGCGGCATCCGCCGTCGTGTCATCGGCGGTGGTGCCGGGCGTCGGGCGCGTGGCGTCGCCGGCGACCGCGCGCTCCCGCGCTCGGCGGGCACGGCGCGTCAGCGGGGGCGCGTCCTCTGTGGTCACTCAGCAAAAATACCCCGTCTCAGCCGTGGGTATACTCGACGCCAAACCACGGGAGTCCGGTGAGCCGGGCTGAGAGGAAGCGATCCACGCTTCGACCGTCGAACCTGATCCGGATCATGCCGGCGCAGGGAGGAGAGAGAATGCACGCATCCACGTCTGCTCGCGAAGCCTCACAGAAGAGTTCGCGTCCGCCGCTTCCGCCCTTTTCCGAACGTGCGCGCTGGCGTGTCGTCGACATCGTGGTGGCCAGCGTCATCGCCGTCGCCTGCGCTGCCGTGTTCCTGCTGTGGAACGTCGGCTACGAGGGCCCCAGCGCCCTGCTGAAGCCGCTGCTGCCCGGGGTGCAGGGGCTGCTGGCCGGACCCTGGCTGATCGCCGGGGTGCTGGGTGGCCTGATCATCCGCAAGCCCGGAGCGGCGATGTACACCGAGACCGTCGCCGCGGTCATCTCCGCGCTGGTCGGAAACCAGTGGGGCCCCCTCACGATCGTCTCCGGCCTCGTGCAGGGGCTCGGGGCGGAACTGGTGTTCCTGGTGTTCCTCTACGGGATGTGGCGTCTGCCCGTCGCGATCCTCGCCGGCGCCGGCGCCGGGGTGGCCGGCGGCATCAACGACCGGATCTTCTGGTATCCCGGCGCGGACACGCTGTTCACCACCGTCTACATCGCCTCGACCACCGTGTCGGGTGCGGTCATCGCCGGGCTCGGCGCCTGGCTGATCGCGCGAGGGCTCGCCGCGACGGGAGCCCTCAGCCGGTTCGCGGCGGGGCGCGAGGTCTCCCGGCGCGTCTGACGTGCCGGCATCCACCGCGTCCGCACCCGTCGCCGTCGAGGCGCGCGGGTGGGGTTGGCGCTACGCCACGCGCCAGGCGTGGGCCGCGCGCGAGGTGACCCTGCGCATCGAACCCGCTGAGCGGGTGCTGCTGCTGGGGGCGTCGGGTTCGGGCAAGTCGACACTGCTGCAGGGCGTGGCGGGAGTGCTCGGCGGCGCCGACGAAGGGGAGCAGGAGGGTGCGCTGCTCGTCGGCGGTGAGCCGGCGGCCGCGACCCGCGGTCGCGCCGGCCTGGTGCTGCAGGATCCCGACAGCCAGACGATCCTCGCGCGCGTCGGCGACGACGTGGCGTTCGGCTGCGAGAACCTCGGCGTGCCCGCGGCCGAGATCTGGCCGCGCGTGCGCGCCGCCCTGGATGCTGTGGGCCTCGACGTGCCGCTGGACCGGGCGACGGCGGCGCTGTCGGGCGGGCAGAAGCAGCGCCTGGCCCTGGCCGGCGTGCTCGCGATGCGCCCGGGCGTCGTGCTGCTGGACGAACCGACCGCGAACCTCGACCCCGCCGGGGTCGCCGAGGTGCGCGACGCGGTCGGCCGGGTGCTGGATGCCACCGGAGCCACCCTGATCGTCATCGAGCACCGGGTGGACGTGTGGCTGCCCCTCGTGGACCGCGTGATCGCGCTCGCGCCCGGCGGAGGCGTGCTCGCGGATGGATCACCGCACGCCGTGCTCGGCTACGGGGGAGCGGGTCCCCGCCCCGCGCCGGCGGGCGGGTCACGACCCCACACGTCCGGCACGAACCCGCGCCCGCTGCCCGCGGGCGCCGCACGACCCCACACTTCCGGCCCGGGCTCACACCCGCTGCCCGCGGGCGACCCGCGAACCCACACACCTGGCACGACCCCACGCCCGCTTCCCGCGGCCGACCCGCGAACCCACATACCTGGCACGAACCCACACGACGCGCGCGCGCGAGACGTGTGGGTTCGCGCGCAGCGTGTGGGCTCGTGCGAGGGCGAGGGCTCGCGCGAGGGCGAGGGCGAGGGCGACGGCGACGGCGCCGGCGACGGTGCCGGCTCGACGGCGGATGCCGCGGCATCCGGGCTCGCCCAGCAGCTCGCCGCGGCCGGGGTATGGGTGCCCGGCATCCCTCCGCAGGTGCCGCCCCCTCCGGCCGCCGCACCGGGCGAGGTGCTGCTCACGGCGCGCGACCTCGCGGTGGCGCGCACCCCCGGCACGATCGTCGCCGGTCCTCTCGATCTCGACCTGCGCGCGGGCGAGGTGCTCGGCGTCGTGGGACCCAACGGGGCGGGCAAATCCACTCTCGGACTCACCCTCGCCGGCCTGCTGGCGCCGGCGGCGGGCACGGTCGCGGCATCCGATGCGCTGGCCGCCGGCGCACGAGCCCGCCGCCGCCGGGCTCACGCCGGCGCCGCACCGATCGGCTGGTCGTCGCGGACCCTGCTGACTCGCATCGGCACGGTGTTCCAGGATCCCGAGCATCAGCTGTTCGCCCGCACGGTGCGTGAGGAGCTCGCGGTCGGTCCGCGCGCGCTCGGGCTCCCCGAAGACGAGGTCACCGCCCGCGTGGACGACCTGCTTGAGCGGCTACGGCTCGCGCGCCTGGCCGAGGCCAACCCGTACACGCTCTCCGGTGGCGAGAAGCGCCGGCTCACGGTCGCGGCGACGCTCGCGGCGCGGCCCCGGGTGATGGTGCTCGATGAACCGACGTTCGGGCAGGATGCCGTGACCTGGGCCGAGCTCGTGGCGATCATCGCCGGGCTCCGCGACGGCATCGACGAGCGCGGCCCGCTCGCGATCATCGCGATCACCCACGACGAGGCCGTGCTCGCCGCCCTGCACGCGCGCCGCTTCGAGGTCGGCACGTGAGCCCCGAGGCCGGACGCGGGCCTGTCGCACGACGCAACGCCGTCGCGAAGCTCGGCGCGGCGCTGCTGATCGCGCTGCCACTCGTGGTGACCATCGACCCGGTGTCGGCGCTCGTCGCGCTCGTGCTCGAGATTCCGCTGCTGCTGGCGGCCGGGCTCAGCGCCCGGCAGTTCTGGCTGCGCACGCTGCCCCTGTGGATCGCCGCACCGACCTCCGCCGTCACGATCGCGCTGTACGGGGCGGCGAGCGGCGAGGTGTACGTCGAGTGGCTCTTCATGCGGGTGAGCGAGGGGTCGCTGCTGCTGGCCGCGGCGACCTTCCTGCGCGTGCTCGCGATCGGCCTGCCGGCGGTGGTGCTGTTCGTCACCGTGGACCCCACCGACCTCGCCGACGGGCTGGCGCAGATCGTGCGGCTGCCGGCACGGTTCGTGCTTGGCGCGCTCGCCGGCATGCGCATGCTGGGGCTGCTCGTCGACGACTGGCGGGCCCTGTCGCTCGCGCGCCGCGCCCGCGGCGTCGCCGACACCGGGCGGCTGCGGCGGGCCGTCGGCACGGCGTTCGCGCTGTTCGTGCTGGCGATCCGGCGGGGGTCGTCGCTGGCCACCGCGATGGAGGCGCGGGCGTTCGGGGCGCCGACCGCGCGCACCTGGGCGCGGGAATCGCGGCTCACCGCCGGCGACGGCATCCTGCTGCTCTCCGGTGCGTCGATCTCGGCGACGGCGCTGGCCGTGTCGATCGCGGCGGGGGCGTTCACCCCGATCCTCGGTCGCTGAGGCTCCCGGCATCCGCCGCCGGGCTGCGCACGGCAGGCCGGGACCACCGCCGCGGCCGGGTCGGGTCAGGTCGCGTCCCACAGGGCGGCGTAGTAGGCCATCCGCTGCGGGTCGCGCTCGATGCCGTACGCGCCCAACAGGACGTCCTCCCAGCCCGGGCCGTAGTTCCAGCCGCAGCTGGCAGCAGCGACGGCGATGTCCGCCCAGCGGTCGGCGACGCCCAGCGCGCCGAGGTCCACGTGACCGGTCCAGCGCCCGTCGTCGTCCAGGAGCGTGTTGGGCGCGCAGGCGTCGCCGTGGCATACGACCAGCAGATCCGGCGGCGGCGGTGTGCTCAGCGCCGCGGGCACCTGGATGCCACGCCTCGCGGCATTCGCAAGGCGTGCGGGAACGCGCCAGTCGTAGGGGCAGTCTGCGGCGGGGAGCGCCTCGTGGAGGGCTCGCAGTCCCGCACCCAGCGCCCGCACGGCGACGGCGGGCTCGGCGACCCACCGCGGGTCGACCGCTGACCGGCCGGGCAGCGCGGAGGTCACGAGCCATTCGTCCGCGGCATCCGCGCCCCAGGCGAGGGTGTGCGGGACGGGCGTGTACGCAGCCGCCCACCCCAGGCGTGCGGCCTCGTCTGCCATCGACGTCTCCGCGTTGCGCGGTCCGTGTTTGATGTAGCGCCCGTCGTCGGTGCGGAAGGTGAGCCCGCCGAGCTCATTGCGCCAGACCGGCTCCAGCCGCGCACCGTCGGCGAGTTCGCGTACGCGCGGCGGCACCGGAAGCGGCTCGGCGGGGATCGTCACCCCGCCAGTGTGCACCAGCGGGCGGTTCAGGATCCGGCGGGGTCCTGCAGCGCATTGCGCAGCAGCACCGCGTGATTGTGCGCTTCGTCGCGCACCGCGTGCAGCAGGGTCACGACATCGTGCGAGGCGATCACCGCGCGCAGCGCCGCCACCGCGGGATTCGCGGCGAGCTCCTTGCGGTACGCCGCGGCGAAGTCGTCCCACGGCATCCCGTCGTGATGGAAGGCGGTGCGCAGCTGCGGCGAGGGGGCGACGTCCTTGTCCCACAGATCGATGCGAGCACGCTCCTTCGACAGCCCGCGCGGCCAGAGTCGGTCCACCAGCACGCGGAATCCGTCATCCGGCCCCGCCGCGTCGTAGACACGCTTGACCTCGATCATGGGGCCAGTCTGCCTCGCCCTCCCGGGTGCCGGTAGCCTGGGGGCGCGGCCGTCTCGGTCAGGACGCAGTCGCACGCACTGTGAGACCCAGATTCAGTTCGAAGGAGAACGCATGGACATCGCCGGCGCATCCGCCCTCGTCACCGGAGGAGCGAGCGGGCTGGGGCTCGCCACCGCGCGTCGCCTGGCCGACGCCGGCGCGCATGTCGTGATCATCGACCTGCCCTCGTCCGCCGGCATGGAGCGCGCCGCGGAGTTCGGCGGCACGTTCGCCCCCGCCGACGTCACCGACCCGAGCGAGGTGGCCGCCGCCGTCGCGACCGCCGCCAGCATCGGACCGCTGCGCGTCGTGGTGAACTGCGCCGGCATCGCCCCGCCCGCCAAGGTGCTCGACCGCGACGGGGCCCCCACCCCCCTGGGCGATTTCGAGCGCATCGTGCGGGTCAACCTCATCGGCACCTACAACGTCGTCGCTCAGGCCTCCGCCGCGATCGCGCGCACCGAGCCGACCGCCGGCGGCGACCGCGGGGTCATCGTCAACACCGCCAGCGTCGCCGCGTTCGACGGTCAGATCGGTCAGCCCGCCTACGCCGCCAGCAAGGGCGGTGTGCACGCGATGACGCTCCCCCTCGCCCGGGAACTCGCGCGCTACGGCATCCGGGTCGTCACGATCGCCCCCGGAATCATGGAGACGCCCATGCTCGCGAGCCTGCCGCAGGCCGCGCAGGACTCCCTCGGTCAGCAGGTGCCCTACCCCGCCCGCCTCGGCCGCCCCGACGAGTATGCGGCCCTCGTGGCGCACATCGTCGACAACGGCTACCTCAACGGCGAGACCATCCGGCTCGACGGCGCCATCCGCATGGCGCCGAAATAAGGAGAACCATGAGCGACACGATCCTGCTCACCCGCGAGGGTGGCCTCGCACGCCTGACGTTCAACCGCCCGGCCTCGCTGAACGCGATGGACTTCGAGATGGGGCAGCGCTGGCGCGACCTCGCCCACGAGGTCACCTCCGACGACACGGTCGGCGCGATCGTGATGGATGCCGCGGGTCGCGCGTTCTGCGCCGGCGGCGACGTCGTGGCCATGGCCACGTCGGGCGCCGGAGGGGCGGGCGTGACGGACATGGCGCGGGTGATCCACGACGGCATCCGCACGTTCGTCGAATCCGACAGGCCGATCGTCGCCGTGGTGCAGGGTGCGGTCGCCGGTGGGGGGCTCGGCCTCATGCTCACCGCTGACTACATCGTCGCCGCGGAGCATGCGAAGTTCGTCAGCCGTTACGCCAACATCGGGCTCACCCCCGACCTCGGCGTCTCGACGCTGCTCCCCGCGGCGATCGGGCAGCGCCGCGCGCTGCAGCTGCTGCTGCAGGACCTGACGATCGACGCCGCGACCGCACTGGACTGGGGCCTCATCACCGAGGTGGCCGCCGACCCCGCCGCCCGCGGTGACGAGATCGCCCGCTTCTGGCTCGAGGGCGCCACGGCCGCGTTCGGCAATGCCAAGCGCCTGATCCGCACCGGCGCGCACCGCTCGTTCGCGGAGAACCTCGACGACGAGGCGGCGTCGATCGGCGCCCGCTTCGACACCGATGAATCCCGGGTGCGCGTGGCGGCGTTCGCCGCGGCATCCCGCAAGTCCGCTTCGAAGGAGAACGCATGAGCCTCGCCGGCAAGACCATCCTGATGTCCGGTGGAAGCCGCGGGATCGGGCTCGCCATCGCCCTGCGCGCGGCGCGCGACGGTGCGAACATCGCGCTCATGGCGAAGACCGACACCCCGCACCCCAAGCTCGAGGGCACGGTGCACACCGCCGCCGAGCAGATCCGGGCGGCCGGCGGGCAGGCGCTGCCACTCGTGGGCGATGTGCGCAACGACGACGACATCATGGCGGCGGTGCTGACGACGCAGGGCGAGTTCGGCGGCATCGACATCGTCGTGAACAACGCCAGCGTGATCGACCTGTCGGGCTCCCTGGATCTGCCGGCGAAGAAGTACGACCTCATGCAGGACGTCAACGTGCGCGGCACGTTCATGCTCAGCCGTGCGGCGGTGCCGATGCTCAAGGATGCCGACAACCCCCACATCCTCTCGCTCTCGCCGCCGCTGAACCTCTCCCCGAGGTGGCTCGGCGCGCACACCGGCTACACGCTGGCGAAGTACGGCATGACGATGGCCACCCTCGGGATGGCAGCCGAGTTCGCCGAGGACGGCATCGCGGCCAACACCCTGTGGCCCGCGACGACGATCGCGACGGCCGCGGTGCAGTTCGCCCTCGGTGGCGACCGCATGATGAAGGTCAGCCGCACGCCGGAGATCTATGCGGATGCCGCCTACGAGGTGCTGATCCGGCCGGCTTCGGAGCGCAGTGGCCAGACCCTGATCGTCGAGGATGTGCTGCGCGAGGCCGGCGTCACCGACTTCTCCGGGTACGCCGCCGTGCCGGGCACCCCCGACAGCGAGCTGTTCCCCGACATCTTCCTCTGACGCGGCCCTGGTCGCCGCGCGTCCCGGAGCTGCTCCGGTGTCGCGTGTGGTGGGTTGTGCGGGGGTGGATTGCGCGGGCGTGACACTCGAGCGGCTCGGGGGACGTGTCGCGGCGGCGCCGCGGCTCCCGGGGCTGTTCCGGTGTCGCGTGTGGTGGGTTGTGCGGGGGTGGATTGTGCGGGCGTGACACTCGAGCGGCTCTGGGGGCGTGTCGCGGCGGCGCCGCGGCTCCCGGGGCTGTTCCGGTGTCGCGTGTGGTGGGTTGTGCGGGCCTGGATTGCGCGGACGTGACACTCGAGCGGCTCGGGCGGCGGCTCCGCCGCCGCGCGGACGCGGGGTCAGGCCGCGACGAGCCCGTGGCGCACGAACGCGCGATAGACACCGTCGTGGTGGATGCTCGTGGTCACTTCGTCGGCGCGGGCCTTCAGCGCCTCCTCGGCGTTGCCCATCGCGATGCCGACGCCGCAGACCTCGAACATCTCCACGTCGTTCCAGCTGTCGCCGATGCCGATCGACTCCGCCGCGTCGATGCCGAGCCGCTCGAGCACACGCTGGATCGCGGAGCCCTTCGTCGTCCCGCGCATGCCGATCTCGCCGTTGGTCCCGCCCGGCAGCGGCATGCTGCCCGGGACCACGTGGAAGCGGTCGCCGAGATCCTGCTGCGCACGCCCGACGGTGCCCGGGTCGTCGCCGAGGAAGACCGCCTTGGCCACGTGGTCGAGGTTGATGTCGGCGAGGTCGTGGAAGCGCGGGATGCCCTGCGGCGCCGTCTGCGGCTCGTCCGCGTCGTGGTGGATGCTCAGCGCCTGCTCCATGAACGCCGCGGTGGCCGCCTGTGCTTCCGGGCTCGCATAGACCGTGGCATCCGTCTGCAGGAAGTACAGGATGCCGCGCTCCTCGAAATAGGCGACGAGGCGCTCGACGGCATCCCGGGGCATGGGGTCGGCCACGATGACCTCATCGCCGGCGGTCGCGTAGGCGCCCCCGTTGGTGATGGCGCCGTCGAAGCCGATCTCGAGCACCCGGGCGTCGATGTCGCCGGAGGAGCGGCCGGTGCAGAGGAACACCAGACACCCGGCGCCTCGCGCCGCGCGCACCGCCTCGATCGTCGAGGCGGCGATGTCCCTGCCGTGGTCGAGGATGGTGCCGTCGACGTCGAGGAAGGCGATGCGGGGGATGGTCACAGATTCTCTCCAAAACAGGTCGTGTCCAGGATGCCTCACGGGCACCCTGGACACGATTCGGTGCGGAACGGTCAGCGGCGCAGCGAGGCCCCGTTGGTCGAGCGCCCGATCAGGAGATAGCGGGGCTCCGCCTCGGCGACCGAGGCGGAGTCTCAGCCGGCCGTCGCCTCCGGCGGCTGGGCGCGCAGCCCGGCCTCGAGGATGGCGGTCAGCCGGGGGACGAGGTGGGGAGTGGATGCCGCGATCGCCGCCGGCTGCGGACGGGTGATCATCCCCACGGCGAGCACGAGCTCGAGGGGGGCGAGGTCGGCGCGCACGAGGCCGGCGACGCGTGCGGCGGTGAGCACGTCGGCGACGCGGCCGAGGGTGTCGTCCTGCGCTGCGCGGACGCCGGCGGAGAGCTCGGCGTCCGCGGGATGGGCGAGCGCCTCCGTGAGCGCCCCGAGGTCGAGCCCCACCAGGGCGTGGAGGAAGCGGCGCCAGGCGTCGTCGGGTGTGCGCGGCAGCGCCTCGAGTGCGCGGCCGGCCGCCTCGCGCATCTCGTCCAGGATCGACAGCGCGACGGCGTCGGTCAGCTCCGCGCGGGACGCGAAGTTGCGGTAGAGCGTCGCGATGCCGACGCCGCTCGCCTCCGCGATCGTCTCGAGCGGCACCGACGCGCCGTGCGCGGCGAACAGTCGGCGGGCCTCGCGCACGATCGCCTCGCGTCTCCTCAGCGCATCCGAGCGCATGGTGCGCCTTCCTGTGTCGTGGGCGTTGCCGTCGGCTCTCAGCGTATGTGGAGGAGGGGTCTCCGTATAGTGGAGGTATTCCCTCCGCTTCGCCTACGGGCAGACAGGACTCCGCATGACCTCTCCCATCCCCGACACCGTCGCCCCGGCATCCGCAGCGCGTCGGACGCCGTCACCGCTTGTGAAGATGCTGGGCCTCACCGCGGGGCTCGGTGTGATCCTCGTCGTGCTGCTGATGCTGTTCGTGATGCCGTCGCTCAAGAGCGGCGCCCAGGACCTGCCGCTGGGTGTCGCCGGCGACGCTGCCGCCGTGACCCAGGTGCAGGAAGGGCTGGCGGATGCCGCGCCCGGCGCGTATGACGTCGTGACCTACGCGTCGGATGGCGACCTGCGCGCCGCCGTCGCTGCACGCGAGGTGGCCGGTGGTGTCGGGGTCGACGGGTCGGGAGTGACGGCCTATGTCGCGAGCGCCGCATCGCCCGCGATCTCCGGTGCCGTCACCGCCACCGCGCAAGCGCTCGGGCAGGCAGCGGGGGCTCCCGTGTCGGTCACCGATGTCGTGCCGCTGCCCGAGGCGGATCCCACCGGAATCGGCATCGGCGGGCTCGCGTTCCCGCTCGTGTTCGGCGGGATCGTGCCCGCCGTCGCCTTCCGCAAGGTGTTCGCACGCCACCTCGGTTGGGCGGTCGCCGGCATCGCCACCTTCTCCGTCATCGGCGGGACGATCGTCGCCGCAATCCTCGCCTTCGCGTTCGGCAGCATCGCCGCCGCGTCGTTCTGGCCGGTCGCGGGTGCGATGGCGCTCGGCATCGGTGCGCTGGCCCTCGCGCTCGCCGGGCTGCAGGAGGCATTCGGCGGCAAGGGGTTCACGATCGGCGCGATGGTGATGATGTTCATCGGCAACCCGCTGGCCGGCATCGCCACGGGCGCCGCCTGGCTGCCGGCCGGACTCGGCCTGGCGGGCCAGCTCCTTCCGCCGGGAGCCACGGGCACGCTGGTTCGGTCGGTCGCATACTTCGGCGGCACCGGCGGTGTGGTCGCGGGGCTCACGCTGGCCGGGTGGGCGGCGGCCGGCATCCTGCTGCTCGTCGTGGGCGCCCGGCGCCGCGCCGGACAGCAGGCCGCCGTCGCGGCCCCCGAGCCGATGCCCGTCGCCGTTCCCGCCTGAGAGTCGACGTCGCCCCGGGGCTGTCCGCCCCGGGGCTGTCGGCCCCGGGGCTGTCGGCTGCCCCTCGGTACCGACCCCGGGTGAGCGCGGCCGGCGCGCGGGTCAGGCCAGGGGCTTCTGCAGGAAGACCTGGTCGCTGCCGTCGCCGGGGACCCGCTCCGACTCGGTGTAGCCCTCGCGCTGGTACAGGCGAAGGTTCGCCTCGCTCAGCGATCCGGTGAACAGCTCGGCGGTCGTGGCTCCGGCATCCCGCCCGCGCTGCTCGACCGCGGCGAGCAGCGTCGTGCCGATGCCGCGGCCCTGCTGGTCGGGGGCGATCGCGATGCGCCCGATGAGCAGGAGGTCGCCGTCGTGCCGGGCGCGTACCGCGCCGACGATGCGCGGGCCGTCGAGGGCGACGCAGCCGAGGTTGTCGGCGAGCTCCGCCTGAAGCTCCTCGAGCGTCTGCGTGAGCGGCGGCATGTCGGGGTCGCCGTAGATGAGCGCCTCGCTGACGAACGCCGCGCGCTGCAGGGTCATCACCTCGCCGGCATCCTCGGGGCGGATATCTCGGACCTCGATCTGCTCGTCGCTCACGTCGCCACCGTAACGGCGCCCGGGGGGACTCGAGTGTCGCTTGCGGTGGGTGCGTTGCCGCCCTATCGTGCGCCGTCCCTCCGGCCGCGCGCGCCGCGCCCCGCCGCGCCCAGCGCCGCGCTCCCCGCGCCGCTCCGATGTCGCGAATGGCGGGTGCGAGGCCCGTGGGTCTGTGCGGACGTGACACTCGAGCAGCTCGCGACCGCGGCAGCATCGCGCCGCGCGCCCCGCGCCGCTCCGGTGTCGCTAATGGCGGGTGCGAGAGCCGCGGGACTGCGCGGACGTGACACTCGAGCAGCCCCGCCCCGACCCCGGCGCCCCACGCGACCCCGCCCCGACCCCCGACCCCGACCCCCGACCCCCGACCCCAGCCCCACGCCCCAGCCGCGAGCGCCCACGCGCCGCCCCCGCGCGCCCGGCCAGCGCCCGCCCAGGACGACTCCCGTACCCTGGGAACATGACCGATACCTCCCCCGTGCGCGCGACGAAACCGCGACAGGTTCGCCCGGCGACCGAGGGCTGGTCGCAGAAGAAGGATGCCGAGGGCCGCCCGCTGCTGCAGTTCGCGAGCCCGAAGCGCGGCAAGCCGCCCGTGCACCTGGCCGACCTCACCCCCGAGCAGCGGGTCGAGAAGGTCACGGAGCTCGGGATGCCGGGCTTCCGCGCGGCCCAGCTGGAGAAGCACTACTTCACGCACTACACGGCCGACCCGGCCCACATGACCGATCTCCCCGCGGCCGGCCGCGAGGAGCTCGTGCACGGGCTGCTCCCTCCGCTGCTGACGGAGGTCAAGCGCCTCGAGACCGACCGCGGCGACACGATCAAGTTCCTGTGGAAGCTGCACGACGGCGCCCTCGTCGAGTCGGTGCTCATGCGGTACCCCGGCCGCATCACGCTGTGCGTGTCGAGCCAGGCCGGCTGCGGCATGAACTGCCCGTTCTGCGCCACCGGCCAGGCGGGCCTGACCCGCAACATGTCGGCCGCCGAGATCGTCGACCAGGTCGTGCGCGCCAACCGCCTCATCGCCGAGGGCGGCCTCGGCGACCCCCGCAAGGTGGGCCACGAGGGCGAGCGCGTCACCAACATCGTCTTCATGGGGATGGGTGAGCCCCTCGCCAACTACAACCGCGTCATGCAGGCCGTCCGCACGATGGTCGACAAGAAGCACGGCCTGGGTATGAGCGCCCGTGGCGTCACGGTGTCGACGGTCGGCCTCGTGCCGGCGATCCGCAAGCTCGCCGATGAGGACATCCCCGTCACCTTCGCGCTCTCGCTGCACGCCCCCGACGACCTGCTGCGCGACGAGCTCATCCCGGTGAACTCCCGCTGGAAGGTCGACGAGGCGCTGGATGCCGCCCGCGAGTACTTCGACAAGACCGGCCGCCGCGTCTCGATCGAATACGCCCTCATCAAGGACATGAACGACCACGCGTGGCGCGCCGACCTGCTGGCCGAGAAGCTCAACGCGCGCGGCCGTGGCTGGGTGCACGTGAACCCCATCCCGCTGAACCCGACCCCGGGCTCCATCTGGACGTCGTCGGACAAGGACGTGCAGGACGAGTTCGTGCGCCGGCTCAACGACGCCGGCGTGCCCACGACCCTCCGCGACACGCGCGGCAAGGAGATCGACGGCGCGTGCGGTCAGCTGGTGGCGACCGAGGACGACGAGGTCGCCGCCGCCGGAGTCACGCCCGTCTCCTGACGTGCCGCGAGCCGGACGCCGCCGTGCAAGCGGCGCCCGGCTCGGCGTCACTCCTTGACAGCGCCGGCTGTCAGCCCCTGCACGATCCACTTGCTCGCCAGTGCGAACATCGCCATCGTCGGCAGGATCGTCACGACCGCGGCCGCCGACATCGAGCCCCAGTCGACGTTGAACGTCGAGATGAAGCCGTTGAGCGCGGCGGGCACCGTGCGGTTCTCGGTGGAGTGCATGAGCACCACCGAGAGGAACAGCTCGTTCCAGCAGTTGACGAAATTGAAGATGAACGCGGCGATGATGCCGGGTGTCATGACCGGCACGAGCACACGGAAGAGGGCTCCCAGCCGGGAGCAGCCGTCGATCATGGCCGCCTCTTCGAGCGCGGCGGGCACATTCTCGAAGAACCCGCGCAGCATGACCGTCGAGAACGGGATGCACACCGCGATGTAGACCAGGATCAGACCGAACTTGGAGTCCACGAGGCCCAGGTCCGACATCATCGAGTACAGCGGTCCGAGCGCGATGAACGCCGGAATCATCTGCGTCAGCAGGAACGCGATCAGCACCGCTCCCTTGCTGCGGAACTCGAACCGCGACAGCACGAAGGCGCTGAGCAGCGCGATCAGGGTGGCGACCGCGCCCGCTGCCAAAGAGACGATCGCCGAGTTCATCAGGAAGACCCCGAACTGGCTCGTCGCGAACAGGTTCACGTAGTTCTGCACCGAGGGCTGGCTCGGCCAGTACTCGATGGGGAAGGCGTTCACCGTGGCGGGCGCCTTGAACGACGTCAGCGCAATCCAGTAGAGCGGGAACAGCGTGATGAGAAGCCATACCGCCAGCCCGGTGAACCGCAGCGCGCCGGTCACGGCGAATCGGCGACCCGACCCAGCGGGGCGGTGCGGCGGGGCGGCGGCGGATGCCGCGGGCGCAGGGGGAGCCACGGGGGCGAGTGCGGTCACTTGGTCACCTTCTTCATGGCGAGCAGGTAGAAGGCGCAGAAGACGAACAGCACCGCCACGACGATGAGCCCGATGGCGCTGGCGAGGCCGTAGTTGCCCTGCTGCGTGTAGTTGATCATCCAGGTGGTGATGATGTGCGTCTGGTTCGCGGGTCCGCCCGCGGTCATCGCCCAGATGATGTCGGGGAAGTTGAAGATCCAGATGATGCGCAGGAGCACCGTCAGCAGCAGCGTCATCGCGATGTACGGGATGATGATCGAGAACAGCTGCCGCACCCTGCCGGCGCCGTCCAGGCTCGCCGCTTCGAGCATCTCGTCCGGCACGGACTGCAGCGCGGCGAGGATCATGATCGCGAAGAACGTCACGCCGTACCAGATGTTCGCCGTGATGACCGCGACCATCGCCAGCTTCGGGTCGGCCAGCCAGGGGAGCGGCGAATCGATGAGCCCCGCCTTCATGAGCAGGTCGTTGATGACGCCGAACTCGGCGTTGAACATCCAGCGGAACAGCATGCCGATGAGGAAGCCCGAGACCGCCCAGGGGAAGAAGACGAGCGCCTGGTAGAGGCCGCGGAAACGGAAGCGCTTGCGCAGCGCGAGGGCGATCAGGAACCCGATGACGAACTGCGGCACCAGCGAGCACACCACCCACAGCACCGAGTTCCAGGCGACTGTCGGGAAGATCGGGTCCGCGAAGATCCGGGTGAAGTTGTCGAGGCCGACGAACGGCGTGGACGTCAGATCCCAGAGGTTCCAGTCGCGGAAGGCCATGCCCGCGCCCTGGAGCATCGGGTAGTAGGTGAACCAGCTGACGAAGACGATCGCGGGCGCGAGGAACGCCAGGATCGTCCACCCGTGCCGGCTGCGGAACACGCGCCGCCGGCCGAGCGGGGCGGCCCCACCGGACAGGCCGGTGGGGCGCGCCTCGCGCGTGAGCAGCGACATCGTCAGTCCTGCTCGGCCGCGTACTTGTCGGTCCAGAAAGCGTCCCAGGACGCCAGCAGCTCAGCGGTGCTCATGTTGCCCAGCAGCACGCTCTGCACGTCCTGATCCGACTTCTGCGCCCACTCGGTCCACCAGCTGACCCCGCGCGGCTGCCTCACGTTGACGTAGGTCTCGGGGTTCTGCGTCATCGTGACGTAGCTGGTCCACGGGCCGGTGGAGTAGAACTCGTCCTCAGCTGCCTCGGCGATGATGGGCACCAGGCTGTTGGCCTGTGCGAACTCGGTGGCGGGCTCCGCCGACGACAGGAACTTCACGAGCTCAACGGCCTCCTCCTGATGCTCGCTGGCCTCGGCCACCCCCCACCCGGCGACGGCGAGCGGCTGCGCCGCCTTGCCGCCGGCGCCCACCAGCAGAGGAGCGGTGTCCCACTGCTCGTCGGTCAGGCTGGAAGCCTGCACGGTGGCGATGACCTCGGGATCCTGCAGCAGGAAGGCGGTCGATCCGTTCGTGAACCCGGCGACCATCTCCGGGTAGCCCCACGAGACGGCCGAGGGCGGCGAGGCCTGCTCGAAGAGGGCGAAGTAGGTGTCGACCGCGTCCTGCGCTTCGGGCGCGGAGAAGATGGTCGAGCCGTCCTGCAGCAGGAAGGCGTTGGCCGGGTCGAGGTCGTCGACGAGGTAGGCCTCGACGGCGGCGACGACGTTGGTGTTGCCGTTCGTGCCGCCACGGAAGGCGTACCCGTAGACGTTCTCGGCGGGATTCTGGATGGCGGAGGCCTGCTCGAGCAGTTCCTCCCAGCTGTGCGGCGGGCCGTCGAAGCCCGCAGCCTCGACGAGGTCGGCGCGGTAGAACAGCGACAGCCCGTAGAAGCCGTACGGCACGAAGTAGCTGGCGCCGTCCGAGACCGCGGCGGACTGGGCGTTCTCCGTGAGCGCGTCCCATCCGTCCCAGTTCTCCAGGTCGCCGGCCATGTCGTAGAGCCATCCGTTGTTCGAGAACGGTCCGACCGTGATGTCGCGCACTTCGAGCACGTCGACGCCTTTGCCGGACTGCAGCATCTGCTGGATGGTCTTGTCCGCCTGCTCCGTGGGCGGGGACACCAGCTCCACGGTCACTCCGGGGTTTTCCGCCTCGAAGGCGTCGAGCATCCCCCGGAGGACCTCGGTGCGAGCGGGGTTGGTCAGGCTCTCGACCATCTTCAGCGTGACGTCGCCGTCAGCCGTGTCTCCGGAGGATCCGGAGCAGGCGGTGAGGGCGAGCACGGCGGCGGTGCCGATGCCGACGGTGAGGGTCAGGCGGTTGCGCTTCACGATGTTCCTCGGTCTTTCTCTGTGTGGGGTGCAGGGCGTGCGCGACGGTGCGCGGCTTCCCGTTTCGGGTCGGTCAGGTCAGGTTCATGCTCTGGACGCGGGGGCTTCCGGCGCGGCGCAGGATCTCCGGGACGCAGCGCTCGACGAAGGCGGCGAAGTCCTCGGCCTCGGTGTACAGGTGCACCGACAGGCGGAAGTAGCCGCGACCTTCGTAGCTGGTGAAAGCGGTCTCCACCCCGGTGGCATCCAGCAGCAGCATGCGCAGCTCGTCGGCCTCTTCGCGGGTGGTGCCGAGGCCGTCCGGCAGGCGGATCAGTCGCATCGGGGGCACGGGCCGTGGCAGGTCGACCCGCGCGTCGTCGGAGATGTACGGCTGCAGAGCCTCGGCGATCACGGCCGCCCCGATGTCCGCCATCTGCCACATGCGCTCCCGGGCGCGCGCCCAGCCGTACTCGCGTTCGATGAACTCGATCGCTGCGGGCGCGGCGATGTAGCTGGTGGCATCGATCGTGCCCTGGGAGTCGAACCGGTCGGGGAACGGCTCGTCGCCGCCCCACGAGTCGATGAGAGGCCAAAGGTCCTGCCGGTCGTCGGCGCTGGTCACCAGCACCGCGGCCCCACGCGGGGCGCAAGCCCACTTGTGCAGGTTGCCGAACCACCAATCGCCGCCGCCCTGCCGTGCGGCGTCGGGGATCAGGCCGGGCGCGTGGGCGCCGTCGACGAGCACTCGGATGCCGTGCTCATGGGCCAGGGCCGTGATCTCCCGCGTCGGCAGTCGCAGCGCGGTGGGCGAGGTGACCTGGTCGATCACGATGAGTCGGGTGTGCGTGTTGAACGCGCGCCGGAACGCCTCCAGCACCTCAGCCTCGCCGTCGAACATCCCCACACGCACCGTGCGGACGCGTGCGCCGTAGCGGCGGGCGAGCCGTGCGGCACCCATGGTGATGGCGCCGTAGCCGTGGTCCGTGACGAGGATCTCGTCGGACGGCTCGAGTCGCAGCGAGTTGTAGACCACCGTCGCCGCGGCCGAAGCATTCGGCACGAACACCGTGTCTTCGGGGCGCGCTCCCACGAACGGCGCGACCTCCCAGCGGGCAGTGCGGGTGTACTCCGCGACGCGGGGAAACCACCCGACAGGACTGGCGTCCGCGCGTCGGCGCAACTCGTCCTGGACCGCGACGACCTCGCGCGGGACAGCCCCGAAGGAACCGTGGTTCAGATGCACGATTTCGGGATCCAACGGCCACGCGTCGCGAGCGAGCCGGCCCGATGCCAGGCGCGCTCGGAGCGAGGCGGGTGGAGGTATGGGCATGTGACCTCGTTGGTTCAGCGGGACGACTTGTCGCACAACATTGCCATATAGGGTCCTCTCGTGAGGACGAATGGGCGATTTCTTCTCGAAGTCGTAATACAACTTGATGATCCTTGGGTGTCCGCGACAGACTCGGCGCGCGCTCGGCGAGGGGGGTGGCGCGGGTGACTGCACTGGACACGGCCCTGCAAGGGCTGCGAGCGCTGATCGCGGACGGCACTCTTCGTCCGGGCGACCGGCTCCCCAG
Organism: Microbacterium sp. zg.Y1084; assembly: GCF_024623595.1. NCBI lineage: Bacteria > Bacillati > Actinomycetota > Actinomycetes > Micrococcales > Microbacteriaceae > Microbacterium > Microbacterium sp. zg.Y1084. The sequence goes on from NZ_JANJGV010000006.1 coordinate 156,567, forward strand.
TGAGGGTGAGCTGTGCGAGCGACTGGGCGTGTCGCGCGGGTCGCTGCGGGAAGCCATCCGCATGCTCGCCGCACTGGGGGTTCTCGACACCCGGCACGGCTCGGGCAGCTACGTCGGCGACCTGAATGCCGCAGACCTCATCAAGGCGCTGTCGCTGACCGTCGGGCTGCTCCCGCTCGAGTCGATCATCGAGCTGTACGAACTGCGGCGGGCACTCGAGGCCCACGCGGCGAGCCTGGCCGCCGCGCGCATCGACGACGAGACCGTGGCGCGGCTGGATCGGGTTCTCACCGCGCTCGAAGCCGAGACCGACGACGAGCGGCAGTCCGACCTCGACCACGATTTCCACATGGGCATCGCCGCTGTCGCCGGCAATGCGGCACTCGCCAATCTCCTGGACGTCCTCCGGGCGCGCTCTCGCGCATATCGCATCTTCGCGACCGATGACGCGGCACGGATCAAGGTGCTGTCGGATGCGGGGCATCGTGCCGTGCTGCGCGGACTCGAGGCGCGCGATCCCGTCGCGGCATCCGCCGCTGCGGCCGGTCACGTCGCCCAGACGGAGTACTGGCTGCGAAAGCATCAGCCTCCTGCGGCGCCGCAAGGTTCCCCTGACGCGTGACGTCGCCGTCATGGCACGCGGCCGCCCGCAAAGGGCGGGGGCTGCGGGCCGGACGGGAAGCCGGCCCTGACCCCCTGCTATCGCTCCGGCGCGGACCTGTCCAGCCCGGCCTTCGCCGTCTCGCGCGGCAGTAACGTTTGAGGATGGTCAACTATCGCTATCTCGGCAACTCTGGTTTCAAGGTCTCGGAGATCACGTACGGCAACTGGATCACCCATGCCTCGCAGGTCGAGAACGAGGCGGCGATCGCCACGGTGCACAAGGCCCTCGACCTCGGCATCACCTCGTTCGACACGGCCGACGCCTACGCGAACACCGCCGCCGAAGAGGTGCTCGGTGAGGCGCTGAAGGGTCAGCCCCGCGAGTCGGTGGAGATCTTCACGAAGCTCTACTGGCCGATCGGCCGCAAGGGTCCGAACGACATGGGCCTCAGCCGCAAGCACATCTTCGACGGCATCCACGGGTCGCTGCGTCGCCTCGGCGTCGACTACGTCGACCTGTACCAGGCGCACCGCTACGACTACGAGACCCCGCTCGAAGAGACGATGCAGGCGTTCGCCGACATCGTGCGCCAGGGCAAGGCGCTCTACATCGGGGTCTCGGAGTGGACCGCCGAGCAGCTGCGGGAGGGTCACGCGCTCGCGAAGGACCTCGGTGTGCAGCTCGTCTCCAACCAGCCCCAGTACTCCGCGCTGTGGCGGGTCATCGAGGGCAAGGTCATCCCGGCATCCGAAGAGCTCGGCATCTCGCAGATCGTCTGGTCGCCGATGGCGCAGGGTGTGCTCAGCGGCAAGTACCTGCCCGGCCAGCCGCTGCCCGAGGGCTCGCGCGCGACCGACGACAAGAGCGGCGCCACGTTCATCAAGCGGTTCATGACCGACGAGGTTCTCACGGCGGTGCAGAAGCTCAAGCCCGTCGCCGAGCAGGCCGGCCTCACCATGCCGCAGCTCGCGATCGCGTGGGTGCTGCAGAACCCGAACGTCGCCGCCGCCCTCGTGGGCGCCTCGCGCCCGGAGCAGCTCGAGGATTCCGTCAAGGCCTCCGGGGTCACGCTCGACGCCGACACGATGACCGCCATCGACGCCGCCCTCTCGGGCGTGGCCGAGACCGACCCCGAGAACACCTACGAGGTGTCGCCGGCGTCCCGTCCGGCCTGATGCCCGTCCACAGCGCCGGTCTCCTGCTCTACCGACTCGCCGACGGCGGGCCGGAGGTGCTGATCGCCCACATGGGCGGTCCGTACTGGGCGGGCAAGGAGACCGGTGCGTGGTCGGTCCCGAAGGGCGAGTACGACCCCGACGCCGAGTCGGCGCTGGATGCCGCCAGGCGTGAGTTCCGAGAGGAGCTCGGGGTCGACCCTCCCGAGGGGCCGTACGCCGAGCTCGGCACGTACCCGTACTCGTCGGGCAAGCGCGTGACCGTCTTCGTCGCCGACGGCTCCGCGTTCTCGGCCACCAGGGCGGACTTCGTGTTCGGGGAGTTCGAGATGGAGTGGCCGCCGCGCTCAGGCAGGACCGAGCGGTTCCCCGAGGTCGACCGCGCGGACTGGGTGGGGCTGGGGGTCGCGGGCGAACGGCTCGTGAAGGGCCAGCGGCCTGCGCTCTACGCGCTCGCCGCGCTGCTGGCCGACGCCGGGGCGTAGAACTCGGGTTCAGGGGCGCAGCAGCACCTTGCCCACGCGGCCCGCCGAGAGGGTCGCGCCGACGGCCTCGGCGACCTCATCGAGCGGGAACGTCGCGGATACCGGCAGGGTGAGCGCTCCGGATGCCAGCAGGTGGGCAAGCTCGTCGAACAGCTCCGCGCGCCGCGCGGCATCCATCGTGGCGCTGACCGTGCTGCCCCAGAACCCCTTCACGGTGAGCTGGCGGAAGATGAGGTCGCCCGAGCTGAGCTGAACCTTCGGCGCTTCCATCGCGCCGAAGACGACGAGCGTGCCGTTCTCGCCGAGGAGGGAGAGCACCTGCCCGCTCGAGTGGCCGCCGACCGAGTCGACGCCCGCGACGATGGACGCACCGCCGGTGATCTCGGCGACCCGGTCGCGCCAGCCTGCGTCCTCGACCGAGACGACCCGGTCGATGCCCTGCGCCGCGAGCTCGGCGACGGCGGCGTCGCGGCGGACGAGCCCGAGGACGTTGATGTCGCGAGCGCGGCCGATCTGGGCGACCATGCGGCCGACGGCGCCGTTCGCGGCGTTCTGCACGAGCCAGTCGCCCGGCTGCAGCTCGAGGGAGTCGATGAGGCTGATGGCGCTGAACGGCATCGACACGAGCTGTGCGGCCTGCTCGTCGGGCAGGCCGTCCGGCACCGGGACGAGGGCGCCGGCGCGTGCGACGAACTGCTCGGCCCACACCCCGAAGGTGCCGCCGGTCGCCACGCGCTGCCCGACCTCGAGACCCGTCACGCCGGCGCCGAGTTCCTCGACCACCCCGACGGCCTCGGTGCCCGCGCGGGCGGGCAGCTCGGGGCGGTAGCCATAGGAGCCGCGCACCGTCCACAGGTCGTGATTGTGGATGGGGGAGCGCAGCATCCGCACACGCACCTCCCGCGGTCCGGGGGTCGGGGTCGGCGCCTCTCGCACGGTCAGCACCTCGGCGGGATCGCCGAATCGGTCGTGGACGAGTGCACGCATGGAACCCCCTGGCGTCGGACGCGGACATTCCATTCTGGTGGATGCGGGAGCGGCGCGGGCCGGATCGAGGGATGCCAGAGATGTATACCCACGGCATCCTCAGAAGGGAATCCATGCGCCCGAATGTGCCATTGTGTATACACTGGGGCGACGACGCCCGCGGAGGAGGAGGCAATGATGCGCGCCAGTGACCGCGCCTACGAGACGCTCCTCGACGAGATCCAGTCCGGCGCCCTCGCCCCCGGCACCGTGCTCGCGGAGGTGGAGCAGGCCACGCGACTCGGCGTGAGCCGCACCCCGCTGCGCGAAGCCCTCGGCCGCCTCGCCGCCGACGGCCTCGTGGAGCAGGCGTCGCCGCGCGTCACCGTCGTCGCCGGAATCGACGCCGACGACATCCGGGCTCTGTTCACCGTGCGCCGCGCGCTTGAGGAGATGGCCGCCCGGCTCGCCGCGGCCACCGGCGACCGGGCCGTGTTCGACGACCTCGCCGCCGAGTTCGTCGTCGCCGAGCCGGAGTGCGACGCCGACGCGTACTACGCGCTCATCGCCCGCTTCGATGCGGCGCTGGACGCCGCGGTCGCCAACGACTACCTCGCCTCGTCGCTGCGGATGGTGCGCACCCACCTCGTGCGGGTGCGCCGCCTCGCCCGGGACAACCCCCGCCGGCTCACGGCATCCGTTGCCGAGCACCGTCTCATCGCTTCGGCGATCTCCGCCGGCGATGCCGATCTCGCCGCACACGCCACCCACGTCCACCTGCACAATGCCCTGATGTCGATCCTCGAGTCCCTGGAGGCACACCCATGACCGTCACGCACCACCTTCGCGTCCACCGCAGCGATGAGGAGCTCGCCCGCGAGGGCCAGCTCGCCTGGCACATCGCCGAGGTCGCCACCGACCCGGTGGCCGTCGAACCCGAGGTGATCGACATGATCATCAATCGTGTGATCGACAACGCCGCCGTCGCCGCCGCCTCGCTCACCCGCGCCCCCGTCAGCGCCGCCCGACAGCAGGCGCTCGACCACGCCGTCTCGGTCGGCGGCGACGGCGCGACCGTGTTCGGCTGCGCCCTCGAGCGCCGCACCAGCCCCGAGTGGGCGGCGTGGGCCAACGGCGTCGCCGTGCGCGAGCTCGACTACCATGACACCTTCCTGGCGGCGGACTACTCCCACCCCGGCGACAACATCCCGCCGATCCTCGCCGTCGCCCAGCACGTCGGGTCCGACGGCGAAGCGCTCGTGCGCGGCATCGCCACCGGCTACGAGATCCAGATCGACCTGGTGCGGGCCATCTGCCTGCACAAGCACAAGATCGACCACGTCGCCCACCTCGGCCCGTCGGCGGCCGCCGGCATCGGCACGCTGCTGGGTCTTCCGACCGAGACGATCTACCAGGCCGTCGGGCAGGCGCTGCACACCACCACCGCGACCCGCCAGTCGCGCAAGGGCGAGATCTCGACCTGGAAGGCCCACGCCCCGGCCTTCGCCGGCAAGATGGCCGTCGAAGCGGTCGACCGTGCCATGCGCGGCGAGACCTCGCCGTCGCCGATCTACGAGGGCGAGGACGGCGTCGTCGCCTGGATGCTCGACGGCCCCGACGCGTCGTACGACGTGCCGCTGCCCGCCGCGGGCGAGCCCAAGCGCGCGATCCTCGACTCGTACACCAAGGAGCACTCCGCCGAGTACCAGGCCCAGGCCTGGATCGACCTGGCGCGCAAGCTCCACGGCGAGCACCCCGAGGCCACCGACCCCGCGAACGTCGAGTCGATCGTGCTGCACACCTCGCACCACACCCACTTCGTCATCGGGTCCGGCGCCAACGACCCGCAGAAGTACGACCCCACCGCGTCGCGCGAGACCCTGGACCACTCGATCCCGTACATCTTCGCGGTGGCGCTGCAGGACGGCGGCTGGCACCACGTCGACTCGTACGCCCCCGAGCGGGCCGGCCGCGAGGACACCGTGGCGCTGTGGCACAAGATCACCACGGCCGAGGATGCCGAGTGGACGCGTCGCTACCACTCGGAGGACCCCGCCGAGAAGGCGTTCGGCGGTCGCGTGGAGATCCGCCTGACCGACGGCACGGTCATCGAGGAGGAGATCGCCGTCGCCGACGCGCACCCCCTCGGCGCCCGCCCGTTCGCGCGCGAGGACTACATCCGCAAGTTCCGCATCCTCGCCGAGCCGGTGCTCGAGTCCGCTGAGATCGAGCGGTTCCTCGACCTGGCCCAGCGCCTGCCCGAGCTCACCGCCGACGAAGTGCGGCAGCTCTCGATCGTCGCGAAGCCGGGCCTGCTGCTCGCGGCGCCGGCCCCGAAGGGCCTGTTCTAGTCATGGCCCGGTGCACAACGTCGCTGTTCCGGTGGCAGAGCGGGCCGCAGGCGTCCCCGCGCGCCTCGCGAGCCGCGGATCGGCGACGTTGTGCACGCCTGAGAGGAGACCACTGATGCTGTACTCGACCGTGACCCCCGCCGAGAAGCGGCGCCTGTTCCGCGAGCGCCTCGCCACCGGCGAGCTGCTGCGCTTTCCGGGGGCGTTCAACCCGCTGTCGGCCCGCCTGATCCAGCAGAAGGGGTTCGAGGGCGTCTACATCTCGGGCGCCGTGCTGTCGGCGGACCTCGGTCTGCCCGACATCGGGCTGACGACCCTCACCGAGGTCGCCGGCCGCGGGCAGCAGATCGCCCGCATGACGGACCTGCCCGCGATCATCGACGCCGACACCGGGTTCGGCGAGCCGATGAACGTCGCCCGCACGATCCAGACCCTCGAGGATGCCGGCATCGCCGGGGCCCACATCGAGGACCAGGTGAACCCCAAGCGCTGCGGCCACCTCGACGGCAAGGCGGTCGTCGACCAGGACACCGCGATCAAGCGCATCCGCGCCGCCACCGACGCCCGCCGCGACCCGAACTTCCTCCTCATGGCGCGCACCGACATCCGCGCCGTGGACGGGCTGGATGCCGCGATCGACCGCGCCCGCGCCCTCGTCGACGCCGGCGCCGATGCGATCTTCCCCGAGGCGATGCGCACCCTCGAGGAGTTCGCCGCGGTGCGCGCCGCCGTGGACGTGCCGATCCTGGCGAACATGACGGAGTTCGGAAAGAGCGACCTCTTCTCGGTCGATCAGCTGCGCGACGTCGGCGTCAACATCGTCATCTGGCCGGTCTCGCTGCTGCGCATCGCCATGGGCGCTGCCGGCCGCGCGCTGGATACCCTGACCGATGAGGGGCAGCTGACCGGCAAGCTGGGGGAGATGCAGCACCGCGCCGACCTGTACGACCTGCTCGACTACGAGGCGTACAACCACTTCGACACCACCGTGTTCAACTTCGAGATCGAGAAATGAGCGTGCGATGACCACCGACATCAAGAAGGGCCTGGCGGGCGTCGTCGCCGACGTGACCGCGATCTCCAAGGTCGACCCCGAGATCAACAGCCTCATGTACCGCGGCTACCCGGTGCAGGAGCTCGCGGCGACCCAGCCGTTCGAGGCGGTCGCCTATCTGCTCTGGAACGGCGAGCTGCCCACCGACGAGCAGCTCTCGGAGCTGCGCGCGGTCGAGCGTGCCAACCGTGCGCTCTCGCCCGCGGTCAAGGACCTCATCGACGCGATGCCGCTGGATGCCCACCCGATGGACGAGGTGCGCACCGTGGTGAGCCTCATCGGCGCGGTCGACACCGCGGGCATCGACAATGTGCTCGACGCCGTCGGCACGCCGGCGGAGAACCTCGACCGCAGCATCCGGCTGTTCGCCGCGCTGCCGGCCGTCGTCGCCTACGGGCAGCGCCGCCGCCGCGGTGAGCAGCTCGTCGAGCCGCGCGAGGACCTCGACTACGCCGCCAACTTCCTCTGGATGACGTTCGGCGAGGAGCCCCACGAGGTCGTCGTCGACGCGTTCAACCGGTCGATGGTGCTGTACGCCGAGCACTCCTTCAACGCGTCGACCTTCACGGGGCGGGTCATCACCTCGACCCTCAGCGACCTCTACTCGGCGGTCGTCGGCGCCATCGGCGCCCTCAAGGGACCGCTGCACGGCGGTGCCAACGAGGCGGTGCTGCACATCTTCACCGAGATCGGCTCGGCCGAGAACGTCGTGCCGTGGCTCGACGAAGCCCTCGCGGCCAAGCGCAAGATCATGGGGTTCGGGCACCGCGTGTACAAGCGCGGGGATTCCCGCGTGCCGACCATGAAGGCGGCGCTGGACACCCTCGTCTCGCACTACGACCGTCCTGACGTGGCCGAGCTGTACGACACCCTCGAGTCGGAGTTCGTCGGCCGCAAGGGCATCTACCCGAACCTCGACTACCCCTCCGGGCCGGCGTACAGCCTGATGGGGTTCGACACCCTCACCTTCACACCGCTGTTCATCGCCGCGCGCGTCACGGGGTGGACGGCGCACATCATGGAGCAGCAGGCCTCCAACGCCCTCATCCGCCCGCTGTCGGACTACGACGGTCCGGCGGAGCGCCACATCGAGGGCTACGAGCCGGATGCCGCGCAGGTCGAGGCCATGCAGCGCGCGGAGGAAGCAGCGAGCTGACCCAGCGCGCGCACCGCTGAACGAAGGGCCGCCGGCTTCCGGCGGCCCTTCGTCTGCCCGTGCGCGGCCCGCGCTCAGCCGGGCACGGCGCGCTGCAGCGTCGCGACCGCCTCGCGCAGCGCCTGCACCACGGCGGGTGCGGACTCGAGTGTCACGCGCACTTCGGGGCCGGAGACCGACACGGCGGCCGGCAGCGCCATGCCCGGCACGGCGACGGCGAAGCAGCGCACGCCGACCTCCTGCTCGCCTTCATCGATCGCATAGCCGCGCGCGCGGATCGTGCCGAGCTCTGCGAGCAGGTCGTCTTCGGTGCGCAGCGTGGTGTCGGTGAACCCCGGCATCCCGGTCCGACCCACGAGCGCCCGCACGTCGGCGTCGGGCAGCTGCGCGAGCAGCGCCTTGCCCACGCCGGTGGCGTGGGGGAAGACCCGGCGGCCGACCTCCGTGAACATGCGCATCTGGTGCTTCGACGGCGCCTGCGCGACGTAGGTGGCCATGTCGCCGTCGAGCACCGCGAAGTTCGCGCTCTCCTGCGTGGCTTCGCTGAGCCGCAGCAGGGCGGGCTTCGCCCACCCGGAGAGCCGCCGCGTCGCCGCTTCGCCGAGCCGGATGAGGCCGGGGCCGAGGCTGTAGCGCCGGGACGGCAGTTGCATGACGTAGCCGCGGGCGGCGAGGGTGCGCAGCAGTCGGTGGATCGTCGCGGGCGGCAGTGACAGCGCGGCGGCGATCTCGCCGACTCCCGCTTCGCCGCCGAGGGTCGCGAGCGCCTCGAGCAGATCGAGGGTGCGGGCCACCGACTGCACCCCCGCGGTGGCGTTCTTCTTCATGGTGCGCTCCTATTCCGCATGATGGAATCAGCATTCCATAAGACGAGGTGAAGCTGGTAGCTTCGGCGGGGATCCCTCACCCGACCGAGAGGCAGAGCCGCCATGGACACCACGCACACCGCTCGACAGCAGCGCGCCGACCTGGCGGTCGCGGAGCCGATCCTCGCGTTCGCCGAGGAGGCGCTCGCGGCAGAGGGGATCGACGCCGCTGCGTTCTGGGACGGCGTCAGCGCGCTCCTGCGCGACCTGACGCCGCGCAACCGGGAGCTGCTCGCCGAGCGCGACCGGCTGCAGGCGCAGATCGACGACTACCACCGGGCGCACCCGGGGCGGCCCGACTCGGCGGACTACCGCGCGTTCCTCGAGCGCATCGGCTACCTGCTGGAGCAGCCCGCTCCCTTCGGCATCCGCACCGAGAACGTCGACGCCGAGATCGCGACCCTCGCCGGCCCGCAGCTGGTGGTGCCGCTGCTGAACGCGCGCTTCGCCGTCAATGCGGCCAACGCACGGTGGGGTTCCCTCTACGACGCGCTCTACGGCACCGACGCGATCCCCGAGGAAGGGGAGCTGGTGCCCGGCGCGGAGTACAACCCGCAGCGCGGCGCCGCAGTCATCGCCTACGGCCGCCGTCTGCTCGACGAGGTCGCGCCCCTCACCCGTGGCTCGCACGCCGATGCGGAGAACTACCGCGTCGCGAACGGTGTGCTGCGTGTCACCGTGGCGGGGCAGGACGTCGAGCTGCAGGATGCCGACGCCTTCGTCGGCTACACCGGCGATGCGGCCGAGCCCGCGTCGGTGCTGCTGCGCCACCACGGTCTGCACCTCGACGTGCAGATCGACCGCGCCGGCCGCATCGGCGCCACCGACCCCGCGGGCATCGACGACATCGTCGTGGAGTCGGCGCTGACGACGATCATGGACCTCGAGGACTCCGTCGCCGCCGTCGACGCCGACGACAAGGCGCTCGGCTACCGCAACTGGCAGGGGTTGGTGACCGGCACGCTCACCGCCGAGCTCGTCAAGAACGGCCGCTCCTTCACCCGCCGGATGAACGACGACCGCCGCTACACCGCCCCCGACGGGTCGGAGTTCGCCCTCCCCGGCCGCTCGCTGCTGCTCGTGCGCAACGTGGGGCACCTGATGACCACGGACGCCATCACGGATGCCGCGGGGGAGTCGGTGCCCGAAGGCATCCTCGATGCGATCATGACCGCCGTCGGCGCGCTGCCCGACCTGCGCGGCGACCGGGCGGGGACGAACTCCCGCACCGGGTCGCTGTACATCGTGAAGCCCAAGATGCACGGGCCGGCGGAGGTCGCCTTCACCGTGGAGCTGTTCTCCCGCGTCGAGGATCTCCTGGGCCTGCCGGCGAACACCCTCAAGGTGGGCATCATGGACGAGGAGCGGCGCACCACGCTCAACCTGCGGGCGGCGATCGCCGAGGCCGCCGACCGCATCGTGTTCATCAACACCGGGTTCCTCGACCGCACCGGCGACGAGATCCACACGTCGCTGCAGGCCGGACCCGTCGTGCCGAAGGCCGCCATCAAAGCCCAGCCGTTCCTCGGCGCGTACGAGGACGCCAACGTGGATGCCGGGCTCGGCGCCGGGTTCATCGGCCGCGCCCAGATCGGCAAGGGGATGTGGGCCATGCCCGACCTCATGCACGACATGCTGGAGCAGAAGATCGCTCAGGTGCGCTCGGGGGCGACGACGGCGTGGGTTCCCTCGCCCACCGCGGCCACTCTGCACGCCCTGCACTACCACCAGGTCGACGTCGCCGAGGTGCAGCGCACCGTCGCGGAGCGGCCCCCGCGGGGCATCGACGACATCCTGATCCCGCCGCTGCAGACAGAGCCGCTCGGCCGCGACGCGGTGCTGGCCGAGGTCGACAACAACGTGCAGTCGATCCTCGGGTACGTGGTGCGGTGGATCGACCAGGGTGTCGGATGCTCGAAGGTCCCGGACATCAACGGCGTCGCGCTGATGGAGGACCGGGCCACGCTGCGCATCTCGAGCCAGCTGCTCGCCAACTGGCTCGCGCACGGGGTGATCGACGCCGCTGACGTCGACCGCAGCCTCGAGAAGCTCGCGGGGGTCGTCGACGCGCAGAACGCCGGCGACCCCGACTACGAGCCGCTGCTCGACGACGAGGGGCATGGCCGCGGCATCGCGTTCGAGTCCGCCCGCCGCCTGATCGTCGAGGGCGCCGCGCAGCCGAACGGCTACACCGAGCCGATCCTGCACGAGATGCGCCGCCGCAAGAAGGCTGCGCTCGCCGCGGTGTGAGTGGTCGCGACTTCGGGTGAACCCTCGGCGTTGAGAGGGGGCGCGCGCGGAGCGCCCGTGGGTATTCACGGGCACGTCGGGGTGTCGTTCCGCGCACATGAGTGGACTCTCATGTCCACCGCTGGCAACCGCCCTCAGGGCGTCGGTGGCCGCTGGTAGCGTCGGGAGAATCCGGTACACCGCCGTGCCTTTTTCAGGAGAGACCGTGCCACTGACGCCCCCCTCCCGCGCCCGCCGCCTGCTGGCATCCTTCGCCGCCGCGGCATTGGTCCTCACCGGATCGGCCGTCGTCACGGCGGCGCCCGCGCTCGCCGCCGACCGCACGTTCGCCCTCGTCGGCAGCCTGCAGAGCGAGCTGGGCTGCTCCGACGACTGGCAGCCCGACTGCGCCGCGACCGAGCTCGCGGCGACCGACGAGGCGGGCATCTTCGCGGCCGAGTTCGAGGTGCCCGCAGGCAGCTACGAGTACAAGGTCGCCGTCAACGACACCTGGGATGAGGCGTACGGACTCGACGGGGGCGCCGACAACATCCCGCTGACCATCGACGGCCCGGCGACCCTGCGCTTCGTCTTCGACGACACCACCCACCGTGTGGGCCTCGAGGCGCTGAGCGTCCGCGGCGAGTACGACGGCGACGCCGACGGCGACCTCGTCGCCCCGCCGGTGCGCCAGCCCGGCGCCGCCGAGCAGTTCTACTTCGTCATGACCGACCGGTTCGCCAACGGCGACCCCGGCAACGACACCGGCGGCATCGAGGGCGACCGCTTCGCGCACGGCTTCGACCCGACCGACAAGGGCTTCTACAACGGCGGCGACCTCGCCGGGCTCCGCTCCCAGCTCGACTACATCGCGGGCCTCGGCACCACGGCGATCTGGCTCACCCCCAGCTTCGCCAACCGGCCGGTGCAGGGCGAAGGGGCGGATGCCAGCGCCGGCTACCACGGCTACTGGATCACCGACTTCACGCAGATCGACCCGCACCTGGGCACGAACGCCGAGCTCGAGGCCCTCATCGCCGAGGCGCACGCGCAGGACATCAAGGTCTACTTCGACATCATCACCAACCACACCGCCGACGTCATCGGCTACGAAGAGGGCGTCTACGACTACGTCGACGCGGCCACCGAGCCGTACCGAGACGCCGCAGGAAACGCCTTCGACCCCGCCGACTACGCCGGCACCGGCGAGTTCCCCGCCCTCGACGCCGCCACGAGCTTCCCGTACACCCCGGTCGTCGACCCCGCCCTGCAGGACGCGAAGACCCCCGCGTGGCTGAACGACCCGACGCTGTACCACAACCGCGGAAACACGGTCTGGGAGGGCGAGTCGGTGACGCTCGGCGACTTCGACGGGCTCGACGACCTCATGACCGAGCACCCCACGGTCGTCGAGGGCTTCGTCGAGGTCTACCAGGACTGGATCGACCTCGGCATCGACGGCTTCCGCATCGACACCGTCAAGCACGTGAACCCGGAGTTCTGGGAGCAGTGGTCCACCGAGGTGCTGGACTACGCCCGCGACGTCGCAGGCAAGCCCGACTTCTTCATGTTCGGCGAGGTGTACGACGCCGACCCCGCCAAGCTGGCGCCCTACGTGCGCGACACCGACATGAACTCGGTGCTCGACTTCGCGTTCCAGTCCGCCGCTGTCGGCTACGCCGCCGGCAACAGCGCGCGCGGCCTGCAGTCGCTGTATGCCGGCGACGACCGGTACACGACCCCGGATTCGTCCGCGACGGCCCTCCCCACCTTCCTCGGCAACCATGACATGGGCCGCGTCGGCTACCTGCTGCAGTCGGCCCCCGACGCGCTGCAGCGCGATCTGCTCGCCCACGAGCTGATGTTCTTCGGCCGCGGGCAGCCGGTGGTCTACTACGGCGACGAGCAGGGCTTCGCCGGTCCCGGCGGCGACAAGAGCGCCCGCCAGACCCTCTTCGCCAGCGCCGTGCCCGAGTACACCGACCAGAACCTGATCACCGGCGAGGTCGCAGGCTCCGTCGACCGCTACGACACGGCCGCACCGATCTACACGCACATCGCCACCCTCGCCGAGCTGCGCGAGGAGCACCCCGCCCTCGTCACCGGCGCGCAGATCGAGCGCCACGCCGACAGCGGCGCCGGCGTGTACGCGTTCTCCCGCGTCGACCGCGACGAGAAGGTCGAATACCTCGTCGCGCTGAACAACACCGCCGCCCCCGCGACGGCGCAGATCCCGACCCTCACCGCCGACGCCGGTTTCGCCCCGGTGTACGGCACCGACTCCGCCGTCACGAGCGGCGCCGATGCCGTGGCCGAGGTCACCGTGCCCGCGCTGTCCGCCGTCGTCTACCGCGCCGACACCCCCGTCACCGACCCCGCCGGCGCCCCCGCAATCAGCGTCGCGGCCCCGACGCCCGGCGCCGCACTGAGCGGGTCCGTCGCCGTCTCGGCCGACGTCGACGACACCACCTGGCAGGAGACGAGCTTCGCCTGGCGCGTGGTCGGCTCCGACGAGTGGCAGCCGCTCGGCACCGCCGAGAGCACCAGCCCGCGCGTCTTCCACGACATCCGCGACCTCGCCCCGGGCACTCTCGTGGAGTACCGGGCCGTCACGACGGATGCCGGCGGCGACCGCGCCGCGGCATCCACCTACGCCTCCGTGGGCAACGCCGTCTCGCTCGAGGTCCCCGAAGAGCCCGAGCAGCCGATCGACATGGTGACCATCGCCGGCAGCCTCAACTCCGAGCTCGGCTGCCCTGGCGACTGGACCCCCGGCTGTGAAGCGGCGAACCTGACGCTCGGCGCCGACGGCATCTGGGCGCGCACGTTCGACCTGCCCGCCGGCGACTACGAGTACAAGGCTGCGCTCAACGGCTCGTGGGACCTCAACTACGGCGCCGGTGGCGTGGCGAACGGCGCGAACATCGCGATCTCGCACGCCGGTGGGGCGATCTCGTTCTACTTCGACCCGCGCAGCAACATCGTGCAGTCCAGCGCCGAGGGCCCGATCGTCACGCTCCCCGGCTCCGTGCAGAGCGAGCTGGGCTGCGCCGGCGACTGGATGCCGGAGTGCCTCGCGACCCTCATGGCCGACGCCGACCGCGACGGGGTGTACGAGTTCACCACCGACGCGATCCCCGCCGGTGCCTACGAGATCAAGGTGGCGCACGGCCTCAGCTGGGACGAGAACTACGGTGTCGGCGGCGCGCCGGGCGGCGCGAACTACGCGTTCACCGTCGCCGAGGGCACCGTCGTGGTCTTCCGCTACACCGTGGCGACCCATGTGCTCGAGATCGACGTCGCCGACCCGCCGCTGGCGGGAGTCGGCCAGTCGCGCGCGCACTGGATCGACGCCGAGACCCTCGCGTGGCCGGCCGACCTGGGCGCCGACGCGGCGGATGCCACCTGGCAGCTGCACGCCGCAGCCGACGCGTCACTGGCCGTCACCGACGACGGCGTCACCGGCGGTGAGAGCATCGACCTCGAGCGGGTCGACGGCGGTCTCACCGAGTCCCAGCGCGAGCGGTTCCCGGCGCTGGCCGGGTTCGTCGCGCTGCGCGTCCCCGATGCGGATGCCGCCGGCGAGCTGCTGCGCGGCCAGCTGATGGTGTCGCAGCAGGGCGGTGACGGTGCGCTCTCCGCGGCCACCGGCGTGCAGATCCCGGGCGTGCTCGACGACCTCTACGCCGACGCGGCGGCCGACGCCGACCTCGGCGTGACGTTCCGCGGCAACAAGCCCACCTTCCGGCTGTGGGCCCCGACCGCGCAGTCGGTGACCCTGCTGACCTGGGACGGCCCCACTGGCCACACCGCGCGCGACGAAGGCACGCCGACGCGCCATGAGGCGACGCGCGATGCGGCATCCGGTGTCTGGGAAGTGGCGGGCAAGCGCGACCTCACGGGCGACGAGTTCCTGTGGGAGGTCGTGGTCTACGCCCCCGAGACCGGGGCGATCGAGACCAATCTTGTCACCGACCCGTACTCGCACGCGCTCACGACGAACTCCGTGCGGTCGGTCGCTGTCGACCTGGCCGACAAGGAGTGGAAGCCGCGGGCCTGGGAGCGCACGAAGGCACCCGTGATCGATCGCCCCGTGGACCGGGCGATCTACGAGCTGCACGTGCGCGACTTCTCCCTCACCGACATATCGGTGCCCGAGGCGGAGCGGGGCACCTACCGCGCCTTCACCCGCGACAGCGCCGGAACCCAGCAGCTGCGACAGCTGGCGGATGCCGGCATCAACACCGTGCACCTGCTCCCCACCTTCGACATCGCCACGATCGAGGAGGATCGGGCGGCGCAGGCGCAGCCCGCGTGCGACCTGGCGTCGTACGGCCCGGCGTCCGCCGAGCAGCAGGCGTGCGTCGAAGCCATCGCCGACGCCGACGGCTTCAACTGGGGCTACGACCCCTACCACTTCACCGCTCCCGAAGGCTCGTACGCCGTCGACCCCGAGGGCGGGGCGCGCGTGCACGAGTTCCGCGAGATGGTGGGTGCCCTTCACGGCATGGGCCTGCAGGTGGTGCTCGACCAGGTGTTCAACCACACCGCGCAGTCGGGCCAGGGTGAGAAGTCGGTGCTCGACCGGGTCGTCCCCGGCTACTACCACCGGCTGAACCTCACCGGCGGCGTGGAGACCTCCACCTGCTGCCAGAACGTCGCCACCGAGCACGAGCTGGCCGAGAAGCTGATGGTCGATTCCGTCGTCACCTGGGCGCGCGACTACAAGGTCGACGGGTTCCGGTTCGACCTCATGGGTCACCACTCGACGGCGAACATGCAGGCCGTTCGCGACGCGCTCGACGCGCTCACGATGAAGAAGGACGGCGTCGACGGGTCGAAGGTCTACCTCTACGGAGAGGGATGGAACTTCGGCGAGGTCGCCGACGACGCCCTGTTCCCGCAGGCCCGGCAGGGAAACCTCGGCGGGACCGGCGTCGGCACCTTCAGCGACCGCCTGCGCGACGCCGTGCACGGCGGCAGCCCGGTGGCAGGCGAGACGGTGCAGCAGCAGGGCTTCGGCACGGGCCTCGGAACCGACCCGAACGGCAATCCCATCAACGGCACCCCCGAGCAGGCGCTGGCCGACCTCGCACACCAGACCGACCTGGTGAAGCTGGGCCTCGCGGGCAACCTGCGGGACTTCACCCTCACCGACTCCACCGGCACCGTGCGCGCCGGTGACGAACTCGACTACCGCGGCGCCCCCGCCGGCTACGCCGAGCAGCCCGACGAGATCATCACCTACGTCGACGCGCACGACAATGAGACGCTGTACGACCTGTCGGTGCTCAAGCTTCCCACCGACACGCCCATGGCCGATCGCGTGCGCATGAACACGCTGTCGCTGGCGACCACCGCCTTCGCGCAGACGCCGTCGTTCTGGCACGCCGGCACCGAACTGCTGCGTTCGAAGTCGCTCGATCGCAACAGCTACAACTCCGGCGACTGGTTCAACCGCATCGACTGGACCGGCCAGGAGTCGACGTTCGGCTCCGGGCTGCCCCGCGCGGCCGACAACGAGGACAAGTGGCCGATCATGGCGCCGCTGCTGGCCGATCCGGCGCTGAAGCCCGCGGCATCCGACATCGCCGCTGCCGAAGCCGCGGCGCTGGATCTCCTGCGCGTGCGCGAAGAGGTCGGACTGCTGCGGCTGGGGTCGGCGGAGCAGATCCAGCAGAAGGTGTCGTTCCCGGGCAGCGGACCGGACGCGGCTCCCGGCGCGCTCGTCATGCTCATCGACGACCGGGTGGGTGCCGACGTCGACCGCCGCCTCGATGGCGCGCTCGTGGCCTTCAACGCCTCGCCCGAGCCGATCACGCAGACGCTTCCCGAGCTGTCGGGCCGTGGCTTCGCGCTCACCCCGGCGCTCGCGAACGGCGCGGACGCCGTCGTGAAGACGACGACGTGGGATGCCGCCTCCGGCACCCTCACCGTGCCGCCGCGCACGGCGGTCGTGCTGGTCGAACGCGAGCCGGTCGCGACCTCGGTGGCGGCCGTGGCGGACCGACTTCTGGTGAAGGCGGGCCAGCAGGTCACCGTGACCGCGCGGGTCTCCAGCGCCGACCGCAGCGCGCCGGTGGGCACGGTCTCCGTGACCGATGGCAGCCGCGTGCTGGCCACGGCCGACGTGCCCGCTACGGCGAAGGGCCGGGTGTCGGTGAAACTGCCGCCGCTGACCCGCGGCATCCACCTGCTGCGCGTGTCGTTCACCGGCGGTGCAGGGCACGGCGATTCGCGGGCGCTGCTGCCGGTGCCGGTGATCGTCTTCTAGGGCGCGCGCGGGGGCCGTCCGTCAGCGGTCGGTCACGGCTGCGCGCCGCGCGGCGACCTTGCCGGTCGTGATGGCGTCCAGATGCAGCGCGCGGCGGCGCAGCAGCCAGCGGCCATCGACGCGGGCGTACATGTCGCGGTACCGCACGTACCAGGTCAGGTCCCTGGCCGCGCCCTGGTCGCCGGTGATGTGGTGTGCGACGCAGGTGATCGTGCCGACCGCCGCATCGGGGTCGTCGGCCGCGTCGAACACCGCACCGACGATGGCGTGCACGGTGACGGGGACGGCGGTCAGCGTCTGAAGTGCCGCGGCGATCTCGACGCGGCCGTGGTGGTGGATCACCGGGTCGAGCTGAACGGGCGGGTCGGGCAGCGACAGCACGCCGTCGTGCGCGAACAGACCGGCCACGGCGTCCCAGCGCCGTTCGTCCACCGCGAGGGCGTAGCGGGCGACGAGGTCCGCGAGATCGCTGCGGTCACCGGCGTGCATGTGCATGGCGTCTCCTTTGCGACGGCGGCCTGCGTCGTCGATGACCGTGCCGCGCTTGCATATTAACCAACCAAGCGTTTGTATGGCGATATGTTCGCTGAGTTGGCCTTCTTCTCCTTCGTCTCCCTCGCTGACGCCGAGCAGAGCGGGGCCTACAACCGATGGCACCAGCTCGACCATCGGCCCGAGAACCTCGCGCTCCCCGGCGTCGCGTGGGGCGACCGCTGGGCGAGGCCCAGCGACTACGTGCCCCTCACCCGGAGCAGTGGCGAGTTCGAGGACGTCAGCTACGTCGCCATGTACTGGTTCCGCCCACCCGTCGAGCAGTCGGTCGCGGAGTGGGATGCGCTGGGCGAGGCCTCGTTCCAATGGGGGCGCGGCCCTCTCATCCCCGGGGTGAGCCGACCGATGCTGGCGTTCTTCAGGCCCGTGAAGGGCTACGCCGCGCCTCGCGCCCTCGTCGCCCCGGAGATCCTCCCCTACCGACCGAACCGGGGGCTGCATGTGACTGTCACCCGATTCGACGAGCCGCACGCGACCGGGACCCACGAGGCGCACCGGGTGGAAGATCGTGAGACCGTCCCGGCGATCCTCGCCCTCGACGGCGTGGCCGGGGCGTGGACGTTCTCGTACTCCCACCCGCAGCGCCACTCGAGCCTTCCCTTCGACCCCACCGCGCAAGAGGCCTCCGGGAGCATCCGGATCCGCGTCGTCTACCTCGAGGAGGATCCGGCGGAGATGGCGGCCCACATCCACCGCATCGACGATGAGCGCCAGAGCCCTGTGGGGCGGGTGCTGCTGTCCGGGCCGGTGAAGACGATCATCCCGTGGCAGGACTGGTGAGCGGCGCGCCCAGCGACCTCGACGGGCGTCTGCGAAGGATCGAGGACCGCCTCGAGATCGCCGATCTGATCGCCCGCTACGGACCCGCCGTCGACGCCGGTTCGGGAGACGCCGTGGCGGCGCTGTGGACGGTCGACGGCGAGTACGCGTTCGATGACGCGGTGCTGACAGGGCCGGAGATCGCCGATGTCGTGGACCACCCCACGCATCGTCGGCTCATGGCGGCGGGATGCGCGCATGTCCTTTCGCCGCCCCGCATCGATCTCGATGGCGACCGGGCGACCGTCGTGCACCACTCGATCGTGCTGGAGAGCATCGGGGGCGCCTGGACGCCGGTTCGGGTGAGTGCCAACCGGTGGCTGTTCGTGAGGACGCCCGGCGGCTGGCGGGCGTGCAATCGGAGCAATCGCCTGCTGACCGGGTCCGATGAGGCGCGGGCACTGCTCGCGCCATAGGCGCTCGTCGACCGGTGGGGTTCAGTGGCCGAAGCGGGTCAGCGGCGTCTCTCCGGATGCCGCGAGTCTGGCCAGTGTGCCCTGGCGCGGAGTGAGGGCGCTGCCGAACCGGATGTCCCAGTGCGCCGCCTCATGGCCGGGTGCTACCGTGCGCCGCGCGTGGTGCGCCCAGTTGGGATCGTCCAGCATCTCCCGCCCGAGGAGCACGAGGTCGGCATCGCCGCTGTCCACCAGCAGCTCGGCCTGCCGCGGGTCGACCACGAAGCCCACCGTGGCGGCGGCCACCCCGGCGCCGTGCCTGACCGCGCGCGAGAAGTCGGCATGGAAGGCGAAGCCCCGGCGCACCCGCGTGTCGGCGGTTCGATCCGTGGAGATGCCGCCGGAGGAGGTGTCGACGATGTCGACTCCGTGTGCTGCGAGCGCCCGCGCGAACTCGATGGTGTCCTCGATGCCCAGTCCTCCGTCGATGCCGTCCACAGCGGACACCCGGTACGACAGGGCGTTGTCGGGGCCGATGGCCTCGCGCACGGCGTCGACCACGGCGAGGGGATAGCGTTGCCGCGCGGCAGCGCTGCCTCCCCATTCGTCGGTCCGCCGGTTCGACAGTGGGGACAGGAACGAATGAAGCAGGTAGCCGTGTGCGCCGTGCAGCTCGATGAACCGGAAGCCTGCGGCGACCGCGCGGCGCGCGGCATCCCGCCATTCCCGAATAGAGCGCCGGATGTCGGTGTCGTTCATCGCGTTTGGCTCGGGCCAGCCGGCGCCCGGGGCGAGGGTGCTGGGCGCCTCGGTCTGCCACGGGGGGAACCCCGCTGCGGCATCCTGCTCATCGAGCGGGGCGCCTGCCCGCCAGGGCTCGCGCACCGCGGCGCGACGCCCGGCGTGCGCCAGTTGGATGCCGGCGACCGCGCCGCTGTCGGTGAGGAACCGCGCCACCTGCGCCAGGCGGGGCATGTGGGCGTCCTTCCAGATGCCTGCGTCCCGCGGCGAGATGCGGCCGCGCGGTGAGACGGCCGTCGCCTCCATGATGACCAGGCCCGCTCCGCCCAGGGCGAAGCGTCCGAGGTGCACCAGATGGAAGTCGGTGGCGAAGCCGTCGCGCGAGGAGTACATGCACATCGGCGAGACGCCGATGCGGTTGGGCAAGGTCACGCCGCGCAGGCGAAGAGGCTCGAACAGTGCGGATCCGGCGTCGGCGGTGGTCACCCTGCTAACCTAACGCTTGTTTGGGGCAACGGTCGAGCCTTCGACCTCCGCCCGCCGTCGAGGAGGACGCATGAACGCACGACCGCACACGATCGTCACGGGCGGCGCCAGCGGCATCGGTGCCGCCGTCGTCGCGGAGCTGCTCCGCAGGGGGCACCGGGTGACCGTGTTCGACCTGAGCGCCGACGCCCACCCGGGCGCCTTCGCGGCGTCCGTGGACGTCACGGACGAGACCGCGGTGAGCGCAGCCGTGCAGGCGGCGATCGAGCGCGGGGGAACCGTGACCGGCGTGGTGGCGTGCCATGGCATCCGGGGTGCCTTCGTGCCGGCGCTCGAGATGGACCTGGCGGCCATGCGGCGGCTGTACGACGTGCACGTCGTCGGCACCGTCGCGGTATGCCGGGAGGTCGTCAGGCGACTGCACGGCGCGCCGGGGTCCATCGTGCTGCTGTCCTCCACCACCGCGTATCGCGGCTGGGCGAACCAGATCGATTACGGCACGGCGAAGGCGGCCGTCCGCCAGCTCGCCGAGAACCTCGCCGTCGAGTGGGCGCCGCTGCGGGTGCGGGTCAATGCGGTGGCGCCTGGGCACACCCTCACTCCGATGGTCGAGGACCTCATCGCCGGCGGCTACGACATCTCGACGGTCGAGCGACGCACGCCGCTCGGGCGGCTGGCGCAGCCGGACGAGATGGCCGGGGCGATCGTCCACCTGCTCGAGGATGCGACGTTCGTCACCGGGCAGTGCCTCGCCGTCGACGGCGGATGGACCGCTGTCGGCAAATAGGTGCGGCGGCGCCCGCCGGTCAGGCAGATGGCGGGCGCGTGATGCCGGTCTTGGCGAGGCCGAGCGCGAGCAGGCACGTGACCGCGGCGCACACCGCGACCGCGGCGAAGCACCAGCTCAGTGCGGACGCCGAGAGGTAGGCGCTCTCGGGGCCGGCCGGCGCCGCCATGATGACGAGGGCGAAGGCCGCTCCGGCGACAGCGCCCGACAGTGACCGTGCGAGGGAGTTCACGCCGTTCGCGCCGGCCGTCTGGTGCGCCGGCACCGATGCCATGATCAGCGCGGGCATGGCGGCGAACGCGAGCGCGACACCCGATCCGACGAGGGCTGCGCCGACTGCGACGAGCGGCACGCTGCCGTGGAAGAGCAGACGGAACACGAACGCCGCCGTCATCACCGCGGCGCCCACCGCGAGGGTGATGCGGCCGCCGAACCGGCTCAGCATCCGGCCTGCGACGGGGGAGAGGAGGATCATCGAGACCGCCGAAGCGGCGAGCAGGAACCCGGCCGTGGTCAGCGGCAGGCCCAGGCCGTACCCGGTCGAGGTCGGGGCGAGCGCCTCCTGCGCGGTCAGCAGATGGTTGGCATACATGCCGAAGGTCGCGACGAACGAGGCCACGTTGATCTGCAGCACCGGGGAGCGCAGCGATGTGCGGACGTCGATGACGGGAGAGGGGTGGCGCCGCTCCCACAGCAGCCACCCGGTCAACGCCGACGCGGCGACCGCGAGCGTGCCGATGGTCGTCCCGGTCGCCGGGCCCCACGCCGCGGCTCGCGACAGCACGAGCATCAGAGCGACGAGCCCCAGCGACAGCAGCACGGCGCCGATCAGGTCGAACCTGCCGGGGTCGCGCGCGGGCGCTTCCCGCACGAACAGCACCACGAGTGCGGTGAACACCGACCCGGCCGCCGCCGACAGCCAGAAGATCGCCGGCAGCCCGCCCCAGGTCACGAGCGATCCGGCCAGGGCGAGCCCCACGGCGGACCCCACGCCGAGCGTGCCGCTGATGAGCGCCATGCCCATCTCGGCGCGACGGCGCTTCACCAGCGCCGACAGCAGGCTGATGCCGATGGGCACCACCGCGACGGCGAAACCCTGCAGCGCTCGGCCGACGAGGATCGCGGTGAAGGTCGGGACGGCAGCGGCCAGCACCGATCCGGCCACCAGCAGCGTCATCGCCACCAGCAGCATCCGCCGCCTGCCGTACATGTCGGCGAGCCGAGACAGCACCGGCGTGCCCACGGTGCCCACCAGCAGCGTGATCGTCACGAGCCAGGCAGCGTCACCCGCGCTGACACCGAGCAGCCGGGAAGCTTCCGGCAGGATCGGCACCACGAGGGTGAACTGCAGCGAGCTGAGCATGCCGCACGCCGCGAGCACGCCGACGATGCGGCGCTCGCCGCGGTATGCCGCCGACGTGTAAGACACCGGCCCCGCTCAGCCGCGCCCGATGACCCGGCGATGCAGGCGCCACCCGGCCTCCGTGCGCACGAACTCGTCGTCGTAGGTTCCCATCGCCGCCAACTGCGGCTGCGCGTCGGTGGCGAGGTAGTACCGGAAGTAGCTGCGCGACCTCGCCCGGTCGCCGTCGAGATCCACGACGACGGTCGAGACGTCGTGTCGCGTGGCGCTTCCCGGCCCCTGCACGCCGGCCGCGCGGCGCTCGCGCACTCCGGCAAGCAGAGCGTGCCTGCCCCGCAGGGTCTGCGTGCGCAGGGGCAGTCCCGTGGCGTCGGTCAGATCCCACACGGCGTCCTCGGTGAAGTGCTCCACGTAGTCCTCCGGCTCGCCGGTGTCGGCCGACTGCGCGATGCGCGCGAGCAGGGTGAGGATGGCCTGGTGATCCGCGAGCGCATCCGGCGTGGTGGTCATGCGACGGCCGCCCAGGAGGTCAGATGAGCGCGCAGATCCCGGGGGATCGGCACGGGCGTCTGTTCCGGTGAGACGGTCACGACGGTGTTCTCGGCACGGGCGACCAGCACCCCGTCGTCGACGCGCACCATGCGGAACGCGAACCGGAACGAGCTCGAGCCGATCCTGCCCATCCGCAGCTCGATCCGCACCTGATCGAACAGCCGCGCCGCGGCGAGGTACTCGCATTGGGTCGCGCGTGACACCGTCCACCATCCGAAGCGATTGACGAGGGTGTCCTGCCGCAGGCCCTGCAGATACAGGAATTCGGACTGCAGAGCCTCCATCTTGGGGAACCAGGCGGCGTAGTACAGGATGCCGGCGGGATCCGTGTCGGCGTAGCTCAGGCGCACCACGTGCTCGTGGAGCACACGCCCGACGGCATCCGTCACTGCGTCACCGTCCAGCCGCCGTCCACCGGCAGGAGCACGCCGTTGATGTATCCGGCGATCGGCGACAGCAGGAACAGCGTCGCGTAGGCGATGTCGTCTGCTGCCGCCATGCGCCGCAGCGGAATGCGCTCGAGCACACGATGGCCCATCTCGCTCGCGGCGAAGTCCGCCAGCCGAGGGGTGTCCGTCATCCCGGGCGCCACGGCGTTGCTGCGGAACTGCCCGCCCCGGTGTGCGGCGAGATGCCGGACGTAGCCGGTCAGGGCGGCCTTCGACGCGGAGTACCAGTCGCTGTCCGTGCCCACGAGGTTGCCTGCGACGGATGCCGTGACCACCATGGCGGCGCCCGGACCAGGGTCGGTGCCGGCCCACGCCTCGGTCATCAGTCGCACGCTGCCCACGCTGATCCGCAGTGCGTCGTCGAAGGGGAGGGCGGAGCGGGATGCGGGGCCCGCGTTGTTGTGCAGGTAGCGCACGGGGCCGACGGCGTTGACGGCGGCGGCGACGCCGGCCTCGACCACCGCGCGATCGGACACGTCGCCGACCCAGGTGTGCACCCGCGCGCCGCCGGCATCGCGGATCAGCGTGGCCGTCTGCTCCAGTCCTTCCGCGCTCAGGTCCCACAGGCTGGTGGCCAGCCCCATCTGCGCCGCGCGCAGGGCGGTGGCGCGGCCGATGCCGCTCCCCGCGCCGGTGATGAGGATCGCCCCGTCGGAGGGGAAGCCCAGATCGATCGCAGTCATCTCGTCTCCTTTGACCAAGCACTTGCTTGCTGATCACAGTAGCGATCAACCGCCCGCGCCGCCATCACGCTCACCGGGTGCTGAGGATGAATCCGCGGTACCCCTCGGCGGCGACCTGGTCCGCGCGGTCGATATAGGCGCGGAATCCACCGATGTACGGCAGGAAGCCCCGGGCCTTGCCCTCGATGTTCGACCCGGTGTACCACGAAGGTGCCGAGCCGAAGAGGGTGCGGTCCGCCAGTTCCAGCGAATGCTCGGTCCACGCGGTCGCCGCGTCGGCGCGTGCCTCGGCCGAAGTCAGCCCTTCGGCCCGGCAGTGGTCGATGAGGCGCAGCGCGTACTCGCCCTGCTGCTCCGAGGTCAAGGCCATGTTGGACAGCACGCTCGGACTGCCGGGGCCGTTGAGGACGAGCAGGTTGGGGAAGCCGGGCAGGCCGATGCCGAGGTAGGTGACGGGGAATCCCTGCCATTCGTCCCGGAGGGAGCGGTCGTCCCTGCCGCGGATGTCCATCGCCGTCAGGGCTCCGGTCATCGCGTCGAAGCCCGTGGCGTAGACGATGGCATCGTGCTCCCGCAGTCCCGTCGCGGTGCGGATGCCTGTCGGATCCACCGCGACGAGGGGATCCTCGCGCAGGTTCACCAGGCGCACGTGGGGGAGCGTGAACGTCTCGTAGTAGGAGCTGTCGGTGCAGATCCGCTTGGTGCCCAGAGGATGGTCCGTCGGGGTGAGAGCGGCGCGCACGTGCGGGTCGGGAACGCGCTCGGCGAGCTTGCGCTCGAAGAACTCGCGCGCCGCGTCGTTGATCCTCGGCTCGACCGTCAGTCCCTGGAAGGCTTTGGCGAACAGCACGCCACCGCGCCGCCAGCTCTCCTCGAAGACGGCCTCGCGCTCGGCGAGGGTGGCCTCGTCGAAGGGGACGGGATGGCTCGTCCACGGCGAGCCGGCGCTCCCGTTCCACGACAGCTCGCGCCGGCGGCGGAGGTTCTGCTGCTGCCGATCCCATTCGTCGTCGTCGATCGGGTGGTTGAACGCCGGAATGCTGTAGTTCGCGCTGCGCTGGTAGACGACCACCTCGGCGGCTGTGGCGGCGATGAGCGGGATCGCCTGGACCCCGGATGACCCGGTGCCGATCACGGCCACGCGCTTGCCGGTGAAGTCGACCTGCCGGTGGGGCCAGGCCGAGGTCTGCAGCACCTCGCCGGTGAACGAGTCGCGACCCGGGATGTCCGGCAGCTGGGGCTGGGACAGTCCGCCGGTGGCCATCGCAAGCCACCGCGCGGACGCGGTCAGTCCGTTCTGCGTGCGCACGGTCCATCGGTGGGCCGCCTCGTCCCACGTGGCGCCGGCGACGCGCTCGCCGAAGCGGTAGTGACGCCGGACGTCGAAGCGGTCGGCGACGTGGGAGAGGTACTCGAGGATCTCGGGCTGGGTCGCATACCGCTCGCGCCACCGCCATTCGCGCTGCAGCTCGTCGTCGAACGAGTAGGAATAGTCGATGCTCTCCACGTCGCAGCGCGCACCCGGGTAGCGGTTCCAGTACCAGGTCCCGCCCACATCGTCGCCTGCTTCGATGCCGAGGATGTCGAGGCCGCGCCGCGCGGCGTGGATCGTCGTGTACATGCCGGCGAAGCCGGCTCCCACGACGATGAGGTCGTGCTCGGTGGTGGTCATCGGTGGTCCTTTGCCGTCGGTGTCGGGAGGGTGCGGATGTCGGCCCACAGCACGTCGAGAGCGCTCGCTGCAGGAGGGTGGCCTGCGATGGTGAGGAAGCCGTGGAACTGGTCGGGGTAGCGGCGCTCCAGCACGTGATTGCCGGCCAGGCGCAGCTGCGCCGCATAGGCGGTCCCCTCGTCGCAGAGCGGATCGAGCCCGGCGGTGACCACGATCGAGGATGGCTGCCCTGCCGCGTCGGTGCAGCCCCACGGGGTGGCGGCGGGACCCGGGGCGGCCGGGTCGGCATCGGGGCCGAGGTAGCTGCGCCAGTAGTAGGACAGGAGCGCCGAGGTGACGAAGTAGCCCTGCCCGCGCGTGACATGACTCGCCGAGCTCATGGTGGGATCGAGGAAGGGGTACAGCAGCACCTGCCCCACGACAGGCGAGTCGCCGCGATCGCGCAGCGCCCTGGTGGCGAGGGCCGCGAGGGTGGCGCCGGAGCTGTCACCGGCGAGGATCACTCCATCGCCCGCCAAGCCGGTGCGGCGCGACCAGTCGACCGCGGCCACGATGTCGTCGCGCGCCGCCGGCGGGCGGTGCTCCGGCGACAGGCGGTAGCCGACGGAGACGACGACGGAGCCGGTGCCCTTGGCCCATCTCCGGCAGAACCCGTCGTGGCTCGCGATGGAGCCGTGCAGGAAGCCCCCGCCGTGCGCGTACACCGTCACCGGCGCGCCCGGCCGCGGAGCGCGCGGGCGGTAGACCCGCACCGGAACACGGTGCCCTCCGGCATCCACCTCGGCGTCGGCGGTCGATTCGACGTCGTCGAGATTGTCGGCGGGGCGGACCCGCGCGTCCACCACCTCGCGCGCACGGTGCGGCTCGAGCGCCGTGATGTCGGGGAAGCCCTCGTTCAGCAGGGCGAGCATGCGCTGGGTCGCGTCCAATACGATCTCCCTTGATCGGTGACAAAGGTATGACTAACAGTCATACTCAAGTCAGGAATATGGCACGCGATGCCGAGGGGGTCAAGTGGAGCGGGACGCGAGTGCGCCGCGAGCGCCGATGAATCTGCCCGCGACCTCATGGGCGGTGCTGGGAATCCTGTCGTTCGACGCCCCGCTCTCGGGGTACGACATCAAGCGGTGGGCCGACCAGAGTCTGGCCTTCTTCTACTGGGCCCCCTCGCAGAGCCAGATCTACACAGAGCTGCGCCGTCTGGAGTCGCTGGGGCTGGCCGGGTCGCGCATCGAGCAGACGCATGCGGCCAAGAGTCGGCGCATCTACGAGATCACCGACCTCGGCAGGGCGAACATGGCGGCATGGATGCAAGAGGTCCCGGCCGACCCGGTGGTCCTGAAGCACTCGCATGTGCTGCGGCTGTGGGCCGCGCACAACGGCAGCCTCGACGCCCTGCGTGCGGAACTCCTCGAATACCGCGAATCAGTCCTGCGCACGGCGCAGGCGGCTGGGGATCACGCGCACGGGGCGCAGCGCGAGCCCTCCTGGGCCTACTCGCAGATCGCCCTGGAGTGGTCGGAGCGGTTCTACCTCGACGAGGCGGCCCGCATCGACTGGCTCATCGAGCGGCTGCGCGGCGTGGGCTGAGTCGCCGCCGAGGTTTCAGACTCCGTAGCCGCCGTCGACGTCGAGCTTCTGGCCGGTGATGAACCCTGCGCGCGGCGACGCCAGGAAGGCCACCGCCTCGGCGATGTCGTCCGCCGTGCCGAAGCGGCGCAGCGGGATGTGCGACATCGCGGCGTCCAGGGCGCGCTCGTCGAGATCTCCGGAGGCCATGAGGCGGGCGGACATGCCGTCCCAGAGCATGCCCGGGCCGACGCTGTTGACCCGCACGCCGAATCGGCCCTCCTCGGCGGCGAGGCCGCGTGCGAGCGCTTCGACCCCGCCCTTGGGCGCGGCCGACAGGCCGTCGCGCACGGGGTAGCGGCGGGTGGCGGCGCTGGTGACGACGGTGAGCGAGCCGGAGGCCTCGCGGAGCGCGGGGAGGAATGCCCGGGCGACGGCGAAGAAGCCCACCAGATCGTCGTCGACCTGCTGTGCGAACTGCTCGACGGACACCTTCGACAGATGCACCATCGGCACGTGCGGCCCAGCGGCGTGCACAACGGTATGCACTCGGCCGTGCCGCTGCGCCAGCTCTGTGGCGAGGGAGGTCGTCGCGCGCTCGTCGCGCACGTCGAGCGGGTGGGCTGTGGCCAGGTCGCCCAGCTCGGCGATCAGCGCTTCCGGCGTGCTGCGACGGTAGGTCACGGCGACGCGGATGCCGTCGGCGACGAGCCGTCGGGCGATCGCGGATCCGATCCCGCCGGTGCCGCCGGTGACGACGGCGACACCCTCGGGGGCGGTGGGCTGCGCTGGTGAAGTCGTGGGCATGACCGGAATCTAACAGCGATGCGGAGAACCCACCAAGCAATTGTTCGGTAATGTATTGAACGCGCCGAGGGCCCTGTGCTTTACTAAGCAAGCGTTTGGTCGCTACCCGTACTCAATGACGAGAAGGACACTCTCATGCGTCTCAGCAGAATCGCAGCAGTCGCCGCGGGCGTCGCTGTATCCACCCTGGTCCTCGCCGGATGCGCCGGGGACGCATCCCCCGCCGCAGAGACCACCGACGACGGCCCTGTGCGCGTCGTGGTGCTCGGCGGCATCGGAGCCGAGGGCATCCTGGCCGACAACGCCACCACCGCGGTCACCGCGGCGCTGGCATCGGTGGATGCCGTCAACGAGATGGGCGGCATCCTCGACCGGGAGGTGGTCATCGAGGTCATCGACGACACCGCAGATCCCACCGTGGCCGTGACGAAGCTGCGCGAGCTCTTCGCGAGTGACGAGAAGCCGCACTTCGTCATGAACTCGGGTCCGTCGACGATCACCGAGGCCATGCTGCCGATCCTGACGCAGAACAAGGTGGTGTCGTTCAACATCGGCCCGACCGAGACCTCCGGCGACCCCACGGTGTACCCGTACAGCTTCAACCTCTCCGCGTCGGTGCCCGACTACATCCACTCCTTCGTCACCGAGCTCGATGACAAGGGCTACGAGGACATCGCGATCCTGCACGGCTCCAGCGCCTACGGCGAGTCCTTCGGAGCCATGGCCGAGAAGATCTTCACCGAAGAAGGCTTCACCGTCACCGACATGGAGGGCTTCGACAACGCGGCTCTGGACATGACCGCTCAGCTCGAGGCGCTGCGTCAGTCTGACCCCGACGCCCTCGTCCTCGACGCCTACGGTGCACCGCTGGGCTACGTGCTGCAGGGTCTGGACAAGCTCGGCTGGGACGTTCCGGTGATCGGCAACTCCTCTGTCGCGGCGACCGGTCTGATCGCCACGGAGCCGCCGGCGGGCGTGCTGGGCACGCCCCAGGTGGCCAACCTGACGATGCAGGTCTACACGAGCACCCAGTTCGACCCGAATGACACGACGGTCAACGAGGCCGTCGAGCGCATGCTCGCCGCCGGCGACATCAAGTCGTCGCTGATTCTCGCCTACAACTACGACTCCATGCTGCTGATCAAGGCCGCGGCCGAGGCGGCGGGATCGCTGGACCCGGACGAGATCGTGAAGGCCCTGGTCGACCCTGAGGTGCAGGCGGAGACCCAGACGGCGATCCTGGGCAACTACGCGTTCACCGCCGACGAGCACAGCCCGCACGTGGCTCCCTCGGACTTCAAGTTCATCCCGCCGGGCAAGCTCGTCAACGGCCAGTACCAGCCGTAACCGGCATCCCGATGGCCGCAGCCGTCGAGGGTCGCGGAGGCTTCGCCCCCGTGCCCCTCGACGGGCTGCGCTCACCACACTTGAGGGAAGGAACCCGACGCCCATGACCATCATCTGGTCCGGTCTGGCTCTCGGCGCCGTCTACGCGCTGGTGGCGATCGGCTACAACATCGTCTTCTTGTCTCAGAAGACCTTCAACTTCGCGCAGGCCGCCTTGATGATGCTCGGCGCCTTCCTCGCCTACATGGGCATCGCCGTCATGGGCCTTCCCTGGTGGATCGTGGGCCTCGCGGCCGGGGTGATCGTCGGGGGGATCGCGGCCCTCGAGGAGCGCGTCGCGATCCGCCCGGTCAAGGATCCGCACAACCTGCTGGTGACCACTCTCGGCGCCTCGCTGATCATGGAGGGCGTCGCCCAGGTCATCTGGGGTGGCGAGCCCCGCCGCGTCCCCTTCTTCATGGGCGACCAGGTGCTCGAGGTCTTCGGTGGTCGCGTGTACCCCGTCGAGATCGTGCTGATCGTTCTGGTGATCCTGATCGTGGTCGCGTTGACGCAGTACGCCAAGCGGAGCATGACCGGGATCGCGCTGTTGGGCATGAGCGAGGATCGTGAGGCCGCGCGGCTGCGGGGCGTGAACGTGCGCACCTTCGCCATGGTCGCCTTCATCTTCACCGGTGTCCTGGCCGGCATGCTCGGCGTGTTCGTCGGGCCCAAGACCTTCGCCGTCGCGACCCTCGGTGCCTCGCTCGCGCTCAAGGGCTTCGTCGTCCTCGCCATCGGCGGCTTCGGGTCGCTGTGGGGCGTGCTCGCGGGCGGGCTGATCGTGGGCCTCGCCGAGGCCTTGTCCAGCCGCTACATCGGCGCCGACTTCGCGAACCTCACGATCTTCGCGATCCTCATCCTCATCCTCATGGTCAAGCCCGGCGGGCTCTTCACCCGCCGCATGGAAAGGACGGTGTGACCATGGCTGCTCTCTGGCTGAAGCTGCGCGCGGTACCCGGTTGGCTCTGGCCGCTCGCGGCCGGTGCGGTCCTGCTCGTGGTCCCGCTGCTCGGCATGAGCTATGCCATCACCCGGCAGATCGAACTGACGCTCATCCTCGCGCTCATCGTGGTGGGACTGAACCTGTCGCTCGGCTACGCGGGCGAACTGGCGATGGGCCAGGTCGCGATGTACGCGGCGGGCGCCTACACGGCTGGCATGGTCAGCAAGGCCGGCGTCACGGAACTGTGGGTGCAGCTGCTCGCGGGAGCGGCGGTCGCGCTGGTCGTCGGGCTGATCTCGGGCATCCCTGGCCTGCGCCTGGGCAGCTGGTCGCTCGCGATGACCTCGTTCTTCCTCATCATCCTGCTCCCTGACGTGCTGTCGATCTTCAAGGCGCAGACCGGCGGACGCAACGGACTCGCCGGCATCCAGCCGCCGACGATGTTCGGGGAGCCGATCAGTGGCGACACCTACTACGTCATCCTCGTGGTGATCACCATCCTGATCTTCGCGATGGTGCGCAACCTCATCGTCTCGCGCCACGGGTCGGCCCTCCGTGTGCTGAAACAGAGCCCCGTGCTGGCATCCTCCATGGGGATCTCGGTGTTCCGGGCGAAGCTCACCGCCTACGCGATCGGCGCTCTGCCCGCCGGCCTCGCCGGTGTGCTCTTCGCCAACCTCGACCTGTTCATCTCGCCCGAGGCCTTCGCGTTCTCCTTCGCGATGACGATCCTCGCGGCGTCGATCTTCGGGGGGTCCGCCAGCATCTACGGTGCGATCGTCGGTGCGGCAGTGCTGCAGTTCGGCATGAACCAGTCGACGAACTTCCAGCAGTTCGGGCTGATCATCGCCGGCGCCTTCCTGCTGCTGGGCGGTGTGGCCTTCACCGGCGGACTGTCCGGACTGATGCGGGCGCTCGTGCGGCGCGCCGACGCGGCCGCGCACGTCAAGGTCGGCACGGTGCGGCCGCAACCTGTGCCCGCCGAGATCGGCAAGCTCGACGGCGCGCTGCTGCGCACCGATCAGGTGTCGAAGGCGTTCGGCGGCAACCAGGCGCTGTCCGAGGTCTCGGTCGAGGCCAAGCCGGGCGCCGTCACGGCGATCATCGGCCCGAACGGATCAGGCAAGACGACGCTGTTGAACATGATCTCGGGTTTCTACCGGGCCGATTCCGGGACGATCTCCATCGACAGCGAGGCCGTGCAGGGGCTGCCCGCCTACAAGGTGGCGCGTGCGGGCGTGTCCCGCACGTTCCAGACGCCCAACGTGCCGGAGAAGCTCACCGTGCTCGAAGCCGTCGAAGCCGGGCGATACGCCGGAACGCGGGCGAGCATCCTCGCCTCGATTCTGCGGCTGCCCTCGTTCTGGCGCACCCACCGGGTGGACCGTGCCGAGGCCGAGCGGGCGCTCGCCCTGGTAGGGCTGACCGATCAGCGCGACCAGATGGCCGACTCGCTGCCGCTGGGCAACCGCCGGCTGCTCGAGGTGGCCCGAAGCCTGGTGGCCGCGCCGAAGGTGCTGCTGCTGGACGAGGTGGCCTCGGGCCTGGATGAGGACGAGCTCGACGTGCTCGAGAGCCTCATCCTCCGGCTGCGCGACGCCGGCATGACCGTCATCCTGGTCGAGCACAACTTCCAGCTGGTGCTGCGCATGGCCGACGAGATCTACGTGCTGGCCCAGGGCGCCGTGATGGCGCACGGGACGCCGGCCGAGATCGAACGCAACACCCGCGTCATGGAGGAGTACCTCGGCGTGACGGCGGACCACAACGCGCACACAGGAGGCGGCGATGAGTGACGAGATCCTGCTGGAGGTATCCGGCCTGCAGACCGGCTACGGCGACCTGAAGGTCGTGCGAGACGTCTCGCTCACGGTGCGACCCGGCCAGATCACGGTGCTGCTCGGGCGCAACGGTGCGGGCAAGACCACGACGCTGCGCGCGATCACCGGTCTGAACCGGGTGTCGGGCGGCACGATCTCCTTCGCTGGAGGGCCGCTGACCGCGCCCGCCCATCGCCGGGTCAGCCTCGGCATCTCGTATGTGCAGGAGGGCAAGCGGGTCTTCCGCGAGCTGACGATCGAGCAGAACCTGCTGCTCGGCGGATTCTCGCGCAAGAAGAGCAAGCGGGAGCTCGCGTCGGCTGTCGAGGAGATCTACCAGCTCTTCCCCATTCTCGCGGCCAAGCGCTCGCTGACGGCGGGGAGCATGTCCGGAGGTCAGCAGCAGATGCTCGCCATCGGCCAGGCCCTCATGGCGAAGCCGCGGCTGCTCATCCTGGACGAGCCCAGCCAAGGGCTGGCGCCGGTCGTCGTGAAGGAGGTCATGGAGCGGGTGCATGAGCTGCGCGACACCGGCATCGGCATCCTCCTGGTGGAGCAGGCTGTGCAGGACTCGGTGGCGATCGCCGACGAGGTGTCGGTCATCGAGATGGGCAGGACGGTGCTCTCCGGCCGGGCCTCGACGATCTCCGTGGACGACATCCAGCGGGCGTACTTCGGTGCGGCTGCCTGAAGCACCCGGCCGCGGTCCCGACGCGGCCGGGTGCGGAGGGGCCGTCGGGTGCGACCTCGAAGGCCGGGTGCGACTGCTCGAGGACCGACTGGCGATCCACGAGCTGGAGGGCGCCTACGCGCGGTCCTTCGATGAGAGGGACGGCGCCGCCTGGAGTGCGCTGTTCACCGCGGACGGCATCTACCAGTCGTGGGCGGAGGGCGATGCGCCGCCGGTGACGTTCGTGCAGGGCACCTCGGCCCTGCGGGACTTCTGCAGTTCGGCGCCCTTCGACGGCATCCACATGATGCACCTGCCGCAGATCACGCTCGATGGCGACCGGGCGACCGCGCGCATCCATCTCGAGTTCCACGGGGTCTGGGCGCTTCAGCCCGGAGCGCCGCGACTGATCATGGTCGGCGTCTACGACGTGGACTATGCCCGCGTGGGCGGCCGGTGGCGCATCGCCCGTCGGATCACCACCGCGTACAGCCGGGATCAGCGCACCGTGCTGGGCTATCCCGGGGCCGCTCAGGCCTGATCGGGCAGGTTCGTCCAGCCGCGGCCGCCGGCCTTTCCGTACCACCCGGATGCCGCGAGCGTGCCGCCGTCCACGGGGATCGTGTGCCCGGTGATGAATGCGGCGTCCGGTGAGGCCAGGAAGGCGACGACGCCGGAGAAGTCCTCGGGGATGCCGAAGCGGCCGGCCGGCAGCCACGACCGCAGCAGCGCGGGGTCCCGGCCGGCGAGCATGAGCGCCGCCGGGGTCTGCTTGGTGTCGGCCAGGTCCGGGGCGATGGCGTTGACCCGGATGCCGGACGGTCCGAGCTCGACGGCCAGGCTCTTGGTGAACGCCGACACACCGGCGTTGTACGCGGAGTAGACGGCGTGTCCGGGGATGCCGCGGAAGGCCTCTACCGTCGACACGTTGACGATGACGCCGTTGCCCCGGGCGAGCATCCAGGGCAGCAGCGCGTGGGTGACGGTGAACACGTGGCGGAGGTTGAGCTCGTGCAGCCGATCCCATTGGGAGGCCGAGCTCTTGGCGAAGAACGACTTGGCCGGCCGGAAGTCGCCCACGTTGTTGACCAGCACGTCCACCCGGCCGTGACCGGCCTCCACCGCCGCCCGCAGCGCGTCGACGGTCTCGTCCCGGGTGATGTCGCCGACGACGACCGTGCAGTCGCCGCCCGCCGTGCGGATCTCCTCGTGTGCCGTCCGGGCAGCCGTCTCGTCGATGTCGACGAGGATCACGCGGTCGCCGTCACGGGCGAATCGCCGGGTGATGGCTCCGCCGATGCCGAGTGCTCCTCCGGTGACGACGACGGTGCGGGCGGGGGAGACGTCGGCGGCATCCATATCAGCAACCTAGCATTTGGTTGGTATGCTGGACGAGCATGACGCGCAGATGCGTCAGGACACAGGAGACGACGTGAGTCTGGTCATCGACTTCTCGGGAATGGTCATCGCGATCACGGGCGGCGGGCGCGGGGTGGGACGGGGCATCGCCGCGGCGTTCCTCGAAGCCGGCGCAGACGTCGAGCTGTGCGGGCGCTCGCAGCCCGAGCAGCTGCCCACCGTCGGCGGGCGCACGGCCGTCTTCCGCTCGGTCGACGTGCGCGATCCGGACCGGGTCGACGGCTGGATACAGGACATCCTCGAGCGCCACGGCCGCCTCGACGTGCTGGTCAACAACGTCGGCGGGTCGCCGTTCGGCCGCTTCGAGGCCGGCTCGCCGCGGTATCTCACCGCCATCACAGAGCTCAACTTCCTCTCCGCCGCCTTCACGTCCCGCGCCGCCTACGACGCCCTCCGGGCCGCGCAGGGGTCGGTCGTCAACATCACCTCCATCAGCGCCCGGCGCCCGAGCCCCGGCACCGCCGTGTACGGCGCCGCGAAGGCGGCGCTGGAGAGCCTGAGCGCGAGCCTCGCCGTGGAGTGGGCCCCCGACGTGCGCGTCAACGCCATCAGCTGCGGGCTCGTCGCGACGGAGGGCGCCGTCGACCATTACGGCAGCCCCGAGCAGTACGCGCAGATCGCCCGCACGATCCCGCGCGGACAGCTCGCGACGCCCGAGGAGGTCGGGCGCGTCTGCGTCATGCTCGCCTCCCCGCTGGCCGCCCACGTCACCGGAGCGGTGCTCGCCGTCGACGGCGGCGGCGAATGGCCTGCCTTCCTCAGCCACACCCCGCACGCCGACATGGTGATGCGGGCCGATCGAACCGACACCTCCCGAGGAGCTCCGTCATGACCGAAGCCGTAATCGTCTCCGCCGCGCGATCGCCTATCGGGCGGGCCTACAAAGGCAGTCTGAAGGACATGCGCGCCGACGACCTGGCGGCCCAGATCGTCCGGGCCGCGCTGGACGGCGCCCCGGGGCTGGACCCGGCCACGGTCGAGGACCTGATGATGGGCTGCGCGCAGCCCGCGGGGCGACAGGGTTACAACATCGGCCGCATGGTGGCGCTGCAGCTCGGGCTCGACACGGTGCCCGGAACGACGGTGAACCGGTACTGCTCCTCGTCGCTGCAGACCACCCGCATGGCGTTCCACGCGATCAAGGCGGGCGAAGGCGACGTCTTCATCTCGGCGGGCGTGGAGACCGTGTCGCAGTTCGCGTTCGGCAAGTCGGACGGGATGCCCGACACCAAGCACCCCGGCTACCTCGACGCCGCGGATCGCACGCGGGTGCAGGGTGAGGATCCCGACTTCGTCTGGTCCGACCCTCGGGGGCGGGGCGAGCAGACCGACATCTACATCGCCATGGGCGACACCGCGGAGAACGTGGCATCGCTGCGCGGTGTGTCCCGTCGCGCCCAGGACGAGTGGGCCGTGCTCAGCCAGAACCGGGCCGAGGCGGCGGCGGAGCGCGGATTCTGGCAGCGCGACATCACCCCGGTGCAGCTGCCGGACGGCTCGTGGGTCGGCGCCGATGACGGTCCGCGCGCCGGCGTGACGCTGGAGAAGATCAGCGGGATGCAGCCGGTGTTCCGCCCGACGGGCACCGTGACCGCCGCCAACTGCTGCGCGCTCAACGATGGTGCGGCGGCGCTCGTGATCATGAGCGATGTGCGCGCCGCCGAGCTGGGCCTGACCCCTCTCGCGCGGATCGTCGCCACCGGCGTCTCCGCGCTGTCGCCCGAGATCATGGGGCTGGGTCCCGTGGATGCCGTGCAGCGGGCGCTGGCGCACGCGCGCATGAGCATCTCCGACATCGACATCCTCGAGATCAACGAGGCGTTCGCCGCTCAGGTCCTGCCGGCGATCGACGACATCGGCATCGATCCCGAGAAGGTCAACGTCAACGGGGGTGCCATCGCCCTGGGGCACCCGTACGGCATGACCGGCGCACGGATCGCGACCACCGCGATCCACGCACTGCAGGAGCGTGACGAGCAGTTCGCCGTCGAGACGATGTGCGTCGCCGGCGGGCAGGGGATGGCGCTCGTGCTCGAGCGACTCAGCTGACGCCCGCGCACGACGAAGCGGCCCGCCTCATCGAGGGCGGGCCGCTTCGTCGATTCCGGCGTCGTGGCTCAGTGTGCGACCTGGCGCAGGTCGGACTTCAGGATCTTGCCCGTCGCATTGCGGGGGAAGTCCTCGACGAAGACGAACTCCCGCGGCACCTTGAAGTTGGCCAGGTGCGCGCGGCAGAACGCGTCCAGCTCGACGGCGTCCGGCTTGTCCTCCGCGGTGTGCAGCAGCAGCACGTACGCGCGACCCACCGTGCCCATGCGGTCGTCATCGATCCCGACGACGGCCGACTCGTTGACGGCGGGATGCTTGCGCAGCACGTTCTCCACCTCTGCCGGATAGACGTTGAAGCCGCCGACGATGAACATGTCCTTGAGTCGGTCCGTGATCTTCAGGCATCCGTGCTCGTCGAAGCGGCCGACGTCGCCGGTGCGGAACCAGCCCTGCGGGTCGATGGCGGCATTGGTCGACTCCTCGTCCTCGAAGTAGCCGAGCATCACGTTGTCGCCGCGCAGCAGGATCTCGCCGTCCGTCCCCACCTCGACGTCTCGCCCGTCCTCGTCCACGACGCGGATCTCGACGCCGTGGACGGCGGGCCCGGTCGTCTGAGCGGCATGCTCCAGGGTTTCGCCCGGGCGCGACAGGGTCGCCACGACGCATTCGGTCAGCCCGTACGCCTGCGCGACCGTGCGGAAGCCGAGGATGCCGACCATGTCGTGGAACAGCGTGGCGGGCGCAGCGGTGGCTCCCGCGATGGCGAACCGCAGCGACGACAGGTCATACTCGGACAGGCGCGGGTGGTCCAGCAGCGACGTGAAGATCGTGGGGACTCCGGGCAGCACGGTGATCCCCGCGGACTGGATGAGCTCGAGCAGCTGATCGGGCTGGAACACCGCAACGGGGTAGATCGTCGTCCCCGCCATCAGCGCCGTGATCACCCCGGCTTTGTAGCCGAAGCCGTGGAAGAACGGGTTGACGATGGCGTAGCGGTCGTCGGCGGAGAGCTCCGCCCCCAGGGCCCAGGCGCGCGCGACGCTGAGCGTCTGCCGGTGCGCGCTCATGACCCCCTTGGGGATGCCCGTGGTGCCGGACGTGAAGAGGATGTCCATGACGTCATGGGGGGTGACCTGATCGATGGCGTCCTGCAGCCCGGCGGCGCTCAGCGCGGTCCCCGCTGCGAGGAACTCCTCCCAGCACAGGTGGCCGGCCTCGGCGCAGTCCGCTCCCGGGAGTGTGACGGCCACGCGCAGGTGCTCGAGGCCGGGATAGACGGCGCCTGCGGCGCCGAGGCTGGATGCCGCGTCGCGCAGTGCCGACGCGTAGGAGCGGCCCAGGAAGCCCTCGGCCATCACCAGGGCGACGGCGCGTGAGCGGCTCAGGATGACGGCGGCCTCGTTGCCGGTGTAGCGAGTGTTCAGCGGCACGACCGACGCGCCGATGAGCTGCGCGCCGAGCATGGCGAGGATGAACTCCGCACGGTTCGGTGCCCATACCGCGACGCGATCACCGCGGACGACCCCCTGGGAGAGGTATGCCGCAGCGACCTCGCGCACGCGCGTCTCGAGGTCGCGGTAGGTCACGGTGGTCGTGCCGTCCACGATCGCGGGATGGTCTCCCAGCTCGGCCATCTCCGCGAGGAGAGCCGGGATGGTGGTGGCTTCGGAGATTGTGGTGCTCATGCACGTCCCTTCGAGTATCGTGCGAACACCCCGGCGCGGCGACAGGCCGATGCACGCCGGTGTGCAGCATTTTTGAGCAAACGCTTGTCATAATAGAACTCCACCGAAGGAGCACCATGCCACCGAAAGCACGTGCGGGCCGCCAGGAGCAGACGTCCGAACGGCGGGAGCAGATCCTCTCGATCGCCGCCCGGCTGATTGCGCAGCGCGGGTACTCCGCCACGACGGTCCGCGACATCGCTGACGAGGCGGGGATCCTCTCGGGGAGTCTGTACCACCACTTCTCGTCGAAGGAGGCGATCCTCCAGGAGATCCTCCGTGGCTTCATGACCAGCCTCGTCGAGCGCTTCGAGCAGATCGTCGCCGAGGCGGGGACCCCGCGGGAGGTGCTCGACAAGCTGATCGAGCACGCCTTCGTCACCATCGAGCGGCAGCCGGATGCCGTCGGGCTGTACCAGAACGAGCTGTCGTTCCTCGTGAAGGAGCCGGGTTTCGAGTTCCTGCAGGAGTACAGCGCCCGCATCGAGACGATCTGGCTGGACCAGATCAAAGAGGGGCAGCGCGCCGGAGATTTCCGCGCGTCCCTGGATGCGGGCATCACCTACCGGTTCATCCGCGACGCGGTGTGGTCCACCGTCGGCTGGTTCCGCCCCGGCCGAGGGCACACGGCGGCCAGCCTCAGTGAGAACTACCTGGGACTTCTTCACGACGGACTCCTCGCCGGCTGACACGCGCGCCGCGTCAGTCCGCGACTTCGCGGGAGCGGCTGCCCCGGGGGTCGAGCACGTCGCGGATGAGCCGCAGCTCCTCCGCGTCCGGGCGGCGCGTCTCGGGTGAGCCAGCGACGTCGATGGCGAAGCCGGTGGCATCCACCACGCTCTGCGGGTCGACGCCGGGGTGGATCGAGCGCACCTTCACGCGGCCCGCGGTGTCGTAGTCGAACACGGCGAGATTGGTGACGATCACGCCGAGGTGGTGGAACTGCAGGGATGCCTGACGGGCACGGTCGTTGCCGACGCCCGAGACCATGTCGACGGACTCCACGAAGATGCGCGCGCTGTGCCGGGAGATCCAGTAATCCACGCGGTGGTTCGCCGTGTTCCCCGGTGCGCCCCGCACGCCGATGAGCTGGCGGGTGGGCCGATCCCAGTCCCCGATGAGCGAGATGTTCTGATTTCCGAACGCGTCGAGCTGGCTGGCGCCCATCATGGACTGGCGGCGCCCGGTGGCGAGGATGTCGAAGATGCGCCGGAACGGAGCCCAGCCCTCGACCGCCGGTGCCGAGGCGTCAGCCAGGCCGGGAGTCGGTGGTCCGCTCAGCAGGAAGGCCTCGCCATCGGTGAGCACGATGTCCGGTGCGCTGGTCAGCTTCGCCAGTCGAGCGCCGAGGGTCGGGATCACGCCGACGGCGTGGGCGAGGATCTCGCCGGAGTCGAGGTAGGTGTCTGCGCACGCCGCGATGCAGATCTCGGCGAGGGTGGCGTCGGTGGTCATGCGTCTCCTTCGGGAGCATGGAACTGGGCGACGGCGCGGTGGTATCCCGCCTCGTCGGTCTGGAGGAAGGTGCGATCGAAGAGCTGCCAGGCATCCGGGTCCTTGGCGCTGGTCGCATAGTGGCGCTGGAAGGCCTCATCGCGCCCGTAATCGGGTTCGCAGGTGGTGAAGTGCGCGCCACGGGGGGCCTCGACCACGGTCGAGACGTACATGCGGCTGAACAGCAGCGTGTGGAATGAGCCCTCTGACAGCAGGTCCTCGGTGGGCACCACCTGCTCGGCCGACACGATCGTGCGCTGCGCCGCCATCGCGAACAGGTCGTCGAAGTAGGGGTCCGGGCCCAGGAACTGCGCGTTGCCGCTCTGGTCTGCCCGGTTCATGTGCACGAGCGCGACGTCGAGGGGGAGGGCGGGCATGGCCACGTACTCCGCGTCGGAGTAGGGCGAGCGCACGGTGCGCAGGTGCGGGTTCGCCGGCAGCACGTCGGAGCCGAGGCCCGCGCGGATGGGGAGGAAGTCCAGCCGCGCCGCCGCCGCGCGCAGGCCCGTGACGAACATGCCCTCGTCGTACTCCTCGATCTCCAGCAGTCCCTGCTCGCGGGCGCGGGTGAACAGCGGATCGAGCGGGATGCTGTCGAGGGAGACGAAGCCGTAGACGAGGCGTCGGATCCGACCGGCGGCCGCGAGCAGACCGACGTCGGGGCCGCCGAATGCGACGACGGTGAGGTCGGTGAGGTCGTCGCGGCGGAGCATCTCGCGCACGAGCGCCATCGGCTTGCGCCGTGACCCCCATCCGCCGATGCCGATCGTCATCCCGCTCTCCAGCGAGGCGACGGCCTCCTCGATACTCGACCGTTTGTCCGACATCCGGCTTTCCTTTCGCGACGCTGCGAAGCGCTGTAAACCTAGCGCTTGTTTGGGAATCACAGTAGCATGTCGGAAAGGCCCATCGTCGAGGAGGACAGCTGTGGGTGAACCGATCCCTGCGGAGCTTGCCCTGCGGCCTCTGGGTGATCTTCAGGTGTCCGCGATCGGCATGGGGGCGATGACGCTGACGCAGGTGCCCGATGCGGACACGGCGCGAGGCGTGCGCGCCGTGCACGCCGCACTCGACGCCGGAGTGACGCTGTTCGACACGGCCGACTCGTACGGCCCCACCGAGGAGATGGGGGTCAACGAGCGCGCGCTCATCGCCGCGCTGCGAACGCATCCGGGTGACCTCAGCCGCGTCGTGGTGGCCACCAAAGGCGGCCACACCCGCGGGCCGAATGCCACATGGTGGATCGACGGGAGCCCCGCGCACCTCGCCCGAGCCGCCCGCGCATCGCTGCGTCGGCTCGGTCTGGACGCCCTGCCGCTGTATCAGCACCACCGGCCGGACCCGAGGGTGCCCTTTGCGGATTCGATGGGGGCGCTGCGAGCGCTCGTCGACGACGGGATCGCGCAGCGCGTCGGGGTGTCCAATGTCGACTCCGCGCAGCTGTCGGAGGCCATCGAGATCGTCGGGCCGGCTCTGGTCAGCGTGCAGAACGAACTGTCGCCGCTCGCGCCGCCGGCGGCGGATGTGCTGCGCCAGTGCGAGGCGCACGGGCTGGCGCTGCTGGCCTGGGGGCCGCTGGGCGGCATGCGCGAAGCCAAGGCTCTCGGCGATCGGGCGCGCGCCATCGCCGCGGTGGCACGCGCCCGCGCCGTGTCCCCGCAGCGCATCGCGCTGGCATGGCTGCTGCGGCTGTCTCCGGTGATCATCCCCATTCCCGGCGCGAGCCGTCCGGAGAGCATCGTCGATTCGGCCGCCGCCGCCGGCGTCGTGCTCGACGACGACGAGATGCGCGTGCTGGGCGGTGCGGTTCAGTGAGGTTCTTGCAGCAGCTCGACGCGCACGCTATCGGGTCCGAGCACGTACACGTAGCGGTAGCCCTCCATCGGACCCTGGGTCGCCGTCATCGTCGCGGAGAGTGGCGAGTAGCCGAGGACGGCGACGCGCGCCAGCGCGGCTTCCAGGTCGTCGACGACGATCGCCGGGTGCGCGGCAGCCACATGTGCGGTGTCGGGGTCGATGGCGCGGGCGGGGGCGTGGCGATACTCCGCCAGCTCGATGAAGACCCCGTCCTGGCCCTCCACGAACGTGAGCACCACCTCGACCCCGGGATGGCCGACCGCGGCCTCGACGGCCGGACCGCTCTTGACGAGCGGGCCGATCACGGTGCCCTCGGTCGCGGCCGCATAGAACGCGGCCGCCCGGCCGGCGTCGCTGACGGTGATCCCCACGTGATGCAGACGTGTCATCTCACTCCAAACAAGTGCTTGTTAGGCAGTCAAACAGAGGAGCATTCATGAGCGCAACGCAGATCATCGATCTCAGCGGCAAGGTCGTCGTCATCACCGGGGCCGCCGGCGGACAGGGCAGGTCGCACGCCCGTCTCCTGCACGAGGTCGGAGCGCGGCTGGTGCTCACCGACCTCGACCCCGACGCCGTCCGCGAGGCCGCAGCGGAGTTCGGCGACGACGCCGTCGGGCTGCGGCACGACGTCACGTCGCACGGCGATTGGAGCGCCGTGGTCGAAGCGGCCGCTGAGCGCTTCGGGCGCATCGATGTCCTGGTCAACAATGCGGGCTTCTGCCCGGTCGGACCGCTGGAGGAGGCGGACGAGCGCACGATCCGGCTCACGCTGGACGTCAACCTGATCGGTCCCATGCTCGGCATCCGGGCGGTGCTACCGCTGATGAAGGCCACCGGGGGGTCGATCATCAACATCTCCTCGACGGCAGGCGTCGCCGGCTATGAGAACCGGGTGGCCTACTCGGCCTCGAAGTGGGGGCTGCGCGGAGTGTCCCGCTCGGCGGCGCGCGAGCTGGCACCCCACGGCATCCGCGTCAACACGATCTGCCCCGGGGCGGTGGACACTCCGATGATCTCGGAGGACACCCGTGAAGGCAGGGGCTTCATCTCGCGCATCCCCATCCCTCGGGCGGGGCGGCCGGAGGAGGTCTCGCGGCTGGTGGCCTTCCTCGCGGGCGATGCCAGCAGCTACTGCACGGGGCAGGACTTCATCATCGACGGCGGCCAGGTGGCCTGATGCCCGTCTATGCGTTCGACGGCGTCGTGCCGGTCGTGGATCCCACGGCCTTCGTCCACGAGACGGCGAGCCTCATCGGCGACGTCATCGTCGGGCCGGGATGCTACGTGGGTCCGTTCGCGAGCGCGCGCGGGGATTTCGGGCGCATCGTGATCGGCGATGGCTCGAACGTGCAGGATGGCTGCGTGCTCCACGCGTTCCCCGGCGTGGACGCCGTCCTCGAGCCCAACAGCCACGTCGGCCACGGCGCGACGCTGCACGGTTGCCGGATCGGGTCCTACGCGCTCATCGGCATCGGCGCCGTGGTCCTGGACGGTGCGGTGGTCGGCGAGAACGCCCTGGTGGGGGCCGGAGCGGTCGTCACGGCCGGGCAGGTGATCCCCGCCCGCAGCATGGCGCTGGGGTGCCCGGCCAAGGTGACGGGCGGCCTGGACGACGACGCGGTGGAATGGAAGCGCAACGGCGTGCGGCTGTATCAGGAGCTCGCTCGGCGCAGCCGGCTGACGCTCCATCGGGCCGACCCGCTCGCGCAGGTCGAGCCCGACCGGACCCGCGTCCAGTGGAGCGCGGATGCCGCGCACCCGCTGCACATCGCTCGCTCAGGACACCGCTAGCAGCGCGTCGGCCAGGCGGGCGCGCTGCTCCTGCGCGGTGCCGAACAGCTGACCGAGAGCGTGCGAGCGCTTGAACACCAGGTGCGCGTCGTGCTCCCAGGTGATGGCGATGCCGCCGTGCAGCTGCACCGTCTCGGACGCGATCAGCTCGAGCGCGTCCGAGCACGTCGCCTTGGCTGTCGCGGCGAGCTCATGCCGCTGCCCGTCGCCGTCGGCGAGCGCTCGCGCGGCCGCGCGGGCCGCGGTGCGTGCCGTCTCTGCCCGCACATGCATGTCGGCCAGGCGGTGCTTGATGGCCTGGAACGAGCCGATCGGGCGGCCGAACTGCACGCGCTGCTTCGCGTACTCCACCGTCATATCCAGCGCGCGGCGCGCGGTTCCGGCCTGCACCGCCGCCACCGCGGTGAGAGCGACCGCGTGCAGCTCGTCGAGCACCGACGAGCCGCCGTGCCCGAGCGGGCGGGCGGCGGCGTCGCGCAGATGCAGCGTCGCGACGCGCAGGGTCAGGTCCATCGCGGGCGTGGCGGTGCGTGGCACGGCGGCGGCATCGAGCACCTCGAACAGCCGCGGCCCCTCGGGCGTGCGGGCGATGACGACGAGGATGCCTGCTGTCTCCCCCTCGAGCACCAGCGGAACGTCACCGTTCAGCC
The DNA here is from genome assembly GCF_024623595.1 of Microbacterium sp. zg.Y1084. Lineage (NCBI taxonomy): Bacteria > Bacillati > Actinomycetota > Actinomycetes > Micrococcales > Microbacteriaceae > Microbacterium > Microbacterium sp. zg.Y1084. The sequence continues at coordinate 200,411 of NZ_JANJGV010000006.1, forward strand.
GCCAGGTATCGCCGGGCGTGGCGTCGACCGACGCACTCGACGGGTTCCACCGGCCGACGGCATCGGCCCAGCCGAGCGCCGCGATGGTCGTCCCGTCGGCGATCGCCGGCAGGAGTCTCGCCGCGGCATCCTCGTCGCCGCTGAGCAGGATCGCCTGGGCGCAGATGCTCACCGAGCCGAGGAACGGCGAGGGTGCGAGGGAGTAGCCCAGCTCCTCCAGCACGAGCTGCGTCTCCTCGACGGTGTACCCGGCGCCGCCGTACTGCTCGGGGATGGCCAACGAGGCGACCCCGATCTCGCCGCACAGCAGCGTCCAGAGTTCCTCGTCGAAGCCGTGGCCGCTGTCGAGGACCCGTCGTGTCGCGGCGCTGTCCGCGCGCTGGGCAAGCACGTCCTGCAGGAGGCTGATGAGCTCCTGCTGCTCGTCGCTGAGGTGAAGTGCCACGGTGGCTCCCGGATCAGATCGTGTCGGAGGAGAGGAGGGTGCGGGCGATGCGGGCCCGGTGGGCCGCGGGGGTCCCCCAGACGCCGGCGAGGGCGGGCGCGAGGCCCAGCCAGATCCGCAGATGGTGCTCCGCGGTGTAGCCGATCGCGCCGTGCACCTGCAGCGCGATGCGGGCGGCGAGGCGTGCGGCGTCGGACGCGGCCACCTTCGCGGCCGAGACCGCGCGGTCGCCGTCGCCGTCCGCTGCCTCCAGCGCGGCGTTCCACAGCAGCGGGCGTGCGAAGGTCAAGGCGACGCGCACGTCCGCCAGCTGATGCTTGAGTGCCTGGAACTCGCCTATGGGGCGGCCGAACTGCTCGCGCAGCCCCGCGTAGGCGACCGCTTCGCGCAGCAGGCGCTCGCCGCTGCCGAGGAGGAGCGCGGCCGCGGCCAGGCTCGCCTCGTTGAGTGCGCGGTGTCGCATCCCGGCCGGGAGGTCGCGCGTCTCACCCTCGGGAGCGAGGAGGGACAGCCGGCGCGTGGGGGCGAGCGAGTCGACGCTCCGCGCGATCGTCGCGCGACGGATCGTGTCGCCATCGAGGGCGAACAGGTGCGTCGCGACGTCGGCGTCGAGCGCCGCCGGGGCGATGCCCGCCACGCTCGCGGTGCCGATGGCGCCGCCGGCGAGGTCCCGCCGCGTCTCGGGGTCGACGAGGGCGGGAAGCAGGGAGACCGACTCCAGGTACGGGCCGGGGGCTCCGTGGTACCCCAACCGCTCGAAGACGACGACGAGATCGCCGAGCGACCCCCCGAACCCGCCGTCCGCCTCGCTGACGCGCAGGCCGGTGAGTCCCATCTCCGCGAACGTGCGCCAGAGGCTCAGGCCGGCGGCGCTGTCGCCGGCCGCCCACTGCTGGGCGATGTCGGCGCCGCCGTGGTCGGTGACGATCTCATCGATCGCCTCGCCGAAGGCGACTTGCTCGTCTGTGGGCAGGAACCGCATCAGGCTCGCCTTCCGTCCGCGCCGCGCGGGAGTCCCAGGATGCGCTCGGCGATGATGTTGCGCTGCACCTCGTTGGTGCCCGCGTAGATGGGGCCGGCGAGGGAGAAGAGGTAGTCCTCCGCCCAGCGGCCGTCGTCCACGGCGCCTGCGCCGCGCAGTTCGGCGTCGGCGCCGAGCAGCCGCAGGGCCGACTCGTGGATCTGCAGGTCCAGCTCGGACCAGAACACCTTGTTGATGCTGCCCTCCGCGCCGACCTCGTGGCCTTGCTGCACGGCGCTGACGGTCTGCCAGGTGAACAGCCGGTAGGCCTCCGCGCCGATCCAGGCATCCACGACCGCGTCGACCTCCCGGACATCGGGCCGGGCGTCGTGCAGGTCGAGCAGGCGCTGGGCAGCCGCGAGGAACCGGCCGGGAGCGCGCAGGGACAGCCCGCGCTCGTTGCCGGCGGTGCTCATCGCGACGCGCCAGCCATCGCCGGGCGCCCCGAGGACGTCCTCATCGGGTACGAAGACGTCATCGAAGAAGATCTCGGCGAATCCCGTCGTCCCATCCAGCTGGGCGATCGGCCGCACTGTGATGCCCTCGGCATCGAGGGGGAAGAGGTAATAGGTGAGCCCTCGGTGGCGCTGCGCCTCGGGATCGGAGCGGAACAGGCCGAAGCCGCGGTCCGCCCACACGGCGCGCGAGCTCCAGATCTTCTGCCCGTTGAGCACCCATCCGCCGCGGGCGTCGTCGCGACGGGCGGTGCTGCGGATGGCCGCCAGATCGCTCCCCGCGCCCGGCTCGGACCAGGCCTGTGCCCAGATGAGCGATCCGTCCGTCATCGAGCGCAGGTACCGCTCCTGCTGCTGCGGGGTGCCGTGCTGGAAGAGGATGGGCGCCAGCAGGGAGATGCCGTTCTGAGCCACCCTGGTGGGTGCGCCGGCGCGGTAGTACTCCTCCTCGAAGAGCACCCACTCCACCAGGTCCGCATCCCGCCCGCCGTACTGTTCGGGCCAGGAGACGACCGACCAGCGGCCGTCGGCGAGCGTCGCCTCCCATTCCCGGTGCGCGGCGAACCCGGCCTCGGTGTCCATGGAGGGCAGGGGTGTGGCCGGAACGTTCTCCTCCAGCCACTGCCGCACCTCTGCGGCGAACTGCTGCTGCTGCGGTGTCAGATCGAGGTTCACGCCTTGGCCTCGTCTCGGATCGCCTTCACGCCGACGCCGCCGAGCGAGTCGCCGCCGACCTCCGCGTTGTGCGCGTGTGCGGCGTGATGCAGGCCGAACACCGAATCCATGCCCGCCCGCATGCCCTGCAGGTCCTCGGCCTGATTCACGGCCTTCTTCGCCAGGGCGAGACCCAGGCGCGGCATGCGCGAGATGCGCTCTGCGAGCTCGAGGGTGCGCTCCTCGAGCTCGGCGCGCGGCACGACGTGGTTGACCATTCCCAGCTCGCGGGCACGGGCCGCGGGGACGCGGTCTCCCGTGAAGAGCATCTCCTTCGCGGCGCGCGGATTCGTCACCCAGGGGTGCGCGAAGTACTCGACGCCGGGGATCCCCATCGTCACGACCGGGTCCTGGAAGAAGGCGTCGTCCGCGGCGACGATGAAGTCGCAGGACCACGCGAGCATGAGCCCGCCGGCGATGCACGCGCCCTGCACCATCGCGATGACCGGTTTGGGGATCTCGCGCCATCGCCGGCACATGCCGAGGTAGACCTCGGACTCACGGGCGAGGCGTCCGTCCACGCCGGGGGCTCCGACGTGATCCCACCAGATGACGGCTTTGCGTGCGAAGCTCTCGTCGATGTCGCGCTCGGGCGTGCCGATGTCGTGGCCCGCGCAGAAGTGGTCGCCGTGCCCGCCCAGTACGATGACCGCCACAGCGGGATCGTCCACGGCGCGCACGAACGCGGCGTCCAGCGCGTAGGTGACCTTCGAGTTCTGCGCGTTGCGGTACCGGGGCCGGTTCAGCCGGATGATCGCCGTGGACCCGTGCAGCTCATAGGTGACCACCTCGGCGGTGGGATCGCTGGTCATGGCGTTCCTCTCTGAACTCGCAATCAACCAAACAATCGCTTGGTTTAGGCGATACTATACGTGAACCGGATCTCGGTGACCACGATCTCGACGAGGAGGACAGATGGGCGCGACTCAGACCGTAGCCGACGAGGATTTCCGTGCGGAGATCCGTCGGTGGCTCGAGCTCAACCTCGTCGGGCGCTTCGCCCACCTGCGCGGCAAAGGCGGCTCCGGAAAAGAGCATGAGGAGTTCGAGGCGCGCCGGGACTGGAACCGCCATATGGCGGACGCCGGCTGGACATGCGTCGCGTGGCCGGAGGAGTTCGGCGGCCGTGGGCTGAGCCTGGCTCAGCAGGTCATCTTCCATGAGGAGTACGCCAGGGCCGACGCGCCGGCCCGCGTGAACCACCTCGGCGAGGAGCTGCTCGGCCCCACGCTCATCGCACACGGCACCCCGGAGCAGCGGGCGCGATTCCTGCCGAAGATCCTCGCCGTCGAGGAACTCTGGTGCCAGGGGTACTCGGAGCCCGGGGCGGGATCGGACCTCGCGAACGTCGCGACGAAGGCCCTGCGCGAGGGGGACGAGTGGGTTGTCAACGGCCAGAAGGTGTGGACGTCCCTCGCGCAGCAAGCGCAGTGGTGCTTCGTGATCGCGCGCACCGTGCCGGGGTCCGTCCGCCATGCCGGCCTGTCCTACCTGCTCGTGCCGATGGACCAGCCGGGCATCGAAGTGCGCCCCATCGTGCAGCTGACCGGGACGAGCGAGTTCAACGAGGTCTTCTTCGACGACGCCCGCACGGATGCCGACATGGTCGTCGGCGCGGAGGGCGACGGGTTCCGCGTCGCCATGGCGACGCTGGGCTTCGAGCGCGGCGTGTCCACCCTCGCCCAGCAGATCGCCTTCCGCCGCGAGCTCGATGCCGTCATCGCGACCGCCCGCCGCACGGGCGCGGCCGAAGACCCTGTGCTACGGGACCGCCTGGCGAAAGCGCACATGGAGCTGGAGGTGATCCGCCAGCACGCACTGCGCACGCTCGGCGGAGAGCAGGGCCACCAGGCGTCGGTGGCGAAGCTGCTGTGGTCGCAATGGCACCGCTCGCTGGGTGAACTGGCGATGGCCGTGTCGGGGCCGGAGGGCCTCACAGTCGGCGACGGCTACGGGTTGACCGACCTGCAGACCCTCTACCTCTTCAGCCGCGCGGACACGCTCTACGGCGGCTCCGACGAGATCCAGCGCAACATCATCGCCGAGCGCGTGCTCGGCCTACCCCGAGAGGCACGTCCATGAGCGCGAGCGCACCCCCTCCCTACGTCCCCGGTCACGAGCTCCTCGCGGGCAAGCGGATCGTCGTCACGGCGGCGGCCGGCGCCGGAATCGGCTCGGCCACGGTCGTGCGCTGCCTCGAGGAGGGGGCGGAGCTGGTCGTCCTCGGCGACACGCACGCGGGCCGGCTCGCACAGGCGCAGGAGGAGCTGGGTGCGCGTTTCGGTGAGAACCGGGTGCGCACGCGCGTCTGCGACGTGACGAAGGAGGACGACGTCGCCGCCCTGCTCGACCTCGGCGAGGACGGCGGGCCCATCGACGCGATGATCAACAACGCCGGGCTGGGCGGTTCGGCCTCGATCCTGGAGATGACCGACGAGCAGTGGGACACGGTACTCGCGGTGACGCTCACGGGCACCTTCCGCTGCGTGCGGGCGGCCGGTCGCCGCATGGTCGCGGCCGGCGGCGGCGGGGTGATCGTCAACAACGCCTCCGTCATCGGCTGGCGGGCCCAGCGCGATCAGGCGCACTACGCCGCGGCGAAGGCGGGTGTGATGGCGCTCACGCGCAGCGCCGCGATGGATCTCGCCGCGCACGGCATCCGCGTCAACGCCGTGTCACCGAGCCTCGCGATGCATCCGTTCCTCGAGAAGGTCACCTCGCCCGAGCTGCTCGAGCAGCTGAAGGCGCGGGAGGCGTTCGGGCGGGCTGCCGAGCCGTGGGAGGTCGCGAACGTCATCGTCTTCCTCGCCAGCGGCTATTCGTCCTACATGACGGGCGAAGTCGTCTCCGTCAGCAGCCAGCACGCGTGAGCCCCGAGGAGATCTGAGATGACAACCGCCTACATCGTCGAGGCCGTCCGCACTCCCGTCGGGAAGCGCGGCGGCTCCCTCGCCGGCATCCACTCCGCCGATCTCGCCGCGCACTCGCTGCGTGCGCTCGTGGAACGTGCGGGCATCGACCCGGGGGCCGTCGACGACGTCATCCTCGGCTGCACTGACACCCTCGGCTCGCAGGCGGGCAACATCGCGCGCACGGCGTGGCTCGTCGCCGGGTTCCCGGAGCACGTCCCCGGCGTCACGATCGACCGGCAGTGCGGGTCGAGCCAGCAGGCGGTGCACTTCGCGGCGCAGGCCGTGATGAGCGGCACCAACGACCTCGTGATCGCGGGCGGCGTGCAGAACATGTCCGCCATCCCGATCTCGGCCGCGATGGTCGCGGGGGCGGAGTACGGGTTCACCACGCCCTTCGCCGAGTCGCCCGGGTGGCTGGCGCGCTACGGCGATCAGGAGATCTCCCAGTTCCGCGCGGCCGAGATGATCGCCGCGCGCTGGGGCATCGGCCGTGAGCAGATGGAGCAGTTCGCGCTGGAGAGTCACCGACGTGCCGCCGCCGCAGCCGACGAGGGACGGTTCGCCCGGGAGATCGCGCCGATCGCGGGCCTCGCCGCTGACGAAGGCCCGCGCCGCGACACGTCGCTGGAGCGGATGGCCGGCCTGCCCGTGCTGGTGGAGGGAGGGCGGATCACCGCCGCCGTCGCCTCGCAGCTTTCCGATGCCTCCAGCGCGGTGCTGGTTGCCTCGGAGCGGGCGGTGCAGGCGCACGGGCTGACCCCGCGTGCCCGCGTGCATCATCTTTCGGTGCGCGGCGCGGATCCGGCGTGGATGCTCACCGCTCCCATCCCGGCCACCGCCCACGCCCTGGACAAGGCGGGGATGACCGTCGACGACATCGACCTGTTCGAGGTGAACGAGGCGTTCGCGTCGGTCGTGCTGGCGTGGATGCAGGAGACCGGCGTCGAGCGCGAGCGGGTGAACGTCAACGGGGGTGGGATCGCCCTGGGTCACCCCATCGGAGCGACCGGGACGCGCCTGATGACGACGATGCTGCACGAGCTGGAGCGCACCGGAGGCCGCTACGGACTGCAGACGATGTGCGAGGGCGGCGGCGTCGCGAACGTCACCATCATCGAGCGGCTCTGACGCCGCCGCGGCTCACGCGATGACGCGAGCCGCGGCCGCGCGCAGGTGGTGGACCGCGTCGCGCACGATGCGGTCCACCAGCTCCTCGCAGCTGGGCAGGTCGTCGATGAGCCCCACGACCTGGCCGGCGGCGAGCATGCCGGCGCGGGTGTCGCCGTCCACGAGGCCGGCCTTGAGCAGCATGGGGGTGTTGGCGGCCTGGGCCATCTGGGTCCAGCTGCGCTCGCCCGCCTTGCGCATCGCCAGTCCGTCACCGATCAGCGCGCGCCAGGTGAGTCCCGACATGCGCTTGAACGCGAGCGAGCGCTTCAGAGTCGGCAGCAGCCGACCCACAGCTCCACGGCTCTCGAGCTGCTCGATGTACTCCGTGCGCAGGAGGCGATGCGGCATCCCGTCGGCCTTCGTGGTCACCACCGTGCCGTCGAGCCCGAAGCCGAGATAGCGCTGCTTGATGGCATCGGGGACGGAGCTGTCGCTGGTGAGCAGGAAGCGCGTGCCCATGCCCACGCCCACCGCGCCGTACGCGAGCGCTGCCGCGAGTCCGCGGCCGTCGTGGAACCCGCCGGCGGCGATCACCGGGATGTCCACGGCCGACACCACCGAGGGGAGCAGGATCGACGTCGGCACGGCGCCGGTGTGGCCGCCGCCTTCGCCGCCCTGGACCATCACCGCATCGGCACCCCAGGAGGCCACCTTCTCGGCGTGGCGCACGGCCCCGATCGAGGGGATGACGACGATGCCGTTGTCCTTGAGCCGGTCGATCAGCTCCCGCCTGGGCGCCAGCGCGAAGCTCGCGACCTTCACCTGGTGGCGGATGAGCAGCTCCACGCGCTCGGCGGCGTCGCCGGCGTCGGCGCGCAGATTCACACCGAAAGGCCGGGAGGTGCGCTCCTTGACCTCGATGATCTGGGCCTCCAGCTCCTGCGCGGTCATGGTGGCCGACGCCAGGATGCCGAGCGCGCCGGCCTCGGCGGATGCCGACACCAGGCGTGCGCCGGCGACCCAGCCCATTCCCGTCTGGACGATCGGGTGATCGACCCCCGTCAGTTCGGTGAGCGCCGTGGAGATCATCGGGGTGGTCGTCATGCGGGTACCTCTCGGTATCGAAGGCCGCGGGGGTCGATCCGGGTGCGGATCAGGTCGCGCTCTTCGCGGGTGGGAAGACGGGTGTCGGGGATGTCGGCGGGCAGGTGAAGCGCGAATCCGGTCGCCGCGACGACCTCGTCGACGGTCACGCCCGGGTGGGTGCTGACGAGCGCCATCGTGCCGCCGGCGCCCGACAGGTCGAGGACGGCGAGGTTCGTGACCACGCGGCGCAGGTCCTGGTGGCGGGACGCCCCGGTCGCCGCCGCGCGCGCGGGCCCGACCCCGGTGACGACGTCGACCTGCTCGACGAAGACCCGCGTGCTGTGCCGCGCCACCCAGTAGCTCGTGGCGTGGTTCACGGTGTTCGTCGCTGCGGCGCGCGCGCCCAGCAGCTGACGAGTCGGGCGGTCGCGGTCGCCGATCGCCGAGAGGTTCTGATTGCCGTGGCGATCGAGCTGCGCCGCGCCCATGACGACGTGGCGGCGTCCTCGCGCGATGAGCTCGAACAGCTCCCGGTACGGGAAGAGGCACTCCAGCTCCCGGAAGGGCTCGTCCACGGCGGGCGTGTCGGCGTAGAGCCCGGCCTCACCGTCGCTGAGCAGCAGGTCGGGAGCGTGCGTGAGGCGCGCCAGCCGCGCCCCGATCGACGGGATCACGCCGATGGGGCTGGCCAGGATCGTGCCGCTGTTTCGGAAGAGGTCGCTGCAGGCCGTCGCGGCCACCTCGGCCCGGGTCGTCGGCGCGGTCACCGCGCTTCCTCCCGGTGGAAGGCGCTCACCGCGAGCCGGTAGGCGTCGTCGTCGACGTCGATGAAGCGCTCCCGGAACGCCCGCCAGTGTTCAGGGGAGGCTGCGGCGTCCGCATACGCGCGCTGCAGGCGCTCGTCGCGGGGCGCATGCGGGGGATGGGCGGTGAACCCGGCACCGCCGGGCAGCTCGACGACGACGTCCGTGAGGGTGCGGTTGAGCATGGCCGTGGTCGGAGGGGCGTCCCACAGCAGGTCCGCCGTGGGCACGATGCGCTCCGCGCTCACGATCGTCTTCGCCGCCGCGCCGGCGAACAGGTCGTCGAAGAAGAGGTCCGGTCCGGTGCACACCGCGTTGCCCGCCGTGTCGGCGCGGTCCAGGTGCAGCAGTGCCACGTCGAGCGTGATCGCGGGCATCGCCACCAGCTCCTCGCCGTCGGCGTACGGGGAGACGACGGTGCGGATCCCGCGGTTGCGCGTCACGGCATCCGACCCTGCGCCCGCCCGGGTCACCTCGAACGGCAGGCGACGCGCCGCGGCGCGGAGCCCGGCGACGAGCATCGCCTCGTCGAGCTCCACGGTGCGGATGCGCCCCGCCTCGCGGGCGGCAGCGAAATGCGGATCGATGCCGATCGAGTCGAGGCTGACGAAGCCGTGCACCACCGTCGACACCTGTCCCGTCGCGCACAGCATGCCCACGTCCGGGCCGCCGAAGCTGACCACCGTGAGGTCGCGGGCGCCGGAGCGCACCACCGCCCGCACCAGGCCGAGGGGCTTGCGTCGGGAGCCCCAGCCGCCGATGCCGATGGTGGCGCCGTCGTCGATGTGAGCGGCGACCTTGGCGGCGCGGGCGAGCGCGCTCATGCGGTCGGCGATCCCCCCGATGCGACGAACTCGTCGCGGTGCGCGTCGGCGACGCCCGCCAGGTTGAGCTCGAACGTGTACCCCTGCTCGTGGCGGTAGCTGCGGTTGACGTCGATCGGGTCGATGCCGTTGAGCGCCTCCTTCGCCGCTCGGATGACGCGCGGGTCCTTCGCCGCGATCTCGGCGGCGAACGCGACGGCGGCGTCGGTCAGCTCGGCGGCCGGGACCACCGCGGTGACCGAGCCGAATTCCGCCAGTCGCTGCGCCGTGACGGTGCGGCTGGTGTAGTACATGGACCGCAGCATGTGGTGGGGCACGAGGCGGGAGAGGTGCGTGGCGGCGCCGAGGGCGCCGCGGTCGACCTCGGGCACGCCGAAGTAGGCGTCGTCGGCGGCGATGATGACATCGCTGTTGCCCACCAGGCCCACTCCGCCTCCGAGGCAGAAGCCGTTGACGGCGGAGACGACCGGCGCGGCGCACTCGTAAATGGCCTTGAACGCCTCATAGCATCCGCGGTTGGCGCCGAGGATCCCGGAGAACCCCTCGATGCGCTGCATCTCCTTGATGTCCACGCCGGCGTTGAAGCCGCGCCCTTCCGCCCTCAGGACCACGGCTCGCGTGGCATCGTCGGCGGATGCCTCGCGCATCGCCGCGGCCACGTCGAACCAGCCTTGCACCGGCAGGGCGTTCACCGGAGGGTAGGACATCGTGATGATGCGCACGCCGTCGGGCCGCACCTCGGAACTCAGGGACATCGTCGCCACCTAACCTAACGTTTGCTCTGCACCCTAACACTTGCTTGGTTGTCTGTGAAGAGTTTACCTAGCAATTGCTTGGTTGGTATGGTGGTGTCTGCATTGTGCTGTCTCAAAGGAGAGTCGAATGACCGGAATACTCGAGGGCCGGGTCGCCATCGTCACGGGCGCCGGGCGCGGGCTCGGGCGCGAGCACGCGCTGGAGCTGGCACGGCAGGGAGCGCGGGTCGTGGTCAACGACCTCGGAACGTCGCTCGACGGCGACGGCGTCTCCACCGGTCCCGCCCAGGACGTCGTCGACGTCATCCGCTCGGAGGGCGGCGTCGCCATCGCGAACGGGTCCGACATCGCGGACTACGCCCAGGCGGGCGAGCTCGTGGCGCAGGCGATCGCCGAGTTCGGCCGGCTCGACATCCTCGTCAACAACGCCGGATTCGTCCGCGATCGCATGATCGTGAACGCGGAGGAGGACGAGTGGGATGCCGTCATCCGCGTGCACCTCAAGGGTCACTTCGCCCCGCTTCGGCACGCGAGCGCGTACTGGCGCGCAGAGGCGAAGGACGGGCGGATGCCGTCCGCGCGCGTCATCAACACCTCCTCCGGCGCCGGGCTGCAGGGGAGCGTCGGACAGGCCGCGTACTCGGCGGCGAAGGGCGGAATCGCCTCGCTCACGCTCGTCGCGGCACAGGAGCTCGCCCGGTACGGGGTGTCGGTCAACGCCATCGCGCCGTCCGCGCGCACGCGCATGACCGAGGGAGTCTTCGCGGCGGAGATGGCCGCGCCGGAGGACGGCTTCGACCGCATGGATCCCGCGAACGTCTCGCCCGTGGTGGCGTGGCTGGCCAGCGCCGATTGCTCCATCACGGGCCGTGTGCTCGAGATCGAGGGCGGACGCATCTGCCTCGAGGAAGGCTGGCGCCACGGGCCGGTTCGCGACGTCGACCGACGCTGGCGTGCCGCCGAGGTCGGCGACGCCGTGCGGGCGATGGTGGCCGAGGCCGCTGCGCCAGAGCCGGTGTACGGCGCATGAGCGCCGCTGAGTGGGCGGGGCGGGAGCTGGGCACCCGCACCGTGGGCTACGACGCGGACGACGCGATCCTCTACGCGCTCGCCGTCGGCGCCTCCGCGGACGACCTCGACCTGGTATTCGAGGACCGGCTGCGGGTTCTCCCCACGTTCGGACTGACCCTGGCGCAGTGGGCGCCCGACGTGCTGGCGGATGCCGGGGCATTCGACGATCGTGCCCTGCACGGGACGCAGACGCTGGTGGTGCACCGTCCCCTTCCGGCCGCCGGCGAGCTGCGGCTGGCGGCGCGGGTCGGCGAGGTGTGGGACAAGGGCAGCGCCGCCGTCTTCGAGGTGATCGTGGAATGCGCGGAGTTCACGGCGACCTGGGCCCTGTTCGCGCCCGGGTTCGGGGGCTTCGGTGGCGAGCGCGGGCCTTCACGGGCCGCGGCCGATGCCGCCGGGGAACCGCGGCGGAGCCTGCTGCGCACGTTCCCGGCTCAGGCCGCGTTGTACCGGCTGACGGGGGACAAGCACCACATCCACATCGACCCTGCGGCATCCGCCCGCATCGGCCAGCCGAAGCCGATCCTGCAGGGACTGTGCACCCTCGCTGCCGCGACACTCGAGGTCGCTCGGCTGCGCGACGCCCACCCTGCCGACCTGGTGCGGCTCGAGGGACGGTTCAGCGGAGCGGTCGTTCCCGGGGACGTGCTCGACGTGCGCCTGTGGGACGACGGCCGGTTCCAGCTGGACCACGACGGTCGCGCGGTGCTGACCGACGCGCGGGCGGACTTCGCGTGACCGGCCGCATCCTCGTCGTGGGCGCGACCGGCATGATCGGCAGCCGTATCGCCGCCGACCTGGCCGCCGCCGGCGCGCACGTGACGGCGCAGTCCCGCCGCCCCGCGAGCGAGACCGACCCGCCTGCGGTGGTGGGGATGCCGCGGCTGGTGGCGGACTACAGCTCTCCGAGCCTGTCGCCTCGCGACCTCGAGGGGTTCGACGCGATCGTCTTCGCCGCAGGGAACGACATTCGCCACGTGCGGGCCGAGGACGAGGACCCGGAGTTCTGGGACAGGGTGCAGAGCGTCGGCGTGCCGCGCTTCGCGGCCCTGGCCAAGGAGGCAGGCGTGGGCCGGTTCGTGCAGATCGGAAGCTATTACCATCACCTGCATCCGGAGTGGGCGCATCGTCTGCCCTACGTCGCGGCACGTAGGAACGCCGACGACCGCAGCCGCGCGCTGAGCGATGCCGGATTCGCGGCCATCACGCTGAACCCGCCATCCATCGTGGGTGTCTCCGATGCCCGGGCGCTGCGCCGATTCGCTCGCCTGGTCTCCTGGGTCCGCGGCGAGATCGAGGAGCCGGAACTGTGGGCGCCCACCGGCGGCACGAACTACATGTCGGTGCGGTCGCTGTCGCAGGCTGTGCTGGGCGCGCTGGCCGCGGGAGAGTCGGGGCGCGCGTACCTCGTAGGCGACCGGAACTTCACCTACCGCGAGTACTTCCAGCTGCTGGCGGACGTCGCAGGCAGCACGCGGGTCGTCGAGGAGCGCGACGAGGACCATCCGTACCAGCCGGATCGGTTCATCGTCCAGGGGCGAGGGGCAGTGATCCGCTATGAGCCGGACGAGGCGGAGGTGCGGCTGCTGGGCTACGCACGCGACGATGTCGAGCGCGAGCTGAGCGAGATCGTCGCGGCCGTGGACCGGAGCCGCTGAGTCTCGCTGAGCCGGTCACCGCGGGGCTGCGGCTACCCGTTCGTCAGAAGACGCCAGAGCTCCGCCACGGTGTCGCTGGTGCCGGGGGTGTCGCCGCTGCCGCTGTCGGTGCGGATGACGATGTCGGCGATCGCGACGCGGTCCGCCTCGTCCCCCTGCGCGGCGACTCTGCGACGCGCGTCGGCGGCGGACAGTCCGCGACTGTCTTGCAGTCGGCGGATGCGCAGGTCCGCGTCGGCTTCGACGGTGACGATCACGTTGTAGGTCCAAGGCACGGGCGGGCTGTGGCGCGTCAGCAACGGGTATTCGTGAACGACGACGCCGGGGCCCCGGCGGCGCTCGCGATCGATGGTCCGGCCTATCTCCCGGCGAAGTGCCGGGTGCACGATCGCGTTGTACCTGCGCCGGAGATCGTCGTCTCCGAAGACGATCGACGCCACCCGGTCTCGGTCCAGGGCGCCCTCAGCGGTGAGGGATGTCCGGCCGAGCAGCGCGGCGATGTCCTCCAGCAGCGTGCGTCCCTCCGGAAGGTCGGGATCGACGATCCAGCGCGCGATCGCGTCTGCGTCGATGATCCGCGCGCCACGCTCTGCGAGGGCGCGCGCGATGGTGCTCTTTCCGGCCGCGATCCCACCGGTGAGCCCGACGAGCACCGCCGCGTCATCCGCGCGTGGGTGGGGGATGTGCATGCACAGACTGTAGGACGGTGCATGCCCGCTTCGCCGCCGAAGTGGCGCTTATGCATACACAGAAGCCGTCGATGGGCGCGAAGCCCGCGCTCATCGGGCTGATTGGGTACATAGTGCGCCGCACGCCTAGACTGCGAGGGCAGGCGTGAGGAGAGTCGATGAAGATTGTCGTGCTGGTCAAAGAGGTGCCAGACACCTACGGTGACCGCAAGCTGAGTCTCGAAACGGGCTTGGCGGACCGTGACGCGAGTGAGCGGGTGCTGGACGAGATCGGCGAGCGTTCGCTCGAGGTCGCGCTGAGCTACGCCGACAAGAACCCGGGTACCGAGGTGGTCGTGCTGTCGATGGCGCCGGAGGCGTCTGCGGCCACGATCCGCAAGGGACTCGCGATGGGTGCGGCATCCGCCGTGCAGGTCGTCGACGAGGCCCTCGCCGGTGCCGACCTGGGTCTGACCGCCGAAGTGCTGGCAGCTGCGGTGAAGCGCACCGGGTTCGACCTGGTCATCACGGGCAACCAGTCCACCGACGGCTCCGGCGGTGTCATCGGCGCGATGATCGCCGAGCACCTGAACGTGCCGCACGCCACAGCGCTGGGCTCGGTCGAGATCTCCGAGGGATCCGTCTCCGGCACCCGCATCACCGATGCCGGCAGTGCGCGCGTGACGGCGCAGCTTCCCGCCGTCATCTCCGTGACGGAGGCGCTGCCTGACGCGCGGTTCCCGAACTTCAAGGGCATCATGGCGGCGAAGAAGAAGCCGTTCGAGACGATTTCCCTCGCCGACCTCGACGTGGATGCCGGTGTCGACACCGTCGCCCGCTCGATCATGACCGCGGTCAGCGAGAAACCGCCGCGTTCGGCGGGTGTGAAGATCACCGACGAGGGCGATGCGGGCGAGAAGCTCGCCGCGTTCCTCATCGAGAACCGGCTGGCGTGAGGGGTATCGGCACCATGAGTGACTTCGCTGCAGATTCGATCCTCGTCCACCTCGACGTGCTGCCGAGCGGTGAGCTCGCCAAGTCGGCGGCCGGCCTGCTCGGAGCGGCCGCGTCGGTGGGGACCCCCGTCGCACTGATCGTCGCGGGCGCCGAGCGCCACGACGAGCTCGCCGCTGCCGCCGGCGCCCTGGGCGCGCAGGCGGTGCTCGTGGCCGACCTCGGCGGCGCCGACACCGCGCTGACCGTGCCGCTCGTCGACGCCCTCACCGCGGCCGCCGACCTCGTGCAGCCCGATGCGGTGCTCATCTCCAACTCCATCGAGGGTCGCGATATCGCGGGTCGCTTCGCCGCCCGCACGCGGCGTGCGCTGTCGGTCGACGCGGTGGGCGTCTCCCGCGACGACGAGGGCGTGCTGGCTCAGCACTCCGTCTACGGCGGCGCGTACAACGTCACGTCGGCGCCGACATTCGGTGCGTACGTCGTCACGGTTCGCCAGGGCGCCGTCGACGCCCGCGCCGAGGCTGTGGGCTCACCCGCCGTCACGGCTCTCGAGGTCACGGCATCCGGAGCCCCCGCCGCGACGATCGAGTCCTTCGAGGAAGCGGCTGTGACGTCGACCCGTCCCGAACTGCGCGGCGCCGGCAAGGTCGTCTCCGGCGGCCGCGGTCTCGGCTCGCAGGAGAAGTTCGCTCTCGTCGAGCAGCTCGCCGACGTGCTCGGCGCTGCCATCGGCGCGTCGCGTGCCGCGGTGGATGCCGGCTACGTGCCGTACTCCTACCAGGTCGGTCAGACCGGAGTCTCCGTGTCGCCGCAGTTGTATGTCGCTCTGGGCATCTCCGGCGCGATCCAGCACAAGGCGGGCATGCAGACGGCGAAGACGATCGTCGCGATCAACAAGGACGGCGACGCCCCGATCTTCGAGATCGCCGACTTCGGCGTGGTGGGCGACCTGTTCCAGGTCGTGCCGCAGCTGATCGCGGCGCTCGAGGCGAACAAGGCCAAGTAGGTATGGCGACGTACGGGCGGACGCTGCGCCGGGGACTTCCCCGTGTGACCGGTGGCGAGCCGTGGCCGCCGGCCGGCGAGGTTCCCGCGGCGCTCGCGGCCGCAGCCCCGGAGGCTGGGGCGGGCGCTCCTGGTGCCCCCGCTGCTGCCGCTCCTGCTCCCGCCGCTGCGGCGCCCGCTCCCGCTGCCGCCGCGGCGCCCGCTGCCCCCGCTCCGGACGCCGCCGAGCCGGCGCCCGCCGAACCCGCGCCCGCCGGCGCGGCTCCGGTGTCGCGAACGGTGGGTGCGGATGCCGCGGACCGTGCGGAAGCGACACCCGAGCAGTCCATGGTCACCCATTCGCTGCGCCGTGGACTCCCGCGCGTACCGGGGGGTGAGCCCTGGCCGCCCGCCGGCGCCGCACCCGCCGGCGCCGCACCCGCGCCCGCGACCCGCGCGCCCGCGCCCGCCGGCGCGGCTCCGGTGTCGCAAACGGTGGGTGCGGATGCCGCGGACCGTGCGGAAGCGACACTCGAGCAGCCCCGCACCGCGACCGCGACCGCGACCGCGGGCCCAGCGGCCACCGCAGCCGCGCAGGCCGCTGCCGCCACCGGAGACGGCGACGCCGTCGCGCTGCGTCGCGGGCTGCCGCGCGTCGTCGGGGGCGAGCCCTGGCCGCCCGCCGGATTCGCGCACCCCCGAGCGACCGGCGCCGCCGCGGCCGCCGAGCCGGCGACCCCGGCCGAAACCGCCCTGAACGAGCCGGCCCCGGCCGAGCCCACCCCGGTCGAACCCGCCGTCGCGCCGGCAGCGGCCACCCCCGCAGCCCCGGCCGCGCCCAGCGCACCGGCCGCAGCCCCGGCCGCGCCCAGCGCACCGGCCGCAGCCCCGGCCGCGGCATCCGCCGCCGCCCCGGTGGCCACGGCCACCCCCG
>NZ_JANJGV010000007.1:0-16683 GCF_024623595.1 Microbacterium sp. zg.Y1084
TTATCCGTTGCCGACACCGAAGTGCCGGACTTTGATCCAAAGGAATCTCACCCGGTAAAAACCGGGACGAGGTTATTTGGCATTTGACAAGTGCACGCTGTTGAGTTCTCAAGGATCGGATGCTCCTGCTGTTCGGCCTCTCGACCTCCCCCGCAGGGCAACTTCTCTATCTTACCCATCTCGCGGCGCTTGTCAAATCGACCAGCCAGCGAGTCGGGGAAGATCCATCCACGTCAAAGACGCTTCGTTCCGAGGAGCGAGTGGGATGGGTTGTGGCTACTTGAGGGGGCGGGGCCTTCCGGCCGCTTCGCTTTCCCCTGTGGGGCCAACAGAGAAAACATTACGCCGCTCCTGCGGTCTCGGCAAATCAGGCCCGCATCCCGGGTGTGTCGCGCGGAATCACGGGGACAGGAGGGTCTGCACCGCGTCGACGAGCACCGCTCCCCCGGAGGAGACCAGCGCCTGGGAGACGGCCGACTGACTGATGTCCTCGTCCGCGGCGATCGCACGCTGGGTATGGCCAAGGCATCGCCGGTAGGTGATGCGACGTGCGCGCTCCCCCATGGCGGAGATCAGCTGGTCGCGGGTGAGGAGTGCGGCATTGGCCAGTCGGACGGACTGGGCTGTGGCGGCATCCTCCCCTTCTGCGGCGACCGCCCACGTGCGCGACGACGGGAGAGCGCGGCTCTGCTTGGCGTGCACGATGTCGATGGCCGCCCGCGCAGCCCACCAGGCCGGCCCCTCGGAGATGGTGCCGACCGCCGTCGACGGCACGTCGCGGACGGGCCCCACCCCGATGCCGAAGCGGCACTCGATGCCATCGGGAAGAGCGAGACGCAGCAGCAGGGTGGCCGTGGTCGCCCCGACGAGGGTGGGGTAGACCCCCTGCAACTCATCGCCCACGATGGGGCGCAGCGGCCGGTCGGCGAGCGGAAAGTCCGCCTCCACCCGTGCGATCGCCGCATCCAGGGCGGCCTGCGCGGTCGCCCGGTCCGGCAACCGGCGCGAGCCGACGATGTCTGCGATCACCGCTGCGTGGCTCATGCCATAAGGCTAGTGCTTATATCTAGAAAATATCAGTGCTTTGCTTATTTTCAGAGGCCCAGCGCATGCGCTGCGGCCTGCGCGCGCGTGATCAGTTCGGCGCGCTGCTCCCCCACGCGCACCGGCGCCGTGCCGCCCGCGCCGTCGCGGCTGGCGACCGACCCCTCGATCGTGAGCACCTCCCGCACGTCGGGGGTGAGCAGCGACGACACCTCGGCGAGCAGGGCGTCGTCGGCGTCGTGCAACTCGATGCCGCGCCGCTCGCATGCCTGCACCAGTGCACCCGAGATCTCGTGCGCGTCACGGAAGGGCACGCCGCGCTTGACGAGCCATTCGGCCACGTCGGTGGCGAGGGAGAACCCCTGCGGCGCGAGGGCGGCCATGCGGCCGGTGTCGAACCGCAGTGTCGCGACCATCCCGGCGAACGCGGGCAGCACCACCTCGAGGGTGGTGACCGAGTCGAACACCGGCTCCTTGTCCTCCTGCAGATCGCGGTTGTAGGCCACGGGCAGGGCCTTCAGCGTCGCCAGCAGGCCCGACAGATTGCCGATCAGCCGACCCGCCTTGCCGCGGGCGAGCTCGGCGATGTCGGGGTTCTTCTTCTGCGGCATGATGCTCGACCCCGTCGAGTAGCCGTCATCGAGCGTGACGAAGCCGAACTCGCGAGTGTTCCAGATGATGACGTCCTCCGCGAAGCGCGAGACGTCGACGGCGATCATCGCCGCCACGAAGGCGAACTCGGCCACGACATCACGCGCTGCGGTGCCGTCGAGGGAGTTCTCCGCCGGGCGCGCGAGCCCCAGTTCGTCGGCGACCAACTGCGGGTCGAGCCCCAGGGTCGCCCCTGCCAGGGCACCGCCGCCGTAGGGCGACACGCTGGCGCGCACCGACCAGTCCCGCAGCCGCTCGAGGTCGCGCACCAGCGGCCACGCGTGCGCCTGCAGATGGTGGGCCAGCAGGATCGGCTGGGCGTGCTGCAGGTGGGTGCGCCCGGGCATGATCGCCGTCGGGTGCGCTTCGGCCTGTGCGACGATCGCGTCGATGACGCGCAGGATCTCGCGCGCGATGACGCGGGCGTGGTCGAGCAGATAGAGCCGCACGAGCGTCGCGATCTGGTCGTTGCGGCTGCGACCGGCGCGCAGCTTGCCGCCGAGGTCGGCGCCGACCTCGGCGATGAGTGCCGCTTCGAGCGCACCATGCACGTCCTCGTCGCCGGGCGCGGCGGTGAGGGAGCCGTCCTGCACGGCGGCGGCCAGCGCATCGAGGCCGGCGTGCATGCGCGCCTCCTCGTCGGCGGTGAGGTAGCCGGCTGCGGCGAGCGCTTTCGCGTGGGCGTGGGAGCCGGCGATGTCGTAAGGAGCGAGCACCCAGTCGAAGTGCGTCGATCGGCTCAGCGCCGCCAGTTCCGGCGACGGGCCCGTCGCGAACCGCCCACCCCAGAGTGCGCCCGCGTTCGTACCTTCGCTCTTGCTTCCGCTCACCGCTCCAGCCTACCGGGGCACGACCGCCCGGTCGGGGACGGCCCGGCCCGCCACGACGCCCACCAGCCACTCGAGCGGTCCGCGCCCGATGAGCAGCGCCCACGCCGTGCAGCCGAGGAGGATTCCGATGGTGATCGGCCAGAACGGCTCCAGCGCACGGAACGCGGCGAGGTCCTGGGTGCGCCCGAGTGCCGCGATCGCCCAGATCACCCAGACGACGAGTTGAGCCACATAGGCCGTCAACGGCATCGCACCCGCCGCCCGCAGCGGCAGCACCAGCCACCGCAGCGGCGTGCGGCACAGCAGCAGGCACACCCCGATCACCGCGATCGCGAAGCCGCCGGATCCGATGACCTCCAGGATGCCGCTGGAGTGCGGTCGCGCCGTCCACGTCGCCGCCCACACCGATGCGCCCTCTTCGTGTTCGCGCGTGCCCGAGACGGCGGCGAGGCCGTAGCCCGTGAGGGTGAGGGCCGCGCCGGCGACCACGAGACGCAGCTGCACCATCGCGTCCCGCAGGTCGGTGCGGGCCAGGCCCATCCCCGCGAGGACGAACGCGATCCACACCGGGAACGGATAGTGCCAGCCCAGCAGCAGCGACACGTCCCCGCCCACCGGCGTCCCCCACCACGGGAGCATGTCCAGTGCGGCCTGCACGAACGGCATCGTCACCGCGCAGCCCGCGGCGACGAGGAACAGGGTGCGGGCGGACAGCCGGGTGAACGGCAGCGACAGGAGGAACAGCAGTGCGTACGCGGGCAGGATGACGAAGACCGGCACGCCGGTGGCGATCAGCGCGAGGCCGATCAGGTACAGCATCCCGGCACGCAGGGCCAGCCGCGCCCGCGCGCTGCGCATGCGCTCGCCCGTCAGCGGGGTTCGTCCCCCGGTGACGATGCCGACCGACACCCCGGCGAGCGTGGCGAAGAGGATGGACGAGCGGCCGTCCACGATTCCCGTCCAGGGTGCGGCCTCAGCCACGCGCTCGTCGAGCAGGTGCGCGGCGAGCATGCCGACGATCGCGAGCCCCCGTGCCAGATCGATCCCGGCCAGCCGGCCGGGCGCGTCCAGTCGGGTTACCCCTGCCGCAGCAGCCACACCAGCAGCGCCTTCTGCGCGTGCAGCCGATTCTCCGCCTCGTCCCAGACCACGCTCTGCGGCCCGTCGATCACTTCGGCGTCGACCTCGTAACCGCGGTCGGCGGGGAGGCAGTGCAGGAAGATCGCGTCGGGTGAGGCGAGCGCCATGGTCTCGGCGGTGACCTTGTAGGCGCCGAGGTCGCGCAGGCGCGCCGCCTTCTCCTCCTCCTTGCCCATCGACACCCAGGTGTCGGTGACGATCACGTCGGCGCCCGCGGCGGCGGCGGCCGGGTCGGTGTACAGCGTCAGCGAGCCGCCCGTCTCGGCGGCGCGACGGTGTGCGTCGGCGACCACGGATTCCTGCGGGCCGTAGCCCTCGGGAGCGGCGATGCGCACGTGCATGCCGGCGGTCACACCGGCGAGCGCGTAGGAGTGGCCCATGTTGCTCCGGCCGTCGCCGAAGAACGTCAGCGTGAGCCCGGCGGGGTCGCCCTTGTGCTCGCGGACGGTGAGCAGATCGGCCAGCAGCTGGCACGGGTGGAAGTCGTCGCTGAGCGCGTTGACGACAGGCACGCGGGTTCCCGCGGCCATCTCCTCGAGCCCTGCCTGCGCGTAGGTGCGCCAGACGATCGCGGCGACCTGGCGCTCCAGCACCCGTGCGGTGTCGGCGGGGGTCTCCTTGCCTCCCAACTGGCTGTTGGCCGTGGAGATGATCAGCGGCGAGCCGCCGAGGTCGGCGATGCCCACCGCGAAAGAGACCCGGGTGCGGGTGGAGGACTTGTCGAAGATCACCGCGACCGTCTGCGGGCCTTCCAGCGGCTTCAGCTTCCAGCGGTCCTTCTTCAGCGCGACGGCCAGGTCGAGGATCTCGGCCTGTTCGGCGGCGGTCAGGTCGTCGTCGCGCAGCAGGTGGCGGGTCACGCGGGGGCCTCCTCGGAGTGGGTGGGGGTGTCGTTCGCAGGGTCGTCGAGCAGCAGAGCCTGCTCGACCGTGGACAGGGAGCGCGCGAACAGGTCGGCGAATTCGTCGATCTCGACGTCGCCGATGGTCAGCGGCGGCGCCAGGCGCACCGTGCGGTCGTTCGCGGCGTTGAGGATGAGTCCGTGCTCCTGCGCGGCGGCGACGATCGCGGCGGCGACGGGATGCCGCAGGGCGACGCCGATCAGCAGACCCTGCCCGCGGCATCCCTCCACCAGGGGTGAGCCGATCGCGGCGATCGCCTCCCGGATCTGGGGGCCGCGCGCAGCGGCGTTGCCGACCAGGTCGGCGGACTCGATCTCGGCGAGCACGGCCGAGGCCACGGCTGTGCCGAGCGCATTGCCGCCGAACGTGGACCCGTGGGTGCCCGGGTAGAACAGCTCCCCGGCTTCGCCGAACGTGATGAGCGCGCCGATCGGGAAGCCGCCGCCGATGCCCTTGGCCACGGTGATGGCGTCGGGGACGATGCCGGCGTGCTGGAACCCGAACCAGGCGCCGGTGCGTCCGGCGCCGGTCTGGATCTCGTCGATGATGAGCAGCGCGCCGTGCCGGGCGGTGAGCTCGCGCGCGGCCTGGAGGAAGCCGGCCGGCAGTTCCACCACGCCCGCCTCGCCCTTGATGGGCTCCACGAACAGCGCCGCGACCCGGTCGTCGAGCGCTGCCTCGAGCGCCTCGACGGTGGAGTCGATGAATTCGACGCCGGGAACCATCGGAAGGAACGGCTCCTGCATGTACGGCTTGCCGGTCAGGGCGAGGGTCCCCATCGTGCGGCCGTGGAAGGCATCCTTCAGCGCGATGATGCGGGGGCGCTCGGCGCCGCCGTGCAGACGGGCGAGCTTGAAGGCGGCCTCGTTGGCCTCGGCGCCCGAGTTGGCGAAGTACACCCGGCCGCTCTCGCCGGTGCCGGCCAGGCGCTTGAGGCGCGCGGCGAGCTCGAGCTGGGGCGGCGTGGCGAAGAAGTTCGACACGTGCGCGAGGGTCGCCGCCTGGGTGGCGACCGCTTCGACGAACGCCGGGTGGGCGTGACCGAGGGAGGTGACGGCGATGCCGGCGAGGAAGTCGAGGTAGCGGCGCCCCTCGGCATCCCACAGCGACGCGCCCTCCCCGCGCACGAACAGTGCGTACCGATCGCCGACGTTGCGCACCAGATCCCGGCGTGCGTCGTCCTGCCAGTTGTCCGCGGTCATCCCGCCACCACCTCCGTGCCGATGCCCTGTTCCGTGAAGATCTCCACCAGCAGCGAGTGGGGCTGGCGGCCGTCGATGATGGCCGCGGTGTCCACTCCCCCGTCCACCGCGTCCAGGCATGCCTGCATCTTCGGGATCATCCCCGACTCCAGGCTCGGCAGCATGGCACGCAGGTCCGTGGCCGTCAGGTGCGACACCAGCGAGCTGCGGTCGGGCCAGTCGGCGTACAGACCCGGCACATCGGTGAGGATGATGAGCTTCGTCGCCCCGAGCGCGACGGCGAGCGATGCCGCGGCGGCGTCGGCGTTGACGTTGAGCGACTGGCCGGGGTTGTCCAGGTCGGGCGCGATGCTCGAGACCACCGGGATGCGACCGGCGGCGAGCTGATCCAGCACCGGCTGCGGGTCCACCTCGACGACGTCGCCCACGTTGCCGAGGTCATGATCCACCCCGTCGACGTGCACGCGGCGACGACGTCCGCCGAACAGGCCGGCGTCCTCGCCCGAGAGGCCGCTGGCGAACGGGCCGTGCGTGTTGATGCGGCTGACCAGCTGCGGGTTGATCTGACCGGTGAGCACCATCCGCACCACCGAGATCGCCTCGGTGGAGGTGACCCGGTAGCCGCCACGGAACTCGCTCGGGATCTCCAGGCGGTCGAGCATGCGGGAGATCTGCGGCCCTCCGCCGTGCACGACGACGGGCTTGACCCCGACGAAACGCAGGTACGCGATGTCTTCGGCGAAGGCGTCCTGCAGCTCTTCGGAGACCATGGCGTTGCCGCCGAACTTGATGACGATGATCTGCTCGCTGAAGCGCTTGAGCCACGGCAGCGACTCGATGAGCACGCCCGCCTTGACCGCGGCCTCTTCGGGGGTGGTCTGCTGGATGTCGGTCATGAGGAATAGGCGCTGTTCTCGTGGACGTAGTCGTGCGTGAGGTCGTTGGTGAGGATCGTCGCCGCGGCGTCGCCGACCTTCAGGTCGATGTGCACGTGCGTTGCGCGGGGGGTGAGGTCGACTTCCTCGCGGGGGCGGTCCGGGCCGCCGGCGGTGCACACGCGCACCCCGTTCATCCAGACGTCCACGTCGTACGGGTCGAACGCCGCGTCGGTCGTGCCGATCGCCGCCAGCACGCGACCCCAGTTCGGGTCGTTGCCGAAGATGGCGGCCTTGAACAGGTTGTTGCGCGCGACCGAGCGTCCCACCGTAACGGCGTCGTCCTCGGTCGCCGCCGCGGTGACCTGGATCGTGATGTCGTGGCTGGCGCCCTCGGCGTCGCCCTGCAGCTGACGGGCGAGGTCGCTGCAGACCGCGGTGAGCGCGGCGCGGAACGCGTGCGGGTCGGGGACGACGTCGGTGGCACCGCTCGCGAGCAGCGTCACCTGGTCGTTGGTCGACATGCAGCCGTCGGAATCGAGCCGGTCGAAGCTCACTCGGGTGGCGGCGCGCAGGTGGGCGTCGGCCTCCGCGGCGTCGAGCACGGCGTCGGTCGTGATCACCACGAGCATGGTCGCCAGGCCAGGAGCGAGCATGCCGGCGCCCTTGGCCATGCCGCCGATCGTCCAGCCCTCCCCGCGGAAGACGCTGGACTTCTGACGCGAATCGGTGGTCATGATCGCCTGGGCGGCATCGTCGCCACCCTCCGGCGACAGCGCGGCGATGCCCCGCGCGACGCCGTCGAGCACTTTGGCGCGGAAGACCTCGTCGCCGGTGCCGATCAGGCCGGTGGAGCAGACGAGCACGTCGCCCGCGCTCACCCCGAGCAGTTCTGCCGTCTTCTCGGCCGTCTGGTGGGTGGTCTGGAAGCCGAACGATCCGGTGAAGCAGTTCGCGCCGCCGGAGTTGAGCACGATGGCCTCGACGACTCCGTCGGCGATCGCCTGCTGGGACCAGATGATCGGGTTCGCCTTGGCGCGGTTGGTGGTGAACACCGCGGCGCCGACCTTGCGGGGGCCGCGGTTGACGACGATCGCGACGTCCTTGTTGCCGCTGGACTTCAGGCCGACGGCCACGCCGGCCGCTTCGAATCCCTGTGCTGCGGTGACGCTCACGGTGCCACTCCGTTCACGGTCAGGCCCGTGGCCTCGGGAAGGCCGAGGGCGATGTTCATCGATTGGATCGCCGCGCCGGCGGTGCCCTTGACGAGGTTGTCCACCGCCGCGACGACGACGACGCGGTTCGCGGCGCGGTCGATCGCGAGGCCCAGCAGCGCGGTGTTGGCGCCGACCACGTCGGCCGTGCGCGGGAAGGTGCCTGCGGGGAGCAGCTGCACGAACGGCTCGTCGCGGTACGCCTGTTCCCAGGCGCCGCGGATGTCGGCATCCGTCGCGCCGGGGGCGATGGGGGCCGAGCTCGTGGCGAGGATGCCGCGGGCCATCGGCACGATCACGGGGGTGAACGAGACGCGGATGCCGGCGGGGTCGGCACTCTCGGAGCTCGCGGCTGCGGCGAGGGCCTGCCGGATCTCGGGAATGTGCCGATGCGTGCCGCCGACGGCATACGGGTTCGCGCTGCCGAGGACCTCGGCGGCGAGCAGGTTCGGCTTGAGGCTCTTGCCCGCTCCGGACGGTCCGACGGCGAGCACCGAGACGATGTCGCCCGGGTCGATGACGCCGGCGGCCACACCGGGCGCGAGGCTGAGGCTGACGGTGGAGGCGTTGCAGCCGGGAGCGGCGATGCGGCTCGCGCCCACGAGGCGGTGACGCTGCTTCCCGCCGTCGACGAGCAGTTCGGGGACGCCGTAGGCCCACGGTTCCGGGAACGGCCCGCCGTAGAACTGCTCCCACGCCGCGGCGGACGTGAGACGGTGATCAGCGCCGGCGTCGATGACGAGCGGGGTGTCGGCCAGCGCGTCGGTGTACTGCGCCGACTGCCCGTGGGGCAGGGCGAGGAACACGATGTCGTGCCCGGCGAGCACCTCGGGCGTGGTCTCCTGCAGCTGCAGGTGGGCCAGCGACCGCAGGTGCGGCTGGTGGTCGATGAGGGGCTGCCCGGCGTTGGAGTGCGCCGTGACGGTGCGGATCTCGATGTCGGGATGAGCGGCGAGCAGACGCAGGATCTCGCCGCCCGCATAGCCGGAAGCGCCGGAGACGGCGACCGAATAGGTCATGAATACACCTTAATTGGCTGGGATGCGGGGCCGGTGACGGCGACACCGACGGCGGCTGGACGGCCGCGCGCAGGGTCGCCTAGAGTCGGCGCCCGTCCCGCCGGCGGCGCGCAGCAGCGATGCTCGAGACGAGCGTCGCGGAGGTGCACACAGCCGAAGGCATGCCGCGACGATATCCCCCCTCAGCCCTCGGTCGCAAACCCGCGTCGGCTGGGGACGGACCCGGCGGGCGACCCAGGGAGTGTCCGAGGCGACTCACTCGATCGCCGAGAGCAGCGAGATCTCCTCTTCGCGCGTCATCCCCGCGCGGCGGTCACGGTCCAGCCCCGCCGTGCGTTCGGCATCCAGCGTGCGTTCGAGCGTCGAGCGCAGCGGCCGCAGCCGCCCGCCCAGGATCTTGTAGGCGGCGTTCGACCGCGACCACACGCCCCGATGCCCCGATGGCACGGTCAGCGGCAGCGAGCGCGGGCCGGACCAGTGCCCGACGGCATGCTCGGCCAGCCACGAGTCCGACGCCGCCACGATGTCGCCCGTGTGCCCGGCGACCTCCCGCGCCTGCGCGAGCACGTCCGCGAGCGTGTGGGGGTCGCCGACGGCGTTGACGACGCCGGTCCAGCGTGCGTCCCCGATCGCGACGATGAAGTCGGCGAGATCGTCCACGTCGATCACCGCGGCGCCCTTGCCGTCGGTCTCGGGGACGAGCACCGGCGCATCCCCCGCGAGGGCGAACCGCGACACCCAGTAGCCGAACCGGTCGGTCGGGTCGCCAGGGCCGGCGATCAGCCCCGGGCGCACGATCGCGGCACGGTGCGCGAGGGCGCTGCGGACGATGGCCTCCGCCGCCGCCTTCTCGTGGGGGTAGTCCGACTGCCCCGCCGCCGCGGGGCCGACCACCGCGTCGGACTCGTCGCCGTCGCCGTCGGCATCCGCGTACACCGAGACCGTCGAGACGAAGGTGAAGTGGCGGGTGTGGGCGGCGAGCGCGGTCACCGCGGACGCCACGTGGGCCGCATCCGAGGACACGTCCACCACTTCATCCCACTCCCGGTCGGCGACGGCGTCATACGCCCCCGGCGCCCCCCGGTCCGCCGTCACCAGGCGTGCCCCCTCGGGTGCGGGTCGTCGTCCGCGCGCCAGGCACGTCACCTTCGCGCCCTTGGCGAGCCAGCGCTCTGCCACCCGAGAACCCAGCCAGCCCGTCCCACCCAGCATCAGCACATCCACCATGGGTCGATTCCAGCAGAGCGGATGCCGCGGCGCGACGCCTTGCGCTCGGGTCGCCCTTGGGTATGGCGCGGCACCGACGGAGCCCCCGCTCGGCGCGGTGTCGGGGCGACCTGCCAGGATCGAGGGATGCTCCGCACTCTCGCCGTCTCCGGCTATCGGTCGCTGCGCGACGTGGTCGTCCCCCTGGCCCCGCTCACCGTCGTCACCGGAGCCAACGGGTCGGGCAAGTCCAACCTGTACCGCGCGCTGCGTCTGCTCTCCGCCACCGCCACCGGATCGCTCATCGCGGCGATCGCCCGTGAGGGCGGCCTCCCCTCCGTGCTGTGGGCGGGCCCCGAGAACGGCGGCGGCGCGGCGACCCTGCGCCGTGCGCCGGTCGCCGTGCAGCTGGGCTTCGCCGGCGACGAGCTCGGCTACCTGATCGACCTCGGCATCCCGCAGTCCGACCAGCGCAACCTCTTCGCCCGCGACCCCGAGATCAAGCGCGAGCAGGTCTTCGCGGGAGCCCTGGCCAAGCCCGCCACCCTGCTCATCGATCGGCTGCGCGGCGCGACCCGGGTGCGCGACGGCGGCTGGACGACGCTGGACCAGACCCTGGCTCCCTTCGAGAGCATCGTCACCGACCTCGCGGACGGCGACACCGCACCCGAGCTGCTGACGCTGCGGCGCATGCTCGGCGCGTGGCGGTTCTACGACCACTTCCGCGTCGACGCCGATGCCCCGGCGCGCCGGCCCCAGGTCGGCACCCGCTCACACACGCTGTCGCACGGCGGCGAGAACCTGGCGGCCGTGTGGGCGACCATCGAGGACGCCGGGAACGGCGCAGCCCTCGCCGCTGCGGTCGATGCGGCGTTCCCCGGCGCGCGCGTCGAGGTCACCGCGGCCGACGGCCTGTTCTCGCTGGCGCTGCGCCTGCCCGGGTTGCTGCGACCGCTGCAGGCCGCCGAGCTCTCCGACGGCACCCTGCGCTACCTCCTGCTGTGCGCGGCGCTGCTGCCGGCGCGACCCGCGCCGCTCATCGTGCTCAACGAGCCGGAGGCCAGTCTGCACGCCGACCTGCTCGACCCCCTGGCCGGGCTCATCGCCGCCGCAGCCGATCGCACCCAGCTGATCGTCGTGACGCACGCGCCGCAGCTGGTCGCGGGTCTCGACGGCGCCGAGCGCGTCGAGCTGCAGCGCACCGCCGACGGCACCGTCGTGGCCGGTCAGGGGCTCCTCGACGTCCCGGCCTGGAACTGGGGATCCCGCTAGACCGACGCTCCCGGCGGGGAGCGCCGGCGGCGCACGCTCACTCGCGGATGGCGGCTCCCAGGCGGTCGGCGGCGACGGCGACCCCGGCGAGCTTCGCCTCGGTGGCCTCCGCCGCGGTCAGCGTGCGGTCGGGCGCGCGGAACCGCAGCGCGAACGTGAGGCTTTTCGCCCCGTCGGGAAGCCCCGCCCCGCGGTAGTCGTCCACCAGCCGCAGGGACTCCAGCAGGTCGCCCGCCCCGTCGACCAGCGCGGCGCGCACGGCGGATGCCGGCGTCTCGGCAGGCACGACGAGCGAGACGTCCTGGGTCGCCGCGGGGTACCCCGACAGCGACGCGACCACGACACGGTCGCCCGCGAGCGACAGCACGCGGTCGAGGTCGATCTCGGCGACGATCACGCGGCCCGGCAGGTCGGCGGCCTCAGAGACGGCCGGCAGCACCTCGCCGACGTACCCCACCTCGATGTCGCCGACAGCCAGCACGCCGGTGCGTCCCGGGTGCAGCGCGGCACGCTCGCCCTGGGCGACATCGATCGTGACACCCGCGGCCACCGCGATGGTGCGGACGGCATCCAGCGCATCGCCCAGATCGAACGCCTCGGCGGACTGCCCGGGCTGCTTCGCGACACGCTGGCCGGTCAGCAGCACGGCGACGTGACGCGGCTGCGGCGGAATCGACGCGTCGAGGGCCGCGAGCGTGGCGGCATCCGGGCGCACCGCCAGCGGCGGCACGTGGTCGGTGCCGTAGGCGACACCGGGCTCAGGCAGGAACACCGCGCCGGTCTCGAACAGCGCGAGGTCGCCGAACCCGCGCGCCAGGTTGCGGTGCGCCACCTGCAGGAGACCCGGCACGAGCGAACGACGCAGGAACGGGGCCTGACCGTCGAGCGGGTTGGCGAGCTTGACGCTGGGCAGGTGCTCCCCCGACGCCGACCCGTGCAGGTCGTTCTGCTCGGCGGTCGTGAACGGGAACGACGGCGTCTCGGTGTACCCGGCGGCTGCCAGCGCGTTCGCCACCCGGCGCCGACCGGACTGCGCGGGCGTCAGCCCGCGGCCCGACGGCGGCACCGGCAGCACGGAGGGGATGCGGTCGTAGCCGTGGATGCGGGCGACCTCCTCGGCGAGGGTCCACGCGTCGGTGAGGTCGGGACGCCACGACGGCGGGATGACGACCCACCCCTGGGCGGTCTCGGTCACCTCGCAGCCGATCGTCTCCAGCGCGCCGACGATCTCCGCATCGCTGTAGTCCACGCCGATGAGCCCCGGGACGAAGGGCTTCGGCAGCTCGATGCCGGCGATGTGCACGTCGGCGAACAGCGCGCCGCCGACCTCGGTGTCGAGCGTGCCACCGGCGTACTCCACCATCAGGTCGGCCACGCGCCGGGCGGCGACGAACGGGATGAGCGGATCCACGCCGCGCTCGAAGCGACGCGACGCCTCGGAGGGCAGCTTGTGCCGCCGGGCGGTGCGCGCGATCGAGACGGTGTCGAAGATCGCGGCTTCGATGAGCACGTCGCGCGTCGCATCGGTCATCTCGGTCGTGCCGCCGCCCATCACGCCGGCGAGGCCGATGGGGCCGGACTCGTCGGTGATGAGCAGGTCCTCGGGGCTGAGCGTGCGCTCCTTGCCGTCGAGCGTCGTGAGCTTCTCGCCCTCGTGCGCCCGGCGCACCGTGATGCCGCCCTGCAGGCGGTCGAGGTCGTAGCCGTGGATCGGGTTGCCGAGCTCGAGCATCACGTAGTTGGTGATGTCGATCAGGATGCCGAGCGACCGGATGCCGGCGAGCGTCAGCCGCGCGACCATCCACGGCGGTGTCGGCTTGGTGGGGTCGACGTCACGGACGATCCGCACGACGAACTCGCTCGCCCCCAGGTGCCCGCGGATGGGCGCCTGGTCATCCACGGCGACGGCGAAGCCCTCCACCGGCTGCTGCAGCTCGCCCCATTCCCGCTCGCCCGGGTCGCGGAACGCCGCACCGGTGGCGTGCGAGTACTCGCGCGCCACGCCGCGCATCGACAGCGCGTACCCGCGGTCGGGCGTGACGTTGATCTCGACGGCGACGTCGTCCAGGCCCAGCAGGGCGATGGCATCCGTCCCCACCTGGGGGTCGAGGCCCAGCTCCACCAGGCGCAGGATGCCGCTGTGCTCGTCACCGAGCCCCAGCTCCTTCGCCGAGGCGATCATGCCGTCCGACACGTGGCCGTACGTCTTGCGCGCCGCGATCGGGAAGGGCCCCGGCAGCACGGCACCCGGCAGGGTCACGACGACCTTGTCGCCGGCGAAGAAGTTGCGGGCGCCGCAGACGATGCCGCGCACTCCCCCGTTGGCCTCGCCGACGTCGACCTGACACCAGCGGATCGTCTTGCCGTTGGACTGGGGCTCCTCGACGAACTCGACCACCTGGCCGACGACGATCGGGCCCTGCAGGTCGAAGCCGTGCACGTCCTCCTCTTCGAAGCCCACCGACACCAGCGCCGCGAGGACATCCTCGGGCGTGGCATCCGCCGGGACGTCGACGTATTCACGCAGCCACGAGAGCGGAACGCGCATCAGACCACCATTCCAAACTGCTCGCTGAAGCGGACATCGCCTTCGGCCATGTCACGCATGTCCTGTACATCGCTGCGGAACATCAGGGTGCGCTCGAAGCCCATTCCGAACGCGAACCCGGAGTACACCTCCGGGTCGATCCCGGCCGCGCGCAGCACATTGGGGTTCACCATCCCGCAGCCGCCCCACTCGATCCAGCGGGCACCGCCCTTGAAGGTGGGGTGCCACAGGTCGAACTCCGCCGACGGCTCGGTGAAGGGGAAGAAGTTCGCCCGCATGCGGGTCTTCGCCTCGTCGCCGAAGAGCACCCGCGCGACATGGTCGAGCGTGCCCTTGAGGTGCGCCATCGTGATGCCCTTGTCGACCACGAGACCCTCGAACTGGCTGAAGACGGGGAGATGGGTCGCATCGAACTCGTCGGTGCGGTACACCCGGCCCGGGGCGAGGATGTAGATCGGCAGGTCGCGCTCGAGCATGCTGCGCACCTGCACGGGGCTGGTGTGCGTGCGCATCACGAGGTGACGCTCGACGGGATCGACGTAGAACGTGTCCTGCATCTGCCGTGCCGGGTGGTCGGCGTCGAAGTTGAGCGCATCGAAGTTGAACCACTCGTGCTCGAGCTCGGGGCCCTCGGCGATCTCCCACCCCATGCCGACGAACAGGTCGGCGATCTGCTCCTGCAGCAGGCTCAGCGGATGCCGTGCACCGGTGCGCGCGCGCTGCGCGAGCGCGGTGACGTCGACCCGCTCGGCCTCGAGGCGTGCGGCGGTCTCGGCCGCGGCGACCTCGCCCTCGCGGGCGGCGAGCGCCTGGGTGACCCGGCCGCGGGCCTGCCCGACGAGCTTGCCGAACTCGGCCTTGCGCTCGTTGGGCACGTTGCGCAGCTGCGCGTTGAGGGCGGCCAGCGGCGAGCCCTCGGCGGTGTGCGCGGAACGCGCCGCCTTCAGCTCGGCCGTGGTGGTGGCGGCGGCGATCGCGGCGAGAGCCGCGTCGACGGCGGCATCCACCGCTTCAGGGGTGATCTCGGGAGTCTCGGACACGAGGAACGAGTCTACCGACGCGGGAGGGCGTTCCCGCGTCGGTAGAGCCGTGGATCAGCCGTCGTTCGGGCCCGCCTTGCCGTCGAGCGCGCGGTCCGCGCGCTGCTGCACCGCGATGAGCTGCGTGTCTGTGACCTCGCCCACCGGGTGGTGCATCGGCGCGACACCGGGCGTGCGCGCCGAGCGGCGCAGACGCTTCTCGACGACCGTGGCCACCAGCGAGAGCAGCAGGCAGAGCCCGATGTAGATGGCGCCGACGATGATCGTCATCGGCACGATCGGCGAGCCGTACGTCGACTGCGAGCCCAGGTAGCGCGCGTAGAACAGCAGCTCGGGGTAGGTGATGATGAAGCCCAGCGCGGTGTCCTTCAGCGTCACCACCAGCTGCGCGATGATCACGGGCAGCATGGCGCGGATCGCCTGCGGCAGCAGCACGAGCCGCATCACACCCGACTTGCGCAGGCCGAGGGCGTAGCCGGCCTCCTGCTGACCGCGCGGCAGCGACTGCACGCCGGCGCGGATGACCTCGGCGAGCACGGGGCCGTTATAGGCGATGAGCGCGATGACGACGGCCCAGTACGAGTCCATCCGGATGCCGATCACCGGCAGCCCGTAGTAGAGCAGGAACATGAAGACCAGCACGGGCACGGCGCGGAACACCTCGACGACGGCGCCGACGGGGATGCGCACCCACGCGTGATCGGACAGTCGCCCGATCGCGAGGACGAAGCCCACCACGAGCGCACCGACCGCCGCCACGGCGAAGGCGGCCAGAGTGCGCAGCGTGGCTTCCCCGATGTTGAGCCACACGGTGGTGTAGCTGAAGGCCTGCCACTTGCGGGCGGAGAACTGCCCGGTGTCGATGAGGCGCCACAGCAGGAAGCCCAGCACCGCCGCGACGAGCAGCACCGTGACGACGCCGAGGATGCGGTTGCGGACGATGGCCCGGGGACCGGGGACGTCGTACAGGACCGAGGTCATCGGGTCACCCTCCATCGGTTCTCGAGCGTTCGCTGCAGCCACGACAGCAGCAGCACCAGCGCCACGAAGATGACCATGACCCAGACGATCACGAGGAACTGGTTCTCGCCCCGCTCACTGAGGTAGTTGCGGGCCGAGCCGAGGTTGACGACCGAGAACCCGGCGGCGACGGTGGTGTTCTTCAGCAGCGCGATGAAGACGCTCATCATCGGCGGGATCACCGAGCGGAACGCCTGCGGCATCACCACGAGGCCCATCACCTGGCCGAAGGTGAGGCCCAGAGCGCGGGCGGCTTCGGCCTGCCCTACCGGGACCGTGTTGATACCGGAGCGGATCGTCTCGGCCACATAGGTCGCGGTGTACAGCCCCAGCGCGCTGATCGCGAGGGTCAGCGACACGTCGGAGGTCAATCGCAGGCCCAGGATCGGAGGCAGGGCGAACGCGAACGCGAAGAACACGAGCGTCAGCGGCGTGTTGCGGATCGTGTTGACGTAGATCGTGCCGACGGCACGGGCCACCGGGATGGGCGAGACGCGCATCGCGGCGACGACGATGCCGAGCACGAGGGCGAGCACCCCGCCGCCGAAGAACAGGATGAGAGTGCCCAGCAGGGCTTCGCCCCACACGTCGGCGTTGTCGGTGATGACGCCCATGCGTACTTCTCTCGGTCGGATCAGGAAGAGGGTCGGGGGGGGGGGCGGGGCCCCCCCCCCCCCCCCCCCCCCCCCCCCACCCCCGGGGCCCCCCCCCCCCCCCCGG
>NZ_JANJGV010000008.1:0-66592 GCF_024623595.1 Microbacterium sp. zg.Y1084
GGGGTGCTGGGTTCCCCCCCCCAGGGTATTGAGTGTGGGCCGATGGGGTTGGGGGGGGGGGGGGGCCGGGGGCCCCCCCCGACCTCAGGGTCAGTCGACGGCCGGCTGCTCGCCGTCGATGCCGGCGGGAGCGAGGTGCTCCTCGAACAGCGCGGTCCACACGTCGCCGCCGTCGGTGAAGAGGGAGTTGATGTGGTCGAGCAGAACGGTGTCGCCCTTCTCCAGGCCCACGCCGTAGCGCTCCTCGCTGAAGGGCTCGCCGGCGATCTTCAGCTCGTCGGGCTGCTGCGCCACGTAGCCGGCGAGGATCGCCTCGTCGGTGGTGATGGCGTCGACCGAGCCGGACAGCAGCTGCTCGATGCACTGCGAGTAGGTGTCGTACTCGACGGTGTCGCCCGGGCTGTACTCCTCGCGGATGCGCTGCAGCGGCGTCGAGCCGGTCACCGAGCAGACGATCTTGCCTGCGAGGTCGTCCGGTCCGGTGATGTCGTCGTTGTCCGCGGCGACGAGCAGGCCCTGGCCGGTGAGGAAGTACGGACCGGCGAAGTCGATCTGCTCCTTGCGCTTGTCGGTGATCGAGTAGGTGCCGACGTAGTAGTCGATGTCGCCGTTGACGATCGCCTGCTCGCGGTTGGCGGAGGGGATGGTCTCGTAGGTGATCTGGTCCTCGTCGAAGCCCAGCGACGCCGCGATCCAGCGCGCGATGTCGATGTCGAAGCCGGTGCGCTCATTGGTGGCCGCATCCTGGTAGCCGAGGCCCGGCTGGTCGTTCTTCACACCGATGATGACGCCGTCGCGCTCGACCATGCGGTCGTACGTCGGGCTGCCTTCCAGCGAGACGTCGGTGGCGACCTCCCACAGCGCTGTGGTGTCCTCGCCGTCGGTGGCTTCGCCACCCGGGTTGTCGGGCGTGCCGCTGTTGCAGCCGCTCAGGGCGAGGGCGGCGATGGCGATGCCGGCGAAGGCGCCGGCCATACGGGTCTTGCGCATGTGATCCTCCTGGTGTCGATGGTTTCGGTGACCGGCCCGGGTGCACGGGCGCGGACGTCTCAGTGCGTGATGAGCTTGGAGAGGAAGTCCTTCGCGCGGTCGCTGCGCGGGTTGGTGAAGAACGTGTCGGGGGTGGCCTCTTCGACGATCTGCCCGTCGGCCATGAACACCACGCGGTCAGCCGCCTTGCGCGCGAACCCCATCTCATGGGTCACGACGATCATCGTCATGCCGTCCTGCGCGAGACCGACCATGACGTCGAGCACCTCGTTGATCATCTCCGGGTCGAGCGCACTGGTGGGCTCGTCGAAGAGCATGACCTTGGGCTTCATCGCGAGTGCGCGTGCGATGGCGACCCGCTGCTGCTGCCCGCCTGACAGCTGGGCGGGAAGCTTCTCGGCCTGCTGGGCCACCCCCACCCGCTCGAGCAGGGCGCGCGCCTCGCGCTCGGCATCCGCCTTCTTCATGCCCTTGACCTTGATCGGGCCGAGCGTCACGTTGTCGAGGATCGACAGGTGCGAGAACAGGTTGAACGACTGGAACACCATGCCGACGTCGGCACGCAACGCCGCGAGGGCCTTGCCTTCCTTCGGCAGCTC
This sequence comes from Microbacterium sp. zg.Y1084, assembly GCF_024623595.1. Taxonomy (NCBI): domain Bacteria; kingdom Bacillati; phylum Actinomycetota; class Actinomycetes; order Micrococcales; family Microbacteriaceae; genus Microbacterium; species Microbacterium sp. zg.Y1084. The sequence goes on from NZ_JANJGV010000008.1 coordinate 1,590, forward strand.
TTTGCCGTCGATGGTGATCGTTCCGCTCGTGATGGTCTCGAGGCGGTTGATCGTGCGGCAGAGCGTCGACTTGCCGGAGCCGGACGGGCCGATGACCACGACGACCTCGCCGCGGTTCACGGTGAGGTTGATGTCCTTCAGCGCCTGGAAGTCGCCGTAGTGCTTCTGCACGTCGGTGATCACTACGAGCGGCTCGCCTCGCTGGACGTCGATGTTCGACGTGCGCGGGGCAGCCTGCGAATCTGATGTCGCCATGGAACTCACCTTATTCATCCGCCGGGATCCACCGTGGCGGTTGCCCGGACCTTTACCGTTCTGAAACATAATCGACGCGCGGCGCGGTGTGCGCGGATGCCGCGGGGACGGTCCTCCGGGCAGGGCGCGCGTCAGTCGTCGGCGCGTTGGGCGAACGCCGACTCGTAGAGGCAGACGCTGGCCGCGGTGGCGAGGTTGAGCGACTCGGCGGCACCGTAGATGGGCAGACGCAGCGCCAGGTCGGCGTGCGCACGCGCCTCCTCGTCGAGGCCCCGCGCCTCGTTGCCGAAAAGCCACGCCGTGGGGCGGGCGAGCAGCGCGCGGCTGGCCAGGAAGTCCTCGCCGCCCACGTCCGCCGCGACCACCTGCAGGCCGGCGGCGCGCGCCCGGGCCGCCGTCGCCTGGAGGTCGGCGCCCACGGCGACGGGCACGTGGAAGAGCGAGCCGGTCGTGGCGCGCACGACCTTCGGGTTGTAGAGGTCCACGGTGCGGCCGGTGAGGATCACGGCATCCGCCCCGGCGGCGTCGGCCGCCCGGATGATGGTGCCGAGGTTGCCGGGGTCGCGCACCTCCTCGCAGATCGCGATCAGCCGCGGGCCCGCGGCGAAGATGTCCTTGAGCGACGTGGGCGACTGGCGGGCGACCGCCACGAGCCCCTGCGGGGTGACCGTGTCGGCCATCGCATCGATGACGGCTTCCGTGGTGAAGACGACGTCGACGCCGGCTTCCTCCGCGGCGTCACGGATGTCCGAGTGGCGCTCCAGAGCGCCCGGTGTCGCGAAGAGCTCCACGAGCGCGTCCGGCCGGTGCGCGAGTGCCTCGCGGGCCGCCTGCGGACCCTCGAGCAGGAACAGTCCGGTCTCCTGTCGCGCGCTGCGCTTGGTCAGCTTGGCGACGGCACGCACACGAGGCGAACGCGGATTCTCGAGCACGCTCCCATCCTAGGGCGCGCATGCCCGGCATCCGGGTACGCCGAAGGGGCGCCCTCCGTGGAGGACGCCCCTTCGTGACACCGCGAGAGCGGTGAGGTGTGCGTGCGTCAGGCCTTGGGAGCGTTGACGTCGGCGGGCAGCGCAGCCTTGGCCGTCTGCACCAGCGAGGCGAACGTGGCCGGCTCGTGCACGGCCAGCTCGGCGAGCATGCGGCGGTCGACCTGCACGCCGGCGAGACCCAGACCCTGGATGAAGCGGTTGTAGGTGATGCCGTTCTGGCGGGCAGCGGCGTTGATGCGCTGGATCCAGAGGCGACGGAAGTCACCCTTGCGCTTGCGACGGTCACGGTACGCGTAGACCAGCGAGTGGGTGACCTGCTCCTTGGCCTTGCGGTACAGGCGCGAACGCTGACCCCGGTAGCCGGAGGCGCGCTCGAGGATGACGCGACGCTTCTTGTGGGCGTTTACTGCCCGCTTGACTCTTGCCATTTTCTTCTACTTCCTAACGTGCGGGGGAGCTCAGAGACCGAGCAGCTTCTTGGCGACCTTCGCGTCACCCGGGGCCAGGACCTGCTCCTGGTTCAGGCGACGGGTGCGGCGGCTCGCCTTGCCCTCGAGGTTGTGGCGCATGCCGGCCTGCTGCTTCATGAGCTTGCCGCTTCCGGTGACCTTGAAGCGCTTCTTGGCACCCGAATGGGTCTTCTGCTTCGGCATCTCTTCTTCCTTCGTTGCTGGTCCCGCGCAGGCGGGAGTCGGTATCCCGCGGTGCGGGGGTCTGTGGGGCCTATTCGGCCGGCTGTGCGGCGGAGTCGTCTCCGCTTGCGGCATCCGCTGCCTGGCCGTCGCCGGAGCGGGCCTGGCGTGCGGCTTCCTTGTTGGCCGTGCGCTGGGCGTTCTGCTCCGTCTTGACCTCGGACTTGTTCTTGTGCGGGGCCACGACCATGACCATGTTGCGGCCGTCGATGGTCGGGCTCGACTCGACGGTGCCGTACTCCGCGACGTCCTCGGCGAACTTGCGCAGCAGACGCACACCCTGCTCGGGGCGCGACTGCTCGCGGCCGCGGAACAGGATCATGGCCTTCACCTTGTCGCCGGCCTGCAGGAAGCCCTCGGCGCGCTTGAGCTTGGTGATGTAGTCGTGCGCCTCGATCTTCAGACGGAACCGGACCTCCTTGAGGACGGTGTTCGCCTGATTGCGCCGCGCTTCCTTGGCCTTCTGCGCCGCCTCGTACTTGAACTTGCCGTAGTCCATGATCTTGACCACGGGGGGCTTCGAGTTCGGGGCCACCTCGACCAGGTCGAGTTCGGCCTCCTGTGCCAGGCGCAGCGCCACCTCGATGCGGACGACGCCGACCTGCTCACCCGCGGGTCCGACGAGGCGGACCTCGGGGACGCGGATGCGGTCGTTGGTGCGGGGATCGCTGATGCGGAGCTCCTCTTACGTAGCGAATGGGTTCGGCCACCGCGACGGCCCGTCATCAAACGGTCCCTCGCGGGCGGAAGATTCGCACGTTCCACCCGCACAGCGCACCTGCGCCGGCTTGTGCACCCTAGCTACCCCGTGGAAACGGAGCGGAGTGCGTGGACCCGGTAGCCTGGAGCGGCAAGCGCGGGTGGGATGTGATCCTCTTTCGATCCGGGGTTGAACCCCCGGTGCCCGCGAAAGTCTAGCAGAAAGTGCGATGTGAACACGATTCCCGATGGCCAGGCCGATTCCACGGCGCACGCGAGCGCTCCGGACGCCGAGACCCAGGCCCGCTGGGACGAGCAGGACCGCGCGGCGAGCGCCGCCACGCGCGACATCGCGGATGTGCCCGCCGTCGAGGTGATCACGACCGCCGCCGTGCACCTGATGAGCGCCGCCGCCGTGAAAGTCGGCCTCGCCGACGACCCCGAGACGCAGCAGGACCTCGACGAGGCGCGCAAGCTGATCAACGCCCTGGCAGGTCTCATCACCGCCGGCGCCCCCGAGATCAGCGACATGCATGCCCGCTCGCTGCGAGACGGACTGCGTTCGCTGCAGCTGGCGTTCCGCGAGGCGTCGGTGATCCCCGACCCGATCGGCAAGGGCCCCGGCGAGAAGCTGACCGGCCCCGTCACCTGACCCGCTGCCGGGTGGGTGTCCGTCACGGACGCTCACTCGGCGCCGGGCACGCTCATTCCGGTGCGCGCAGCAGTTTCACAGTCAGCGAGTCGACCAGCACCGCGATGCGGTTGTCGGCCGCCCAGTGCGCGGCAAGGCGCTGCAGCACGGCATCGAGCTCGGCTTGGTCCAGGCCCGACATCAGCTGCAGCCGCACCACCAGCTCCGGCCCGCGAAGCCGGGCATCGGGATCGCCCGGCTCCACCGACAGGTCGAGCACGGCGAGCTCTCCCCCGACGCTCTCCTGCAGCCCGCGGTACACCTCCGGCGACGCGAAGCTCGGCTCCCAGGGCTGCCCCTGACCGATCGCCCACACGGCGGGACGGCGCAGCACGAACTCCGTCTCGGACGTGGGGTCGATCACGATGAGGTCGGTGTCGTCATGGGCCGCCGCGAGCGCGGTGCGCATGCCGTCGGCGGGTACGGGACGGGCGGTGGCATCCCACCGCTGCATCGCCTGCACCGAGGTGAACACGGGCAGCACGCTGCGTCCATCGGGCGCGGCGACGGTGACGATCGAGAGCTCCTGCGTCTTGTCGACGGCGAGCCCGGTCGGACCGACCCCCTCGTCGCCCTTCTCCGCCACGAGCGGGATCAGCAGCCTCGCCTGCCGATAGGCGTCGACCACGGCGACCTGGTCGCCCTCGCCCGCCCGGAACGCGAGGAGCGCCGCCAGCAGTGCCGGGTCGGCGGACCCGTCATCCCCGGCGTGCGGGTTGGATTGGAAGCTGCGTCCCTCCCACGCGACCCCGGCGGAGTCGGCGGTGTTGCCGCAGTGGTCCTCAGAAGCCGGCGACATCCAGCGCCTCGGCCAGGGTGAACGCCTCGGCATAGAGGGCCTTGCCCACGATGGCGCCCTCCACCCCCAGCGGCACGAGCTCGCGCAGTGCGGCGATGTCGTCGAGGCTCGAGATGCCTCCGGATGCCACGACCGGCTTCGGGGTGCGGGAGGCGAATTCGCGCAGCAGCTCGAGGTTCGGGCCGCGCAGAGTGCCGTCCTTGGTGACGTCGGTGAGCACGTAACGGGTGCAGCCGGCCGCTTCGAGGCGGTCGAGCACCTCCCACAGGTCTCCGCCGTCGCGGGTCCAGCCCCGGGCGGCGAGCGTCGTGCCGCGCACATCCAGCCCGACCGCGATCGCGTCGCCGTAGCGCGCGATGACGTCGGCGGCCCATTCGGGGTTCTCCAGCGCCGCGGTGCCGAGGTTGATGCGGCTCGCTCCGCTTTCGAGCGCGGCCTCGAGCGAGCGGTCATCGCGGATGCCGCCGGAGAGCTCCACCTGCACGCCCTTGACGTTGCGCACCTGCTTGATGACCTTGCGCAGCACCGCCGTGTTGTTGCCGCGACCGAACGCCGCATCCAGGTCGACGAGGTGGATCCACTGCGCCCCCTGCCGGGCCCAGGCCATCGCGGCGTCGACGGGGTCGCCGTAGGTCGTCTCGGAACCCGCCTCGCCCTGCGTCAGGCGCACGGCCTTGCCGGCGGCGACGTCGACGGCGGGGAGGAGGATCAGCTCAGGGGTGGACGCGAAATCGTTCATGGCTCCAGGTGCGGGCTCGGGATGCGCAGCGTCAGGCCGCGCAGGCACGATGTCAGACAGTAGTCGGGCGCAGCGCGCCGATCCAATTGGACAGCAGACGGATGCCGGCTTCGCCGGACTTCTCCGGGTGGAACTGGGTGGCCGAGAGCGGCCCGTTCTCGACGGCGGCGAGGAACGGCGCACCGTGACGGCTCCAGGTGAGGGCCGGCGCGGGGAACGGCGGGATGACGTCGAGCTCCCACGACTGCGCGGCGTAGGAGTGCACGAAGTAGAACCGCTCCTGCTCGAGCCCGCGGAAGAGCACCGACCCCTCGCCGGGCTCGACGGTGTTCCAGCCCATGTGCGGCAGGATCGGGGCGTCGAGCTCGGTGACGGCGCCGGGCCATTCACCCAGGCCGGCGGTGTCCTCGCCGCGCTCGACGCCGTGCTCGAACATCACCTGCATGCCCACGCAGATGCCCAGCACCGGCAGTCCCCCGGCCAGTCGCCGGTCGATGAGCTCATCGGCACGGCTGGCACGCAGCGCGTCCATCACGGCGCGGAAGGCACCCACCCCCGGGACGACGAGCCCGTCGGCGTCGCGGATGAGTCCGCGGTCAGCCGTGAGCCGTGCATCGGCCCCGGCGGCGACGAGCGCCTTCACCGCGGAGTGGACGTTGCCCGATCCGTAGTCGAGCACCGCAACGAGAGGCCGGGCGGCCTCGCTCACAGAGCGCCCTTCGTGCTGGGGATGCCCTGCACGAGCGGGTCGAGGGCCTTGGCCTGGCGGAACGCTCGCGCGAACGCCTTGTACTCCGCCTCGGCGATGTGATGCGGATCGCGACCTCCCAGCACCCTGACGTGCACGGTCATTCCGGCGTGGAAGGTGATCGCCTCGAACGTGTGACGCACGAGCGAGCCCGTGAAGTGGCCGCCGATCAGGTGGAACTCGTAGCCGGCGGGCTCCCCCGTGTGCACGAGGTAGGGCCGGCCGCTGATGTCGACGACGGCCTGAGCCAACGCCTCGTCCAGAGGCACCAGCGCGTCGCCGTAGCGGGAGATCCCGCTCTTGTCGCCCAGTGCTTCGCGGATCGCCTGGCCGAGCACGATCGCGACGTCCTCGACGGTGTGGTGCGCGTCGATGTCGGTGTCGCCGGAGGCCCGCACCGTGAGGTCGGTCAGCGAGTGCTTCGCGAAGGCGGTCAGCAGGTGGTCGAAGAAGGGCACGCTCGTGTCGATGTGGCTGCGACCGGTGCCGTCGAGGTCGAGGTCGAGCTCGACGGACGATTCGCTGGTGGCGCGGCGCACAGACGCGGTGCGCGCCTCGGGACGGGTCATGACCCCGAGTCTATCGACGCCAGCGCGTCGAGGAACGCGGTCGTCTCCTGCTCGGTCCCCGCCGTCACCCGGAGGTGGTGCGGGATGCCGACGTCGCGGATGAGCACTCCCCTGTCGTAGAGCGCCTGCCACGTGGCGGCGGGGTCGGCGACGCCGCCGAACAGCACGAAGTTCGTCCACGACTCGTGGGGCTCGTATCCCAGCGCCTCCAGGGTCGCCGAGATGCGGTCGCGCTGGGAGACGATCTCGTCGACCATGCCCAGCATGACCGGCGCGTGCCGCAGCGCGGCGGTGGCGGCCGCCTGAGTGAGTGCGCTGAGGTGGTACGGCAGCCGCACCAGCCGCAGGGCGTCGATCAGCGCGGGATCGGCTGCGAGGTATCCCACCCGCGCTCCGGCGAAGGCGAAGGCCTTGCTCATGGTGCGGGACACCACGAGCCGCTCGCGCCCCGGCATCAGCGTCACCGCCGACCGCGCGTCGCGTGGGGCGAACTCGACGTACGCCTCATCGACGATCACGACACCGGCTGTGGCCTCGTAGACCGCCTCGACCACGTCGAGTGACAGCGGCGTTCCGGTGGGGTTGTTCGGCGCGCAGAGGAAGACCACGTCGGGCGCCGCCTCCGCGACCTGCGATGCCGCGTCGTCGGGAGCGAGGGTGAAGTCGTGCGCGCGGTGACCGGCGACCCAGGTGGCTCCCGTCCCCCGCGTCAACAGCGGGTACATCGAGTAGGTCGGCGCGAAGGAGAACGCGGTGCGGCCGGGACCGGCGAACGCCTGCAGCACATGCTGCAGCACCTCGTTCGAGCCGTTCGCCGCCCAGATCTGGTCGCGGGACAGGCCGTGGCCGAGGTACTCGGCGAAGGCCTCGCGCAGCGCCGTGAACTCGCGGTCGGGGTAACGGTTCACGTCGCGCAGCGCACGAGCGACGGCGTCGAGGATGTCGCCCGCGACCTCGTCGGGAACCGGATGCGTGTTCTCGTTGACGTTCAGAGCGACGGGGAGTGCCGCCTGCGGAGCGCCGTACGGCGTCTGGCCGCGCAGATCGTCGCGGAGGGGGAGGTCGTTGAGACTCGGGATCACCCCTCCCATGCTAGCCAGCCCGGCCATCAGTGGGCTCGGCCCCAGGTCGGAACGTATCGCCCTCGCACCCGGCCTCACGGCGCGGCGGTGTACTCCCAGGGGATGGACAGTCGCTGACCGGCGGCGACCACGGAGGACTCGAGGGCGTTCAGCCGCACGATCTCGTGGATGACGTCGCGCGGGTCGGCCTGGGGCGCGACCTCTTCGGCGATCGACCACAGCGATTCGCCCGCAGCGACGGTGACCATCTGGAACGAGCCGGCCGGAGCGGAGCGGTCCCCGCTGGCGAGTGCACCTCCCCCACTGAGGGCGGCGGCGCCGACGGCGATGACGATGGGGAGGGCGGCGAGACCGGTGAACACCCGGCGACCGCGGGCGGTGAGCCGCAGCCGCGTGGCGGACGACGTCGGTCCGGCGAGCTGGATGGTGGTCATGGAGTCCTCCTCTGTGGCGATCTTCGCATCCGACCTTCGGCCAGGAAGGCCGGATGCGAAGTTCTTTTCCGAAGTTATCTTCGATGTTCTAGGGTGTCAAGCACGGGACCGGTCGGATATCGAATCGCACGCGACACGCGTGGACCTCTGCGCCGCGGCATCCGGCACCGGATACGGTTTCGATAGGAGCACCCCATCACGGACCTCCGACATTCGAAGACGCTGCCTCGCGCGGCGAGACGGGAGAAGGCTCGATGACCGACGCGACACCGGCCGGCCGCGAGCGGGACAAGCCGCAGACGCGGCGGCGCAAGAGCCTCAGCGAGAAGCAGCTGGCGATCCTCGAGGTCATCCAGCGCTCGATCGCACGGCATGGCTACCCGCCGAGCATGAGGGAGATCGGCGACGCGGTGGGACTCAAATCGCTGTCGAGCGTGACCCATCAGCTCAATCAGCTCGAGCTGAGCGGATACCTCCGGCGCGACCCCGGCAAGACGCGCGCCATGGAGGTGCTGATCGACCTGCCCGGCTCTGCCGCCGAGAATCCTGCCGATGCCGCGCCCAGCGTCGGCGACGCCGCGCTCGTGCCGCTCGTCGGCCGCATCGCCGCGGGCGTGCCGATCACCGCCGACCAGCAGGTGGAGGAGATCTTCCCGCTGCCGCGCCAGCTGGTGGGCAAGGGTGACCTGTTCATGCTGAAGGTCAGCGGCGAATCGATGATCGATGCCGCGATCTGCGACGGCGACTGGGTGGTCGTCCGCTCGCAGCCCACAGCCGACAACGGCGACATCGTCGCGGCGATGCTCGACGGCGAGGCGACGGTCAAGACGTTCCGCCAGCGCGACGGTCACACGTGGCTGCTGCCGCGCAACAGCGCGTTCGAGCCGATCCTGGGCGACGAGTCGGTCGTGCTGGGCAAGGTGGTGGCGGTGCTGCGCGCGGTGTAGCCGCGACCGCGCGTACGCCGCGTGACATGACGAGGGGATGCCGCACTGCCGCGGCATCCCCTCGTGCGTCCCCGCCGGGAGGTCAGGCCCGCACCGCCACCTCCTCGCGCACCGCGCGCGCGGCCGAGACGAGGTTCTCCAGCGACGCGACCGTCTCGGCATAGCCGCGGGTCTTCAGTCCGCAGTCGGGGTTGACCCACACCTGGCCGATCGGCAGCTCGGTGACGGCGCGCCGCAGGAGGCCCGCGATCTCGTCGACGGACGGCACCCGGGGCGAGTGGATGTCGTACACGCCTGGCCCGACGCCGCGCGCGAAGCCCGAGGAGCGGATGTCGCCGATCACCTCGCCACGGCTGCGGGCCGCTTCGATGGAGGTGACATCGGCGTCCAGCGCAGCGATCGCATCGATGACGACGGCGAACTCCGAATAGCACAGGTGCGTGTGCACCTGGGTGGCGGGGACGGCGCCCGCGGTGGCGAGACGGAACGCACCGACCGACCACTCCAGGTAGTGCGGCTGGTCGGCGCTCTTCAGCGGCAGCAGCTCGCGCAGGGCGGGCTCGTCCACCTGGATGATGCGGATGCCGGCCGCCTCGAGGTCGGCGATCTCATCGCGGAGGGCGAGCGCCACCTGGTCCGCGGTCTCGCCCAGCGGCTGATCGTCGCGCACGAACGACCACGCCAGAATGGTCACCGGCCCCGTCAGCATCCCCTTCACCGGAGCCGCGGTGAGGCTCTGGGCGTAGGCCGACCACCCCACGGTGATGGGGGCCGGCCGAGAGACGTCGCCCCACAGGATCGACGGGCGGGTGGCCCGCGATCCGTAGGACTGCACCCAGCCGTTGCGGGTGACCGCGAAGCCGTCGAGGTTCTCGGCGAAGTACTGCACCATGTCGTTGCGCTCCGCCTCGCCGTGCACCAGCACGTCCAGCCCCAGGCGCTCCTGCAGCTCGATCACCCGGCGGATCTCGTCGCGCAGGAAGCCGTCGTACTGCGCGGCGGTCAGTTCTCCACGCGCAGCGGCGGCGCGGGCACGGCGGATGTCGCCGGTCTGCGGGAAGGAGCCGATCGTCGTCGTCGGCAGCACGGGGAGTCCGAGCTCACGCTGCGCGGATTCCCGCGTGGCGGCTGCGGCCCGCGAGTAGTCGTCGGGACTCAGCGCCGCTGCTCGCGGCCGGACCGCCCCGTCGCGCACGCCGGGGGCGGCGTGCCGGTCGGCGAGCGCAGCGGATGCCGCCGCCAGCTCGTCGGCGATGCCCTCGCGCCCGACCTGCAGCCCCGTGGCGAGCGTGGCGACCTGCTGCACCTTCTGGTCGGCGAAGGCGAGCCAGGACACCAGGCGGGGATCGAGGTCGGGCTCATCCGCGACGTCGTGCGGCACATGCTGCAACGAGGTCGAGGTGCCTGCGGCGACGGCGCGGGCACCGAGGGCGCGCAGCGCGTCGAGTCGCTCCCAGGCGGCGGCGAGGTCGCCGCGCCACACGTTGCGGCCGTCGATGACGCCACCCACCAGCGTCTTGCCGTCGAGGCCGGGGGCGGGCTCCGGCACGCCGCCCCGGTGCAGGTCGAGCGCCACCGCCTCGATCGGAGCCGCGGCGAGCGCCCGCCACGCCTCGGCCGACAGCCGGCCGTAGCCGGCGGCGACAAGCACGGCGGGACGGTCGGCGGCGTCGCCGAGCAGCGCATAGGCGCGGGCCGCGGCTTCGGCGAGGGCGGCAGGCGACGCCGGCAGGCTCTCGCTCACCAGCGCCGGCTCGTCCAGCTGCACCCACTCCGCGCCCGCCGCGCGCATGGCGGCGAGAAGCGCGCGGTACACCGGCAGCAGCTCGTCCAGGCGCGAGAGCGGGTCGAAGCCCTCGGGCGCGGCATCCGTCGCCTTGGCCAGGGCCAGCAGCGTCACCGGGCCCACGATCACGGGCCGGACGACCACCCCGTCGGCACGCGCTTCGGCGACCTGGCGCGCGAAGCGGTCGCTCGACAGCGCGAACCGCGTCTCGGGACCGATCTCGGGCACGAGGTAGTGGTAGTTGGTGTCGAACCACTTCGTCATCTCCAGCGGCGCACGCTCCCGGTCGCCGCGTGCCGCTGTGAAGTACGCCGTCAACGGGATCGTCCCGTCCGCGGCACGGAGGTCGGCGAACCGCTGCGGCAGCGCGCCCACCGTCGCGGCGGCGTCGAGCACCTGGTCGTAGAACGAGAAGGTGTCGGGGATGGCGGAGTCCCCGGCCCCCAGCCCGAGCGCTGCGAGGCGCCGGCGGGTGCGCCGACGCAGGTCGGCAGCCACCTGCTCGAGCCCTTCGAGATCCAGATCGCCGGCCCAGTGCGCCTCGACGGCGCGCTTGAGCTCGCGGCGCGGGCCGATGCGCGGGTAGCCGAGGATCGTACCGGCGGGGAACGTGGCGTCGGTCATGATGCGGTCTCCTTGTGTGGGGTGAGGATGCCGCCCTCGCGGAGGACGGACAGGACGGTCTCGTGGTCGTTGAAGGCGTAGAGGTGCACGCCGGGGGCGCCGCCGGCGACGACGGCGCGGGCGAGATCGGCGGCCGCTGCGATGCCGATGTCGCGCTGGCCTGCGGCCGACGGCTCGACCTCGAGCGCGATGGCCAGCTCAGACGGCAGGTCCTCGCCCGTCAGCTCCAGCACGCGACGCAGGCGTGCGGGCGAGGTGATCGGCATGATGCCGGGCAGCAACGGAATCGTCACCCCGGCCGCGCGCGCCCGGTCGACGAAGGCGAGGTAGACGTCGGGGTGGAAGAACAGCTGCGTGATCGCCAGCGTGGCCCCGGCGGCCTGCTTGGCCAGCAGCGCGTCGAGGTGCTGACCGGCGTGGCGAGACCGCGGGTGCCCCATCGGAAAGGCCGCGACGGCGATGTGCGCGCGCGGGCGCGGCGCGACGCGCGCTGCACCCGGCAGTCCCGGGATCGCATGTTCGGTGTACGGGGCGTGCTCGGCCTGCACCCGGTCGATGAGCTGCACGAGTTGTGCCGCGCTCTCGAGGTCGCCCAGGAAACGGTCGCCCTCGGCCGCCCCCGCGGGCGGGTCGCCGCGCAGCGCGAGGAAGCTCGTGATGTCGGCGTCGAGGAACTCGCGGATGAGTGCCGCGGCCCCGGCGTAGGTGTTGCCCACGCAGGTGAGATGGGCCAGGGGCTCGACGGCGGTCGTGCGGCGGATGTGGCGCAGCACCTCGAGGGAGTCTCCGCCGGTCGATCCCCCCGCCCCGTACGTCACCGACAGGAAACGGGGACCCGCGGCCGCCAGGCGTGCGATGGTCTCGCGCAGGTGGCCGGCGGCGGCGGCGGAGCGCGGCGGATACAGCTCGAACGAGAACGGCACGGTCGGTGCGCTCGCGTCGGGCGACAGGCTCATGGGGGCGTCCTCGGAGGTTCCGGGAATGCGGCCCGGACGGCCGCATCCACGCACAGCGTGCGTTTCTCGCGGGCGGGTGCCGGGCTCGGCTGTCGCTCCTGCCGCGCTCGGGGAGCCGGCGACGATGGGGCCACGGTAGCGACGCTCCCGTGCGTGCGCGACGGATGTGACGCACTGTGTCCCCGCGTAACGTTGTGCGCATGGTGGACGTTCTCCCGTACGGTTCCTGGCCATCCCCGCTCACGGCCGAGCAGGTCTCGGGCGCGGCGCCGCGCCTGGAGGGCGCGCGCTTCGTCGGCGACGAGGTGTGGTGGGGGGTGACGCTCCCCGCGGAAGGCGGCCGCACGGCCGTGCGCCGGCGGCGGGCCGACGGGACGGCGGCCGACGTGCTGCCGGCGCCCTGGAACGCACGCTCGCGGGTGCACGAGTACGGCGGCGGAGCTTGGACGGCCTCCCCTGAGGGCACCCTCTACTTCGTGGAGAAGACCGATCAGCGTGTCTACGCGGTGCGCCCCGGCGCCGACCCCGAGCCCCTGACCCCGGCCGACGGCGATGTGCGTCACGGCGGGCTGAGCTGGCAGGCCGGCACCCTGCTCGCGGTGCGCGAGGACCACACCGCACCCGGGGTCCCGCGACGCGCGATCGTCGCGATCCCCGTGGACGGCGGCGCGGTGATCGAGCTCGCCGGGGGCAGCGACTTCGTCGTGCATCCTGCGCTCAGCCCCGATCGCCGCCATCTCGCCTGGGTCGGCTGGAATCACCCCGACATGCCGTGGGACCGCGCCCGACTGTATGTCGCGGAGATGGAGGCCGGCGTCGCGGTGCGGCCCGTGGTGCTGACCGACGGCGAGACCTCACCGCTGCAGCCGGTGTGGACCGATGAGCGGCACCTGCTCTTCAGCGACGACCCCACCGGCCGCTGGAACCTGTGGCGACGCGACGTGCTCGACGACGCCCCCGCCCAGCCGGTCGCCCCGGCCGACGCCGACACCGGCGGACCGGTGTGGGTGCTCGGTCAGCGCTGGTTCGCGCCGTTGCCCGATGGGCGCATCGTGGCGGTGCGCACGCACGGCGGCGACGACGTCGTGCTCATCGATGCGCACGGCGCCGCGCAGAGTCTCGGTCTGCCGCTGACGGCGGGCGTGTCGGTCGAGGACGTCGCCGGGACGCGCGTGCTGCTGACCGGAGCCGGCATCGACACCCCCGCCGGACTGTGGCTCGTCGACGTCGACGAGCCGGCCGCCGCGCAGGCGCTCGTCGGCGGCGAGCCCGCCTGGGCGCCGGAGTGGACCCCGATCCCCCGCGCGGTGACGGTGGAGGGCCCGCACGGCCCGGTGCACGCGTTCGACTACCCGCCCACCCACCCCGGTGTCGTCGCCCCCGACGGGGAGCTGCCGCCCTACGTGGTGTTCGTGCACGGCGGGCCCACCGCCCACGTCGCCGCCGCCGCATCGGGCAGGATCGCCTACCTCACCAGCCGAGGGATCGGCGTGCTCGATGTCAACTACGGCGGCTCCAGCGGCTATGGCCGCGCGTACCGCGAACGCCTGCGCGGCCAGTGGGGCGTCGTCGACGTCGACGATGTGGCTGCCGCAGCCCAGGGCCTGGCCGACGCCGGGCGGGCGGATGCCGCGCGCCTGGCGATCGCCGGCGGTTCGGCCGGCGGGTGGACGGTGCTGTCGGCGCTCGTGGGCACCGATGTGTTCTCGGCGGGCATCTCCCGCTACGGCGTCGGCGATGCCCGCACCCTCGCCGAGGACACGCACGACTTCGAGGCGCGTTACCTCGACGGACTGATCGGCCCGCTCCCGGAGGCCGAGGCGGTGTACGTCGAGCGGTCGCCGCTGAGCCGGTCGGATCGCTTCCGCGTGCCGGTGCTGCTGCTGCAGGGCGCCGAGGACGAGGTGGTGCCCCCGTCGCAGTCCGAGGCGATACGCGACGCGCTCGCCTCCCGCGGCATCCCCCACGCCTACGTCCTCTACGAGGGCGAGGGCCATGGGTTCCGGCGTGCGGAGACCGTGGTGCATGCGCTCGAGTCCGAGCTCGCGTTCCTCGGGCAGGTGTTCGGGTTCGCCACCCCGGGTGTCCCGCCGCTCGAGCTGACGCGGGCGGACTGACAAGTGGGGGCCGCCATCACGGCGGGCCCCCACTCCTCAGGTCAGGCGTCGGTGCGGAACCGCTCCAGCTCGGCGGCCAGTCGCGGCGACACGTGCGCGTGCAGGGCGGTGCCCTCCTCCTCGTGCGACTGCGCGACGATGTGGCCGGTCTCGTGCGCGGCCGAGACGAGGTCGCCCCGGTCGTAGGGAACGAGCGCGTGCACTTCGACCGCCGGCAGCGGCAGAGCCGCTTCGACGACGGTGCGCAGTTCGTCCACGCCCTCGCCGGTGCGCGAGGAGACGAAGAGGGCGTCGGGCACGAGTCCGCGCAGCACGAGACGGGTGTCGTCGTCGACGAGGTCGGCCTTGTTGAACACGACGATCTCGCGGATGTCGCGCGCGCCCACGTCGCCGATCACGTCACGGACCGTGGCGATCTGGCTGGCGGGGTCGGGGTGCGAGGCATCCACCACGTGCAGGATGACGTCGGAGCCCGACACCTCCTCGAGCGTGGAGCGGAACGCCTCGACGAGCTGGTGCGGCAGGTTGCGCACGAAGCCGACGGTGTCGGTGAGGGTGTACACGCGACCGTCAGCCGTCTCCGACCGGCGCACGGTGGCGTCCAGCGTCGCGAACAGCGCGTTCTCGACGAGCACGCCCGCGCTCGTGAGCCGGTTGAGCAGGCTCGACTTGCCGGCGTTGGTGTACCCGGCGATCGCGACGGAAGGGATCGTGTTGCGCTTGCGCTCTGCGCGCTTCGCGTCGCGCGCAGGGCCGAAGTCGCGGATCTGCCGGCGCAGCTGCGCCATGCGGGTGCGGATGCGCCGACGGTCGAGCTCGATCTTCGTCTCACCGGGTCCGCGCGAGCCCATGCCGGCGCCGCCGGCGCCCACCTGGCCACCGGCCTGGCGGCTCATCGAATCGCCCCAGCCGCGCAGGCGCGGCAGCAGGTACTCGAGCTGCGCGAGTTCGACCTGCGCCTTGCCCTCGCGGCTCTTGGCGTGCTGGCTGAAGATGTCGAGGATCACCGTCGTACGGTCGATCACCTTGACCTTCACGACGTCTTCCAGGGCACGGCGCTGGCTGGGCGCCAGCTCGGTGTCGGCGATGACGGTGTCGGCGCCGACCGCGGCGACGATGTCACGCAGCTCCTGCGCCTTGCCCCGGCCGACGTAGGTCGCCGGGTCGGGGTGGGGGCGCCGCTGCAGCACGCCGTCGAGCACGACCGCACCGGCCGTCTCGGAGAGGGCCGCCAGCTCGCGCAGCGAGTTCTCGGCATCCTCCTGCGAGCCCTGGGGGTAGACGCCGACGAGGACGACGTTCTCCAGCCGCAGCTGGCGGTACTCGACCTCGGTGACGTCCTCGAGCTCGGTCGACAGCCCGGGCACGCGACGCAGCGCCGCGCGCTCCTCGCGATCCCACTGCTCGCCGTCGCCGTCGCCATAGGCGGTCGAGGCGTCCTGCAGCGCCTGCGCGGCACCCAGCGGGTGACCGTCGGCACGGTCGCCGAACGTGCTGACCTTCACTCCCGGGCGCGCCTCAGCGCGCGCCAGCACCCTGTCCACCGGGTCTACCGGGGTGTGATCGGGGCTTTCGGGTGTGGTGGTGTCTGTCATGGATTCCTTTCGGGAGACCGCAGGGGCGGCATCCTCAAACTCTAGCTTTCCGCGCTGCGCGCGGCCTCCGCTACGCTCGCAGGATGGGGAACGATCACTACTTCAGTGCCTCCCCGTCCAGTTCCGATGATCTCCGTCGCATCCGGGTGACCCTGTCCGACCGCGCCGTGGACGTCATGACTGCGGGCGGGGTGTTCAGCCCGGGACATGTGGACTCGGGGACAGCGGTGCTGCTGACCAACACTCCGCCGCCTCCGCCCGGCGGGCACCTGCTCGACCTCGGCTGCGGATGGGGTCCCATCGCGCTGTCGCTGGCCATGGACGCGCCCCACGCGACCGTCTGGGCCGTCGACGTCAACGAGCGGGCGCTCGATCTCGTTCGCCGCAACGCGGAGGCATTGGGGCTTGACAACATCAACGCCGTGCAGCCGGGAGATGTTCCCGACGACGTCGTGTTCCGCACCATCCGCTCCAACCCGCCGATCCGCGTCGGCAAGAGCGTGCTGC
The DNA here is from genome assembly GCF_024623595.1 of Microbacterium sp. zg.Y1084. Lineage (NCBI taxonomy): Bacteria > Bacillati > Actinomycetota > Actinomycetes > Micrococcales > Microbacteriaceae > Microbacterium > Microbacterium sp. zg.Y1084. The sequence continues at coordinate 17,822 of NZ_JANJGV010000008.1, forward strand.
ACGACATGCTGCAGCAGTGGATCCCCCGGCTCGGTGAACGCAGCGACGCGTGGCTCGTCGTGCAGCGCAACCTGGGATCCGATTCGCTGCAGCGGTGGCTGGATGCCACCTTCGCCGACGGCTACAGCGTGCACCGGGCTGCCACGGCCAAGGGTTTCCGCGTCCTAAAGGTGCGGCGACACGGGACCCCGCCGACGGCGGAGATCTCCCTGCCCTGAGGCGGTCGCCGCGCAGGTCAGGCGAGTGTGACCTCGCCGGTGAACACCAGCGTGGCCGGCCCCGACAGCAGCACGTGCTCGCCGTCGTCGTCGGTGCGCACCCGCACGCCCAGCGTGCCGCCGGGCACGTCGACCTGCCAGGCGTCGGGCGCCGCAGCGCCCGCCCACAGCCGCACCGCGAGGGCCGCGGCGGCCACACCGGTGCCGCAGCTGAGCGTCTCGCCCACGCCGCGCTCGAACACGCGCATCGTGATCGCACCCACACCGCCGCGCACGAGCGGGTCGGCGGGGACGACGAACTCGATGTTCGCGCCGTCGCGGGGCTCCGGGTCCAGCAGTGGCTGCACCGTGAGGTCGAGGCCTTCGAGCTCGCGCCGGGTGGGCAGGGCGACCACCACGTGCGGGTTTCCGACGTCGATCCCCTGGCCAGGGCGGGCCACATCGAGCCCCCGTGCGCGCACGAGCACGTCGCCGTCCTCGGCCCGCCACACGCCGAGGTCGACTTCGAAGCCGTCCGCCGACCAGGTGACCCGCTTCACGCCCGCCCGCGTGCCGATGTCGAGATGGCCGGCGTCGGGCAGTGCCGCCAGCCCGGTGTCGACGAGGTAGCGGGTGAACACGCGCACGCCGTTGCCGCACATCTCCGCGATGGAGCCGTCGGCGTTGCGGTAGTCCATGAACCACTCCGCACCGGATGCCGCCGCCTGGTGTCCCGCAGGCAGCGCAGCCGACCGCACGACGCGGAGGATGCCGTCGCCGCCGATGCCGAAGCGCCGGTCGCACAGCACGGCGACCTGGTCGTCGGAAAGGTCCAGGGCGCCATCGGGGTCGGCGATGATCACGAAGTCGTTGCCGGTGCCGTGGCCTTTGGTGAACGGGAGGGTCTGCGGCATCCGGCCAGTCTATTCGAGGCCCGTGCCGGCCCCTCCGCCCCGGTCGATCGTCGGCGAAGCCCAGCCGGGGGATTCTTCCAGCGCGGCGGCGTCGGCGTCGGGACCGACCCAGGTGACGTCGGCATAGCGACGGAACCACGACACCTGCCGCCGGGCGTACCGCCGGGTCAGCGCCTGCGTCTGCGCGATCGCCTCCGCCTCGGCGAGGTCTCCGTCCAACTGCCCGAGAGCCTGCGCGTAGCCGATGGCGCGCCGGGCGGTCACACCGTCTTCGAGGCCCGCAGCGCGCAGCGCCGCCACCTCACCCACCAGGCCGTCGCGCCACATGGCCTCCACCCGCGCATCGAGCCTGGCCACCAGCTCGTCGCGCGGCATCTGCACGCCGACGATGCGCGTCGGCTCGTGCCACAGGACGGGGGTCTCCGGCAGGGCCGCGCCGTGGGTCGCCTCGCCCTGTTCCAGCACCTCGAGCGCGCGCACGATACGTCGGCCGTTGCGGGGATCAACCCGTTCGGCGGTCAGCGGGTCGATGTCGCGCAGCCGGGCGTACAGTGCGCCGGGTCCGGTCTCGTCGAGCTCGCGCTCCAACCGTGCGCGCACGGCGGGGTCACGCGGCGGAAAGCGGAAGTCGTAGAGGACGCTGGAGACATACAGGCCTGAACCGCCCACCAGGATCGCGTCGGCGCCCCTGCCGTGGATGGCGGTGACGGCGGCACGCGCAGCGTCCTGGTACCACGCGACAGCCGCATCCTCGGCCGGCTCCAGCACGTCGAACAGGTGATGCGGGATGCCGCGCCTCTCCGCGACGGGGAGTTTCGCGGTGCCGATGTCCATGCCTCGGTACAGCTGCATGGCATCGGCGTTGACGATCTCCGCCGGACGGCCGCGTGCGGCAAGAGCCTCGACGAGGTCGAGCGAGAGGGCGGTCTTGCCGGTGCCGGTGGCGCCGATGACCGCCCACAGGGCCGGAGCAGACGGGTCAGACACCGACGCGCAGCGTGGGCAGTCCCAGCGATATCGCTCGGGGCGCGCCGTTCTCGCCGGCCGGCGCGGGTACGGCGCACGACTCCGCCTGCGCGCGGTCCCACGCGTCGCCGGCGCGGGTGCGGCGGATGCGCAGCGGCGCCCCGTCGGGAGCGTCGGCGAGCAGGTGGAAGGGCGCAGCGTGCGTGATGACGACCGACACGACGTCGCCCGGACGCGGTGTCTGCGACTGCGCAGTCACCTCGAAGTGCACGAGGCGGTTGTCCTCGGCACGACCGGTGAGCCGATGCGTCGCGGCGTCCTTCTTGCCCTCGCCGGTGGACACCAGCACGTGCACCTCGCGCCCGACCTGCGCCTGGTTCTCCTCGAGGCTGATGCGCTCCTGCAGTGCGATGAGCCGGTCGTAGCGCTCCTGCACGACGTGCTTCGGCACCTGGTCGGGCATGGTGGCGGCCGGGGTGCCCTCGCGGATGGAGTACTGGAAGGTGAACGCGCTGGCGAAGCGCGCCTGCTCGACGACGCGCATGGTGTCCTCGAAGTCCTCGTCGGTCTCGCCCGGGAAGCCCACGATGATGTCCGTGGAGATCGCCGCGTGCGGCATCCGCTCGCGCACCCGGTCGAGAATCCCGAGGAAACGCTCCGAACGGTAGGACCGCCGCATGGCCTTCAGGACGCGATCGCTGCCCGACTGCAGCGGCATGTGCAGCTGCGGCATGACCGCGGGGGTCTCGGCCATGGCAGCGATGACGTCGTCGGTGAAGGCGGCGGGGTGAGGGCTGGTGAAGCGGATGCGCTCGAGCCCCGGGATCTCTCCCGCCGCGCGCAGCAGCTTGCCGAACGCCTGGCGGTCGCCGAACTCCACGCCGTACGAATTGACGTTCTGTCCGAGCAGCGTCACCTCGATCGCGCCGTCATCGACGAGCAGGCGGATCTCGTTGAGGATGTCCCCTGGCCTGCGGTCCTTCTCCTTGCCGCGCAGGCTCGGGACGATGCAGAACGTGCAGGTGTTGTTGCAGCCCACCGAGATGGAGACCCACCCGCTGTGCACGGCGTCGCGCTTGGTCGGCAAGGTGGAGGGGAACACTTCGAGCGACTCGAGGATCTCGAGCTCGGCCTCGCCGTTGTGCCTGGCACGCTCGAGCAGGCTCGGCAGCGAGCCCATATTGTGCGTGCCGAAGACGACATCGACCCAGGGGGCCTTGCGCTGCACGGTCTCCTTGTCCATCTGCGCAAGGCAGCCGCCGACGGCGATCTGCATGCCCTCGTGCTTGTCCTTGCGGGACTTCAAGTGTCCGAGCGTGCCGTACAGCTTGCCTGCGGCGTTGTCGCGCACGGCGCAGGTGTTGATCACGACGACATCGGCTTCGCCGCCATCCTCGGCACGCACGTAGCCGGCGCTCTCCAGCGAACCCGACAGCCGCTCGGAGTCGTGCACGTTCATCTGACAGCCGAACGTGCGCACCTCGTACGTGCGGGGACGACCGTCGGCCGTGTGTGCGGCGGGTGACGGCGCGATGAGTGTGGGGGCGGCGGAGGGCGAGCTCATGATCTGTTCATTGTAGGTTCCCGCGCCGAGCGCGAGCCGGGCAGTCCGCACCCTGTGCTGCTGCCACGGAGCGGAGGGATCAGCGGAAGCGGACGCCGCCGCCACCACCCGAACGATTCTCCGCGATCGCCGCCCGCGCCGCCGTCGCGGCGACGGAGCCGGGGTAGCCGCGACGGGCCAGCTGGCCCATGAGCCTGCGCAGCGCGGTGTCGTCGTCGACATGAGCCAGCTGGCGCGCCTTGGTGCGCGCGAACTCGAGCGCACGCTCGGCGTCGTCGTCGGGCTGCTCGCTCAGCGCCGCATCGACGACCTCGCGCGGGATGCCGCGGGCTGAGAGCGTCTGCGCGATCGCCCGCCGGCCCTGCCCCTTGCGCTCGGTGCCGGTGTGGATGAGCTGTTCCGCCAGTCGCTCGTCATCGAGGTAGCCACGACGCAGGCAATCGTCGAGGAGCTGCTCGATCTCGTCGGCGGGGAGCTCCTGCGACACCAGAGCGGTGCGCGCCTCGGACACGGACAACTGCCGGGTGCGCAGCTTCTTCAGGAGCATCCGCTCTGCCGCGGCCACCCGCTCCGCCGGATCGGGCTGCGCGTCATCGCGGGCGTCGTCCGGGCGCTCGGCCGCGAAGCGCCGTTCCCGGGCACCGCCGGGTCCCCCGTCGTGCCAGGTCGAGCGCCACCGCGGCACGAGGTCGATCGGCGCGCTCACCTCGTGGTCTGCAGCGGCGCCCGCCGGATCGCCGACCACCGAGAGACCCGCGTCGGTCGACGCCGCCGCGGCGCGCGGCTCCCGCCCGGCCCGTGCGCCGATCGCCGTCGGCATCGCCGAGCCGGCCGGGTGACGCGACGGGCGGTGCGCGCCGAACAGCGGGATGACGGGGGCGACCCCTTCGGCGTCCTCCGGGACGCCCCCGTCGCTCTCGAAACGGACCATCAGGCCGGGCGGCGTGCCGCGAGCTCGTCGGACGCCGGCTCTTCGACGGCCTTGGGCTGTCCGATGCCGAGCTTCTGCTTGATCTTCGTCTCGATGTCCAGGGCCATGTCGGGGTTGCGCAGCAGGAAGTTGCGCGCGTTCTCCTTGCCCTGACCGAGCTGGTCACCCTCGTAGGTGTACCAGGCACCGGACTTCTTGACGATCGCGTGCTCGACACCGAAGTCGATGAGACTTCCCTCGCGGGAGATCCCCGTGCCGTACAGGATGTCGAACTCGGCCTGCTTGAACGGCGGAGCCATCTTGTTCTTGACCACCTTGACGCGGGTACGGTTTCCCACCGCGTCGGTGCCGTCCTTGAGCGTCTCGATGCGCCGGATGTCCAACCGCACCGACGCGTAGAACTTCAGCGCCTTGCCGCCGGCGGTGGTCTCGGGCGAGCCGAAGAACACGCCGATCTTCTCGCGCAGCTGGTTGATGAAGATCATCGTGGTGTTGGTCTGGTTGAGACCACCCGTGAGCTTGCGCAGCGCCTGCGACATCAGTCGTGCCTGCAGGCCGACGTGCGAGTCGCCCATCTCGCCTTCGATCTCGGCCTTCGGCACCAGCGCGGCGACCGAGTCGATCACGACGAGGTCGATGGCGCCCGAGCGCACGAGCATGTCGGCGATCTCGAGCGCCTGCTCGCCGGTGTCGGGCTGGGAGACCAGCAGCTGGTCGATGTCGACGCCGAGCTTCTGCGCGTAGTCGGGGTCGAGCGCGTGCTCCGCGTCGATGAAGGCGGCGATGCCGCCCGCACGCTGAGCGTTGGCGATGGCGTGCAGCGTCAGGGTCGTCTTACCCGACGACTCCGGGCCGTAGATCTCGATGATGCGGCCGCGAGGCAGTCCACCCACGCCGAGGGCGACGTCGAGGGCGATGGAGCCGGTGGGGATGACGGCGACCGGTGCGCGGTCGTCGCTGCCCAGCCGCATGACGGAGCCCTTTCCGAACTGCCGGTCGATCTGGGAGAGGGCCGATTCGAGGGCCTTCTCGCGGTCAGCGGGTGATGGCATGACGTGCTCTTTTCTGCTCGCGGTCGGTCGCCTGTAGGCTGCCGCGCTCCGCCCCGGAGGGGAGGATGCTGCGACAAGGCGTGTGGTGTGCGATGACGTGTTCCACGCTACGGAGGGCCTCCGACATTGCGTCGGCGGTCTTCCGTGATCGTGGACAGCCACGCCCTCGACACCTGCTGTGCAGGAGCCTACGCCGGACTCGAACACATCTTCGACGACACGCCGTGTCGCGCACGTACTCCTGTGCGAGTGCGCGCCTAGGCCCGCCGCGGGTCCATCCGACCCACGCCGTAGCGACGCGACGCGGGGACTTCGGCCTCATCGCAGAGCGCGACCCACACCTCACGGGCGGGGACGCCGGCATCCAGCGCTTCACGGGCGGTACGACCGCCGACGCGGGCGAGCACCAGATCGGCCACCAACGACGGCGCGCGCGACCCGAACTCATCCGTCACGGCGCGATCGAACTCGCTGCGGCGCATAGGACCGACTCAGCGCAGCGACATCGCGGGCTCGGCCTCGACCGAGGCCACCAGGTCGTCGGGGACGACGTCCGGGAACGTGTGCAGACCCTCGAGCACGGAGATGCGGTCGCCGACCTCTCTCATGATGGAGGAGATGGGCACGTCGAGCGCGTCGGCCACGGCGGCGAGGATCTCGCTCGACGCCTCCTTCTGACCGCGCTCCACTTCGCTCAGATAGCCCAGCGCGACACTCGCGCGTCCGGCCACCTGACGGAGGGTGCGCCCCTTCTGCAGACGGAAGTCACGCAGGACTTCACCGATTTCTTGACGAACCAGGATCATCTTGGGCCCCCTCTCGCTTTCCACTCCCCACGGGTGCACACGGTACAACACCGCGGAGTGACACTCTAATCCCGCTTTTTGTGCATGGGATGGGAATTCATCAACACGCAACATCGCGCACGCCGGATCTGTTCCCGTCAGAGCGCTTCGAGCGCCAGCGAGATGGCGCGCAGCGCGGCCGCGGCGCGGATCTCCTCTCGATCCCCCTCGAGGTGCAACGACTCCACCCGCGAGCCCAGCGACGTCGAGACCGCGATGTGCACGGTGCCGACGGGCTGGCCGTCGGGCGAGTCCGGACCGGCGATCCCCGTCGTGGCGATGCCGATGTCGGCCGGCTGACCGGGATCCCCCACCGCCGTGCGCACGCCGCGGGCCATCTGCCGCGCGACCCGCTCGTGCACCGGACCGTGCGCCTCCAGCAGGACGGGGTCCACGCCCAGCAGGGTCTGCTTGAGGTCGGTGGCATAGGCCACGATGCCGCCACGCACCACTGCGGACGCCCCGGCGACCGCCACCAGCGACGCGATGACGAGCCCTCCGGTGAGGGACTCGGCGACGCCCACCGTCCAGCCCAGCTCCCGCAGCCGGTCCACCAGCTGCTCGGCATCGCTGCGGCGACCCCCCGACACGAGCGTCTGCTCGGCGTCGTCGGGCAGGTCGGGATCGGGGGCGGGGCGGAAGGGAGTCACGAGTCGCCCCCGGAACGCGTGCGGCGACTGCCGCGCACCTCGGTCACGACGTAGTCGATGCCGCTCGCCACGGTGAGGACGACGGCGATGGTCATGGCGACCACGTTGACGGGGTGGATCCACTCCCCCACGAGCGTCCACAGCGGCAGCAGCGCCAGCGACAGCGCCACCGCCTGCGCCACGGTCTTGAGCTTGCCCATCCAGGCGGCAGCGACGACGTGGTCGCTGGCGACGATGAGGCGGTGCACTGTGATGCCGACCTCGCGCACCAGCACGACGATCGTGATCCACCAGGGAAGCTCGGCCAGGATGGACAGCCCGATGAAGGCGAACCCGGTGAGCACCTTGTCGGCGATCGGATCCAGGAGCTTGCCCAGGTCCGTGACGATGTCGTGCTTGCGGGCGAGGTGTCCGTCGATGCCGTCGGTGGCGATGGCGACGATGAACAGCGCCGCCGCCCACCAGCGCAGCGCGCCGTCTGCGCCGCCGTCGGCCAGGAGCATCCAGAGGAAGACCGGCGCGCACAGGATGCGCACGATCGTGATCGCGTTGGGAAGCTGCCGGGGAATCGCCACGGTTCGAGCCTATCGCCGCCGGCTCTCAGCGCCCCGTCAGACCCCAGGCATCCTCGTCCTCGGCGTCGTCCTCGACGACCTCGTAGCCGGCGAACTGCGCCTCCACGGGGTCCTCTTCCGGCTCCTCGGCGACGTCCTCGCCGCGCAGACGCGCGAGCACGCCCGGAAGCTGCTCACCGGTGACGAGCACGTCACGGGCCTTCGAGCCCTCGGAGGGTCCGACGATCTCCCGTGACTCCAGCAGATCCATGAGCCGTCCGGCCTTGGCGAAGCCGACGCGCAGCTTGCGCTGCAGCATCGAGGTCGACCCGAACTGCGTGGACACGACCAGTTCTGCCGCCGCCAGCAGCAGTTCGAGGTCGTCGCCGATGTCCGCGTCGACCTCCTTCTTCTCGGTGACCGCGGCGACGTCCTTGCGGTACTCCGGACGCGCCTGCTGCGTGACGTGCTTGACGACCTTCTCGATCTCGCTCTCGCTGACCCATGCGCCCTGCACGCGCAGCGCCTTGGAGCTGCCCATCGGGCTGAAGAGGGCGTCGCCCTGGCCGATCAGGCGGTCAGCTCCGGGCTGGTCGAGGATGACGCGGGAATCCGTGACGCTGGTGACGGCGAACGCCAGCCGCGAGGGCACGTTGGCCTTGATGAGACCGGTGACGACGTCGACCGACGGGCGCTGGGTGGCCAGCACCAGGTGGATGCCGCTGGCACGCGCGAGCTGGGTGATGCGGACGATGGAGTCCTCCACATCGCGGGGCGCGACCATCATCAGGTCGGCGAGCTCATCCACGACCACCAGCAGGTACGGGTAGGGCTTGAGCACCCGCTCGCTGCCGGCGGGGAGCTGCACCTCGCCCGCCACGACGGCCTTGTTGAAGTCGTCGATGTGGCGGTACCCGAACGACGCGAGGTCGTCGTACCGCATGTCCATCTCCTTCACGACCCACTGCAGCGCTTCGGCCGCCTTCTTGGGGTTCGTGATGATGGGCGTGATCAGGTGCGGCACGCCGGCGTACGAGGTCAGTTCGACCCGTTTGGGGTCGATGAGCACCATGCGCACCTCGCTCGGCTTGGCGCGCATCAGCAGGCTGGTGATCATCGAGTTCACGAAGCTCGACTTGCCCGAGCCGGTGGACCCGGCGACGAGCAGGTGGGGCATCTTGGCGAGGTTGGCCACGACGTAGCCGCCGCCGACGTCCTTGCCCACCCCGATGGTCATGGGGTGCACCGAGTTGGTCGCCGCAGGCGAGCGCAGCACGTCGCCGAGGGTGACGATCTCACGGTCGGTGTTGGGGATCTCCACACCGATCGCGCTCTTGCCGGGGATGGGCGCGAGGATGCGCACCTCGTTGGATGCCACGGCGTAGGCGATGTTGTTGGTCAGCGCGGTGATGCGCTCGACCTTCACGCCCGACCCGAGGGCGATCTCGTACTGCGTCACTGTCGGGCCGCGGGAGAAGCCGGTGACGCGTGCGTCGACGGAGAACTGCTCGAACACGCTCGTGATGGCGCGCACCATGGCGTCGTTGGCTTCCGACCGGGCCTTGGGCGGGGTGCCGGCGGCCAGGGCCGCCGTGGAGGGCAGGCGATAGGTCGCGCCCGGCGGCATCCCGTCGCCGTCGCCGCCGAGACCCGACATGCCAGGCAGCTTGCCGTCGTCGAGCACCTCGGTGGCGTCCTCACGGATGCCGGTGTCGGTGCGGCGGCTGCTCTTGCGCACGGCTTCCGCGATGTCGGGGTGGATGACCTCGGTCATCGCGTCCGGCAGCGGCGGCGGGGGCGGCGGCGGCGCGATGGCCTGGTCGAACCCGCCGGTGTCGCCCTCGGTCGACAGCAGCGCGGTGAGATCCTGCGACCCGAGGCCCTCGTCGGGGTCCTCCTCGCGGCCGGACTTGTTGCGGCGCCACCAGGGCAGCGACTCGTCGGCGTCGCCGGCGCCTGCGGACGCCGCAGCCGGCTTGTCCTCCGGCTCGGCCCCGAACATCCAGACGTAGAGCTCCCCCAGGCGGCGGCCGATGCGGTTCGGCGGCGTCTTGGTGAGGATCAGCACGCTCAGCAGCGCGACGAGGCCGAGCACCACAGAGGCGCCGATCTCGGTGAGGAAGGTGAGCGGCTCGCCCACCATCCAGCCGAACAGCCCGCCCGCGGTGCTGAGCGCGGGAAGCCCTTCGCTCGGCTGCGGCCGCCCGCCGTGCACGTGGCAGAAGCCGGCGATGGTGAGCACGAAGAGGCCGAACCCGATGCCGATGCGCCCGTTGTCGTGCACCGATGACGGATGCCGGAACAGCCACCCCGCCAGCAGCAGCAGCAGCACCGGCAGGATGAACGCGGTCCGCCCGACGAGCCCGCCGGCGGTGTAGGCGCTGAGCGTCGCGGCGACGTCGGTGCCGATGAGGAACCACTCCACGACGGTGCCGGCGATCGCCAGGAGCACGAGCAGGAACGGGAAGCCGTCGCGGCGCTGGTCCTTCTCGAGCGTCTCGGGCCCGAACGCGCGGAACATCCCGCCGGTGGCGTGCGCCAGCCCCATCCAGGCGCGGGCGATCAGCGGTGGCTTCTCAGGCTCGTCGACGTAGCGCTTCGGCGCCGGGGCGGGCTTGCGGGCGCGCGAGGACGACCCCTTCGCGGGTGTGCCCTTCGCGGGCGCGCGGCCGCTCGTGGTCGGACTGCTGCTCCTGGCCATTCCTCAACGGTACGTCGCGACCACCGACATTGCCCGGAACGACGCGGCTCCGACCGCCTGCCCCCCAGACGCACGAACACCCACGGGCCCGCTCCTGGCGGGCCCGTGGGTGTCGTGACGGAAGGCTCAGGCCTCGATGACCAGCGGCACGATCATCGGGCGGCGACGCAGACGCTGGTTGACCCAGCGGCCGATCGTGCGACGCACCACCTGCGAGAGGGCGTGCGAGTCGCGGACGCCCGACTTCGACGCCTCCGCAAGCGCTGCGGCGATCTTCGGCTTGACGTCGTCGAACACCGAGTCGTCCTCGGCGAAGCCGCGGGCGTGGATCTCGGGTCCGGTGATCACGGCGCCGGTGGAGGCATCCACCACGACGATGACCGAGATGAACCCCTCCTCGCCGAGGATGCGACGGTCCTTGAGGTCGGCGTCGGTGATCTCGCCCACGGTGGAGCCGTCGACGTAGACGAAGCCGATGTCGAGCTGGCCGACGACGCTGGCGACGCCGTCCTTGAGGTCGACCACGGTGCCGTTCTCGCCCAGGATCGTGCGCTCGGCGGGAATACCGGTGTCCTGCGCGAGCTTGGCGTTGGCCATGAGGTGGCGGTACTCGCCGTGCACCGGCAGCACGTTCTTCGGCTTGAGGATGTTGTAGCAGTACAGCAGCTCGCCTGCGGCGGCGTGGCCGGAGACGTGCACCTTGGCGTTGCCCTTGTGGATCACGTTGGCGCCGAGCTTGGTGAGGCCGTCGATCACGCGGTAGACCGCGTTCTCGTTGCCCGGGATCAGGCTGGATGCCAGGATCACGGTGTCGCCGGGACCCGGCTCGATCGCGTGATCGAGGTTCGCCATGCGGCTGAGCACGGCCATCGGCTCGCCCTGCGACCCGGTGGACATGAAGACGATCTTGTCGTCGGGCAGGTCGTGGGCCTTCTTGTAGTCGATCAGCACGCCCTCGGGGACGGTGAGGTATCCGAGGTCGGCGGCGATCGTCATGTTGCGCAGCATGCTGCGCCCCAGCAGCGCCACGCGGCGGCCGTTGGCGTGGGCGGCGTCCAGCACCTGCTGCACGCGGTGCACGTGGCTCGAGAAGCTCGCGACGATGACGCGGCGCGGCGAACGCGCGATGACCTGGTCGAGCACGGGGCCGATCGAGCGCTCCAGCGGCGTGAAGCCGGGCACGTCGGCGTTGGTGGAGTCGACGAGGAAGAGGTCCACGCCTTCCTCGCCCAGCCGCGCGAAGGCGCGCAGGTCGGTCAGGCGGCCGTCCAGCGGCAGCTGGTCCATCTTGAAGTCGCCGGTGGCCAGCGCCACACCGGCCGGGGTCTTGATCGCGACGGCGAGCGCGTCGGGGATGGAGTGGTTCACCGCGACGAACTCGAGGTCGAAGGGACCGATCTGCTCGTGCTGGCCCTCCTTCACCGTCAGCGAGTACGGCTTGATGCGGTGCTCCTTGAGCTTCGCCTCCACGAGCGCCAGGGTCAGCCCCGAGCCGATGAGCGGGATGTCGCGCTTGAGGCGCAGCAGGTAGGGCACCGCGCCGATGTGGTCCTCGTGACCGTGCGTCAGCACGACGCCGACGATGTCGTCGAGGCGGTGCTTGATCGGCTCGAAGTCGGGCAGGATCAGGTCGACGCCGGGCTGGTGCTCTTCGGGGAACAGCACGCCGCAGTCGACGACGAGGAGCTTGCCCTCGTACTCGAAGACGGTCATGTTGCGCCCGATCTCGCCGAGTCCGCCGAGCGGAATCACGCGGAGCGTTCCGGGGGCGAGGGTGGGGGGCGTGGTGATCGCGTTGGGACTCATCGTGTCGTGCCGTGAACCTTCGGTAGTGCGCCGCCAGCTGCCGCGTTGCGGTCGGGTCGGAAATTGGAGAAATCTGCTCCGGCGACGTCGGTGACCAGCGCCAGCTCGTCTTCGATCATCGCGGCCTCCCATTCCTCCGGCCCCACCAGGGGCAGACGGACGCGGGGGCTGGAGATACGGCCGAGGCCGTGGAGGATGTACTTCGCGCTCACCGTGCCGGGCACGTGCGTCATGACTGCGCGCACGAGCGGCTCGAGCTGCTTGTGCGCGGCCGTCGCCGCGGCGAGGTCGCCGCGGTTGACGGCATCCACGATGACGCGATACGGCGCCGGGGCCACATTCGCGGTCACCCCGATGAGTCCGGACGCGCCGATCGCGAGGTGCGGCAGCACGTTCGCGTCGTCGCCGGAGAAGTACATGAGGTCGGTCTGGTTGAGCACCCGGCTGACCTCACTGAAATCACCCTTGGCGTCCTTGACCGCCAGGATGTTCGGGTGCTTGGCGAGACGGAGGATCGTCTCGTACTTGATCGGGACGCCGGTGCGGCCCGGGATGTCGTACAGGATCACCGGCAGATCGGTGGCGTCGGCCACCAGCCGGAAGTGGGTGAGGATGCCCGCCTGGGTGGGCTTGTTGTAGTACGGCGTGACGATCATGATGCCGTCGGCGCCGGCCTTCTCGCTGGCCTTGTACAGCTCGATCGCGTGGGCGGTCTCGTTGGAACCGCCGCCGGTGATGATCTTCGCCCGGCCCGAGGCGACGCTCTTGCCCACCTCGACCAGCCGGATCTTCTCCGGGTCGGTGAGGGTGCTCGTCTCCCCCGTCGTCCCCGTCACGACGATGCCGTCGGCGCCGGCGGTGATGACGTCGTCGATGTGCTTCTCGACGGCGGGCCAGTCGACCTCGCCGTCGGCGGTCATCGGTGTGATGAGCGCGACGAGGACCTGTCCGAACGGGTTGGCCTGATGCGTCATCCTCCCAGGGTATCGGTTCGCCGGGACCCGGCCGATAGTGTCGCGCCATGACGTGGCAGATGCGGGCGACCCGCGAGGTCTATGCCAACCGATGGATCCGCGTGCGGGAGGACGCCGTGACGGGCCCCGGCGGCGACGGCGTCTACGGGGTGGTGGAGATGCGGCATCCGGCCGTGTTCGTCGTCGCGCTCGACGAGATCGACCGCGTGTGCCTGGTGGAGGTGGACCGCTACACCGTCGGCACCTCCCTGGAGGTCCCCGCCGGCGGCTCGGACGGGGAGGACCCGCTCCTCGCCGCCCGGCGCGAACTGGCCGAGGAAGCCGGGATCGAGGCGTCGGAGTGGCGCAGCCTGGGCGTGATGAACGCGCTCAACGGCATCGCCGTGGCCGCCGAGCACGTCTACCTCGCCCGCGGCATCCGGGCGCTGACGGATGCCGCCGGCACGCAGGCCGAGGAGGGCATCACGGCCGTGCACTGGGTGGGGTTCGGCGAGGCGATCGACATGATCGCCGACGGCCGCATCACCGACGGCGAGACGATCGCCGCGCTGGCATACGCCGGCATCCGGCTCGGCCGATTCGCCTGATCAGCGCCCCTTCGACGCGGTCGCGACCACCAGGCGGTCGGGCAGCACGCGGGTGAGCGCGACGAGCACCTTGTAGCGCAGCGACGGCACCGAGACGGACGTGCCGCGTGCGACGTCACGAAGGGATTCGGCCACGACGTCGCGGGCGTCGAGCCACATCCACCCGGGCACCCCCTCGCGTCCCGGCTCCATGCCCATGCGCTCGTGGAAGCTGGTGTGGGTGAACCCGGGGCACACGGCGGTGACGCTCACCCCGCGCGGGCGGTAGGCGACGTTCGCCCAGCGGCTGAAGCTGATGAGCCACCCCTTGACGGCGCCGTAGGTCGAGCGCGGGGTGAACGCCGCGACGGAGGCCACGTTGACGATGCGCCCGCGGCCCCGCGCGAGCATGCCGGGAAGCGCCGCGCGCATGAGCGCCATCGGCACAGCGACGTGCAGGTCGAGGTGGCGCTGCTCGTCGGCGATGTCGTTCTGCTCGAACGCCAGCGGCAGACCGAAGCCGGCGTTGTTGACGAGCATGTCGACGGGGCGGTCGTCATCACTCAGCCGTGCGACAACGCGGGCGAGCCCATCCGCATCGACCAGGTCGGCGGGCAGCGCTTCACACTGCACGCCGTGCACGCCGGTGAGGTCGTCGGCGAGGGCGGCGAGCGCGTCGGCATCCCTCGCCACGAGCACGAGGTCCATGCCGCGCTCCGCCAGCTGCCGGGCATACTCGGCGCCGAGCCCGGAGCTCGCGCCGGTGATGAGTGCCGTCTTCGCCATGGGGCGAGCCTACGACGCAGCCCCCAGGGTGAGGAAACGGTAGCGGATGCCGGTGCGGGACGTGTGCCACCCCTCCCCCGGGTCCGCGGCGGCGACGGGCCACGACGAGCGGTCGGGGGCGAAGGTGTCGCCCTGCACCTCGAGGTCGAGCTCGGTGACCTCGAGCAGGTCGGCGCGGTCGATCGCCTCGCGGAAGAGTCCCGACCCGCCGATCACCCAGACCCGGGCGGGGGCGTCGGCATCGGCGAGCCACAGTGCGGCATCCAGCGAACCGGCGCGCTCCGCGCCGTCATCCGCCCACGCCGTGTCGCGCGTGACGACGATGTTGCGGCGCCCCGGCAGCGGCCGGAACCTCGGCGGGAACGACTCCCAGGTGCGCCGGCCCATGATCACGGGCGCCCCGGCGGTGACGGCCTTGAAGTGGGCGAGGTCCTCCGGCACGTGCCACGGCATGCCGCCGTCGGCGCCGATGACCCCGCCCCGGGCCTCGGCCCAGACCAGGCCGATCGGCGCGGTCACACGGCCACCGCGGCGCGGATGGCCGGGTGGTGGCGGTAGTCCTCGACGACGAAGTCCTCGTACGTGTAGTCGAAGATCGACCCCGGCGTGCGGGCGAAGCGCAGGGTCGGGTACGGGTAGGGGTCGCGGCTGAGCTGCTCGCGCACCTGCTCGAGGTGGTTGTCGTAGATGTGGCAGTCGCCGCCGGTCCAGATGAACTCGCCGGGCTCGAGACCGGTCTGCTGCGCGACCATCAGGGTCAGCAGCGCGTAGGAGGCGATGTTGAAGGGCACGCCGAGGAACAGGTCGGCGCTGCGCTGGTACAGCTGGCAGGAGAGCTTGCCGTCGGCCACGTAGAACTGGAACAGCGCGTGACACGGCGGCAGGGCCATCGAGTCCACCTCTGCGGGGTTCCACGCCGTGACGATGTGCCTGCGGGAGTCGGGGTTGGTCCGCAGCTGTGCGACGACCTTGGCGATCTGGTCGATCGACCCCCCGTCGGGGGTCGGCCATGAGCGCCACTGCACGCCGTAGACGGGGCCGAGCTCGCCGTCGGCATCCGCCCACTCGTCCCAGATGGTGACGCCGTGCTCCTGCAGCCATGACACGTTCGACTCGCCCCGCAGGAACCACAGCAGCTCGTACGCGATGGACTTGAAGTGCACGCGCTTGGTGGTGATGAGGGGGAAGCCCTCGGCGAGGTCGAAGCGGATCTGCCGGCCGAACACGCTCGTGGTGCCGGTGCCGGTGCGGTCGTCCTTGTGCGTGCCGTGCTCGAGCACGTCGCGCAGGAGGTCCTCGTAGGGGGTGGGGATCGCCGTGGTCACGGCTGCCACGATACCCGCGGCCGGATCGGGCGCGGCGCGCGGCGCAGGCGCGTTGGGGGTCCGGGGCGGTTCGGGAACCGATACGCGCCCCGAACCGCGCCGGCACCGCGTTCGGGAACCGATACGCGCCCCGAACCGCGCCGGCACCGGGTTCGGGAACCGATACGCGCCCCGAACCGCGCCGGCGGAGCCGGGACGGTGCGCCGTCCGTGCGGCGTCGGCGCGCCCACCCCCGGGATGCCGATAGCCTGGCAAGCGGTGAACCCCGTCGATGCACTGATCATCCTCACCGCGCTGCTCGCGGTGACGATCGGCGCGGGCGCGATCGTCCGCTGGCGCCAGGGTCGCCCCGTGCGTCATGCACCCGATGAAATCGTCGACCCGGAGAGACTGGGGGCCCCGGGCCTCGGTCACACCGCGACCCTGCTGCAGTTCAGCACCGAGCTGTGCGCCCGGTGCCCGGGCGTGCACCGCACCCTTTCTGCGTTGGCCGCCGAGCGTGAGGGTGTCATGCACCTGGACGTGGACCTCACCCATCGGCCGGACATCGCCAAGCACTTCCATGTGCTGCAGACGCCGACGACCCTCATCCTCGACCAGGACGGCGCCATCCAGACGCGCGTGGGCGGTATCCCCAGCCGCCACGTGATCGAGCTCGAACTGAGCCGCCTCGGCTCGGAGGCGCACGGTGGCTGAGCGGGCGGACGCCGCGTCCGGAGGCATCGACCCGCGCGGCCCGCGGTTCGGGGCCGCCCTCACCTCGGTGCTGCTCGGCGCCGCCGTCGTGCTGGGCCTGGTCGGCCTCTCGACCGCGCAGGCCTCGTTCGGGTGGTTCGCCTACCAGCCGCTGGCGGACACCGTCCTGGCACCCGAGGGCTGGGCGGTCACGCAGGCCACGGTCGCGGAGCGGGCGCTGGACCCCGGCTTCCTTCTGCTGCTCGTCGCGGTCCTGCTGTTCCTGTGGGGCGTCCTGTCGCCGCGCACCGCACCGTGGGCGGCGCTGTTCCGCACCATGGTGCAGCCGCGACTGACCCCTGCGCTCGACCTCGAGGATCCCCGCCCGCCGCGGTTCGCGCAGGGCGTCGGCCTCGCCGTGACCTCCGTCGGCGTGACGCTGCACCTTCTCGGTGTGCCGTGGGCGGTGCCGGTCGCCGCAGCCACCGCACTGATCGCGTCGCTGCTGAACGCCGTGTTCGGGCTGTGTCTGGGATGCCAGATGTACCTGCTGCTCCAGCGCGTCGGCATCGTCGGCCGCGCCCGCCCGGCATCCGATTCCTGAGGCGCGGTCCAGCCGTTCCGCCGCGGCATCCGCGCCGTTAGGCTCGGCACCGGGACGCGCCCGGCGTCCCGCCGAACCCGGGAGGAACGCATGAGCGTCACGAGCGAAGCCAGCACCACGTGGAAGGGCACCCTGTTCGAGGGCACGGGCGAGGTGAGCCTGTCCAGCTCCCATCAGGGACCGTTCGACGTGAACTGGAAGGCCCGCAGCGAGGGCTCCGCCTCGGTCACGACCCCCGAGGAGCTCATCGCCGCGGCGCACTCCTCGTGCTTCTCGATGGCCCTGTCCAACGCCCTCGCCGAGAACGGGACGCCACCCGAGCGCATCGACACCACCGCGTCGGTGACCTTCGTCCCCGGCAAGGGCATCAGCGGCAGCCACCTCAATGTCAACGCCACCGTTCCCGGACTGTCGGCCGAAGACTTCGCCCGCCTGGCCGACGAGGCCAAGAAGGGCTGCCCCGTCTCGGCGGCGCTCGCCGGCATCGAGATCACCCTCGAGGCGACCCTCGCCTGACATGACAGACCAGCAGGCGCCGCGGCGCGTCGTCGTGGCGGGGGCGTCGGGACTCATCGGCCGCGCCCTGGCCCGCTCGCTGCGCGACGACGGGGTGAGCGTCACCCGGCTCGTCCGCCGTCGGCCTGAAGCCCCCGACGAGGTGGCGTGGCTCACCGATGGCGCGCCACTGGATCCGCAGGTGCTGGCCGGAGCCGACGCCGTCGTCGGTCTCAACGGCGCGAGTATCGGCCGGTTCCCGTGGACCGCGGCGTACCGCAACGAGCTGCTGTGGTCTCGTATCCTCCCCACGCAGGCGCTGGCACGCGCGGTGCGGGAACTCGGTGATGAGGCTCCCGCGTTCCTCTCGGCGTCCGGAGTCGGCTACTACGGCTCGGCGCCCGGGGAACGGCTCACCGAGCAGGGCCGACGCGGCGAGACGTTCCTCGCCGACCTCTGCGGCGAATGGGAGGCGGCGGCCTTCGCCGCGAGCGGCCGCGCCCGGGTGGCGACGCTGCGCACCGCGCCGGTGGTGCACCGCGACGGAGTGCTCAAGCCGCTCATGCTGCTCACCCGCGCCGGGGTGTCGGGGCCGATCGGCCGGGGCACGCAGGCCTGGCCGTGGATCTCGCTCGACGACGAGGTGCGGGCGATCCGCCACGTCATCGACGCCGACGTGGAGGGCCCGGTGAACCTGACCGGTCCCACGCGGGCCACCGCCAACGACCTGGGATTCTCACTGGCGGTGCAGCTGAACCGTCCGTTCCTCGTGCGCGCACCGGTGTGGGCGCTGCGTGCCGCGCTCGGCCGCGACGCGACGGAGGGCCTGCTCACCGCCGACGCTCACGTCGTGCCGCAGGCGCTGGAGGCCACGGGCTTCGATTTCCATCACCGCTCTGTCGACGACGCCGTCACCGCCGCGCTGCGCGACGAGTAGCTGCACGCGGGCTCGGCGGCCGTGCTCGGCGGCGGCAGTCGGCGGGGCTCAGCGACCCTCGGCGCGCTCCAGAGCGATCGCCCGACGCACCGCGGCGCGGGCACGGCGGCGGTCGCCCGCGGCGTCGTACGCCAGTCCCAGCCGGTACCAGGCGCGCCAGTCATCGGGCGCAGCCTCGACCGCGGAGCGGTAAGCGGGGAAGAGGGCGTCGGCCTCCTCGCGCAGCGGGCGGCCGCTGGGACGCACGGCGACGCTCTCGGTGGGAAGGGCGCCCTCCGCCTCGAGCCGGCGCCCCACCTGCTGAGCGCGCCATCCGAACCACAGCTCGCGGCCGAGGCCCCAGGCGGCGAGCACCGGCAGCACGAACAGCGCGACCCCCATGGCCACGCCGATGGGTTCGCCGCTGACGAGCAGCAGCCACCCACGCTGGGCGACCAGCACGATGTACAGGGCGAGCATCACCGCCATGACGGCGACGCCGATGCGCGCGCTCATGCGCCGGTCGTCCGGGCGACCTGTCCGGGGACTCCGCCTTCATCCACGCCCGCGTCGGCCGCGGGAGCGCCGGGCAGGCGGATGCCGATGTCGATGAGGCTGTCGAGCCCCACCACCACACCGCGGGCGTCTCGTGCGGCGGCGAGGGCGAGCCCGATGCCGGGGGCGTAGGCGCGGGCAGGGTCGACGGTGTCGTGGACGATCGTCAGCGACTCGCCCGGCCCGGAGAGGACCGTCTCCTGCCGGGCGACGACACCCGGCCGGCGCAGCGAGTGGATCGGCACGCTCGCCACCTGCTGGCCGCGTGCCCGCTGGTCGACGTACGGCGACTCGACCGGACCGACCTCGGCGCGGGCCGCGGCGATCAGCTCCGCGGTGCGCACGGCGGTGCCACTGGGGGAATCGACCTTCGACTCCCGGTGCGCCTCGACGATCTCGATCGACGGGAAGAAGGGCGCGGCTGCCGCGGCGAGCGCAGAGCCGAGCACGGAGCCGATCGAGAAGTTCGGGATGAACACGGCACCGGTGCCCGCCTGCTGCACGAGCGGCCGCACCAGCGCGATGCGCTCGGCCGACCAGCCGGACGTGCCGACCAGCAGCTGCTGTCCGCGCTCCACCGCGCGGCGCACCACGTCGACCGAGACGGCGGGGGTGGACGTGTCCACGACGAGGTCTGCGGCATCCATTTCGCTGAGGTCGCTGGAGGAGGACAGCGACGCCACCAGTTCGAAGCCGTCGGTCGAGGCGATGACCGCCTGCACGATGCCGCCGAGCTTGCCGGTCGCGCCCACGAGGGCCACGCGTGTCGTCATGCCACCAGCCTACGGCGCTACGCTCGAAGGCATGGTGAGCCTGCGCCCGATGCCCGTCGACGACCCCATCGCGCACGAGCTGCTCGCTGAGTACTTCGCCATGCGGGCGGAGACGTTCCCGGGGCAGGCGTACCGCACGGTGTTCCCCGACCCCGCCGCGTTCACGCCGCCCGCCGGGGTGTTCCTGGTGGTGCGGGACGACGAGGACCGCGCGGTGGGCTGCGGCGGCATCCGTCGCATCGCCGACGGACCGCACGGGGTGCGCTACGAGGTCAAGCACCTGTATCTGCGCCCCGAGACGCGCGGCAAGGGGTGGGGCCGCGTGCTGCTGGCCGGGCTCGAGGATGCCGCGCGGGAGTGGGATGCCGCGGAGCTCGTGCTCGACACCCACCACACCCTCGAGGCGGCGGGCGGGCTGTACGCGGCATCCGGGTTCGCGTCGATCGAGCCCTACAACGACAACGCCAACGCGACCCGCTGGTACGGCAAGGCGCTGTAGGGCCTCACCGTCGCGGGCGCGGTCAGCGGCCGCCGCGCAGCGCGGTCACCGGCTCGATCCGCGCGGCACGCCGCGCGGGGAACCAGCCGGCGCCCAGTCCGACGACGGCGCCGAGCAGGGCTCCGGCGATCGCCACCCACGGATCCACGATCGGCGTCCACTGCTGCGCGACGGCGAACCCGACGACCGACACGACGGCCAAGGCGGACCCCAGCAGCCCGCCGAGCAGTCCGATGATCACCGACTCCACGACGAACTGCGAGGCGATCTGACGTCCCGTGGCGCCCAGCGCCCGGCGCAGACCGATCTCGGGCACCCGCTCGATGACGTTGAGCATCGTCACGTTCGCGATGCCCAGCGCACCCGCCAGCAGCACGATGCCGCCGAGGATCAGGAACACGACGTTGACGTCGGCGCTCACGCTCTCGCTCAGGCCGGACCGCGCCGTGGGGGCGGAGACCTCGAGGGTCTCGGGCGCTCCGGGCGCGAGGGCGACGGCGGACTGCTGCCCCACCTGCGGACCGGTGCCGGTCTGGATGCGGATCTGCAGCTGACCGGGAGCACCCAGGGCACGCTCGGTGCGGGCGGTCTGCAACGGCATGACCACCGCGTCCAGCAGCTCCCCCCGCGCCTGCAGCTCGTCGAAGACCCCGATGACGGCGAACGGCACACCCCCGATGAACACCGAGGGCTGACGGTCGACGCGGTTCACCCCGAGTCGTTCCGCCGCCCGCGCCCCCAGCACGACGACGCGGTCGCCGCGGGTGTCGTGACCGGCGTCGAACATGCGGCCGGTGACCACGCGACCGTCGAGCACGTCCAGCAGCCCGGGACTGGCGGCGATGAGCCGGGGCGCGGCGGTGGACGCCGCCGACGGGTCGTTCACCGGCACCGCCGTGACGGTGTCGCTTCCGAGGTCGACCTCGGCGATGAGGGTCGCCGCTTCGACGCCGACCAGCCGGGAGACGCGGTCGGCCGCGTCCCAGGGCAGGCGCGCCGTGGCGGCGCTGCCTCCCGAGGCCGTCGGAGCCTTCCCCGGCGCGACGAC
The DNA here is from genome assembly GCF_024623595.1 of Microbacterium sp. zg.Y1084. Classification (NCBI taxonomy): domain Bacteria; kingdom Bacillati; phylum Actinomycetota; class Actinomycetes; order Micrococcales; family Microbacteriaceae; genus Microbacterium; species Microbacterium sp. zg.Y1084. The sequence continues at coordinate 39,218 of NZ_JANJGV010000008.1, forward strand.
CACCTGGGTGGCCTTGACGGCGTCGAACTGCCGCGCGATCTGGTGGGCCGCAGTCTGCGCGAAGCCGATCGTGGCCACGAGGGCTCCGATGCCCAGCACCGTGCCCACGAGGGTCATGGCCAGGCGCCCCGGCCGCGAGCCGATGTCTGCCGTCGCCTCGACGACGAGGTCTTGGAAGGTGAACCGGTCGGCGTGACGCACGCGCGGCACGAGCTGCACCGGCGACGTCTCCTCGACCGGCTGCGCCTCGCCGACGGCGGCGATCGCGGCGGGGCGGCGTCGACGCCGCAGCAGGCGCATCACGTCTCCTCGCTCAGGCGGCCGTCCGCGATGCGGACGCGCCGGTCGGCGCGGGCGGCGACCGCCGCGTCATGGGTGATGACGATGAGGGTCAGCCCGTCGGCGCGCAGGTCGTCGAACAGCTCCATCACCTCGTCGGAGGTGGCCGCGTCCAGGTTGCCGGTGGGCTCGTCGGCCAGCAGCACGCTGGGAGTGCTCACCACCGCGCGGGCGACGGCCACGCGCTGACGCTCGCCTCCGGACAGGGTGGTGGGCAGGAAATCGGTGCGGTGTCCCAGTCCCACCCGGTCGAGGGTGGCGCGGGCGCGCCGCTCCCGTTCGCCGCGCGGCACCCCGCTGTAGAGCATGGGCATGAGCACGTTGTCGAGCACGGTGCGCCGCGGCATCAGGTGGAACGACTGGAAGACGAAGCCGATGCGGCGCGCACGCACCGCAGCGCGCTCGTTCTCACCGAGCGTGCCGGTGACGACGCCGTCGATGCGGTACTCGCCCACGCTCGGCCGGTCCAGCAGCCCGAGCAGGTTCAGCATCGTCGATTTGCCCGACCCGCTGGGGCCGACGATCGACACGTAGTCCCCCCGCTGCACCCGCAGGTTCACGCCCTTCAGCGCCTGCACCTCCGGCGGGCCGGGGAACGACCTCGTCACATCGCGCAGCTCCAGGAGCGGCGCGGTCACCGCCCGACCACCACGAGGTCGCCCTCGTCCAGCCCGCCGTCGACGGCGACGACCTCGACGTGCCCACCTGCGGCGAGCCCGGTTTCGACCACGACCAGACGGGTCTTGGCCGCCTCGCCTTCCCTGGGGTCGCCGTCGACGACCTCCAGTCGCGCCTCCCCGCCGGGACCGGCGGTGAGGGCGGCCACGGGCACGAAGAGCACCTCGCCCGCGGTGGCGCCCACGGGCACCGACACGCGCACGTTGCTTCCCTGCAGCTGCATGGCCTGCTCGGACGTCAGTTCGTCCGGCTCCATCAGGATCGTCCACCGGTCGCCCTGGGACTTGCCGGGCGTCACCGCCGAGATCACCGCACGGTGGGGGGTGCCGTCCGCCAGTTCGAACGAGGCCTCGCCGCCGACCTCCAGCAGCACGGCATCGGTGGCGGCGGCGCTGCCGCTGACCGTGATCGTCGCACCCGACACGACCATCGCCGCGCCCTGCAGCACCTGACCGCGGCGGACGTTGACGCCGTCGACACGTCGGGGAAGGTCGCCGAGGAACAGCACCTCGCTCGAGGACAGCGACGGCAGCGCCTGCTGCTCCGCGCGGGTCATCGCGGTGCGCGCTTCACCCAGCTGCCGTTCCGCGGCCTCCACCGCGGCGCGGTGGCCGCTCGTGTCGGGCGCGGCATCCAGCTGCCGGCGCTCCAGCGCGCGCAACTCCACCGCGTCGCGCAGGTCAGAGACGTCCGCTTCCCACGCCGGCACTTCGGCCGGGTCGGCGGGGCGCTGACCCTGCCGCACGTCCAGCGCGCGCTGGGCGCTGGCGACGGCGTTGTCCGCGGCGCGGATGTCCACCGGCGACGCTCCGCCGCCGGCCTGGCCGAGCTCGGATCGCGCTGCGGCGAGCGCCTGCTCGGCCGCCCGCACGCCGTCGCGCGCGGCGGCGACGGCGTCGGCAGCGCCTTCCGCTGCGGCCGGTGCGGGGTACCCGACCTGTGCGTACAGAGCCGTCACCGCGGCAGCGGCCGTCTCGTCGAAGAGGTCGGAAGCCGGGTCGCCGGCATCGATCCCGACCGCGCTCATGGCCTGTTTGAACTGCACGACGTCGGGCCCGGTGAGGCCGTAGGTGAGCGTGCGGTAAGCGGGAAGCTCGCCGGGAAGCACGATCACCGGGCGTCCGGCGACCTCGAGCGCCACCGAGAGCGCATCGAGGGTCGCCCCGTCCTCGGGCACACTGCCGGTGACCACCGCCGGCCCGCCGAGGGCGGCCGTGTCGATCGTCACCTCGACGGAATCCGCGTAGCCGACGTCGCCGCGCAGGGTGACGTCGTTGCTCAGGATGCCGCGCTCCACCGCCACGGTGATCAGTCCCGGGGCGGGCGGGTCGGTGAAGGAGGCCGCATCAGCCGGCGACAGCACGAATCTCCCGACGAGCAGTCCGCCCACCAGGCTCACCACGGCGGCTGCGGCCAGGATCCACAGCGCACGATTGCCGTGGAGCACCCGTCGCCACCCCTGGGCACCGCTCGGCGTTTCGACGACGTCCGCCGCCTCGGTGGGCGACTCCTCCCGCAGGACCTCCTCGAACGCCGCCGCGTCCTTCTCTGTCACCGGTTCGCCTGCTCAGCGGCGGCCTTGAAGGCGTCGAGCTCGGCCTTGTGGTCTTCGATGAACTGCTCTTCGAGCACGGCGGTGACGCGCCGGCTCTCGGCCCGGTAGTCGGTCTTCTCCCGGCAATCCAGGTCGACCAGCGCGAGCTCGATCTCCCGCTCCCCCAGCTCGTCGAGAACGGGGTCGTTCTCCACGTACTCCGTCACCGACTCCCAATGCGCGTTCAGCTCGTCGCTGATCGAGTTGGAGGCGTCGGACTGCGCCGTGAACCCGGGGTAGCCGTTCTCATCCATGCAGGCCGCCCACTCCGCGTCCAGCTCCGCCAGCTCCGGGGCCTGCGAGATGCTCATGTAGAACTCGTTCATGGCGTCCATCAGCGGCTGGTGCTCGTCGGCGGTGAACGGGTTGTCACCCTCCATCTCGTGCTGGGCCCAGCCGTGACATCCGCTCTGTGTCCAGTCCCACTCGTAGGCGCCGTCGTCGCCCATCTCCTCCTCCGTGGGGGTGGGGCCGTAGAGCGCCTCGTAGTAGGCGTTCATCTCGGACTCCGACAGGCTCGCGACGTAGTCCTGGTTGGGGTCGACCCACTCCTCGCCCGGCTCGACAGGCTCGTCCTGACCGGGATAGTTGATCATCCCGTAGCCGTACTGCGCGACCCACTCCCGGGAATCGGGCTCGTAGCCGCCGGCGTCGTACGAGACGCCCCCGCTGTACGTGGCGGGGATGTACTCGAATCCCTCCTCGGTCATGCACGTCGCGACGAGTTCCTCGCGCTCCGCGTTCTCCTTCTCGAGCCGCGCGGTCTGCTCCTCTTCGCTGAGGTCGCCGCCCCACGCGGCAGCGAGGTACGCCTCCAGCGGGGACTGCTCCTCGGCGGACGCGGCGTCGGAGTCGGCGGGCGTGCAGCCGGTCAACGCGATCAGCAGCGCGGCGGCGCCGGCGACGGCACCCGCAGTGTGGCGGTTCATGTTCCTCCAGAGTCGCTCGCGGCCTCGGCCGCTTCCATAACGGTGAGGCTAGGCGAGCGCTGAAGACCGCGGCATCCTTCTCGAGGATGATGTGGCGTGCGTCGGATGACCCCCGCGTATCAGAGTGTCGCAACGCAACGCGGCGTCTCGACGCGGGGCGGCATCCGTTATCGGATCGATGCCGTGCGGAGCATCTCAGACCGGCGGCAGCTCGGGCAGACCCGTGCGCAGCTCGACCGGGAGGTGCCCGAGGTCGTTGTGGGAGATGAGCGTCCAGGGCCGTCCGGCGCGCTGGGCGACGACGGTGAGTCCGCAGTGCGCCTGGTTGAGTGTCAGCCAGCGCCAGGTGGGCATCTGCAGCACCTCACGCACGAACCAGGCGATGACGAAGTTGTGGGTGATGATGAGCTCGTGCGCGTCGGGCTTGCGCCGCAGGAACTCCCCCACCGCGTCGGCCATCTGCGCGGACCCCGCCTCGATCTCCGCATCGGTGTACGAGCCGAAGAACGACTCGTACATCGACGGCGTGTCCTCGGTCATGCCCGTGGGCACGCAGTCGAACAGCAGGGCGTTCGGCTGCGGCGAGACCGACGGCAGCCGGTCGGCGACGGCACGCGCGGTCTCGGCCGCGCGCTCGAGGGGCGAGTGCCACACGGCTGTCAGCGGCACGCCGGACAGGCGGTCGGCCAGAAGCGCGGCCTGACGCTGGCCGCGGGGTGAGAGCGGCCCGTCATCGATGCCGTGCTCGGCGTCGAGGTGCTCGCCGTGGCGGACGAGGTAGAGGTATTGCGTCACGCTTCTCGCTTCTCGCTTCGGGGAACGCGCGCCGCAGCGCGCCATTCCAGCCTACGTCAGTGCCTCGGTCAGGCCGCGGCGCGCGCCAGGTCGGCGAGCTGGCCGCGCCCCAGGCGCACACCCACCCCCTGCGCCAGCTCCGCGACGTGCGCCGTGGAGTACACGTTGACGATGGGCGCGACCACCGTCTTCTGCGCCAGAAGCCAGGCCAGTGCGACCGCGGCATCGGACACGCCCAGTTCGGCGGCGACCGCGTCGAGCGCGCGCAGCGTGCGGGCGCCCCGGCGGTTCATGTTCTTGGCGAGCTGCGCACCCCGCACCGAGCCGCCCACGTCGGCACGGGAACGGTGGTGGCCGGCGAGGAAACCGTGCTCGAGAGCCTGCGACGGGGTCACCGCGATGCCCTGGGCTCCGGCGACCAACCGCAGATCGCCCTCGAAGTCGTCACGGCGCAGCAGGTTGTAGGGAACGTCGAGCGTGGTGAGCCACGGAAGCCCCGCCGACGAGAGGATGCGCGCCTCGACCAGCTGCGGCGCCGTGAAGCCGAAGGCGCCGACCGTGCGCACCTTGCCCGCGCCCACGAGCCACTCCACCGTCGCCAGGGTGTCTTCGAGCGCCGTCGCCCCGTCGGCGCCGCCGTCGAGATAGAGCACATCGATGCGGTCGGTGCGCAGCCGCGCGAGGGATGCCTCGACGGCGCGCACCAGGTTCACGGACCCGAGTCCCGGATGGTCGGGGTGCCCGCCGATGCGCACCGCGACCACCACGTCGTCGCGCACGCCGCGCGAATGCAGCCACTGGCCGATGATGTGCTCGCTGCGCCCGCTGGAGTGCGAGTCGGACGTGTGCACCGCATTGCCGCCCCGCTCCAGAAAGGAGTCCAGGATGGCGTGGCTGGATTCGAGGTCGACGTGCCAGCCGAATTCGGCGCCGCCGAGCATGAGGGGGAACACCTCCAGCCCCGATTCTCCGAGCGGCACGCGCACACCCTGCCCGACGGGAGGCCCCAGAACCGGGATCGGGGATGAGGGATGCGAAAGCGACACGTCCGTGCGCACGCGCGCGAGCGGCTCCGTCGATCCGACGCCGAACATTGCCATACCGCCCCCCTCGGATTCCGCAGTGGATGCCGAGCCTTCCTCCGCGCCCCCGGCGCTTACCTAGAGGGTAGGTCAGGCCGGCGACACCGCGACCGTCCGCGGGGCACGTCGGGTGAACTTTCCATAACGTTCCGGTCACACCCCGGGCGGGTGTCCCCCATGCGGGGGACAGACGACGGATGCCCGCCCCTCACGAGGAGGAACGGGCATCCGATACGACGCTGCGAGGGGCGTTCGGGTCAGCTTTCGACCGGTGCCTCAGCGGCGGGAGCGGCCTGGTCGGCGCTCTCCTCCACGACCGGCTCCAGCGACAGCTTGCCGCGGTCGTCGATCTTGGTGATGCGCACGAGCAGCTTCTGGCCGACGCCGAGCACGTCTTCGACGTTCTCCACGCGCTTGCCACCGGCGAGCTTTCGCACCTCGCTGATGTGCAGCAGACCGTCCTTGCCGGGCAGCAGCGAGATGAACGCGCCGAACGCGGCCAGCTTCACCACGGTGCCGAGGAACTGCTCGCCGACCTCCGGGTTGGTGGGGTTGGCGATCGCGTTCACCTGGGCGCGGGCAGCCTCGGCGGCGGGGCCGTCGGTTGCGCCGATGTAGACGGTGCCGTCCTCCTCGATGGAGATCTGCGCGCCGGTCTCGTCCTGGATCGCGTTGATCGTCTTGCCCTTGGGCCCGATCAGCTCGCCGATCTTGTCGACGGGGATCTGCACGCTGATCACGCGCGGAGCCGTCGGCGCCATCTCGTCCGGACCGTCGATCGCGGCGTTGAGCACGCTGAGGATCGTCATACGCGCGTCCTTGGCCTGCTGCAGCGCGGCGGTCAGCACCGACGACGGGATGCCGTCGAGCTTCGTGTCGAGCTGGATCGCCGTGACGAACTCGCTCGTGCCGGCGACCTTGAAGTCCATGTCACCCAGGGCGTCCTCGGCGCCGAGGATGTCGGTGAGCGCCGCGTAGCGGGTCTCACCGTCGACCTCAGCCGACACCAGGCCCATCGCGATGCCGGCGACGGGAGCGCGCAGCGGCACACCCGCGTTCAGCAGCGACAGGGTCGACGCGCACACCGAGCCCATCGAGGTCGAGCCGTTGGAGCTCAGCGCCTCGGAGACCTGACGGATCGCGTAGGGGAACTCCTCGCGGCTGGGCAGCACCGGCACGAGGGCGCGCTCGGCGAGGAAGCCGTGCCCGATCTCGCGACGCTTGGGGCTGCCGACACGGCCGGTCTCACCGGTCGAGTAGGGCGGGAAGTTGTAGTGGTGCATGTAGCGCTTGCTCGTCGTGGGCGACAGCGAGTCGATCTGCTGCTCCATCTTGAGCATGTTCAGCGTGGTGACACCCAGGATCTGGGTCTCGCCGCGCTGGAAGATGGCCGAACCGTGCACGCGCGGGATGACCTGCACCTCGGCGTCCAGCGGACGGATGTCCGCCAGGCCGCGGCCGTCCATACGCACGCCCTCGGAGAGGATGCGGTCGCGCACGATCTTCTTGGTGACCGACTTGTACGCGGCGGCGAACTCCAGCGGAGCCGCTGCCGGCAGCTCGCCGGCCTCGGTCGCCGCGATGAGCTCGGCCTTGACGCGGTCCTTCAACTCGTCGTCGGCAGCCTGACGCTCCTGCTTGTCGGCGATCTGGTAGATCGGGACGAGCGACTCGTGTGCGCGCGCGGAGACGAAGTCGTAGGTCTCCTGGCTGTAGGGCAGGAAGACCGGGAACTGCTTGATCTCCTTGGCGGCGGTGTTGGCCACCACGTTCTGCGCGCCGACGAGCTCCTTGATGAAGGGCTTGGCGGCTTCCAGACCCTGCGCGACGATCTCCTCGCTGGGCTTGGTGGCGCCGGCCTTGATCAGGTTCCAGCTGTTCTCGGTGGCCTCGGCCTCGACCATCATGATCGCGACGTCGCCGTCGGGCAGAACGCGGCCGGCGACGATGAGGTCGAAGACCGCCTCTTCCATCTGCTCGGCCTTGGGGAACGCGATCCACTGGTCGGCGTGCTCGCCGTGACCGGGCATGAGCGCGAGGCGCACACCGGCGATCGGACCGGAGAACGGCAGACCCGAGATCTGGGTCGACAGCGAGGCCGCGTTGATCGCGAGCGCGTCGTAGAACTCGCCGGGGGCGATCGACAGCACGGTCACGACGATCTGCACCTCGTTGCGCAGACCCTCGACGAACGAGGGGCGCAGCGGGCGGTCGATGAGGCGGCACACGAGGATCGCCTCGGTGGAGGGGCGGCCCTCGCGGCGGAAGAACGAGCCGGGGATCTTGCCCGCGGCGTACGAGCGCTCTTCGACGTCGACGGTCAGCGGGAAGAAGTCGAAGCCTTCACGGGGGTGCTTGCCGGCGCTGGTGGCCGACAGGAGCATCGTCTCCTCGTCGAGGTAGGCGGCGACAGCGCCCTGCGCCTGCTGGGCGAGGCGGCCCGTCTCGAAGCGGATGGTGCGGGTGCCGAAACGTCCGTTGTCCAGGACGGCTTCGGCGGCGGTGATTTCAGGACCTTCCAAGAGGTCTCTCCTTCTTTGTTTAGACTCGCACGCGCGTTTCGCGCACGAGATCGTTCGAAGGAGCAGGAACAGGCAGATATGGGCGCGCGGAACAAGTCCGCAGGACCGCCTGCGCTGGCCACCAGTTGAAGACCACCGTCCGATTCACGGACGGGAATCCACGACAGGGGACCAGCTTTCTGCCGGGCCTGCTCCCTGAGCTCAGTATTCGATTGAGCGGATGCCACACGGGCACCCTGACCGACCATATCAGGCGCCCCTGTGCGAACGACATATGTGGTCGCCGTCCGAGCATCGTCCGCCTAGGGTTGACCCCATGAGCACCCCTGACAAGCCCGCCGACGCGGCATCCGAGGAGATGAAGCGCAAGTTCAAGGAGGCGCTGGACAAGAAGAACGCCCAGCACCGCAAGGGCGAAGCGCATCTCGACGCCGATTCGGCCGTGCATGAGAGCCACGGCCCCGCCTCCCTCAAGCGCGAGTTCCGCCGCAAGAGCGGCTGAGCCGCCCCTCAGCGGGTCTGCACGGCGTACGGCTTCTCCGCGAGGCGGTGCTGGAACTCCAGGATCGCCGGGTTGAGCACTTCGCCGTCGCGCACCTCGATCGCCCGCGCGATGGTCTCATTCGACGCCCACGCCTGCGGACCCGCCATGACCGTGGGGAGGAACGGCAGAAGCGCCTCGCTGATCTCCCAGCTCGCCGAGTTCCACAGGTACGACGGGCTGTGGTCCACCGCGTAGTAGTTGATGCCGCCTCCGACGGTGAACATCGGGTCGGCGAAGCCGGTCGGCCGCGCCCACTCGAACCCCATGCCCTCATCGCAGGAGACATCCACGATGAGGCTCCCGTCGCGGAAGGCGGCGAGGTCCTCGATGCGCAGATACAGCAGGGGATGGTTGGGGTCCTGCAGGGTGCAGTTGACGACGATGTCGCTCTCGGCGAGGAAGGGCGCGAGCGGAACACGTCCCTCGTCGGTGATGACCTCGCTGACGTACGGACCGTCGTGGTCGAACTGGCTGATCTGCGTCGCGTGGATGGGTGCGGCGACCGAGGCGGCCGCGCGGTTGGTGAGGACCCGCACATCGTGGATGCCGTGGGCGTGCAGCGCGGTGACCGCGCCGCGGGCGGTCGCGCCGAAGCCGATGACGACGGCGCTGAGGCGCCGCCCGTAGTCGCCGGTGGACCCGCACAGCTGCAGCGCATGGATCACGGAGCAGTATCCCGCGAGCTCGTTGTTCTTGTGGAAGACGTGGAGGCCGAACGTGCCGTCACTGCCCCAGTGGTTCATCGCCTCGAACGCGATCATCGTGAGGGACTTGTCCAGCGCGAGCTGCGTCATGTGCTCGTCCTGCACGAGGTGCGGCCAGCCCCAGAGGGTCTGACCGTCTCGCATCTGCTGCACATCCGCGTGCTGCGGCTTCGGCAGGAGAAGCACGTCCGCGGCGGCGAAGAGCTCGTCGCGGCCCAGCACACCGCCCACGAGCGGGCGGAGCTGCTCGTCCGGCACGCCGAAGCGCTCGCCGTAGCCGGCCTCGAGCAGCACGTGCGGACGCAGGTCGTCGGGGATGCGCTCCAGATGCCCCGGATGCAGGGGCACGCGGTGCTCGTCCGGCTTGAGCGAGGCGCCGACGACGCCCAGCGTGTGCGGATGGTGTGCGGCCATGAGCGTCCTCGTCCCGTTGCCGGAGTCCACCGGACACCGTGCCCTGACGCTACCAGGGCCGCCCGATCGGCCCGGACGCGCTACTCCCCCGCCAGCCCCCCGAGCAGGTGGCCGAAGGAGCGCCCCTCGCCCAGATAGCGGCTGGGGTCGAACGGGTCCTGGGATGCCGACGGCTGCCGCCGCGCGATCGCCTCGGCCAGCTCCTTGGCGCCCCGTTCGATCCGAGCCGCCAGAGGAGCCACGTCGTCCGGGCTCGCTCCCCAGTCGCTCGAGGCGGCGAACACCCCCGTGCTCACGGGCTCCGCGTGCAGGTACGTGAACAGCGGCCGGATGGCGTAGTCGATGGCCAGCGAGTGGCGCGCGGTCCCCGCGTTGGCGCCGATGAGCACCGGCATCCCGGTGAGCGCGTCGGGGTCGAGGATGTCGATGAACGACTTGAACAGGCCCGAGTAGCTCGTCGAGAAGATCGGCGTGACGACGATGACGCCGTCGGCCGAGACCACGGTGTTGATCGCGGTCTCGAGTGCCGGAGGCGCGAAGCCGGTGAGCAGGTTGTTGACGACGTCGTGGGCGAGGTCGCGCAGCTCGATGGTGTCGATGCGGACCTCCTGGCCCCGCTCCGCCAGTTCGCGCTGGGTCGCCGCCGCCAGCCGATCGGCGAGCATGCGGGTGGAGGACGGGTTGGACAGCCCCGCCGAGACCACGGCGATGCGGCGGGCGCTCATCGCGCGCCGCCGCCCAGGCCGAAGGCCGCCCCCGCGCCGACGGGCGCGTCCTGGTAGGGCGAAGGACCGCTGAGGTTGTCCCCCCGGTTGGCCCGCGGGCGGGCCTGGCGGGGAGCGGCGTCTCCGTAGGTGGCCGCCACCCGTGCGGCGTGGGTGGGGGCGTCGGGGACCTCGGCCGGGCGATCCGCCGCGAACTCCTTGCGCAGAACCGGCACGACCTCCCCGCCGAGGAAGTCCAGCTGCTCGAGCACGGTCTTCAGCGGAAGACCGGCGTGATCCATCAGGAACAGCTGACGCTGGTAGTCGCCGAAGATGTCGCGCATGCCGGCATAGCGGTCGATCACCTGCTGCGGGGATCCGACGGTCAGCGGCGTCATCTCGCTGAAGTCCTCCAGCGACGGGCCGTGTCCGTAGACCGGCGCGTTGTCGAAGTAGGGACGGAACTGCGCCACGGCATCCTGGGAGTTCTTCGCCATGAACGCCTGTCCGCCCAGCCCCACGATCGCCTGCTGCGGGGTGCCGTGGCCGTAGTGCGCGAAGCGCTGGCGGTACAGGTCGATGAGGCGCTGGTAGTGCTCGGCCGGCCAGAAGATGTTGTTGGCGAAGAAGCCGTCGCCGTAGTACGCCGCCTGCTCGGCGATCTCGGGGGTGCGGATCGAGCCGTGCCAGACGAACGGCGCCACCCCGTCCAGCGGGCGCGGGGTCGAGGTGAATCCCTGCAGAGGCGTGCGGAACTTCCCCTCCCAGTCCACGACGTCCTCGCGCCACAGCTTGTGCAGCAGCGCGTAGTTCTCGATGGCGAGCGGAAGCCCCTGCCGGATGTCCTTGCCGAACCACGGGTAGACCGGCCCGGTGTTGCCGCGGCCGAGCATGAGGTCCATGCGCCCGCCCGACACGTGCTGCAGCATGGCGTAGTCCTCGGCGATCTTCACCGGGTCGTTCGTGGTGATGAGCGTCGTGGCCGTCGACAGGATGAGCCGCTCGGTGCGCGCGGCGATGTACGCCAGCGTCGTCGTGGGCGAGGACGACCAGAACGGCGGGTTGTGGTGCTCCCCCAGGGCGAAGACGTCGAGCCCGACGGCCTCGGCGTGCTCGGCGATCGTGAGGGTCTCCTGGATGCGCTCCGCCTCGCTGGGCGTGCGACCGGTGGTGGGGTCCTGCGTGATGTCGCTGACGGTGAAGATGCCGAACTGCATCTGTGTGCCGGTGCTGGTGTCGTCCACGGTCGCTCTCCGCTCCCGGATGCCGTCGGCACCCGTTCTATGCAAATGAATATACCTCGTCCAACGCGTGGGATACCAGGTTATTCCCGCCGATGCACGCCCCACCGGCCAGATGGGACCCGCGGGTAGCCTGGCCGCGATGAACGACGCACTCTCCCCCGGCGCCGCTGCGCAGCCGGCCGCCCGGCAGAAGCGGCGCGTGCCTTTCTGGGACAACGCACGCTTCGCGTGCATCACACTCGTCGTGCTCGGGCACGCCGTGCAGCGGCTGACGTACGACTCCGATATCGCCCTGGCGGTGTACCTGCTCGTCTACGCCTTCCACATGCCGGCGTTCGCGATCATCTCCGGCTACTTCTCCAAGGCCGGCCCTCCGAACCAGCGCCAGATGGCCCGCGTCATCACCGACATCCTCGCGCCGTACCTGGTCTTCGAGGGACTGTGGACCCTCACCAAGTGGATCATCGAGGGCTCGGCGAACCCCGACCCGACACAGCCCTCATGGACGCTGTGGTTCCTGCTCGCCCTCGGCATCTTCCGCCTCGTGCTGCCGTACCTGGCGCTGCTGAAGCAGCCGCTGCTGTGGGCCCTCGCGGTCTCGGTGGGCGCGGGCTACCTGCCGAGCATCGACTCGACGCTGTCGCTGTCGCGCACCCTCGGCCTGCTGTTCTTCTTCACGCTGGGCTGGTGGCTGCGTGACCGCGACATCGTCGCCAGGCTCGACCTGCTGCGGTCGCGGGCGTGGTGGGTCGTCGTGGCAGCGGCGGGGGTGATCGCGGCGGCAGGCTGGGCCGCCTGGTTCTTCGTGGCGGACTGGCAGGAGATGGGGCTGAGGGCGTGGCTGTTCTACGACAGCGGGTACGCCGACCTGGGCGCGGCGCACTGGTGGGCCGGCGGCGTGCGACTGCTGCTGATGGGGATCGCGCTGGTGCTCACGGTGGCCTTCCTCACCCTCGTGCCCCGGCGGGACCGCTGGTGGACCCGCTTCGGGCAGTACACGATGTACGTCTATCTGCTGCACTCGTTCGTGCTGTACCCGTTCCGCGAGTCCGGCGTGCTGCGCGGACTCGATCCCACCTGGTTCTGGCTCCCCCTGGTCGCCGTGGCATCGGTCGCCATCGCGCTGGGGCTGGCCACCCGGCCGGTGCGCACGGTGTTCCGCCCGCTCGTCGAACCCCGCCCGCGCTGGCTGTTCGCCGACCCGACCCTCGCGCAGCGCGAGGGGCACGCCAACGATCCGACGGGCTCGCGGCGAGCACCGGACCGGCCACGCTCCTCCCCCGGCGACCGCGCGTCGCGCTGACCGCGCAGACGACGAAGGCCGCCCCACACCCGGGGCGGCCTTCAAGAAGTTCTGCGCGATTGAACGCTGGTTGCGACTTAGCGGCGCAGTCCGAGACGCTCGATCAGCGAGCGGTAACGCGCGATGTCGATGTCCTGGAGGTAGCCGAGCAGACGGCGGCGCTGACCGACGAGCAGGAACAGCCCACGACGCGAGTGGTGGTCGTGCTTGTGCTCCTTGAGGTGCTCGGTGAGGTCCTTGATGCGCTGCGTCAGCATCGCGACCTGCACCTCGGGGGATCCGGTGTCACCGGCGTGCGTCGCGTACTCTTCGATGATCGCCTTCTTGACGTCTGCTTCCAGTGCCATAGGTGATCCCCTCTCTCCTCGTTGCGCGGCGCCCGACGCCTGATACGTGGGCTCTCTTTATCCGCGGCCGATCTAACGGCAACCTGGAGAGTCTATCAGGCGCCCGGCCGGTGAGATGCCGGACGCGGGACGCAGGGATCCGGTCGGGTATCGGCGGATTCCGGCCGTCGCATCCGACCGGCCGGGGCGACGTCGGCGCCCGGGGCTAGAGTCACGGCGTGGCCACCGCATCCGCTCCCCTCGCCGTTGCCGGCGTAGCGGCACCCCGCCAGGGCGTGCTCATCGTGCAGTTCGTGCTGACGGGCGTCATCTGGGGATCGAGCTTCCTGTTCATGAAGGTCGCCCTCGAAGGCGTCTCCCCTGCACAGGTGGTGTGGAGCCGGCTGGTGCTCGGCGCGCTCACCCTCGGACTGTTCGTCGCCGCCCGCCGCGACCGGCTGCCGCGCCGACTGCGGGTCTGGGGGCACATGACGGTGCTGGCGCTGTCGTTCTGCGTCGTGCCGTTCCTGCTGTTCTCGTGGGCGCAGCAGCACGTGACCTCGGGCCTTGCGAGCATCTACAACGCCACCACGCCGATCATGACCGCGGTCATGGCGTGGGCGGTGTTCCGCGTCGAACGCCTGAAGCCCGTGCAGATCGCCGGCATCCTCGTGGGCGTGGCCGGGGTGATGGTGATCATCGCGCCGTGGCAGGGACTCGATCTGTCGCAGAGCCTCCTCGCGCAGCTCGCCATCCTCGGCGCCACCGCCTGCTACGGCTTCAGCCTGGCGTACATGCGCCGCTTCGTCGCCGACTCCGGGATGAGCGCTCTGGTGTTCTCCTTCGTCAACATCGGCATCGCGGCCGTCATCATGCTCGCCCTCACGCCCCTCGTGGCGGCGACCCCCGTGCGCGTGGACCTCTGGATCGTCCTGAGCCTGCTGGCGCTCGGGTGCGCAGGAACGGGCGTCGCCTACATCTGGAACCAGAACGTGCTGCGCGCCTGGGGGCCCACCCGCACATCGACCGTCACCTACATCACGCCCGTCGTGGGAGTGGCACTGGGCATCGTGCTGCTCGGCGAGCGACTGCACTGGAACGAGCCGGCCGGCGCGGTGCTGGTCTTCCTCGGCATCCTGCTGGCGCAGGATCGCCTGCGGCCGCGCAGACGGCGACGGGCGGATGCCGCCTGACCCCGGGAGGTCTGCGGCATCCGCCCGTCGTGGCGTCAGGCCTGGAGCGAACCCTGCAGGTCGAGCGTGATCGTGACGTCCTTGCCCACCAGCACGCCGCCGGTCTCGAGTGCCGCGTTCCACACCAGACCGAAGTCCTCGCGGTTGATGACGGTCTTGGCCGTCGCGCCGGCCTTGTAGTTGCCCCACGGGTCGACGCCGAAGCCGCCGAAGTCGAGGTCGAAGGTCACCGGGCGGGTGATGCCGCGGATGGTGAGGTCGCCGTCCACGAGGAAGTCGCCGTTCTCCACGCGCACACCGGTGGACACGAAGTCCAGCGTCGGGTGGTTCTCGGCGTCGAAGAAGTCCGCCGAGCGCAGGTGCGCGTCGCGACCCTCGTCGTTGGTGTTAACCGAGGCGACGTCGGCCGAGGCCACGACGCTCACCTCGAGGGGGTTCTCGGGAGCGATGATGGTGGCGCTCTTGACGTCGAACGTGCCGCGGACCTTCGAGATCATCATGTGACGCACGCTGAACGTCACCTCGCTGTGCGAGGGGTCCAGCACCCAGGTGCCGGCCTTGTAGCCGGGGATCTCGATCGTGGTGGCGCTCGTCGCGTCGGTCATGTGGTCCTCCATCGTGCGGCCGGCGGTTCCGGCGTCTGGGAAGGGTGAACGGCCGCGACGGAGTGTCTATTCCCGTGAATGGAAATTGATCCTCAGGATTTTCCCGAGGTCCCCGCCTCGAGGATCGACACGATGGAGAAGAGGGTGAAGCACACCGCCCCGAGGCCGGTGAGAACCCGGGCAGGGATGAAGAACCCGGGGTCGGTGATCGCGGCCTCGGCGAGGAACGCCGCGAAGAACAGGCAGGCCAGGCAGGTGAAGACCGGGATGAGGGGCACGCGGTTGGCGAGCTCGAAGTGCCGGCGCCACACCGAGGCCAGCAGGAACACCTTGGAGATGATGCTGTAGCAGACGAGCCCCAGGCCGATGAGAATGCAGCCGGGCGCGAGCCGCTCGGGGCGGTCGGAAGCGACCAGCACGACCACGCCCCAGAGGATGGCGGCGCTGCCCATGAGCAGCACCCAGAGGGTCCACGCCCATCTCTCCGGCTCGTCGAACTCGTTGCGCACCTGGCGGCCCACCGTCGCCACCAGGGAGATCAGACTGGCGCAGATCGCGCCAAGGCCCATCATGACGTGACCCGCGACGTACCGCGGCGCCTCGGCGGAGTCCGTCAGCAAGACCGAGGCCCAGACGATGAGCACGAGCGCGCACACCGCGGGGATGCAGATCAGCGCCACGAGCACCGACCGCCCGTAGGCGTCGGCGGGCGGGCCGTCCTCGTGCCGCCGCGCCGCGTTGGCGGTGATGAGGGTGAACGCGCTCGATGCCACCGCGACCGTGGTGACGCACGCGGCGATCAGCCCCACGCCGAACACCACGTGGCCGGCGACGAAGTCGGCGTTGGATGGTCCGCCCCGCAGCACCAGGCCCCACACCGCCGTGGTCGCCGCCACGCCGTAGCCGAGCACCGGGAGCACCACCTTCCAGAGCGGGCCGAAGGTGCGGGTGAGCTGACGGATGATCATCGCCGCCGTCGTGAACAGCGCGATGCAGATGGCCGTCAGTGACACCAGCACGTGGCCGGCCGTGCGGTGGGCGGGGTCGTCGCCGCCGGCGAAGACGTACCACCCGAAGCTCAGGCACACCGCTCCCATGAGCAGCGGGATCGCGCGGAACAGGATGCTGATGGCGAAGTTCATGCGACGTGTCCTTCCGTGCCCCGCGCCGCCGGCGCGCGGCTACACCGTAGGACCGCCCATCGCACGCCGCAAGAGGCCCGCCGAGCGCGCAGAAGGGGCGGATGCCGAAGCATCCGCCCCTTCTGAGCGTTCGGGTATCGCGGGGTCAGCCGACCGCGAGGAGGTCGATGATGAAGACGAGGGTCTTGCCGCCGAGGAAGTGGCCGCCGGCGGGACCGTACGCCAGGTGCGGCGGGATGATCAGCTCACGACGCCCGCCGACCTTCATGCCGGGAATGCCGTCCTGCCAGCCCTGGATGAGGCCGCGCAGCGGGAACTGGATGCTCTCGCCGCGGCTCCAGGACGAGTCGAACTCCTCGCCGGAGTCGTACTCGACGCCGGCGTAGTGGACGGTGACGGTGTCGCCGGGCTTCGCCTCTGCACCGTCGCCCACGATGAGGTCGCGGATCACCAGTTCGGAGGGGGCGGGACCGGTGGGGGCGTCGAATTCGGGCTTGCTGCGGTTGTCAGTCATCCCCCCATCCAACCGGAGCCGGCGGAGCGGGTCAACGCGAGCGCGTGTCGGCTTGACACCGGAAAGACGCGCGAGGATCATGGGACTCAGATCGATTCAGCGCCCGGGAGACACGCAGGCATCGCCGCGGCACCGGGCGCTGAATCGCGTTCTGGGCGTTGCCGGTCTACCGTCCGAACAGCGCCGTGCGTGCCGACACCGCGCGGGCGAGGAAGACCCGCTCGTCCTCGGCGGCGTGGGGGTCACGACCCGACAGCGCCCGCTCGCGCGCGGCGGCGAGCGCCGTGGCATCCGTGATGTACTCCTTCATCACCCTTCGCCGGTCGCCGGGGAGCCGCTGCGCCCAGGCCAGTGCGCGCCGGCGGCCTGCGCCCGTGGCGAGCATGTCCACCTCGCCCGCAGTGAACCACCCCGCCGCGGCGTACTCCCCCAGTCGCTCCCGCGTCAGCCGGGCCTCCTCCCGCCGCAGCAGGACGACGCCGAGGATGAACAGCAGGAACAGCGGCACCTGCAGGGTGGCGTAGAGGGCGAAGAAGTCGGCGAACACCGCCGACCCGTTCCACACCGCGTGCAGCACCACCGCGCCCAGCATGCCCAGCAGCCACGGGCGGGTCGTCGCGGCGACGCCGGCGCCGCGGCGCGCCGCCCGGCCGAGGGCGTAGCCGGTGACGGCGGTGAACATCACGTGCGCGAACGGCGAGAGGATGCCGCGGACGAAGAAGGTCACCGTCGTCTCGGCGACCCCGCCCTGGAGCAGGCTGGTGGCGAAGTACAGGATGTTCTCGGTGAAGGCGAAGCCCGCACCGACCAGCGCGCCGTAGACGATCCCGTCGACGGGGCCGTCGAAGGCCCGACGGGCGAAGGCGAAGATCGCCAGCACCCCCAGTCCCTTGGCCGCCTCCTCCACCAGCGGCGCCTGCACGACCGTCGAGAACGCCTCGCGGGCCGCCGAGCCGTCGGCGCCGATCGCCCGCACGACGAGCAGGTCCACCAGCAGCGTGATCGCCACGGCGGCGATGGCGCCCCACGCGACGGCGAAGACCACCAGCGATGCCGGCTCCGGCTCCCATCGGTCGACGATCCGCACCGCCAGCAGCACGCCCACCAGCGGCACGAGGGCCAGCAGCATGCCGATCACCGACGCCGCAGCGCCGAGGAACGTCAGCAGATACGCCACGAGCCCGACCAGCAGCAGCACCAGGACGCCCATGATCCAGATGGGCGCGCTGCGCCCGCGCCGCGCGGGAACCGGCACCACCGGCGGCGACGCGGGCGCCGGCGCGATGGGCGCCGCCTGGCCGGGGTGGGGCTGGGACAGCGCGGAGGTGTACGGCACGACGCACAGCCTAGAGGCCGATCGCCGGCGGCCCCGGGCACCGGCGCACCGGTAGCCTGAAACGATGCGCTTCGCCCACGTGATCACGTCCGCGGGGACGCCGCCCCGGCTGGCCGTCGTCCGCGACGGCACCGTCGCCCTCGTCGACGAGCTGTTCCCGGGTGCTCCCGGGCTGCTGCCGGAACTGATCGCCGGCGGCGACGACCTGCTGTCGCGGGTGCGCGACGCGGCCGACGCCGCGACGACCTGGCATCCGGTGGCGGGTCTGTCGTTCGCGTCGGCGGTGCTGGACCCACCGGTCGTGCTCGCCATCGGCCTGAACTACGCCGCGCACTCCAGCGAGCTGGGGCTCAAGGCCGACACGGCCCCGACGGTCTTCGTGCTGTGGCCCAACTCCCTCACGGCGCACGGGGCGACGACCACATGGCCGCGGTCGCTGAGCGAATCGGTCGACTACGAAGCCGAGCTCGGCGTGATCATCGGCCGGCCCGCGAAGGACGTCTCCCCCGACGACGCGCTCGACCACGTCTGGGGCTACACCGTCGTCAACGACATCACGGCCCGCGACATCCAGTTCTCCGAGGCCCAGTGGTCGCGCTGCAAGTCGTTCGACGGGTTCACCCCGACCGGCCCCTACGTCGTGACCGCCGACGAGATCCCCGACCCGCAGAACCTGCACATCTGGGCTGTCGTCGACGGCCAGACGGTGCAGGATGCCAGCACCGGCCAGATGATCCGCTCCGTCGCCACGCTGGTGTCTCACCTCTCCGCGTCGGCGACCCTGCTGCCGGGCACCCTCATCTCCACGGGGAGCCCCGGCGGAGCGGGGTACTCACGCGATCCCCAGATCTTCCTGCGCGACCGTTCCACGGTCACCGTGGGCGTCGAGGGCATCGGTGAGCTGACCACGCACTGCCGCATCAACGACTGACCCCCGCGCACCTCGCGGTGCACGGGGGTCGGCCGGCGACGCTCAGCCGCAGGTGATGGTCGTGCCGTCGGTCAGCTGCCAGATGCCGGATCCGAGCTGATCGCAGGCCTCGTTGTACGCCCCGAAGACGACGGTGACGAGCACGATCACGAGGATGATCGACAGCACCAGCAGCACGGCGCTGATGATGATCGCTGCGAGGGCCCAGTTGTTCTTGACGCCGGCCTTCTTGCTCTGCACGAGCGCCACGATGCCGAGGATGAGGCTGACCGGCTGGGCGAAGAACGACAGCACGAACGCCACGATGCCGAGGGTCTTGCCCGGCACGGGGGCGTCGGGGCCGTAGCCGGCGGGAGCGCCCGGCGCACCAGGGTAGGTGGGTGCGGCGGAGTACGCCGGCGCGGCGTTGGGGTCGTACGCCGGCGGTGCGCCGTAGGCCGGCGCGCCGCCGTAGGACGGGGCGGCGGAGTAGGCCGGCGGCGCCTGCGGCGGCGCCAGGGGTGCATCGCCCACGGGCGGAGCAGCCGGCTCGCCCACGGGCTGCGCAGCCGCGTCGCCGGCGTGCTCAGGCGTCGGCTCGTTGGGGTTCTGGGGGTCGGACATGTCTCTCCTCGATCGGAACGTCGTGTGTGACGGTCGCGTTGTGATGGTCGCGCAAAGGTCGTGTCGACGCTAGCGGGGCGGTGCGCCGCGCGACAACCGCACGCGTTCAGGCCTCGATGATGCTATCGGCGGCCGTGACGATGGGAATCGCGGCGGTCGCCGTCTCGAGTCCCGACAGGCGTGCCGGCGACAGCTGCTTGTCGACGTCGGCGCGAGTCATGAGGCCTGCCTCCACGACCAGGTCGCCGACGTTGCGCCCCGTCAGCAGCGCGGTCTTGGCCAGCGCAGCCGCGGCGGCATACCCGATGAAGGGCGTCAGCGCCGTCACGACGCCGACCGACGAGCCCACCATGGCGCCCAGGCGCTTGCGGTTGGCGGTGATGCCGTCGACGCAGTTGACCCGCAGCGTGCGCATCGCGCGGCGCATCCACGTGATCGACTGGAACAGCGAGTGCGCGATGATCGGCTCGAACGCGTTCAGCTGCAGCTGCCCGCCCTCGACGGCCATCGTGATGGTCAGATCGGCTCCCGCGACCGAGAACGCGACCTGGTTCACCACCTCCGGGATGACGGGGTTGACCTTGCCGGGCATGATGCTGGAGCCGGCCTGACGCGGTGGCAGGTTGATCTCGCCGAATCCCGCCTGAGGACCGCTGGAGAGCAGCCGCAGGTCGTTGCTGATCTTCGACAGCTTGATGGCGTTGCGCTTGAGCGACGACGAGAACGACATGAACGAGCCGGTGTCGCTGGTGGATTCGACGAGGTCCACCGCGGTCTCCAGGTCGAGCCCGGAGATCTCACGCAGGTGACGAAGCACGGCCCGGGAGTACCCCGGATGCGCCGTGATGCCGGTGCCGATGGCGGTGGCGCCCATGTTGATCTCGTACAGCAGCGACGCGTTCTCGGTGAGCCTGGAGTGGTCCTCGCCGAGCGTGGTGGCGAATCCGTGGAACTCCTGCCCGAGCGTCATCGGCACGGCGTCCTGCAGCTGCGTGCGCCCCACCTTCAGCACGTCGTGGAACTCGACCGCCTTCGCCAGGAAGGACTGCCGCAGCAGGTCGAGCTCCTCGAGCAGCGTGCGCAGGTCCAGCCCCAGCCCTACCTTGATCGCGGTGGGGTAGACGTCGTTGGTGGACTGGCTGCGGTTGGTGTGGTCGATCGGCGACAGGAAGGCGTAGTCGCCCTTGGGCCGGCCCGCCATCTCGAGCGCCACGTTGGTGATGACCTCGTTGGCGTTCATGTTGGTGGACGTCCCCGCCCCGCCCTGCACGACGCCGACGACGAACTGATCGTGGAACTCGCCCTCGATCACCCGCTGCGCAGCCCGGTCGATGAGGTCGGCCCGTTCGGCGTCGAGCACCCCGATCTCGAGATTCGCCCGCGCGGAGGCCTGCTTGACCATGGCCAGCGCGCACACCAGGTCGCGGTAGACCGAGATCGGCCGCTGGGAGATGGGGAAGTTCGCCAGCGCCCGTGCGGTGTGCACCCCCCAGTAGGCGTCGGCGGGAATCTCCATCGATCCCAACGAGTCGGTCTCGGTGCGGGTCGGAGGGGTGTCGTCGAGTGTCATGGTGCGTCCTTGTGGGTGCTCACGGCGGTGTGATAGATGCCACTGAGCCTACCCGCGGACCCCGCACCACCGACCCGGGCCGGCTCAGCGGGCCGGCTTGCGCGAGAACGCCTCCATCCGCTCCTCCGCGGTGAGCGCGTCCATGCGCTGGACCCACTCGGCGCTGAAGAAGTCCCCCGTGGGGGCGTCGACGACGGGGACGACGGAGTGCGTGATCGTGTCGTCGTAGACGTGCACCAGGTGGAACGCCTGCGCGGCATCCATGCCGTTGACCTCTTCCGGCGGCCGCTGCAGGTTCATCGTGTAGCAGGTGGCGGATGCGACGCTCACGGGGACGCCGGCGAACGTGCCCGACGTCGAATAGTGCAGGTGGCCGGCGAGGATGCCGCGCACGTCCGTGCCGGCGATGGCCTCGGCCAGCGACGCCTGGTGGCGCAGCTCGAGGATGTCGAAGAGGGGGATGTGGCTGGGAAGCGGCGGGTGGTGCATCGCCAGCAGGGTGCCCAGCGGCGCGGGGTGTCGCAGCTGCGCGCGCAGCCAATCGAGCTGGGTCGCGTCGAGGTCTCCGTGGTGCCAGCCGGGAACGGTGGTGTCGAGGGCGATGAGACGCAGGCCACCCAGGTCCCACACGCCGGTCACCGGCTCCTGGCTGGCCGGCAGCCCGAGCAGGTCGCGTCGCAGTTCGGGGCGTTCGTCGTGGTTGCCGGCGACCCACACGACCGGCGCGCCCAGTCGTGCGGCCACCGGCTCGACGGCGGCGCGGAGCGCCCGGTACGCCTCGGGATCGCCGAGATCGGTGAGGTCGCCGGTGAACACCAGGGCGTCGGGACGCACCCCCAGCCGCTCGACGGCAGCCAGCGTGGCGTCGAGGTTCGCGGTGACGTCGAACCTGCCGGCCAGGCGCGCTCCGCGCCCGAGCAGGTGCGTGTCGCTCAGGTGCACGATCACGCGACGTGCCGGCGGATGGCTTCCCCACTGCACTGGTTGCATGGCCGAAAGTCTAGGTGGGGCCGCCGACGTCACCCGGTGGCGCGCAACGCGCCGGCGGACGTCAGTGGTTGAAGAGGATGATGAGCAGCCCGCCGAGAACGGCCAGGCCGCAGACGGAGAACGAGGCGTACGCGCCGACCAGGGCGAGGGTCTTCTCGCCGTCGCTGAGCGGACTGCGGGCTGCCGACTTGGCGGCCGCCTTCGCCGCACGCCGCGCCTGCTTCTCACTGATCACCGTGATGGCGTCGGTGAACTCCGCCGGCGCCACGACGGGCGCACGGCCGGCGCGCACCAGCATCCGAAGACCCAGCGCGTAGAAGCCCACCACCACGACCGCGGCGATGAGGGCGGCGATGAAGACCTCGGCGAAGGCCACCCAGTTGATCGCGATGTTCATCGGCCTTCCTCCCCGCCGTCGCCCCGCGTGCGCGCGGCCTCCTTCGCCGCCTTCGCCGCCTTCGCCTCGCGGCGCTGCAGCGCGCGCTGCCGGCGGGTGGGCGGCGGGTTGCGCTTGACCTTGACCGCCCCGGCGGACTCGGCGACCCCGCTCATCGCGTTGGCGGAGGTGACGGCGTTGCGACGCGAGCGCAGGAAGATGGCCAGGATGATCGCGATGGCCGCGACAGCACCGACCAGCACGCCGACGACCTGGCCCAGCCACACCACGACGAGGGCGGCGAGCGCGCCGACCGCGCCGGCGGCCGGCAGGGTCAGCAGCCAGCCGACCATGATGCGCCCCACCGTGCGCCAGCGCACCTTCGAGCCGCGCCGGCCGAGACCCGACCCGATGACCGATCCCGAGGCGACCTGCGTCGTCGACAGGGCGAAGCCCAGGGCGCTGGAGGCGAGGATCGTGGACGCCGTGGACGCCTCGGCGGAGAAGCCCTGCGCCGGCTTGACGTCGGTGAGACCCTTGCCGAGCGTGCGGATGATGCGCCAGCCGCCCATGTAGGTGCCGAGCGCGATGGTCACGGCGCACGCGACGATCACCCAGAGCTGAGGCTGCGCGGCGGTCTGCCAGCCGACGGTGATGAGCGCGAGGGTGATGACACCCATCGTCTTCTGCGCGTCGTTGGTGCCGTGCGCCAGCGCGACGAGCGACGACGTGAAGATCTGTCCCCAGCGGAACCCGTCGCGGCCGTCGGGCTTGTTGTCGTAGCGGCGGGTCATCGCGTAGGCGAGCTTGGTGACCGTGAACGCGATGATGCCGGCCGTGAGCGGCGCGATCAGCGCCGGGAGCACGACCTTCGACATCACCACGCCCACATCGATGGCCGCTGCGCTCGCCCCGACGAGGGTCGCGCCGATGAGGCCGCCGAACAGCGCGTGCGACGAGCTGGAGGGCAGGCCCAGCAGCCAGGTGAGCATGTTCCAGGTGATCGCGCCGATGAGGCCGGCGAAGATGATCGACGGGAAGATCGAGGCGGAGATCTCCTCCTCGCGGATGATCCCTCCCGAGATGGTCTTGGCCACCTCGGTGGAAAGGAACGCGCCGACGAGGTTGAGGACGGCGGCCAGCAGCACCGCGGTCTTGGGCTTGAGGGCACCGGTCGCGATGGGCGTGGCCATCGCGTTGGCGGTGTCGTGGAAGCCGTTGGTGAAGTCGAAGAAGAGCGCCAGTGCGATCACCAGCACGACGATGAGGGCTGCGGTTTCCACCGTTCGCTTTCCGTCAGGAGATGGGGGGAAGGGTGCCGACGATGTCGGCCGTGCGAACGAACAGTTCAGCGGGTAGTTGTGCTCCGTTTACCGAGCCGACAGAAATCTTCGCACATCCGCGCCCGCGATTCTTACCGACCGGCGCTGTTCTGCGGCGACGTTCAGGCGCGGCGCGCGGGGCCGACTAGCGTGAGAGGGTGACCGCCACCGCGCAGACGCCCCAGGACTCCCCCGCTCCCCCCGTCGCCGAACGGCGTCCGCGGGAGCGCACGCACCACGGCGATACCGTCGTCGACGCGTACGAATGGCTGCGAGCCAAGGACGACCCGGGGGTGATCGCCCACCTCGAAGCCGAGAACGCCTACACCGAAGCCCGCACCGCGCATCTGGCGCCGCTGCGCGAGCGGATCTTCGAGGAGATCAAGGGCCGCACCCTCGAGACCGACCTGTCGGTGCCGACGCGGCGCGGAAGCTGGTGGTACTACGCCCGCACCGAGGAGGGCCGGCAGTACGCGATCCACTGCCGCGCCCCCCTGGCATCCCCCGAGGACTGGACCCCGCCGGCGCTCACGCCCGGCACGCCCGTCCCCGGCGAGCAGGTCCTGCTCGACGGCAACGTCGAAGCCGAGGGCAACGACTTCTTCTCGCTCGGCAGCTTCGAGGTCAGCGACGACGGCGCCCTGCTGCTGTATGGCGTCGACGTCGAAGGCGACGAGCGCTACACGGTGCGGGTGCGCGACCTCGCCACCGGCGAGACGCTCCCCGACGAGATCCCCGGCACGTTCGCCGGCGCGACCTTCTCCCCCGACGCCCGGTTCATCGTCTACACGACCGTCGACGACGCATGGCGACCCGACACGGTGTGGCTGCACGAACTGGGCACACCCGTCGCCGAAGACGCCCGGATCTTCTCCGAGCCCGACGAGCGGTACTGGGTCGGGGCGGGCTTCACCCACAGCCGCCGGTTCCTGATGATCGAGCTGGGCTCATCGGTGACGTCGGAGGAATGGCTGCTGGATGCCGACGACCTGCGGGGCGCCCCGCGCGTGGTGTGGCCGCGTCGCGACGGCGTGGAGTACTCCTCGGAGCACGCGGTCGTCGACGGCGAGGATGTGCTGTACGTGCTGCACAACGACGGCGCGCTGGACTTCGAGCTCGTGCGGGTCGCGGCCGCGGATCCCGCGGGTGCCCGGGCCACCGTCATCCCGCATGAGCCCGGTCGGCGCCTGCTGGGCGTCTCGACGTTCCGCGACTGGGCGGTCGCCGGCTACCGCCGCGACGGTCTCGAGCGGCTCGCGATGCTCGACTACAGCACCGAGGCGCTCGACGAGATCCCGTTCGACGAGCCGCTGTACAGCGTGGGGCTGTCGGGCAACCCGGAGTGGGCTCCGCCCGTGCTGCGCCTGGGATACGGCTCCTTCGTCACGCCCGGCACGGTGTACGACTACGTCGTGGCGACCGGCGAGATGCTGCTGCGCAAGCGCCAGCCGGTGCTGGGCGGCTACGTCGCCGCCGACTACGCGCAGGAGCGCGTGTGGGCGACGGCCGCCGACGGCACGCAGGTGCCGGTGTCGCTGGTGTGGAAGCGCTCGTTCGGCACCCCCGGCTCCGAGGGACCCCGCCCGCTGCACCTCTACGGGTACGGCTCCTACGAGCATTCCATCGACCCCGGCTTCTCCGTCGCGCGGCTGTCGCTGCTGGACCGCGGCGTCGTCTTCGCCGTCGCCCACGTGCGCGGCGGCGGCGAGATGGGCCGTCAGTGGTACGAGGACGGCAAGCTGCTGCACAAGCGCAACACGTTCACCGACTTCGTGGACGCCGCTCGGCACCTGGTGGCCGCCGGCTACACCTCCCCCGACCGGATGGTGGCCGAGGGCGGCTCGGCGGGCGGGCTGCTGATGGGTGCGGTGGCGAACCTGGCACCGGAGCTGTTCGCCGGCATCCTGGCCGGGGTGCCCTTCGTCGACGCCCTCACCACGATCCTCGATCCGTCGCTGCCGCTGACGGTGATCGAGTGGGACGAGTGGGGCGATCCCCTCCACGACGCCGACGTGTACGCCTACATGAAGTCGTACTCTCCCTACGAGAACGTCCGCGAGGGCGTCACCTACCCGCGCATCCTCGCCGTGACGTCCCTCAATGACACCCGGGTGCTCTACGTCGAGCCGGCCAAGTGGGTCGCGCGCCTGCGCGAGGTCGGCGCCGATGCGCTGCTGAAGTGCGAGATGGTCGCCGGCCACGGCGGCGTCTCGGGGCGCTACAACTCCTGGAAGGAGCGCGCATTCGAGCTCGCGTGGCTGCTGGAGGTGCTGGGGGTCGCCGACCCCGCGTGAGCGGGCGGGATCAGCGGTCGTCGCCGCCCCCGGAACGCCGTGATCCCGGGAGCCCTCCCCGTGACAGGGGCGGTCTCCCGGGATCCGGGGTCGCAACGACGCGAGGTCAGCCGAAGAGCGCGGCAGCCTCTTCGTAGCGGTACAGCGGCACGGTGTTGAGCTCGCCGAGGGCCTCCTCGAACGAGACGCGCACGATGTCGGTGCCCTTCATCGACACCATCTGGCCCCACGCGCCATCGACGATGGCGTCTGCGGCGTGCAGCCCCAGGCGGGTCGCCAGCACGCGGTCGAACGCCGAGGGCGAACCACCCCGCTGGATGTGGCCGAGGACCGTCGCGCGCGTCTCGATGCCGGTGATGCGCTCGATCTCGGGCGCGATGATCTCGCCGATTCCGCCCAGGCGGGGGCGGTTGAAGGCGTCGAGGCCCTTGTCGCTGTACGCCTCGTCCATGCCGCTCAGCTTGAAGCCCTCCGAGACGACCACCAGCGGCGCACGGCCGCGGTCGTGGGCCTTGGACACCTGCTCGCAGATGTCGTCGATCGACATCGGCACCTCGGGGATGCAGATGACGTGTGCGCCCGCGGCCATGCCGGCGTGCAGGGCGATCCAGCCGACGTGACGCCCCATGACCTCGGCGACCATGCACCGCTGGTGCGAGTCGCCGGTGGTGCGCAGGCGGTCCATCGCGTCGGTGGCGATGTTGACCGCCGTGTCGAAGCCGAACGAGTAGTCGGTGGCCCGCAGGTCGTTGTCGATCGTCTTGGGCACGCCGAGCACGTTGATGCCGTCCTTGGACAGCCGGTTCGCGGCGGCAAGGGTGCCCTCGCCGCCGATGGCGATGATGCCGTCGATGCGGTGACCGTAGAGCGTCTTGGCGATGTTCTCCGCGCCGCCGCGGGGGCCCTCGTAGGGGTTCGTGCGGCTGGTGCCGAGGATGGTGCCGCCGACCTTGGACAGGCCCTTCACCTCGTGGCGGGTCAGCGGGAAGAAGTCCGCGTCCACCACGCCCCGCCAGCCGTCGCGGATCCCGACGAACTCGAGGTCGTAGGTGGTCGTGCCCTTGAGCACGACGCCGCGGATGACCGCGTTCAGGCCCGGGCAGTCGCCGCCGCTGGTGAGGATGCCGATCTTCATGGAACGTCCTTGCTGTCAGCTTTCAGTGATGTGTACGGCCACGTTGCCTTCCTCGACACTATCGGCGCCCGCCGTCGCCTGCCAGACGCGCGGGCCGGAGGAAATGCGACGCGGGCCCCCCCGGCGGCGGGGGCGCGGCCCTCTGTGGCCACGAGGGCGGCGGCCGCGGGGCAGCAGCCGCCGCGC
>NZ_JANJGV010000009.1:0-318396 GCF_024623595.1 Microbacterium sp. zg.Y1084
CGGCCGCCGGCGGGGGCGGGTGTAATGGGCGGGGGGCCCGGGGGGGGGGGGGGCCCGCGTCCATCTGTGGCCACGATGGCGGCAGCGGCGCGTCAGCTGCCGCCGAGCGACCGCCGCAGCAGATGCATGAGAGCCGACAGCTGCACCGAGTCCGTCGATGCCGCCTCCGCCGCCTCGCCGTCCAGTGCGCGGGCCGCGAGCCCCTGCTTCGAGTCGATGAGCTCCGCGATCTTCGTGTCGATCGTGTGGGCCGCGATGATGCGCCACGCCGTGACCGGCTCACCCTGACCGATGCGGTGCACGCGGTCGATCGCCTGCGTCTGCTCGGCCGCCGTCCACGACAGCTCCGCGAGCACGACGTTGGATGCCGCCTGCAGGTTGAGTCCCACGCCGGCTGCCGTCAGCGAGCACACCGCGATGCCCACTCCCGGGTCGTTGTTGAACGCGTCGATGGCCTCCTGGCGCGCGGGCGTCGTCTGGTCGCCGCGGATCGAGACGGTGCGCAGCCCTGCCGCGGCGAAGTGCGCCTCGGCGGCATCCATGACGTCGATGTGCTTGGCGAAGAAGACGACCTTGCCCACCGACCGCTGCAGCTGCACGGCGTAGTCCGCCGCGAGCAGCGCCTTGGCCTGGCCGATGCGCCGCACCATGGTGAAGACGTTCTCCGAGCCGGAACCCGCGGCCTTGGCCTCTTCGAGCTCGTTGTGCGCGACGAGCCGCACGATGTCCTCGTCGAAGTCGCCCAGGAACACCCGGTCCCCACGCGCTTCGAGGATGCGGCGGTACTTCGCCGCGAGACGGTCGCCCAGCTCGCGCTCCGCAGCCCTGATCGAGCGGCCGAACTCGTCGTCCAGCTCCACCGGGAGATCGGCGATCAGCTTGTCGGGGAGGTCCGCGGCGACGTCCTTCTTCTTGCGCCGCACGATCCCCATCGAGATGACCGCTTCCCGCGCCTCGGGGTAGAACGCCTTGTCCGCCGGAGTCAATCCCGTCGCGTCGAGCTTCTCCATCAGCTCGGGGCCGGGCTTCTCGCCGTTGGTCCAGCCGAGGAACCGCCAGATCGCATCGAAGTCCTCGACGTCGTTGATCAGCGGGGTTCCCGTCAGCGCCAGCATGAGCGGGTCGCTCGTCTGCTCGCGGATGCGGCCCGCCAGCGCCAGCACGTTCTGCGAACGCTGCGACGAGAGGTTCTTGATGAAGTGGGCCTCGTCGACGACCATGCCCTTCAGCCCGATCGAGCTGAGCCAGGACAGGTGGCGGTCGAGGATCTCGTAGTTGACGATGAAGACGTCGGCGAACGCGTCGAGGTCCTCCCCGTCACCCTGGATGACCGTCGCGCGCCGCTGCGGCGTCCAGCGGTGCACCTCGCGCGCCCAGTTCATCTTGACGACGTTGGGGACGACCACCAGCAGCGGGTAGGCGTCGGCGACGGATGCCGCCAGCACCGACTCCGCGGTCTTTCCCAGACCCGGCTCGTCGGCCAGCAGGAAGCTGCGGTGGCCGTGACGCACCGACTCCAGGAACCGCGACTGGTGCGGCATGATCTCCAGGCCCTTGGGCGACAGGCGATCGAACTCCGGCATGGGGGGCAGGTCCATCGACGCCGCGCTGCCGCCGGCGCCGGTCTCGAACGCCTTGTACAGCGGGCCCATGAGCTCCCAGCCGTCGAGTCGGCGACGAGGGGTGTCCGCGGGGTTGCGGCGGTGGAGGTCCGGCGCCAGGAACGGGTTCGCCTCGCGGCGTGCTTCGACCTGCGGCGGCACGACCTGCCGTGAGCTCATGGCGGCGGGGACCACGGGCGCTGCGACGGGCACGGTGTCGGTGATGATGAGCTCGTCCGGCGGAAGCTCCGCCCCCGATTCCAGCAGCCAGTCCCGCCGCATGCGCTTGGCGACCGGCGACGTGGCCTGGTCGACCTCGAGCAGCTGGATCAGCGAGGTGTCGCGCGCGGCGGTCTTCGCGAGGATCGTCGCCACTCCGTCGAGCCGCTTCAGCAGCTCGGCGCGTGCGGCGTCGGTGACCTCGGTGTCGGCCTTGACCCGGGCGCGCTCCTCGCGGACGAGGAACGCGATCACCTGGAACTTCACGCGGTTGGTGGGTCCCAGCTTGCCGCGCTGGGACTTCGCCTCGACCTCGCGCACCTTGCGGGCGAGGATCGGGATGATGGGCGCTTCGTCATCGCGTCGGGATGACGTGTTCTTCCTGCGGCGCGACGTGGACTGCGCGGCGGGTGCCGTGGGCGGCATGCTCCTCCTGGGCGTGGATGCCGGATGCCTCGGGAGTCCCGGGGCGGGATCGATGTGCATGTGACCGCGTGCGGCTCGGTTGCCGGGACGACCGCGGTCTCAGGGACGACGCACGACGCGCCACGGGCATACATCAGCCGACTGCGGCGACGAAGCGTCTCTTCCCCGATGCACAGTCTAGGGCATGCGCGCGCTCAGCCCCAGATCATCGAGGCGATGTCTTCGGTGTAGCCTTCCGGGCCGTAGTTCAGCCACACCGTGGCGAGCCAGCCGTTGCCCCGGAAGAAGTGCGTCTCGCCCTTCTCCACGAGGTTGTCGTCGTAGTCCACGAGCGTCTCGGTGAGGCGGCACGCGGTGCCCCCCTGCGCGTCGGCGCACGAGAACCCGGCGTTCGCCAGCGACCCCACGAGGTCACCCACCGCGGCGGGTTCGATCAGGGAGACGGTGGTGGCGATGCCCACCTCGGAGGGATAGCCCCACGTGCACCGCAGCGACGGGATGCCGGACTCGAGCAGCTGGAGCGCCTGGGCGTTCTGCGTCGAGGGCATGCTGATGCCGGGGTCGTTCAGAGGCGGCACTCCGGCCTCGAGCTGCGCGCGCATCGCCGGGGAGTAGATGTCGTCGCACGACGCCGGCAGTTCGATCGTGTCGGCCTCGGCCGGCTCGGTGGGCGTCGGCGACGGGGTCTGCGAGGGCGACGGCTCGGCGGTCACCGGCGGCGTGGCGCCGGTCCCGGAGGGTGCCGGCGCGGCCGGCTCCTGGGCGCAGCCCGCGAGGAGGAGGATCGCCGCGGCCGCGGCGGCGATCGTCGTGGCGCTGCGACGCAGCCGCGTCGAGGGGAAAGCCGAGGTGAACACGCTCCGACTGTACCGTTCGCGCGCGTCCGGATCCGGCCGCCGCACCCGCACATGCCCTTGCACCGGCTCGGCAGGGGGTACAGGATGCGGGAATCCACGCGAAGTCACGAAGGAGTGACGATGACAGCAGCACCCGTGGTCTCCCGCCGGGGGTTCCTCGGCCTCGCCGGCGCCCTCGCGGGCACCGCCGCCCTGGCCTCCTGCAGCCCCGTGTCGGCATCGGGTCCCCGCCCCCTGCAGTACTGGCACCTGCTCAGCGGCGCCGACGGCGTGACCATGTCGGGGCTCGTCGACACCGCGAACGCGGCGCAGAGCGCCTATCGGGTCAGACCGACGGTGCTGTCGTGGGGCGAGCCGTACTACACCAAGCTCGCCATGGCCGCCGCGGGCGGCCGGGCACCGGACCTCTCCGTGATGCATGCGTCCCGCGTGGTCGGCTATGCGCCGGGAGGGCTGCTGGACACCTGGGACGTGCAGCGCCTCGCCGACCTCGGCGTCGATGAGGCGTCGTTCCCCGCAGCGGTCTGGCAGAAGGGGTTCGTCGGAGACGACCTGTACAGCGTCGCGTTGGACGCGCATCCGTTCATCCTCATGTTCAACACCGACATCTGCGAGCGCGCCGGGGTGCTCGACGGCGACGGCCGCCTGCGCGCGGTGTCCTCCCCCGACGACTTCCTGGAGCTCGCCCGCGCCGTCGCCGGGGAGTCGGAGGGCCATGGCCTGTCGTACGGGTACCTGGGCGACGGCGCGCAGATGTGGCGCCTGTTCTACACCCTCTACACGCAGCACGGCAGCGAGATCGAACTGCCGGAGGGCGGCAGCGCCCAGATGGACGACGACGCCGCGCTGACGGCACTGACCTTCATGCAGCAGCTGCTCGATGGAGAGATCGCCGCGCGCGAGAACGACTACCAGTCGGCGATCGCAGAGTTCGCCACGGGCCGCAGCGGACTCTTCCTCACCGGTGTCTGGGAGCTGCGGTCCATGCAGGAGCGGGATCTCCCGCTGGATGCGACGCTCATCCCGACGCTGTACGG
The DNA here is from genome assembly GCF_024623595.1 of Microbacterium sp. zg.Y1084. Taxonomy (NCBI): domain Bacteria; kingdom Bacillati; phylum Actinomycetota; class Actinomycetes; order Micrococcales; family Microbacteriaceae; genus Microbacterium; species Microbacterium sp. zg.Y1084. The sequence goes on from NZ_JANJGV010000009.1 coordinate 4,141, forward strand.
CACCCCCAGCGTGTACGCCGACTCCCACGCCTTCACCCTGCCGCACCAGAGCGCCCCCGACCCCGCGACGAGAGACCTCGTCTACCGGTTCGTCGCGGATCTGCTGAAGGGGTCCTTCGACTGGGCGGGGGCCGGGCACATCCCGGCGTATCTGCCCGTCACCGAGGCGTCGTCCTATGCCGACCTCCTGCCGCAGGCCCACTACGCCGAGGCCGCTCAGCACGTGCGCTACGACCCGCGCGCCTGGTTCACCGGCTCGGGGTCGCGCTTCCAGGCCGAGTTCGGCTCGGCCGTGCAGAACGTGCTGCTGGGCGGCGACGACCCCTCCGCCGCGATCGCCCGCTTCCGATCGCGCCTGGACGCGCAGCTGAAGACACCCAACCCGGCCGACCCGCGAGGAGGCGCGTCATGACCACCACGGCACCGTCCACCTCCACCGCCACCGTCATCACCGGGCGGGCGAGTGCCGGCATCCGCCGTCACACCGGCGAGCGCCGCGAGACCGCGGTCGCGTGGGGCTTTCTGGCACCGTTCCTCGTCGCGTTCGCGGTGTTCCTGCTGTGGCCCCTCCTGCACGGGCTGTACCTGAGCTTCACCGATCAGTCCCTCACCGGCGCCGGGGGCGGGTTCGTCGGGTTCGCCAACTACATCGAGGCGCTCGGCGATCCGGTCACGTGGCGGTCGCTGGGCAACACGGCGTGGTTCACCGTCCTGTCGACCGTGCCGCTGGTGCTGCTCGCGCTCGCGATGGCGCTGCTGGTGCACCGCGGACTGCCCGCCCAATGGCTGTGGCGGCTGTCGTTCTTCATGCCGTATCTGCTGGCCTCCACGGTGATCTCGCAGATCTGGGTGTGGATCTTCAACCCCCAGATCGGCGCCGCCAACAGGGTGCTCGCCTGGTTCGGTCTCGAGCCTCTGGCGTGGCTGCAGAGCCCCGACACCAACATGTACGCCATCGTCATCGCCACGGTGTGGTGGACGGTCGGCTTCAACTTCCTGCTGTACCTCGCCGCGCTGCAGAACATCCCGGCGCAGCAGTACGAGGCGGCCTCCCTCGACGGTGCGGGCCCGGTGCGGCAGCTGTGGTCGATCACCCTCCCGCAGCTGGGTCAGGTGACGGTGCTCATCGTCATCCTGCAGGTGATCGCGTCGCTGAAGCTGTTCGACCAGGCCTATCAGATGCTGGGCGGGGTCGCGAGCGACACCACCCGCTCCGTCGTGCAGTACATGTACGAGGCCGGTTTCGTCGGGTACCGCTTCGGGTACTCCTCCGCCATCTCCTACGTCTTCTTCGCCATCATCGTCATCATCGGCGTGGTGCAGGCCTTCGCCGTCCGCCGCCGGGGGGAGCAGTCATGACCACCACCGCTCAGGCACGCGCACCGCTGGCCACCCCGCAGGGCGCCGCCACCCGGCCGGACCGCACGACCAAGCCCGGCGCGCGACGGCTGACCCCGCTGAACATCCTCGCCTTCGTCGCACTGGCGCTGATGGCGCTCGGCTGGCTGATGCCGTTCCTGTGGGCGGTGGCGACCTCGTTCATGACCGAGACGGATGCCGCGTCCGGCGGCGGCTGGATCGGCCAGTCCGGTGCGACCACCGATGCCTACGGCGCGATCCTCGCGCAGGGGAACGTGTACATCTGGGCCTTCAACAGCCTGTGGACCTCCGCGGCCGTGACCCTCATCACCGTGGCCATCTCGGCGCTGGCCGCCTATGCCTTCTCGCGGCTGGAGTTCCCCGGCAGGAGGTTCCTCTTCGGAGTCGTGATCGCGTCGATCGTCGTCCCCCCGCAGGTGCTCATCATCCCGCTGTTCTACGAGATGCTCGCCCTCAACCTCGTCGACACCCCGCTGGGGCTGATCCTGCCGCAGGTCGTCGTGCCGGCGATGGTGTTCATCCTGAAGAAGTTCTTCGACCAGGTGCCGCTGGAGCTGGAGGATGCCGCGCGCGTGGACGGCGCGGGACGGCTGCGGGTGTTCTGGTCCATCGTGCTGCCGCTGTCGCGCGGCATCCTCGCTGCTGTGGCCATCTTCGTGTTCATCACGACCTGGAACAACTTCCTCTGGCCGTTCCTGATCATCAACGACACCAACCTGATGACGCTGCCGGTGGGTCTGCAGACGGTCATCAGTGCCTACGGGGTGCAGTACGCGCAGGTGATGGCGCAGGCCGTGCTGGCATCCCTCCCCCTGATCGTGCTGTTCCTGATCTTCCAGAAGCAGATCGTCCGCGGTGTGGCGACGACCGGGTTCGGCGGCACCTGAGCGGTGGCCCACCTCGTCCGGGGGCGGCGACTACGCTGAGAGCATGTCCCGAATCACCGAACGCGAACTGGCCGCCACGATCGACCACGCGATCCTGAAGCCCGAATTCACCCGTGCCGACGTCGACGCCGAGCTCGACATCGCCGCCCAGTGGGGCGTGTTCAGCGTGTGCGTTCGTCCGTCGGACATCCCCTACGCGGTGAAGCGCCTGGACGGCACCGGCGTCGCGGTGGGCACCGTGATCGGGTTCCCCCACGGCACCACCTCCACCACGGCGAAGGTCGCTGAGACCATCCGCGCGTTCGAGGACGGCGCGACCGAGTTCGACATGGTGATCAACATCGGCGCGCTGCGCTCCGGGTTCGACGATGTCGTCGTCGACGACATCCGCGCCGTCGTGGATGCCGCTGCCGGGAAGATCACGAAGGTGATCCTGGAGACGAGCCTCCTCGACGACGAGCAGATCGCCCGCGGCAGCCGGCTGACCGAGGCCGGCGGCGCAGACTTCGTCAAGACCTCCACCGGGTTCGCCGGCGGCGGCGCGACGGTCGAGCACGTGCGACTCATGCGGGCGAGCGTCGGCGAGCGCGTGCAGGTGAAGGCCTCCGGCGGCGTCCGCAGCCTCGAGACCGCCCTGCAGATGCTCGATGCCGGCGCGACCCGCCTGGGCACCAGCGCCAGCGCCACGATCCTCGGCTCGCTGCGCGCAGAGCTCGACGGCCGGGAGGGCGCCTCCACGGTCGACGAGACGTCGTACTGACTCAGTCGCTCAACGCGGCGCGCACTCGGGCGACGTCGTCGGTCATCTGCGCGATGAGTGCGTCGACGCCCTCGAAGGCGACCATTCCCCGGATGCGGTGGGTGAAGTGCACCTCGACGCGGTGGCCGTAGAGATCCAGATCGGTCTCGTCCAGCACGTACGCCTCCACCTGACGCGCGGTCACGTCGCCGAACGTGGGGTTGGTCCCCACCGAGATGGCGGCGGGGTAGCGGGTCGTGGCGTGCGGGTGGGGCGAAGCATCCGCCACAGGGATCGCACCCTCGTCGACGAGCCAGCCGGCGTAGACGCCGTCGGCGGGGATGAACCCCTCGGCCTCGAGGGACAGGTTCGCCGTCGGGAAGCCGAGGTCGCGGCCGCGCTTCAGGCCGTGCACGACCTCGCCGCGCACCGCCGCGGGGCGGCCGAGCAGCCGGGCCGCGCCCTCGACGTCGCCCTCCGCGAGCAGGCCGCGGATCCAGGTCGAGGAGACACGGCGGCCGTCGTCGCGAGCCCGGATGTCGTCGATCACCTCGACGCGGAACCCGGACGAGCGGCCCAGCTGCGCGAGCAGGCCGGGGTCGCCGGCACCGCCGCGACCGAAGCGGAAGTCGGCCCCCACGAACACCGTGACCGCGCCGACGGCGTCCACGAGCACGCGGCGCACGAAGTCTTCAGCGGGCAGGTCGGCGAGGGCACGGTCGAAGTGCAGTACGAGGGTGGCGTCCACCCCGGTCTGCGCGAGCAGGGCCAGCTTCTGGTCGACGCTGACGAGCTCGGGCGGGCACAGCTCCGGCCGCAGCACGCTGAGCGGATTGCGGTCGAACGTGACGGCGACCACGCGCGCGCCTTCGGCCTCTGCGGCGACCCGGGCGCGGTCGATCCCGGCGCGGTGCCCGGCATGCACGCCATCGAACTTGCCGATGACGACCACCGAGGGGCCGAAACCGGCGGGGATCTCCGCCGGGTCGCGGAAGACGATCACCAGGACGACCTCTCGACCGGCTCGGGGCCCGGCTCGGCCACGGGGCCGGGCCGGTGGGTGGTCAGCCACCACAGTCCGAGGAAGGGCAGCACCAGCGGGATGAACAGGTAACCGGCGCCGAACCAGGACCACACCGTCGGGTGGTCGAACAGCGCAGGCAGCACGAAGGTGAGCATGCCGACGACGATCACGCCGGTGAGCTCGAAGCAGATCGCGACCCAGGCGATGACGTACCAGACGCGGGAGCCCGCGAACACGAGGGCGAGGGTGGCGAGGATGTACACGACGGCCGCGCCCGCCGACAGGGTGTACGCGAGCGGCGCCTCGTCGAACTTCTCGACGATCTGCACGAAGGAGCGCCCGGTGGCGGCGAGGGCCATGACCGCGTAGACGATCACGAGCACGCGGCCGATGCCGGTCATGCGGGGGCGGGTGGACATGTCGCGGTCCAGTTTAGGCGGCGTGACGACGGAGCCGGTCATGCGCCCTGCACCGTCCAGATGACCTCCATGCGCCACACCATCACGGCCACCGACAGCGCGGCGACCCCCATGATGACGGTGCTCCAGCGGCTGCGCTCGATGAGCGCCCACGCCGCCGCCGCGGGCGGCAGCAGCACGGCCGAGACGAGGTACACCCAGAACTCGAGCAGGCTGCCCGAAGCGGGGTTGCCCGCGAGCGGCGACACGATGCCGATGACGACCTGCGCGATGAGGAGCAGCTCGAGAAGTGCGAGCGAACCCACCGTCAGGTCACTGGGGCGACGGCCGGCCAGGCCGATCCCGATGCACAGCAGGCCGGCCACCACGGCGACGGCCACCTGGACGACGGTGAACCACAGGATCATCAGCTCTCCTCCGAGACGTTCATGGCACTCTTCACGTCGGCGCCGCGGCGCTCGACGATCCCCACGAGCCGGCCGTCGGGGTCGATGGCCGCGGCCGGCGGGTCGGCGAGGCGCACGCCCGCGCCGACGAGACGCTTTCCGTGCCGCAGATCGCGGGCCTCCTCCGCCGTCACCGGGAAGGCGCCCAGCACATCGGCGGCGACCCTCGCCTGCGGGAGCAGGGCGTCGGCGGAGATGTCGTCGACGGCCACCGCGTCGGCGAGGTCGAACGGACCGATGCGGGTGCGCCGCAGCGCGGTGAGGTGACCGCCGACCCCGAGCGCCGCACCCAGGTCGCGGGCGAGGGCACGGATGTAGGTGCCGCTGGAGCAGTCGACCACGACGTCGAGGTCCAGCACCCCGTCGCCAGGGCGGCGGGCGCGCACCGCGAAGCGCGAGACGGTGACCGCACGTGCTGCCAGCGTGACCTCCTCGCCGGCGCGGGCCAGGTCGTAGGCGCGGCGACCGTCCACCTTGATCGCCGAGACGCGACTGGGCACCTGGGAGATGTCCCCCGTCAGCGCCGAGATGCCCGCGTCGACCGCAGCGTCGGTGACGGCGGCGACGGCCGCGGCATCGGCCCTGGTCGTCACGGCGCCGTCGGCGTCATCGCTGTCGGTGGCGACACCGAGGCGGATCGTGGCTTCATAGGTCTTGTCGAGCCCGACGAGATACGTCAGCAGCCGGGTCGCGCTGTCGACGCCGAGGACGAGCAGGCCCGTCGCCATCGGGTCGAGCGTGCCGGCGTGGCCGACCTTGCGGGTGCCCAGCGCGCGCCGCGCGCGCGCGACGACGTCGTGGCTCGTCATGCCGCCGGCTTTGTCGACGAGGAGGATGCCGCCGGCCATCAGCAGAAGTCCCGGTAGACGCGCGACGGGTGGCGGAAGTCGGTGTTGTCGACGATCGCCGAGGCGGCGCGACGCGGGTCGGCGTCGCGCAGGTAGATCTCCTGGCCCTGCCGGTAGCGGGCGTTGGAGGCTGCGGTGTGGGCGGGGTCGGTGCCGTCGCGCTCGGCCAGGCGGGCGAACGCCACGTCGACGGGGACGTCGAGCCACAGCGACCAGTGCCAGAGCCCGCGCAGCTCGGGGCGGTGCAGGAAGATGCCGTCGACCAGCAGCACGGCATCGGGTCCGGCGACCTGCGGGGCCACATCGACCGGCGCATCGGCGTCGACATCCCACACCGCGGTGCGGAAGGGCTCGCCGGCACGGAAGGGCTCGATGAGCTCACGGCGGAACGCCGCGTAGTCGTAGGAGTCGAGGTAGAACCCCTCCGGCGACGTGCGCCCGCGGGCGTATCGCTCGGCGCGGGGGCGGTGGAACCCGTCGACCGATGCCCGGAAGACCGGGACGTCGTCGAACACGGTCGCGAAGCCGTCGGCGAAGCGGGTCTTGCCCGCGCCGTCGACGCCATCCACGCCGAGGAGGATCCGCCCATGGCGGTGATGCTGGCGCACCTCGTCGCGCAGGCTCCCCCAGAGGTCGGAAGCGGTGGTCTCGGGCATCCCTCCAGCCTACTTCGGCCGGGTGGGGCGACCGGCGCTCCCCCGGCGTTCGGCCGTCATAGGCTTCTCGGGTGCCCGACCTCGCGACCCCGCTCATCGCCTGGTACCGCGACAACGCCAGGGACCTGCCGTGGCGGCATCCGGAGTTCGGGGCGTGGGGCGTGCTGGTGAGCGAGTTCATGCTGCAACAGACGCCGGTGGCCCGGGTGATCCCCCATCTGGAGGCGTGGCTCGACCGCTGGCCCGACCCCGCGGCGCTGGCGGCCGACCCGCCCGCGGAGGCGGTGCGGCAGTGGGCGAACCTCGGGTACCCGCGGCGCGCGCTCTGGCTGCACCGGGCCGCGGTGGAGATCCGCGACCGCCACGACGGCGTCGTGCCGGCGGACGTCGAGGCGCTCCTCGCCCTCACCGGGATCGGCGACTACACCGCGCGCGCCGTGGCCGTCTTCGCCTACGGGCGCAGGCATCCCGTCGTCGACACCAACACCCGACGCGTGCTCGCGCGGGCCGTCGACGGTCGGTCGCAGCCGGGTGCGCCGGCGAAGCGTGATCTGGCGGCGATGGCGGCGGTGCTGCCTTCGGACGTCGACCAGGCCGCGGTCGTCAACGCGGCGGCCATGGAACTCGGGGCGGTCGTGTGCACGGCACGCGTTCCCCGGTGCGAGGCGTGCCCGCTCGCGCACCTGTGCGCGTGGCGCGCGGCCGGGTACCCGGACACCGGCGACGAGAGGCGGCGGCAGGCCCGGTACGAGGGCAGCGACCGGCAGGCGCGCGGTGCGGTGCTGCGGGTGCTGCGGGAGGCTGCGGCCCACGCGGTGGCGGCCGACGCGGTCATCCCGGCCTGGCAGGATGCGCGCCAGCGCGACCGCGCCATCGACTCGCTCATCGCGGACGGGCTCGTCGAGGCGACCGGGGGCATGCTCTCGCTCCCCCGCTGAGCCTGCGCGCGTGCGGCCGCGTGCACAACGTCGCCAATCAAGTGCGGGCAACAGCCCGTCTGGGCGCGTTGACGCGCAGGCACCCGGGATCGGCGACGTTGTGCACGTCGGCAACGGAGCGCCCCCGCTCCCGGTGGCGCGAAGGCTCAGCCGCGTCGCCGGATACCCGCTCGTGGACCCGGAGGTCTACTCGGCTTCTTCGAGGTCGCGGGGCTTGACGTACGGGTCGGCGTCGCCGGCATAGGCGGCACCGGTGGCCAGTCCCGCCACAGCGGCGTCGCGCTCGCGCGCCTCGCGCAGCAGGTCCTCGATGTGCCCGGCGTTCTCGGGGATCGCGTCGGGGATGAACTCGAGGGTCGGGGTGAGCCGCACGCCGAGCTTGCGCCCGACCTCGCTGCGCAGCATGCCGGTGGCGGCCCGCAGCGCCTCAGCCGAGTCGGCGCGCTCCTTCTCGGTGCCGAGCACGGTGTAGAACACCGACGCGTGCTGCAGGTCCCCGGTCACCTTCACATCGGTGATGGTGGTGAACCCCAGCCGCGGGTCCCGCAGACCCTTCTCGAGCCGTTCGGCGATCAGAACGCGAATGCGGTCGGCCAGCCTGGCCTGACGCTCTGAAGACATCGTTTATCTCCCTGCAAGTGAAGGCGGGGGGTGCCTTCCGGCACCCCCCGCCGGATGATCAGCCTCGCGGCTTCTCGACCATCTCGGTGGTTTCGATCTCGTCGCCGATCTGGATGTCGTTGAACTTGCCGAGTCCGATACCGGCCTCGTAGTCCGTGCGCACCTCGGTGACGTCGTCCTTGAAGCGGCGCAGCGACTCGATCGTCAGGCCGTCGGCGATGACCACGCCGTCGCGGATGACGCGAGCCTTCGCGTTTCGGGTGATCGTCCCCGAGCGCACGATGACACCGGCGATGTTGCCGACCTTCGAGGAGCGGAACACCTCCCGGATCTCCGCGACGCCCGACTGGACCTCTTCGTACTCCGGCTTGAGCAGGCCCTTGAGCGACTGCTCCACATCGTCGATCGCGTTGTAGATGACCGAGTAGAACCGGATGTCCACGCCTTCACGCTGAGCACGCTCGCGCGCCTTGGCATCGGGGCGGACGTTGAACCCGATCACGATCGCGTTGTCGATCGTGGCGAGGTTGACGTCGGACTCGGTCACGGCACCCACACCGCGGTGGATGATCCGCAGCTGCACGGAGTCGTCCACCTCGATCTTCAGCAGCGACTCCTCGAGCGCCTCGACGGCACCGGAGACGTCACCCTTGATGATGAGGTTGAGCGACTCGACCTTGCCCTCCTGCAGAGCGCGGGTGAAGTCCTCGAGCGAGATGCGCTTGCGGGCCTTGGCCAGCTGGGCGTTGCGCTCGGCGGCTTCACGCTTCTCAGCGATCTGACGGGCGAGGCGGTCCTCTTCGGTCACGATGAACGTGTCGCCGGCGCGGGGCACGGAGTTCAGACCCTGCACCTGCACGGGGCGGGAGGGGTAAGCCTCCTCGACCGGGTCGCCGTTCTCGTCGACCATGGCACGCACACGGCCGTAGGCGGTGCCTGCGACGATCGCGTCGCCGACGCGCAGCGTGCCGGACTGGATCAGCACGGTGGCCACCGAGCCGCGGCCCTTGTCGAGCTTCGCCTCGATCGCGACACCACGGGCGGCCTTGTTCGGGTTCGCCGTGAGGTCCAGACCCGCGTCCGCGGTCAGCAGGACGGCATCCAGGAGCTCCTGGATGTTGGTGCCCTGACGTGCGGAGACGTCGACGAACATGACGTCGCCGCCGTACTCCTCGGCGACCAGGCCGTACTCGGTGAGCTGCTGGCGCACCTTCGCCGGGTTGGCGTCGGGCTTGTCGACCTTGTTCACTGCCACGACGATCGGCACGCCTGCCGCCTGTGCGTGGTTCAGCGCCTCGACCGTCTGGGGCATGATGCCGTCGTCGGCGGCGACCACGAGGATCGCGAGGTCGGTGACCTGCGCACCACGGGCACGCATGGCGGTGAACGCCTCGTGACCGGGGGTGTCGATGAACGTGATCGCGCGCTCGATGCCCTCGTGCTCGGTCCACACCTGGTAGGCACCGATGTGCTGGGTGATGCCACCGGCCTCACCGGCGACCACGTTGGTCTGACGGATCGCGTCGAGCAGTCGCGTCTTACCGTGGTCGACGTGACCCATGACGGTCACGACGGGCGGACGGATCTCGAGGTCGTCTTCGCTCTCGGCTTCGAGCTCGGCGTCGAGGTCCAGACCGAAGCCCTCCAGGAGCTCCTTGTCCTCGTCCTCGGGCGAGACCATCTGGATCTTGTAGCCCAGCTCCTCGCCGAGCACCTCGAAGGTCGCCTCATCCAGCGACTCGGTGGCCGTGGCCATCTCGCCGAGGTTGAACAGGATCGTCACCAGCGTGCCGGGCTGCACCGTGTAACCGGTGATGGCCTCGATCTTGTCGGCGAAGTCCGCGATCGACGCGCCGCGGCGCATGCGGATGATCTCGCCGTTACCGCGCGAGACGTTGACGCCGCCGACGACCGGCGCCGACCGCATCTCGAATTCCTGCCGCTTCGCCCGCCGCGACTTGCGCTGCTTGGACTTGCCGCCACCCTTGCCGAAGGCGCCGGCGGTGCCACCACCGGGACCACGGCCACGACCGCCGCCGCCACCGGGACGACCGGCGAAGCCACCCGCGGGCGGACCGCCGGGGCGCTGGAAGCCACCGGGTGCGCCACCGGGACGACCGGGGCCGCCGGGACGCTGCTGGAACGGGGCGCCGGGACGACCGCCGCCACCGGGACGACCTGCGCCACCGGGGCGCGGGGCCCCCGGGCGCGGGGCGCCGGGACGCGGTGCCTGCGGACGCGGGATGTTACCGGGCGTGGGGCGCTGCCCCATGCCCTGCGCCGAGGCGAACGGGTTGTTGCCGGGACGCGGACCGGCGGGACGCTGGCCCATGCCCTGCGAGGAGGCGAACGGGTTGTTTCCTGGACGCGGTGCCCCACCGGGGCGCGGGGCGCCGGGAGTCGGGCCGCCGGGAGTGGCGCCACCGGGCTTCGGCGCGGCGTCGGGCGCCTGCGGAGCTGCGGCGGGCGCAGGCGTGGCTGCGGCCGGCGCTGCCGGAGCGGCGGGGGCCGCCTGCTCGGGAGCGCTCGACGGCGCGGGAGCAGGTGCCGGGGCGGCGGGAGTCGCCTGTGCTGCCGGTGCCTGCGGCGCCGGAGCGGACGGCGTGGGAGCCGACGGACGCGCGGGGCCGGGGCGGCCGGCCGGGCGAGCCGATGCACCCGGGGCGGGCGCAGCGGCGGGCTTGGCGCCGTCGGCCTGCAGGGCCTGACGGAGCTTGCGAGCCACGGGGGGCTCGATGGTCGAGGAAGGGCTCTTGACGAACTCGCCGAGCTCCTTCAGCTTCGCAAGTGCGACCTTGCTGTCGACGCCGAGTTCGGAAGCGATCTCGTGCACGCGTGGTTTTGCCACAATTCTCCTGTCTGAAGGTCTGCCCCAGACAGGAGCAGACCACTAGTTGCGGACGGGTCTCATTTCGAGCCGTTCACTTTGAGTCCATAGCCGTTCAGCCGTTTCGCTGGAAGTGGTTCTGAAGGGTCTGCGTGTCAAGCGAACCTGACACACGTAGTGCTCGCCCGAAGGCACGGCGCCGGATGGCGGCATCCACGCACTCGTGCGTGCGGTGCACCCACGCGCCCCTTCCGGGCATCGATCCTCGTTCGTCCAGGACGACCTGCGAATCGATGGCCACGACTCTGACGAGCGCGGCACGGGGGGCGCGTGCGCGGCATCCCACGCACGTTCGAACAGATTCCATCCTACCCCCTCCGTGCATTCCCTCGTCGAGCCGTGTCCCGGGCGCGTCCGGCGGGACGCTCCCGGCGGGTCGTCAGGCCTCGAGGATGCTGTCGGGCTGGATGTCGATCTTGGCGCCTGTCAGCTTGGCCGCCAGACGGGCGTTCTGACCTTCCTTGCCGATCGCCAGCGACAGCTGGTAATCGGGAACGAGGGCGCGCACGGCCTTGGTGGAGGCGTCGAGGATGAAGCTCGACGTCACCTTCGCCGGCGACAGCGCGTTGGCCACGAATGCCGCGAGCTCCGGGTTGTAGTCGACGATGTCGATCTTCTCGCCGCCGAGCTCTTCGGTGACCGCGCGCACGCGGCGGCCGAGCTCGCCGATGCACGCACCCTTGGCGTTGATGGAGGGCTCGGTGGCCGACACCGCGATCTTCGTGCGGTGGCCCGCCTCGCGAGCGAGGGAGACGATCTCCACCAGGCCGGACGCGATCTCGGGCACCTCGAGGGCGAACAGCTTGCGGACCAGGCCGGGGTGGGTGCGCGACACGGTGATCTGCGGGCCCTTGAGACCCTTCGACACGCTCGTGACGTACACACGCAGGCGCGAGCCGTGCGCGTAGGTCTCGCCGGGCACCTGCTCCTCGGGCGGGAGGATGGCTTCGACCGAGCCGAGGTCCACGTGCACCATGCGCGGGTTGGGGCCCTGCTGCACGACACCGGCGACGATGTCGCCCTCCTTGCCGCGGAACTCTCCCAGCACGGCGTCGTCGGCGATATCGCGCAACCGCTGGCCGATGACCTGCTTGGCGGCGAAGGCGCCGATGCGGCCGAAGTCGTCGGGGGTGGTCTCCTCTTCGCCGATGACGGCGCCCTCTTCGTCCAGCAGCGGAACGTAGATCGCGACGTGACCGGTCTTGCGGTCCAGCTCCACGCGGGTGCCGTCGGGCAGCTCGCCGGTCGGGGAGGTGTGCTTGCCGTATGCGGTGAGGATCGCCTGCTCGATGATGCGCACCAGCTCGTCGAAGGGGATCTCCTTCTCGCGCTCGATCGTCCTCAACAGTCCGAGATCGATGTCCACGGTGTCCTCCCTATTCAGCTTGTCGCGGGGCGCGACGGCGCCTCCGCATCCCTCATACGTTACCGGATGCCGCCCGCGCTCCAGCTGGGAGCCGCACCTCAGCGCGCGCAGGTGTCGAGCACCCGGTCGGCGCGGGCCGCCTCCGCCGGCGTGTCGAGATCGGTCTCCAGCACCGTCTCGCTCCACTGCAGCATCGCCGGCAGCACCTGCGAGCGCGGTTGCAGGAGGTCCTGGTGTCCCGCGGTGGGGACGACCCAGGTGTAGACGCGCTCGCCCGCTGCGCACAGGTCGTCCACGAGTCGCCGCTGCAGCACCGTCGGCAGGACGTCGTCCTGAGCCCCCCACCCGACGAACAGCGGCGTCCCCCACGGCCCCTCGGGCACGTTCTCCGCCAGCCGCTCCCCCAGCGGTCCCGTCGTCAGATCGGACAGCGTCACCGGCTGATCCTCGGACAGCCCCAGCGCGGTGAGCGCCGAGACCACCACGCCCGGCTCGCTCAGGCAGCGCTGCGAGATCTCCCGGATCAGCTGCTCCGCGCCGCGGGCGGCGTAGTCCTCGAGCTGCACGTCCGGATAGGTGTCGGCATAGGGCACCAGCACCCATGACACCATCACGGTCAGCAGCGCGTTGGCGTCGCCGGATGCCAGCTCCTCGGCGAGGGCCAGCGGGTCGGCGGCGGGGGCCAGCAGGGCCGTCCCGCGCACGTCGATGCCCGGGGCGTAGTCGGGGGCGAGCTGCGTCGTCCACAGCGCGGCATGCCCGCCCTGCGAGTGCCCCCACACCAGGGTGCGCGGCGACAGCACGAGATCGTCGTCGAGCTCTCCCGCCGCCAGCACCGCGTCGAGAGCGGAGCGCGCCTCACCCCGCCCGATGAGGTACGGGAAGTCGCCCGGTGCGCCCTGTCCGCTGTAGTCGGGGGCGACGACAACCCAGCCGTTGGCGACGGCGCGGTTGACGTCGGGGATCGCCCAGTGCGTGGCTGTGCCGTCGGCCAGGCTCGGCGCGCAGCCGCGCGCGATGCCGGTGGTGCCGTGGTTCCACACCACCACCGGCCGGGGCCCGCCGGCGGGCTCTTCTGGGACGATGACCAGGGCGCTGCCGACGGCGGGGTCGCCCAGCGTCGAGCGTGTCGTGTAGAGGATGCGCTGCACGCTCGCCCCGGGCGGGGCGGCGCCGCGGTACTCGTCGGCGCGGATGAGTCTCCCGTGCCCGTCGGGCACCTCCGCGGGCGGGTCGTAGAAGGCGTCGACCACCGGCGCGCCGTCGGCGAGCCACGAGTTGACCCAGGAGCCGCCGGCGGCCGCGGCGACGAGCAGCAGCGCGACGGCGTACCGCCCGACCGCCGTCCACACGCGCCGGCGACGTCCGACCGGGCGCGGCTCCGGCGCCGGCGTCTCGGCGCCCTCGGAGACGATGGCACGGATGCCGCGCCCCACGAGTGCGGCGCCGAAGACGATCGTGCGGGCACCGAAGAGCACCGCCACCATCAGCACGCTGATGTCAGGCCAGGTCAGCGCCAGCACCCCGAAGACGATCTGCGTGCCGCCCCAGGCCAGGCTCAGCACGCGCTGGCTCACAGTGCCTCGTCGCAGGGCATCGCCGAGGGACGCGGCACCGGCGACGATCAGCAGCACGGCCATCGCGGCGGGCAGTTCCTCCAGCCTGCGACCGAACCAGAACGCCACCGCGAGTCCGCCGATGATCCAGATCGCCCCGAACAGCCGGCCGTGCCAAGCCCGTTCCCGGCTCGACAACAGCTCCGCCACGCCGGCGGCCACCGCGCTGAGGCCGATGTACACCGCCAGCAGCAGCAGCGAGGTCAGCGGCCGGAAGACGATGAGCAGACCGAGCGCCACCACGAGCAGCCCGATGGCCAGGAGGGCCGGCGCCGGGGCGCGCACGATGAGGCGGGGCAGCTCGCCCAGCCTCGCCGTCAGCCCTCTGCCCCGTCCCTGCACCCTTGAAAGCGTACGCGCGGCCGGCTCGGCGAAACCTGCGCGAGCCCTAGGGTGACCTTGTGACCGAAGCCGCCCCGCGCCGCGCCGCGCGTGAGATCGCCCACCATCCGGCGGCCCGGCTCGGAGCCCGTGCCGGCTACGCCGCGAACGGCGTGGTCCATGCCCTGATCGGCGTCATCGCGCTCGTCATCGCCTTCGGCGGCGACGGGGAAGGCGACCAGGCCGGCGCGCTCAAGGCGATCGCCGCCGTGCCACTGGGCCTTGCCGCCCTCTGGCTGCTCGCTGTGGCCCTGTGGGCGCTGGGCACGTGGCACCTGGCGGAGGGGGTGCTCTCCCGTGACCGCGACGGCGACCTCAAGGGCGCGGCGAAGAAGTGGGGGCAGCGCGCCTCGGAGTGGGGTCAGGCCGCGGCCTTCATCGCCGTCGGGTCGGTCGCCGCAGCCGTGGCCCTCGGCGCCCGTCCCGACGGCGAATCCGCCGCGGAGGATGCCAGCCGTGGTGCGCTCACCGTCCCCGGTGGCAGCATCGTGCTGGGGCTGGTGGGGCTCGGCGTGGCGATCGGCGGCATCTCGTTCATCGTCATGGGATTCCTGCGCAGCTTCCGCAAGAAGATGGACATCCCCGACTCGCCGCTCGGCCACACCGTCACCACCCTCGGCACCGTCGGATTCATCGCCAAGGGCGCCGCGCTGCTCATCGTCGGCATCCTGCTGCTGATCGCCGCAGTCACGATCGACGCGAGCGCGGCGGGCGGCATCGACGGCGCCCTCGACGCGCTGCGCGACATGGTCTTCGGGCAGCTTCTGGTCGCCGCCGTGGGCGCCGGCTTCATCGCGTACGGCGTGTTCTGCGCCTTCCGCGCCCGCTACGCCTCGCTCTGAGACGCAGCGCCGACGTCAGCGGCGGGCGAGGCGCTCGACCGCCTCGGCGGCGGCGACGACCTCGCGCTCACCTGTGCGACGGTCCCACAGCTCCACCTCACCGGCGGCGGCGCCGCGGCCGACGATCACGATCTGCGGCACGCCGACGAGCTCCGCGTCGCCGAACTTCACGCCCGGCGAGACCTTCGGACGGTCGTCGTAGAGCACGTCGAACCCGGCGGCCTCGAGATCGGCCGACAGCTTCTCGGCGAGTTCGAACGCGGCGGCGTCGCGACCGGTGGCCACGACGTGCACGTCGAACGGGGCCACGGAGGTCGGCCAGATGAGGCCCTTGTCGTCGTTGTTGAGCTCGGCGATGATCGCGAGGATGCGGGTGATGCCGATGCCGTACGAGCCCATCGTGACGGTGACGAGCTTGCCGTTCTCGTCGAGGACCTTGAGCCCCAGCGCCTCGGCGTACTTGCGGCCGAGCTGGAAGACGTGCCCGATCTCCATGCCGCGGGCCAGTTCGACCGGGCCGGAGCCGTCGGGGGCGGGGTCGCCGGCGCGCACGGTGGCGACCTCGACGAACCCGTCGGCGGTGAAGTCGCGGCCGGCGACGAGACGGGCGACGTGCTTCTGGTCGATGTTCGCGCCGGTGATCCACGACGTGCCGTCGACCACGCGGGGGTCGAGGAAGTAGCGGATGCCGGTGGCGGACTCCTCGCCGAGGATCGGCCCCTTCTCGGACCAGGGTCCGATGTAGCCCTTCACCAGCAGCGGGTTGGCGGCGAAGTCGGCTTCGGTCGCCTGCTCGACCTCGGCCGGAGCGAACGCGACCTCCACGCGCTTGTCGTCGATGTCGCGGTCGCCGGGGAGCCCGACGACGACCAGCTCGCGCGTGCCGTCGAGGTGGGTGAGGGCGAGCACGACGTTCTTGAGCGTGTCGGCGGCGGTGTATTCGCCGTCGAGGTGCGCGTTGCAGTGCGCCACGAGCGTCTCGATGGTGGGGGTGTCCGGGGAGTCGAAGATCACCGGGGCGGGCAGCCCGTCGAACGGGATCGGGTCGGGCGCGACAGTCGTGAACGCCTCGACGTTGGCGGCGTAGCCGCCGGCGGAGCGCACGAACGTGTCCTCCCCCACCGGGGTCGGGTGCAGGAACTCTTCGGAGCGCGATCCGCCCATGGCGCCGGCATCCGCCTGCACGATGACGTACTCCAGGCCCAGACGCTGGAAGATGCGCTCGTACGCGTCACGCTGAGCCTCGTACGAGGCGTCGAGACCCTCGTCGGTGTAGTCGAACGAGTAGGCGTCCTTCATCGTGAACTCGCGGCCGCGCAGGAGGCCGGCGCGGGGGCGCGCCTCGTCGCGGTACTTGTCCTGGATCTGGTAGATCGACAGCGGCAGGTCCTTGTACGAGGAGTACAGGTCCTTCACCAGGAGAGTGAAGACCTCTTCGTGCGTCGGAGCGAGCAGATAGTCGGCGCCCTTGCGGTCCTGCAGGCGGAAGAGGGCATCGCCGTACTCCTCCCAGCGGCCGGTGGCCTCGTAGGGCTCGCGCGGCAGCAGGGCCGGGAAGTGCACCTCGTAGGCGCCGGCGGCGGCCATCTCCTCGCGGACGATCTGCTCGATCTTTCCCTTGACCCGCAGCCCCAGGGGCAGCCAGGCGAAGACGCCGGGCGCCTGCCGTCGGATGTAGCCGGCGCGGACGAGCAGCCGGTGGCTCGTGACCTCCGCATCGGCGGGGTCTTCACGGAGCGTGCGGAGGAAGAAGTGCGACAGACGAGTGACCACGAGGAGTAAGTCTACGGATGCCACCTGGGTCGACCTACGCTGGAGGCGTGTCCACCGTGCTGCTGACCGGGTTCGAGCCCTTCGCCGATGCCGCCGTCAACCCGAGCGCGGAGGCGGTGCATCTGGCGGCCGATCGCTGGGAGGGGCCGGAGACGCTCGTGACGGCGGTGCTGCCGGTGACCTTCGACGGCGCCGCATCGCGCCTGCGCGAGCTCATCGCGGAGCATTCCCCCGGCGTGGTCGTCGCGGCCGGACTCGCCGGCGGTCGGCGCGCCATCGGCATCGAGCGCGTCGCGGTGAACCTGATCGACGCCCGGATCCCCGACAACGACGGCGCGCAGCCCGTCGACGTGCCGAGCGTGGCGGGCGGCCCGGCCGCGTACTTCGCCACCGTCCCGGTCAAGGCCATCGTCCGCGCGGTGGCGAGTGCCGGCATCCCCGTCGAGGTCTCCCACACCGCGGGCACGTTCGTCTGCAACCACGTGATGTTCGTGGCGCTGGACGAAGCCGCGCACCGGCCCGGCCTGCGCGCGGGCTTCGTGCACGTACCGTGGGCGGACGGCGAGGGCGAACCGTCACTGCCGCTGGAGACCATCGCCGCGGCGCTGCTCATCGCGGTGCGGACCGCGCTGGACACCGCCGGCGACGTCGCGATGCCGGGCGGCACCCTGCACTGAGCGGGCGCGCCGGGGCATCCTGAAGACCGTGCAGCCGGCGCGCACGCCGACCGGGAGTCGACGGCGCCTCAGCGCGGACGGTCGGTTCGGCGAGTACGGCCTCTGCTCCGTTGCAACGCTGCGACGATCAGGCGGTGACGACCTGCGCCGTGCCCAGAGGTGCGTCGGGGCCCATCTCGGCGGCGATCCGGTTGGCCTCTTCGATGAGGGTCTGCACGATGTCGGCCTCGGGCACGGTCTTGATGACCTCGCCCTTGACGAAGATCTGTCCCTTGCCGTTGCCGGACGCCACGCCCAGGTCGGCCTCGCGGGCCTCACCGGGTCCGTTGACGACGCAGCCCATGACCGCCACGCGCAGCGGCACGGTCATGTCCTTGAGGCCTTCGGTGACGTTGTCGGCGAGGGTGTAGACGTCGACCTGCGCGCGTCCGCACGAGGGGCACGAGACGATCTCGAGCTTGCGCTCGCGCAGGTTCAGCGACTGCAGGATCTGGTGCCCGACCTTCACCTCTTCCGCCGGCGGCGCGGACAGCGAGACGCGGATGGTGTCGCCGATGCCCTCGGAGAGCAGGATGCCGAAGGCGGTGGCGCTCTTGATGGTCCCCTGGAAGGAGGGACCCGCCTCGGTGACGCCGAGGTGCAGCGGCCAGTCGCCGCGCTCGGCCAGCAGCCGGTAGGCCTTGACCATGACGATCGGGTCGTTGTGCTTGACCGAGATCTTGAAGTCGTGGAAGTCGTGCTCCTCGAACAGGCTCGCCTCCCACACGGCGCTCTCCATGAGCGCCTCGGGGGTGGCCTTGCCGTACTTCTCCAGCAGGCGGCGGTCCAGCGATCCGGCGTTCACGCCGATGCGCAGCGAGACTCCGGCATCCTTCGCGGCCTTGGCGATCTCGCCGACCTTGTCGTCGAACTGCCGGATGTTGCCCGGGTTCACGCGCACCGCCGCACACCCGGCGTCGATGGCCTGGAAGACGTACTTCGGCTGGAAGTGGATGTCGGCGATGACCGGGATCTGGCTCTTCTTCGCGATGATGTGCAGCACATCCGCGTCGTCCTGGCTCGGCACGGCCACGCGCACGATCTCGCAGCCCGAGGCGGTGAGCTCGGCGATCTGCTGGAGGGTGGCGTTGATGTCGGTGGTCTTGGTCGTCGTCATCGACTGGACGCTGACGGGAGCGTCGCCGCCGACGAGGACCTTTCCGACCTTGATCTGACGGCTCTTGCGGCGGGGGGCGAGGACCTCCGGCACGCGGGGCATCCCGAGATTGACTGCTGGCACGATCCCACCCTACGCCGGGCGGGCTGGGGACGGGCCGAACGCGGGGAGGGCCCTGTGCGGTGTGGTAGTTTCGGCGCATGTCCGCGAACCTCACCTGGTGGCTCACCGCATAGGCGGTGGGTTCGTGTGACGACAGACCGCCCCCGGGGCGGTCTTTTTGTTGGTGCGGCCGCTCCCATGACGAAAGACCGACCATGACCGCGTCCCTGTACTCCACGCTGGCCGACCTGCCGGCGTTCGCCCTCATCGCGCGCGATGCCGACACCGTGGAGCTGCTCACCGGCGACGTCGTCGACGTCGATCTGCTCGCCGACATCCCCCTGACGGATGCTGCGGGCACGCCCCGCGAAGTGCTCGCGATGGTGCCGTTCCGCCAGGTGCGCGAACGCGGCTTCGAATGCCACGACGACGGGGCGCCGCTGCGATGCCTCATCGTGGACACGCACAGCGCACTCCCCCGCGCCGAGGTTCTCGCGCAGCTGCCGAGCGATCCGATCGCGCTGACGGATGCCGGCTTCGACATCTCGGACGAGGATTACGCCGCCATCGTGCGCCGCGTGATCGCCGAGGAGATCGGCCGCGGCGAGGGCGCGAACTTCGTCATCCGCCGCGACTTCACCGCCGGAGTCGACGCCGACCCGCGGCTGGCGGCACTGACCTGGTTCCGGGCGCTCCTCGAGCACGAGCGCGGCGCGTACTGGACGTTCGCGATCGTGACGCCCGGGCACATCGCAGTGGGTGCGAGCCCTGAGGCGCACGTCAGCGCGCAGCATGGCGTGGTGACGATGAACCCCATCTCCGGCACGTTCCGCCACCCCGCCGGCGGGGCCACGGCCGCGACCCTCAGCGCATTCCTCGAGTCGACGAAGGAGACCGAGGAGCTGTTCATGGTCGTCGACGAAGAGCTGAAGATGATGAGCGCCGTCTGCGCCGACGGCGGACGCATCACCGGACCGCACCTCAAGGAGATGTCGCGACTCACGCACACCGAGTACGTGCTGCGCGGCCGCAGTCGGCTGGACCCCCGTGACATCCTGCGCGAGACGATGTTCGCCCCCACCGTCACCGGCTCCCCGATGCAGAACGCGTGCACGGTCATCAGCCGACACGAGACCACCCCACGCGGCTACTACTCCGGCGTCGCAGCCCTGTTCACCCCGAACGACGGGATGGATGCCGCGGACGGGCCGACCCACGACCTCGACGCTCCGATCCTCATCCGCACGGCCTATCTCGCCGAGGGACGCCTGCGCGTGCCGGTCGGCGCGACGCTCGTACGCCACTCCGACCCGGACGGCGAAGTGGGCGAGACCCACGGCAAGGCCGCCGGTGTGCTCGGCGCGATCGGCGCGATCCCCCGCGACGCACCCGTCGTGACCGCTGCCACCCCCGACAGCGACCCCGATGCCCCCGCGGCGGCACCGCGGCCGCTGGCCGAGGACCCGCAGATCGCCGAGCTGCTGGCCTCGCGCAACGCGCGGCTGGCGGAGTTCTGGCTCAACCCGCAGGGCGACGACAGCACGCCGGGGCCCTTCGCAGGGCGCACGGCGGTGGTCGTCGACGCGGAGGACCGCTTCACCACGATGCTCGCCCACCAGCTGCGGCATCTGGGCCTGGACGTCACCATCGTGCCGTGGTCCGAGGTGTCGGACGCCGCCATCGACGCCGCCGACCTCGTCGTCGCTGGCCCCGGTCCCGGAGATCCGCGCGACCCGGACAGCCCGCGCCTGCGCCGCATGCGCGAGGTCGTGCGCGGGCGACTGGCCGCCGGCAGCCCGCTGCTGGCGGTGTGCCTCAGCCACCAGATCGTCGCCGACGCGCTGGGCATCGACCTCGCGCCGCTCGACGCCCCGCACCAGGGCCTGCAGAAGACCGTCGACGTGTTCGGCGAAGCGTCGTCGATCGGCTTCTACAACACCTTCACCGCCCGGGTGACCCCGGGAACGGTGCGTGTCGCCCGGGCGGAGGTGTCCGCCGACGCCGCCACCGGCGACGTGTACGCGCTGCGCGGCCCGGGCTTCGCCTCGGTGCAGGGGCACCTGGAGTCGATCCTCTCGCGCGACGGCATGCGCACGCTCGAGCGCCTCGTCGCCGCCGCCCTGGCCTGAGCCCGCGTCGGCTGCCGCGGTCCGGCCACGCGCGCGCTCCGGTCAGCCGAACAGGGCGATCGGGTTGAACACGTCGGCGAGGATCAGGATGCCGCCCATCCCGATCATCAGCACCACGACGGCGAAGGTGGCCGGCACGAGGCGCGCGGTGTCGACCGGGCGCGGCGGCGGTCGGCGGAACACCTTCGCGACCACGCGCTTCAGGCCGTCCCACAGCGCCACCAGCACATGCCCGCCGTCCAGCGGCAGCAGCGGGATGAGGTTGAACACGAAGAGCGCGAGGTTGAGTGAGGCCAGCAGACCCAGCAGCCCCGACAACCGGTTGAGCACGGGCGCGTCGATCGCGGCGACCTCGCCGGCGATGCGTCCCGCACCCACGACCGACAGGGGGCCGTCGGGGTCGCGTTCGGAGCCGGTGAACAGCGCCACCGCCGTGTCGTAGACGCGCACCGGCAGCTGCACGATGACACCGGCGACGCGCTGCACACTGTCGACCGTCATCTCCGCCCCCGCCCACAGTGGCTGCGGAACGTACTCCGACCGTGCGGTCATCCCCACCATGCCGACCTCGGCGGTGGACACCTGGCCGTCGGCGTCGACGACCTCGCGCTCGGTGAGCACGGGCGTCACCTGCAGCGTCTGCGTCTCGCCGTCGCGCTCGACGACGACCGGGAGGGCGCGACCGGGGGAATCCTGGATGATCTGCGACGCCTCGGCGAAGGTGTCGACCGCGACGCCGTCGACGGAGACGAGCACGTCGCCGGGTCGGATGCCGGCCGCCGCCGCGGGAGCGGCGGGATCGTCCGCGGTGCACTCGGCCTGCGCGGACGCTCCCGACACCAGGCATTCGCTGACGCCGGCGATGGTGGTCGTCGCGGTCTGCACGCCGATGCCGCTCAGCATGATCGTGAACAGCACGAGCGCGAGCAGCAGGTTCATGAGCGGCCCGCCCAGCATGATGATGATGCGCTTGTAGACCGGCAGCCGGTAGAACAGCCGCTTCTCATCGACGTCGGTCATCGTCTCGGCGTTGGCGGCCCGTGCGTCCTGCACCATGGTGGCGAAGAAGCCCCCACCCGCACGACCGCCACGCTCGGCCTCCGTCGGCGAGGGCGGGTACATGCCCGACATCGAGATGTAGCCGCCCAGGGGGATGGCCTTGAACCCGTATTCCGTCTCACCGCGCCGACGCGACCAGAGTGTGGGACCGAAGCCGATCATGTACTGGCCGACGTGCACGCCGAACTTCTTCGCGGGCACCAGATGCCCGAGCTCATGGAGCGCGATCGAGAGTGCCAGCCCCACGACGAGGAAGAGCACTCCGATGACGAAGGCGATGACGGTCACAGCGGGTCACGCTACCGCCACCGCCTTTGAATTCGCCGTGGCGCGCACGCACCGTACGCTGATCCTCGGGAGGCGGGCATGACGACACGACAGGCGCGGACGCTGCGCGGCGCAGCCGGTGCCGGCGTCGCGACCCTCGTCGCCGCCACGGCGCACACCCTCTCCGGCGGTGGTGCTCCCGGCCCCCTGCTCGTCGTGGCCGTCGCCTGCCTCGCCACGCCGCTCGCGGTGCTGCTCTCCGGCGGCCGCTCGGCGCTCTGGCGCACCACGCTGGTGGTGGGCGGGGCGCAGGCGCTGTTCCACGGCGCGTTCGCGATCGCCGGCGACGCCCGTACGCTCCCCGGCGGCGGGCACGCACACCATCACATCGATGACATCGTCGCTCCCGCCGCCGGCACCGTCGCGTCGACCGAAACCATGCCGCTCGGCCACCTCATCGCCGCCGTGGTCACGATCGCGGCCCTGCGCCACGGCGAGCGTCTGCTGCGGCGGCTCGGCCGTGGCATCCTGCGCCTGACGTCGCGACGCCTGCCGGCCCTGCGCCCCTCGCCGGCCGCGCCGACCGTGCCGCCGGCCCCCTGCGCCCGCCTGGGCTCCCGCCGTCTCGCCCTCTCCGCTCTCTCCCGACGGGGTCCGCCGGTCTTCGCCCGCTGACACCCCCAGGCGCTGCGCGCCACCCCGCGACGGCGCCGCCGTCGCCCAAGATCCGAGAGAGCTCACATGACCACCATCACCCCGGCACGCCGTCGCGCGCGCCTGACCGCCGGCGTGCTCGCCGGCACCGCGCTGGCCCTGGCCGCCCCCCTGGCGGCGAGCGCGCACGTCCACGTCGACCCGTCCGATGCCACGGCAGGCGGGTCGGCCGTGCTGACCTTCTCCTCCAGCCATGGCTGCGACGGGTCGCCGACCACCGCTTTCACGATCGACATCCCGGAGGGCGTCGCCGGCATCGCACCGCACGCGCACGCGGGCTGGACGATCGAGCAGGTCGGCGCCGACACCGGCGTGCCGACGCGAGTCGTGTTCACCGCCGACGAGCCCATCGAGTCGGGGCTGCTGACGACCGTCTCGATGCAGGTGACGTTCGCCGCAGACCTCGCCGGCGAGCAGGTGGCCTTCCCCGTGCTGCAGGAGTGCGTCGCCGGTGCGACCGACTGGGCGGACATCGCCGAAGACGGGCAGGACCCGCACGACCTCGAGGCCCCCGCGCCCGTGGTCACCGTGAGCGAGGCCGCCGGCGACGCGCACGGCGGCCACGGCGAGGACGCGGCGACCGACGCGGCGGCAGCCGAAGCCGAAGCCGAAGCCGAAGCCGACGCCGATTCGGCGCTGCCCATCGTGCTGGGCGCGGGCGGCCTCGCCCTCGGCGCCGCGGGCCTGGCAGCGAGCCTCGTCGCCCTGCGCCGCACCCGCCGCAGCTGATCCCGCAGGGGGCGCCGTCGTAGGCCCGACGGCGCCCCCCCTGCACATCTTGGATACGAACCAGCCGTCGCGCCGCCGCGAGGCCTCTTGTCCGACCGCGGCCCGCGGCGTAGCTTCCCCCCAGATGCGCACCGAACTGCACCGCAGCTCGGTTTTTCGCATTCGCGGCCCGCACATCGCGGGCGCCGGACATCGAGGATGGGAGCAGCTGATGAGCACAGCGAACACCGGGGACGAGGAACTGACCCCCCGATTTGCACGACCCGGCGAGGCCTCCGTCGCCGCCAGGCACGTCATCCCGCAGCAGGAGTCGCTGCCCGACACCGCCAAGCAGATCGTCGACGACGAGACGATGCTCGACGGCAATTCCCGGCTGAATCTGGCGACCTTCGTGGGCACGTGGATGGACGACGACGCCAAGCAGGTGTACGAGGCGTCCTTCGACAAGAACATGATCGACAAGGACGAGTACCCCCAGACCGCCGCCATCGAGGACAACTGCTGGCACATGCTGGCGAATCTGTGGAACGCGCCGGACGCTTCACGGAGCATCGGCACCTCCACCATCGGCTCGTCCGAGGCCTGCATGCTCGGCGGACTCGCCTTCAAGCGGCGCTGGCAGCAGTCGCGTCGTGCCGCGGGCAAAGACACCTCCCAGCCGAATCTCGTGATGTCGTCCGCGGTGCAGGTGTGCTGGGAGAAGTTCTGCAACTACTTCGACGTGGAGCCCCGTTTCGTCCCCATCAGCCTCGAGCACAAGACACTCGACGGGTACGACCTGGAGAAGTACGTCGACGAGAACACGATCGGGGTCGTCGCGATCATGGGCGTCACCTACACCGGCATGTATGAGCCGGTGGCCGAGATCGCCAAGGCCCTCGACGAGATCCAGGCCAAGACAGGTCTCGACATCCCCATCCACGTCGACGGCGCCTCCGGCGCCATGATCGCTCCCTTCCTGCAGCCCGACCTCCTCTGGGACTTCCGTCTCGAGCGGGTGCACTCCATCAGCACCTCCGGCCACAAGTACGGCCTGGTCTACCCGGGCCTCGGCTGGGTCGTCTGGCGCGACACGCAGTGGCTGCCCGAGGACCTCGTGTTCAAGGTGAGCTACCTGGGCGGGGAGATGCCGACATTCGCGCTGAACTTCTCACGCCCCGGCGCGCAGGTGCTGCTGCAGTACTACATGTTCCTCCGGCTCGGATTCGAGGGATACCGCGCCGTGCAGCAGGCCTCGCAGGACGTCGCGAAGTACCTGTCGGCCGGCATCGCGAAGATCGACGCGTTCGAACTGTGGAACGACGGCAGCGACATCCCGGTGTTCGCCTGGTACCTGAAGGAGGGGCACACCAAGAACTGGAACCTCTACCATCTGCAGGACCGTCTGCGCATGAAGGGCTGGCTCGTTCCGGCGTATCCCATGCCGGATGATCTGGGCGATCTCACCGTGCAGCGCATCGTGGTGCGCAACGGCCTGAGCATGGATCTCGCCGCCGAGCTGCTCGGCGACATCGAGACCGAGACCGCGTACCTCGACGCCCTCGAGTCGGCCATGCCCGTCGAGGGCCAGCACCCCGCGTTCCACCACTAGGCGGCAACCATGTCGACCAACCCAACGAACCAAGCGACGGATGCCGCGAAGGCGGCATCCAACCATCCGCTCACGTCCCACAAGGCCGTCACCGCCTTCCTCGGAGTCGGCCAGCTCGCGATGCTGACGCTCGTGGTGGTCGCGAGCCTGCGCTCGCTCCCCGCGATGGCGGTCTACGGGCTCGGCAGCGTCACGCTCTACATCATCCCGGCCATCTTCTTCCTCATCCCCACGGCGCTGGTCGCCGCGGAGCTGGCGACGGGATGGAAGGGCGGCGTCTACGTCTGGGTGCGTGAGGCGTTCGGCAACAGATGGGGGTTCACGGCGGTCTGGCTGCAGTGGATCCAGAACGTGGTGTGGTACCCGACGCAGATCGCGTTCATCGCGGCCGCTCTCGCGTTCGTGTTCCTCGATCCCTCCCTCTCCAGTTCCGGGCTCTTCACCGCGATCGTGATCCTGGTGCTCTACTGGGGCTCGACCTTGATCACGCTGCGCGGCGGCAACCTGTTCGCCAAGCTCGGATCGTGGGGCGGCATCCTCGGCACGCTGCTCCCCGCGGTGCTGCTCATCGTGTTCGGGTTCATCTGGCTCGGCACCGGGGAGAAGAGCGAGACCTCGCTGGAGCCCTCGGCCATCATCCCGCCGTTCACCGGTATCGCCTCGATCGTGCTGATCGTCTCGAACGTGCTCGCCTACGCGGGCATGGAGGTCAACGCGGTGCACGTGAACCAGATGAAGGACCCGGGGCGCGGGTACCCGAGGTCGGTGCTGCTGGCGTCGATCCTCATCCTGCTGGTGTTCATCCTGCCGACGCTCGCGATCTCGATCGCCGTGCCGGAAAAGGACCTCGGGCTCACCAACGGCATCATGCTCGCGTTCCAGGCCTACTTCGACAAGTGGGATCTGGGATGGGCGACGGCGGTGGTGTCGGCGCTCATCGCCGCCGGGGCGCTCGCCTCGGTGATCACCTGGATCGCCGGCCCTTCGAAGGGCCTGCTCGCCGCAGCCGAGACCGGGCTGCTGCCGCCTGCTCTGCAGAAGCGCAACAAGGCGGGCGTGCAGTCGGGCATCCTCATGCTGCAGGGCACCATCGTGACGATCCTGGCGGCGATCTTCGTGATCGTGCCGAACGTGAGTGCGGCGTTCGTCGCGCTCATCGACATGGCGGCGGCGCTGTACCTGATCATGTACATGCTGATGTTCGCAGCGGCGATCGTGCTGCGACGCAAGGAGCCGAACGTCAAGCGCACCTACCGGGTGCCGGCGATGAACCTCGTCGCCGGGGTCGGCTTCGTCGCGTGCCTCTTGGCGTTCGTGCTGGCCTTCGTCCCGCCCGACGGGTTCACCGCGTTCCCGGTCGCGGCGTACCCGTGGATCGTGGGCCTCGTCATCGTCGTGCTCGGCGGACCTCCCTTGGTCTTCTACGCGCTGCGCAAGCCGAGCTGGGATCGTCGCAGTCCGGCGGAGAAGGCCCTGCACGGCACGCACGACGAGGATGAGGCTGCGGCCGCGACCGCGCCTCCGGCGGCCGGGTCGACTCCCCCGCCGTCGACAGGCTCGGCGCCCCGGTCAGGCGGAGCCCCGCCTCCATCCACCTGAGCTCGGCAGTGATCTGCGGTCGCGGGGCAGCATCCCGCGACCGCAGATCTGCGTGCGGGGTGGAGGTGTCGGCCATGCCGGGTGAGAGGATGGGAATGCCATGCCCACCGATGCCCCCACCAATCTCCCGCCCGTCCTGCGCCCGGAGCACCCGCCGGTGCGCGCGCTCGACGAGCTCGCCCGCCGCTTCAGCGGACGCGTCCGCGGCGCTGTCGCCGGAGTGACCCTGTCGGGCATCACGCTCGCCACCGCCGATCTGCGCCCCGGCGAGGCCTTCGTCGCGATCCGCGGCGCAGCCCGCCACGGCGCGGAGTTCGCCCGCGCGGCCGCCGACAAGGGCGCCGTCGCCATCGTCACCGACGAGGCCGGCGCCGACCTCGCTGCCGACGCCGGCGTGCCGATCGTCGTCGTCGACGACCCCCGCGCCATGCTCGGCGACCTGTCGGCGTGGGTCTACGGCACCGGCTCCGGTGACGACCTGCCGCTGCTGTTCGCGACGACCGGCACCAACGGCAAGACGAGCGTCTCGCACCTGCTGGAGGGCATCCTCGAGCAGGTCGGAACGGTGACGGGCCTGTCGTCGACGGCCGAGCGCCACATCGCCGGACAGGTGATCGTGTCCCGGCTGACGACCCCCGAGGCATCCGAGTTCCACGCCCTCCTCGCGCTCATGCGCGAGCGCGGCGTCGAAGCGGTCGCCGTCGAGGTGTCGGCGCAGGCGCTGTCACGGCATCGCGTGGACGGCATCATGTTCGATGTCGCGGCGTTCACCAACCTCACCCACGACCACCTCGACGACTACGCCGACATGCGCGAGTACTTCGAGGCGAAGCTGCCGCTGTTCCGCGCCGACCGCGCGCGACGGGCGGTCGTCTCGCTCGACTCGGCCGCCGGCGCCGAGGTCGTCGCGCGGTGCGAGGTCCCCTGCACGACCGTGGGCACGCCCGACATCGCGGTCGACCCGGTCGCCGCAGCAGCGGCGGACTGGGTGGTCGAGATCGTCGACGAGCGCCAGGAGGGCACCGAGTTCCGCCTCGTCGGCCCCGGCGGCCGCTCGCTGCAGACGACCGTCCCCGTTATCGGGCGCCACATGGCCGCCAACGCCGCACTCGCCATCGTGATGATGCTCGAGGGCGGCTACGCATGGGACACGATCGTCGACGCACTCGAGCGCGACGGCGGCATCCGCGCCCATCTCCCCGGCCGCACCCAGCGGGTCTCCGGGGA
This sequence comes from Microbacterium sp. zg.Y1084, assembly GCF_024623595.1. Taxonomy (NCBI): domain Bacteria; kingdom Bacillati; phylum Actinomycetota; class Actinomycetes; order Micrococcales; family Microbacteriaceae; genus Microbacterium; species Microbacterium sp. zg.Y1084. The sequence goes on from NZ_JANJGV010000009.1 coordinate 32,214, forward strand.
TCGCGGACCCGCCGTCTACGTCGACTTCGGCCACTCGCCCGACGCGTTCGAGAAGACGCTCGCCGCCGTGCGTCGCGTCACCCCCGGCAAGGTGCTCATGCTCTTCGGCGCCGACGGCGACCGGGATGCGACGAAGCGCCATGACATGGGACGCACCGCCGTGCTCGGCAGCGACATCCTCGTCATCACCGACCACCACCCGCGCTTCGAGGACCCCGACTCGATCCGGGCGACCCTCATCGAGGGCGCGCGCCTGGCGCGGCCCGACGCAGAGATCCACGAGTACTCGCCGCCCGAGCGGGCGATCGTCGAAGCGGTGAAGCTCGTCGGCGAGGGCGACGCGATCCTCTGGGCCGGGCCCGGCCACCAGGACTACCGCGACATCCGTGGTCAGCGCACTCCGTACTCGGCACGCGAGCTCGCCCGGCGCGCGCTCCGGGACGCCGGGTGGCCGGTGCCCGACCCCAGCTGGCCCGTCCCCTACCCCGACTGATCGGCGCTGCGCCCCTGCGGCACACCGCCGAAACGGGCGCAAGCGGCACCCGCCGTGCATATCCGATCTTGTGTTCGCGCCACAGGGCTCATGGCGTTCGCCGAACGTTCTTTATGGGTCCCGTGCATGCTCTTCCGTTGTGGTCAGACCACGACGTATCCTGGGTCAACGCCTCAGGTCCCGACGAGACCCGCATGGCGAACATTCGCAGAGGATTGAGGAAACGATGACCACGGTCACTCCCCCCACGCAGCTTTCCGGCGCGGACGCCATGCCCGAAGCCTGGGACGGCTTCACCGCCGGCCCCTGGCAGGACGGCATCGACGTGCGCGGGTTCATCCAGGCCAACTACACCCCCTACATCGGCGACGCCGCGTTCCTCACGGGCGCGACGGAGCGCACCGAGCGGGTGTGGCAGACCCTCATGGGGATGTTCCCCGAAGAGCGCGAGCGGGGCGTCTACGACGTCGACAACCACACCCCCGCCAGCATCACCGCACACGCCCCCGGCTACATCGTCGAAGACGACGAGCTGATCGTCGGCCTGCAGACCGACGCGCCTCTCAAGCGCGCCATCATGCCCTACGGCGGATGGCGCATGGTCAAGGGCGCGCTGGAGACCTACGGCTACGAGATCGACCCCGTGCTGGAGCGGATCTTCACCAGCTACCGCAAGACGCACAACGACGGCGTCTTCGACGTCTACCCCCCGGCCGTGCGCCGTGCCCGCAGCAGCCACATCATCACCGGACTGCCCGACGCCTACGGCCGTGGCCGCATCATCGGCGACTACCGTCGCGTGGCGCTCTACGGCACCGACGCGCTCATCGCCGGCAAGCACGCCGAGCGCGCAGAGCTGGACATGCACTTCTCCACCGAGGAGATCATCCGCGAGCGCGAAGAGAACGCCGAGCAGATTCGCGCCCTCAAGGAGCTGGCCGAGATGGCCGCCACCTACGGCTGCGACATCACCCGCCCCGCCGCCACCGCGCGTGAGGCGATCCAGTGGCTGTACTTCGCCTACCTCGGTGCGGTCAAGGAGCAGAACGGCGCCGCGATGAGCTTCGGGCGCAACACCGCGTTCCTCGACGTGTACATCCAGCGCGACCTCGCCCGCGGCATCCTCACCGAGCAGGAGGCGCAGGAGCTCGTCGACGACCTCGTCATCAAGCTGCGCATCGTGCGGTTCCTGCGCACGCCCGAGTACGACGCGCTGTTCTCCGGCGACCCGACCTGGGTCACCGAGTCCATCGGCGGCATCGGCGAGGACGGGCGCACGCTCGTGACCAAGACGGCGTTCCGCTTCCTGCAGACCCTCTACAACCTCGGCCCCGCACCGGAGCCCAACCTGACGGTGCTGTGGAGTGACGACCTGCCCGAGGGCTTCAAGGAGTTCTGCGCGAAGGTCTCCATCGACACCTCGTCCATCCAGTACGAGTCCGACGACCACATCCGCGCCCTCTGCGGCGACGACGCGGCCATCGCGTGCTGCGTGTCGCCCATGACCGTCGGCAAGCAGATGCAGTTCTTCGGCGCTCGCGTGAACCTCGCCAAGACGCTGCTCTACGCCATCAACGGCGGGCGCGACGAGATCAGCGGCAAGCAGATCACGCCGTTGCTGCCGGCCGTGACCGGTGATGTCCTCGACTACGACGACGTGCGCGAGAAGTTCCGCACGACGATGGAGTGGCTGGCCGAGACCTACGTCGACGCGCTCAACTGCATCCACTACATGCACGACAAGTACGCCTACGAGCGGCTCGAGATGGCGCTGCACGACCGCGAGGTCATGCGCACCATGGCCTGCGGCATCGCCGGACTGTCGGTCGCGGCCGACTCGCTGTCGGCGATCAAGTACGCCACCGTCCGCCCCGTGCGCGACGAGTCGGGTCTGGTCGTGGACTACGAGGTCGAGGGCGAGTACCCCTGCTTCGGCAACGACGACGACCGCGTCGACGCCATCGCCCGTGACCTGGTCACGGAGTTCATGGAGATGCTGCGCCGCCACCCCACCTACCGCGACGCCGTGCACACCCAGTCGGTGCTGACCATCACGTCGAACGTCGTGTACGGCAAGAAGACGGGCAATACTCCGGACGGACGCCGTGCCGGCCAGCCCTTCGCCCCCGGCGCCAACCCGATGAACGGCCGCGACACCCACGGCATGCTGGCATCGGCGCTCTCGGTCGCCAAGCTCCCCTTCGAGCAGGCGCAGGACGGCATCTCGCTGACCACCACGGTGGTCCCGGCCGGCCTCGGACGCACCGAGGAAGAGCGGGTGCACAACCTGGTCGGCCTGCTCGACGCCCAGATGGCCACGGGGGGCTACCACCTCAACGTCAACGTGCTCACGCGCGAGACGCTGGAGGATGCCATGGAGCACCCGGAGAACTACCCCCAGCTGACCATCCGTGTCTCCGGTTACGCGGTCAACTTCGTGCGTCTGACCCGCGAGCAGCAGCTCGACGTCATCAGCCGCACGTTCCACACGGGACTCTGAGACTCCCGTGTCTGCCATCCTGGTGCCGGCGCCCGATACGGCACGCCCTGACTCCGACGGACGTCACGCCCACCTCGAAGCTGTTCGGGCGGGTCGCGTCGCGAGCGTGCACTCCTGGGAGCTCGTCACTTCCGTGGACGGTCCCGGCACCAGGATGACCCTCTTCCTCGCCGGGTGCCCGCTGCGCTGCCAGTACTGTCACAACCCCGACACGTGGCAGCAGCGCGACGGCATCCCGACCGAGATCGACGATGTGCTGGCGCGAGTGCGCCGGTACCTGCCGGTGTTCAAGGCCACCGGCGGCGGGCTCACCATCTCGGGCGGCGAGCCCATGCAGCAGCCGGCGTTCGTGACGCGGCTCGCGCGCGAGGCGGCCGAGCTCGGCGTTCACGTCGCCCTCGACACCTCCGGAAACCTCGGTCGCAACGCCTCCGACGCCCTGCTGGACGACCTCGGCATGGTGCTGCTCGACGTCAAGTCGGGCCTGCCGGACACGTACCGCGAGGTGACCGGCCGCGAGCTGCAGCCCACCATCGATTTCGGCGACCGCCTGGCGGCCAAGGGCGTGCCGGTGTGGATCCGGTTCGTCCTCGTTCCGGGTCTGACCGACGCCCCCGAGAACGTCGAGGCCGTGGCTGACATCGTCGAGCGCTGGCCGAACGTCGCGCGCGTCGAGGTGCTGCCGTTCCACCAGATGGGCACGTCGAAGTGGGAGCGCCTGGGCATCGACTACGCCCTGGCCGACGTGCAGCCGCCCGAGGCGGACCACGCCGAGAGCGTGCGCGATCGCTTCCGCGCACGGGGTCTTCAGACCTTCTGACCCCCGGCGATCAGCGCGTCGGCGGTGCGCCGCGCCCACGCCTCGGCGTCCGCGAGGCTTTCCCGCGAGAGCGCGGCAGGCGCCTCATGCCGGTCGACGACCGCACGCACCGTCTCGACGATGGCGGGAAAGCCCAACCGGCCCTCGTGGAACGCGTCGACGGCCTGCTCGTTCGCGGCGTTGAACACCGCGGGGTACGTGCCGCCGGCGCGGCCGACCTGCTTGGCCAGCGCGACCGCGGGGAATGCCCGCTCGTCCAGCGGCTCGAACGTCCACGAGGTCGCCGTGGTCCAGTCCAGCGGCCGGCCGACGCCGGAGACCCGGTGCGGCCAGTCCAGGCCGAGCGAGATGGGCAGGCGCATGTCCGGCGGTGACGCCTGCGCGATCGTCGAGCCGTCGACGAACTCCACCATCGAGTGCACGATCGATTGCGGGTGCACCACCACGTCGATGTCGGCGTAGTCCACCCCGAACAGCAGGTGCGCCTCGATCACCTCGAGGCCCTTGTTGACCAGGGTCGCGGAGTTCGTCGTCACCACGCGCCCCATGTCCCATGTCGGGTGGGCGAGGGCGTCTGCGGGGGTGACGGATGCCAGTTCGTCGCGGGTGCGGCCGCGGAACGGCCCGCCTGATGCGGTCAGGACGAGGCGGCGCACCTCGCCGCGCTCCCCCGCACGCAGCGCCTGGGCGATGGCGGAGTGCTCCGAGTCGACCGGCACGATCTGGCCGGGGGCGGCGAGCGCGGTGACGAGGTCGCCGCCGACGATGAGCGACTCCTTGTTCGCGAGTGCCAGCGTGCGGCCCGTCTCGAGTGCGGCGATCGTGGGACCGAGTCCCACCGATCCCGTGATTCCGTTGAGCACGACGTCCGCCTCGACGTCGCGCACCAGCTGCTCCGCCTCGGCGGCGCCGAGCGCCGTGTGCTCGACGCCGAACTCCGCCGCCTGACGCTGCATCAGCTCGCGCTGGGTGCCCGCAGACAGTCCCACGACATCGAACCGGCCGGGGTGGGCGCGGATGACGTCGAGGGCCTGGGTGCCGATCGAGCCGGTGGAGCCGAGGATGAGAACGCGTCGCACGCGCTTCAGCCTACGGTCACTGGGTCGGCACGTGCTGGGTGCCGAGGATGTCCACGACGAACACGAGGGTCTGGCCCACGAGGTTCTCGTCGTTGATCTCACCCTCGCCGTAGGCGACGGCCGGCGGAAGCACGGCGATGACCTGCGAGCCGACCTTCTGGCCCACCAGCGCGTCGGCGAAGCCCTGCACGACCTGCGACGTGGAGAAGGTCGCGGGCGCCTGGCCCCAGCTCTGGTCGAAGACCTCGCCGGTGTCCCACGAGACGCCCTGGTACTGCACCATGACCGCGTCGCCCTCGGCGACCGTCGGGCCGTCGCCCTCCTTCAGCACCGCGAGCTCGTACTCGGTGGGCGCGTCGCCTTCGGGCAGGGTGACGGTGGGAGCGCCGTCCTCGTCGAGCTCGACGGTCGGAAGGCCCTCTGCCGGCTCCTGCTCCTCGCCCCACGCCGCGGCCGGAACGATGTCGATCAGATCGAGCACGTACACCTGCGCGGAGGTGCCGGTGGTGTCGTCGGCGGGGAGGGCCACGGCGACCCGGCTTCCCACGGGGGCGCAGCCGAGGAACTGACCGATGCCCGTCTCGGCGCCGATCGTCTGCGGGAGCACCTCGCCCTCGGTGTAGCCGACCGAGCCGAGCTCGGTGGCGTCCGCGGCATCCAGACCGACGAAGGCGACGTTGACCAGATCGCCCTCGGACACGGCTTCGCCATCACCCTCGACGAGGAGGGTGCTCTGCATCTCGTCGATCTCGAGCGGCGTGGAGAAGGTGACCTCGGGGAGCTCTCCCACGGCGCCCTCGGCCTTGACGGCGTCGGATGCGGCACCGGAATCCAGCTTGGCGTCGCAGAGCGCGGAATCCTCCGAAGAGGGGGTGCCCGTGGTGTCCGGTGAGCCGGCGCAGCCGGCGAGCAGGAGCGCCGAGACGGCGGCGACGGACAGGGCGGCAAGCGGGCGGAAGCGCACGGGGATCCTCACGGAAGGAGACAGGGAACGGGACCATCCTCTCGCACTCTTCTCTGCTGCGGCTGGGAACCCGCCTCAGCGGCCTCCTCGCCGTCCCGCCATGCCCGGACCCGCATGAGAACGGGAGTAGCCTCGACTGGTGACCGCGTCTCTTCCCGATCCCGACGAGCAGACGAGCGAATCCACCGGTGTGCCCGGCATCGGCCTCACCTACGTCATCGGGCGCTGGGTGATCGCCCCGCTGGCCCGGCTGTTCTACTGGCCCCGCATCGAGGGGCGCAAGAACGTGCCGCGCAAGGGTCCCGTGATCCTCGCGAGCAATCACCTGTCGTTCATCGACTCGTTCGTCATCCCCATGGCATCGCCCCGCCCCGTGCGCTTCCTCGCCAAGGCCAGCTACTTCGACGGCAAGGGCCTCAAGGGCTGGCTCGCGCGCGAGTTCTTCTACGCCGTGGGCGCCTTTCCCGTGCAGCGCGGCGCCGGTCAGGCGGCGCTGGACGCCCTCGATCAGCAGAAGCGGATGCTGGAGGCGGGCTGGGCCACGGCCCTGTACCCCGAGGGCACGCGATCCCTGGACGGGCGGCTGTACAAGGGGCGCACGGGCGTCGCCTTCCTCGCGCTGCAGACCGGCGCGAAGGTGGTGCCCGTCGGGCTGGTCGGCACGAACGAGATCATGCCGGTGGGCGCGAAGTTCCCCCGTCTGCGCCCGCGCGTGACCGTGCGCTTCGGTGAGCCGATCGACCTGTCCCACCACGGCCCCGCCACGTCGGGTCGGGCCCGCCGGCTGGCGACCGACGAGATCATGACGGCCATCCACGCCCTGTCGGGCCAGCAGCTCGCCAACGCCTACAACGAGGCTCCCGCGCAGAATCCGGTGGAGCGCATCAAGCAGGTCCTCCCCCACGAACGCCGCTGATCCGCAGCGAGTCGGGCACTCACTCGGCGACGGTGACCGACGGCTCGTGGCGCACCGGGAAGTTCACCGAGTTGGCGATGAAGCACCACTCGTGCGCCTGCACGTGGGCGGCGAGCGCGGCATCGACCATCGACTCATCGGCGACGGTGACCTGCGGCCGCAGCACGACCTCGCGGAACGCGCCTCCCCCGCGGCCGTCCTGCACCATCACGCCGCGCGCCTCGTCCCGGTACGCGGTGACGACCACCCCGGCCTGCACGCAGGCGTGCAGGTACGACAGCAGGTGGCACTCCGCCAGGGCCGCCACGAGCAGATCCTCGGGGTTCCACTTGCCTCGGTCGCCGCGGAACGGCCGGTCGGCCGAGGCCGCCAGTGCCGGCTTTCCCTCGACCGCCAGCGTCACCGACCGGTCGTAGTCGCGGTAGCCGCTCGTGCCGGTGCCGCGGTCCCCGGTCCACAGCGCCTCGACGCGGTAGGTGTGCTCGCCGAACATTCCGCCAGTCTGCCACGCGTCGCGACCGCCCCCGCCGGGTAGGCTGACGGGGTGCCGCAGACGTTCTCCGCCCAGGATGCCGTGGAGCTCGCCGTCGTCGAGCGCAGTGGTTTCGTCGAGTCGCGTCACGTGGGCAGCGCCGTGGTGCTCGCCCCCGACGGTGCGACGCGCACCGCATTGGGCGACGTGGACGCTCCGGTGCTCCCGCGTTCGACGCTGAAGCCGCTGCAGGCACTCGGGTGCCTGACCGCCGGGGCGGAGCTGGAAGGCGAGCAGCTCGCGCTCGCCACCGCCAGTCACGCCGGCACCGACCGGCACGTCGCGGTCGTGCGGGACATCCTCCATCACGCCGGTCTCGGCGAGGACGACTTGCGCTGCCCGCCGGCCTGGCCGGGCGACACCGCCACCCGCGACGAGCTCGTGCGCGAGCTGGGGACCCCCTCCCGCATCCGCATGAACTGCTCCGGAAAGCACGCCGCCATGCTGCTGGCATGCGTCGTCAACGGCTGGGACACCGCCGGATACCTCGAGGTCAACCACCCGCTGCAGATGCACATCCGCGAGGTGGTGGAGCGGCTGACGGGGACGAAGGCCACCGTCACCGCGGTCGACGGCTGCGGCGCGCCGGTCTACGGCCTGAGCCTCACGGCGCTCGCCCGCGGCATCCAGCGCATCGCGACCTCGTCGGAGCGCTCCCCGTTCGCCCTGCACCGTCACGCCGCCACCCTCGTGCGTGCGGTGAAGGACCACCCGTGGACGATCGACGGGGACGGCCGCCCCGACACCGTCGTGATCGAGGCGCTGGGGGTGTTCGCCAAGACGGGCGCCGAGGGCGTGCTGGTGATGGCGGCCCCCGACGGCACAACGGTCGCGCTGAAGATGCTCGACGGCAGCCCGCGCGCCGCCACCGTCGTCGCCCTCACCCTGCTCGTGCGCGCGGGGGCCCTGCCCGCCGCGCAGGTCGCCCAGGTGCTCGGCTCGCTCTCCTTGAGCGTGCGCGGCGGCGACCGAGATGTCGGGGCGATCCGCCCCACTGTGTGACGGCGCCCTCACCCCGGGCGCGGAATGGAGCGATCGATGAGGATCTGCGTACCGACCGAAGTCAAGAACAGCGAGTACCGGGTGGCGCTGACCCCTGCCGGGGTGCATGACCTCGTCACCTCGGGCCATGAGGTGTTCGTCCAGCGCGGAGCCGGACTCGGCTCGTCGATGTCGGATGCCGAGTACGACGCGGCCGGCGCGACGCTGCTGGACGATCCCGCCGAGGTGTGGGCGCGCGCGGAGCTGCTGCTGAAGGTCAAGGAGCCCATCGCCTCGGAGTACGCCTACTTCCGCGACGACCTCGTCGTGTTCACCTACCTGCATCTCGCCGCCGACCGCGCGCTCACCGAGCGACTCGTCGCCGACCGCGTCACGGCGATCGCCTATGAGACGGTGCAGCTGCCCGGCGGGAGCCTGCCGCTGCTGGCCCCGATGAGCGAGGTCGCCGGCCGCCTCGCGCCGATGGTCGGCGCCTCCACCCTCATGCGCTCGGCCGGCGGTCTGGGGCTGCTGATGTCGGGCGTCCCCGGCACGCGCCCAGCGCGCGTCACGATCATCGGCGGCGGGGTGGCGGGAGCCAACGCGGCCATAATCACGGCGGGTACGGGTGCCGACGTGACCGTCTTCGACACGAACGTGCAGCGGCTGCGGTACCTCGACGACTACTTCCAAGGCCGCATCAAGACGGCGGCCTCCAACCCGCTGGACCTCGATGCCGCCGTGGTGGCATCCGACCTGGTGATCGGGTCGGTGCTCATCCCCGGTGCCAAGGCGCCCAAGCTCGTCACGAACGCGATGGTGGAGCGGATGCGACCGGGCTCGGTGCTCGTGGACATCGCCGTCGACCAGGGCGGCTGCTTCGAGGACAGCCACCCGACGACGCATGAGGATCCCACGTTCCTCGTGCACGGCAGCGTCTTCTACTGCGTCGCGAACATGCCCGGCGCCGTGCCGAACACCTCGACCTCGGCCCTCACCAACGCGACGCTGCCCTACATCCGGCGCATCGTGGCGCTCGGCTGGCGCGACGCACTGCGGGCCGACCCCGCTCTCGCGTCGGGACTGAACACGCACGCCGGCGAGGTCGTCAATCCCGGTGTGGCGACGGCTCACGGCATGCCGCTGGTGTCGACCGCCGACGCGCTGCGATAGCCCGCCGTCACCGCAGCCGCACCCGCAGGGCGACGGATGCCGCGTCCCACAGCCACGCCCGGTCGCGGCCGGGCGCCGCGTAGGGCGGCGCCGCGCGCGAGGCGGTGACCGCTCGCACGTCGCCGCTGCACGCGGCGTCGACGAGCAGCGCCCCCGACGCACGCACCTCCTGCAGGGTGCGCCATTCGCGCAGCCAGGTCTCGGGCTCCCCCCACAGCGCCGTGGGCCCCGTCGGGAGGTCGGTGCGCGCCGCGCCACCGAGCGGGACGACATGCACGCCGGCGCTCTGCCACCGCTCGCGCACCTCGCGGGCCGCGGGCGACGCCGGCGCCACGAGGCCGACGAGCCCCCGCGGCCGGTACAGGGGGACGTCGGTCTCGGGCTCCGGGAGCCCGCTTTCGGCCAGCGCGAACTGCACGGCGAGGCCGTCCACGACACCGCGGCCGGGCGGCAGGTCGCGGTGGTGGTCGCGCGCCTCCCCTCCGGCGGCGACATGATCCGCCCGGCTGGGAAGCGACAGGATCGCCCGCCTGGTCAGCAGCGGCGCGACCCGCCCGGCGATCCCCGTGAGCCGCTGGGTCGTGACGATGACGCGGATGCCGCGACGGCCGGCGTCGCGCACGAGAGCCTCGACCCGCTCCTGGAGGATCGCCTCGTGATCGGGCCCGTACGGCGCAGGCAGCGCATCGAGGTCGTCCACGAGCACGAGGGTGCCCGGCGGCAGCTCGGCCGTGCCGGCGAGCGCATCCCAGGCCGCCTCGGGGTCTCGGGGCACGACAAGGGTGCGACCGGCGTCGTGCTGTGCTGCGGCGGCCCGCAGCACGCCGGTCTTCCCCGACCCCGGGCCACCCACCACGACAAGGCCACGCTCGGCGGAGGTCAGCAGCACCGGGCGCTGCCGCTGCCGGTCGGGCTCGTCGGCCAGCCCCAGCAGGATCGCACCGTCTCGGGGCGTCGCACCGTCCGCCGTTCCCAGGGTCTGCAGCGCCTGCAGCGGCAGCCGATCGGGCAGAGCGGGGAGCCAGGGTCGCCGGGGCGGCGCACCGGCGTCGACGGCCGCGAGCCGGGCGAGGGTGTCGTCATCGCAGACCGCCACCCGCACCCCGCGCGCCGTCCGGTCGGCGGCGCGGCGCACGAGGGCGAGCCCACGCGCGGCCGGTTCGCCGGGCAGCAGGGCGGCGTCGTCCCCGCCGAGCATGAGCCGGGCGTCGCCGACGTCGGTGACCCGCAGACTGACCCGCAGCGGACAGTTGGCCAGCAGCGCGTCGCGGAAGACGCCCGCGGCGCGCTGGCCGGCGAGGATCAGGTGCATGCCCAGCGCCCGCCCGCGCGCGGCGATGTCGGCGAACAGCGCGTGCAGCTCCGGCTGCGTGCCCACGAGCGCGGCGTACTCGTCGACGACGATCACGAGTCGCGGCAACACCTCGCCTGCCTCGTCGACGTCGCGCGCACCCGCCTCGGCGAGCACGCGCTCGCGGTGTCGAAGCTCGGCTCGCAGGCTGTGTATGGCGCGGTGAGCGGCGGCCTCGTCGAGGTCGGTCAGCACACCCGTGACGTGCGGCAGGGCGGCGAGGCGGTCGAACGCGCGGCCGCCCTTGAAATCAGCGAGGAGGAAGGCGACCTGCGCAGTGGTGTGGGTCGCGCAGAGGCTCGCGATCCAGGTGGTCAGCAGCTCGCTCTTGCCTGCTCCGGTGACCCCGGTGACGAGGGCATGCGGACCGTCCACCGCGAGGTCGATGACCACCGCCTCGCCGCCGTCTCGGCCGATCACCGCCGGCAGCGTGCCCGCGGCGGCGGACGGGGCGTGGGGCAGCAGGAGCGCGAGGTCTGCCGAGGGGGCGGAAGCCGCGCCGGCAACGGCTCCCGCCCGCACATCGAGCGCGGTGGCGACGGCCGTCGCCTGGGCGCGCCCCAGGGCCTCGACGCGCACCTCGCGGCCGAACCCGCCATGATCGAGCCACGCCGCGCCGAGTCCGGTCAGGGTGAGCACCGCCGCGCAGCGGGGCGGGGGAGGCATGCGCGGGGCGACGAGGGCGATCGGCGCCTCGACGCCGCGTTCCGGCACGGTCCCCTGCTCGCACAGCTGCACCGCCATGCCTGTGACGCAGCGACGGTGCGGGAGCGCCGCGGTCCACCCGCCGTCGGCGGTCACCGGCCCGACGAGCCTCACCTCCCCCGGGGGCGAGACCAGACACACCTGCGCGAGCAACGCCCTCCCCACCGCGGCCGCTGCGACCGGCGGGCCCACCACCGCGACGCCGTCGCCGAGCGGCACCGTGACCGGCGCGTGGTCCAGGCGCGTCGCCTGTGCCCGCAGTGCGGCATCCTCCTCGTCACCGCCACCGCCGACCACGCGCACCGCACTCGGCCGCTGACCCGTCCCCACCCGCAGCTGGTGCGCCCGGCCCGGGACGGTGCGCCAGATCCCCTCGGGCTCCGCCAGGCATCCGGCGACATCGGGATGCCTGGCGGAGAGCGCGCCGCGCTCCGTGGCGTGGCGCGCGGCGAGTCGTGCGGCGACGCTGGCCCGCAGGGACTCCTGCGATCGCCGTGCGCGGCGCCGGTCCCGGCGGGCGGCCCGCAGCCCGTCGAGGGCGGCGCCGCCGGCCAGCAGCGGCCCGAGCGCGGCGAACCACAGCGACAGGACCGATCCCGTGATCGCCCAGAGCCCGAGCGCGGCGGCCACGGGCAGCAGAGCCGCTGCGAACGGCAGCGCCGGCCGCGGCACGGGTTGCGCCGGCTTCGGGAGGGTCAGCGGTTCGTCGTCGGAGATCATGCCCCCAGCACAGCGCACCACGGGACCCCGCGGTCGCCGCGGCGACCGTTCGGGGTCGGCTCCGGCTCAGTCGGCGGCTGGGGAGGAAGCGGCGTCGGCCGCCGCGGCGTCCTGGCGCGGCAGCGGCACAGTCGGCGCCACCTGCTGGCGCTCAGCGGTGTCGCCGTCGTCGTCGCCCTCGGCGACGACCTGCGCGTTGAGCACGATCACGGAGATGTTGTCGCGACCACCGTTGTCCAGGGCTGCCTTCAGCATGGCATCGACGGCCGCCGCGGGGTCGGGGTGCTCCATGAGGAAGTGCAGGATGCCGTAGTCGGTGAGTTCCTTGGTGAGTCCGTCGCTGCAGATGACGAACCTGTCGCCGTCGACGACGTCGAGGCGCACGTAATCGGGGGTGACGGACTCTGTGGGGCCAACGGCGCGGGTGATCACGTTGCCGTACGGGTGGTTCTCGGCTTCCTCCGGGCTCAGCCGACCCGAGGCGACGAGCTCCTGCACCACCGAGTGGTCGGTGGTGATCTGCATGAGGCTCTCGTCGCGCATGAGATACACCCGCGAGTCGCCGATGTTCAGCGTGACCCAGGTCGCCTCGTCTCCCGTGGCGTCCAGGTAGACGCCGGTGACCGTCGTGCCGGTGCCGTCGTCGGTGGCCTCGGGATGGTGGGAGATGTCCTCCACCGCGCGCGCGAGTGCCGTCTCGATCACCTTCGGGGAGACGGGCTCGGTCGTCGAGACCGCGCTCAGCCGTTCGATCGCGCTGGCGCTGGCGATCTCGCCGCCGATGTGCCCACCCATGCCGTCGGCGACGATGAACAGGGGGTAGGTGGCCAGCACCGCGTCCTGGTTCACCTCTCGGCGACGTCCCACGTCGGTGGCCGCAGCCCACGACAGAGACAGCTCCCCGCCGGGCACCGCGACGACGCGCGTCTGGGTGGTGGCTTCAGGCACGCTGTCGGCCTTCCCTGTCGTCGTCGGATGCGTTCGTCTGCAGAACGCGTTTTCACATCCTAGTGGACCGCCGCCTGCTCGCCCTCAGCGACGTCACCCTCGACCGGGGCCTGGAACTGCGCGTTGTACAGCCTCCGGTAAGCCCCCTGCGCGGCGAGCAGCTCGTCGTGGGTGCCCTGCTCCACGATCGAGCCGTTCTCCATCACCAGGATCACGTCGGCGTCGCGGATGGTGGACAGCCGGTGCGCGATGACGAACGACGTGCGGTCGCGCCGCAGGCGGGCCATGGCCCGCTGGATCAGCAGCTCGGTGCGGGTGTCCACCGACGACGTCGCCTCGTCGAGGATGAGCAGCCGCGGGTCGGCCAGGAATGCCCGGGCGATGGTGACCAGCTGCCGCTCCCCTGCGCTGAGGTTGGTGGCCTCATCGTCGAGCACGGTGTCGTACCCCGCGGGCAGGGCGTGGACGAAGCGGTCGACGTAGGCGGCCGAGGCGGCGGCCGTCATCTCCTCTTCGGTGGCGTCGGGCCGCCCGTAGAGGATGTTCTCGCGGATCGTGCCGGAGAACAGCCACGTGTCCTGCAGCACCATGCCGGTGCGCGAACGCAGGTCGGCCCGCGTCATCCGCCGTGTGTCGAGGCCGTCGAGCGTGATGCGGCCGGCGTCGATGTCGTAGAAGCGCATGATGAGGTTGACCAGCGTGGTCTTGCCCGCACCGGTCGGACCGACGATGGCCACCGTGCTCCCCGGCCGCACCGACAGGTCGAGGTGCTCGATGAGCGGCTTGTCGGGGGTGTAGCTGAACGACACGTCCTCGAAGTCGAGGTCGCCGGCATCCTCGTCGACGGTCTCGGCCGGCTCGGGGTCGGGCGTCTGCTCCTCCTCGTCGAGGAGTTCGAAGACGCGCTCTGCGCTGGCGACGCCCGACTGCAGCAGATTGGCCATCGAGCCGAGCTGGCTCAACGGCTGGGTGAACTGACGGGAGTACTGGATGAAGGCCTGAACGTCGCCGATCGACAACCGCCCGCCGGCGACCTGCAATCCGCCGACGACCGCGATCGCCACATACACGAGGTTTCCGATGAACATCATGGCGGGCATGATGACGCCCGAGAGGAACTGCGCACCGAAGGTGGCGCGGTACACCTCCTCGTTCTCGGCCCGGAAATCCGCTTCCACCTCGCGCTGGTGCCCGAAGACCTTGACGATGGCGTGACCCGAGAACGTCTCCTCCACGCGGGCGTTGAGCACCCCGGTGGCCTTCCACTGGGCGACGAACAGCTTCTGGGATCGGCGGGCGACGAGCACCGTGACCACGATCGTCAGCGGAATCGTCACAAGGGCGATGAGGGCGAGCAGCGGCGAGATCACGAACATCATCACGAGCACGCCGATGACGGTGAGCAGCGAGACCACGACTTGCGAGAGGGTCTGCTGCATCGTCTGCCCGATGTTGTCGACGTCGTTTGTGACGCGGCTGAGCAGCTCACCGCGCTGCACGCGGTCGAAGTACGACAGCGGCAGTCGGTGGATCTTGTCCTCGACACGCATGCGCAGGCGCTGCATCGCCCGTTGCACGACGCCGTTGAGGATGCGCGCCTGAAGCCAGCCGAACACGCTCGCCAGCAGGTACACCGCCAGCACGCCCATGAGGATCCAGCGCAGCTGCTCGAAGTCGATGCCCGCACCGGGAGTGAACTCCATCGCCGCGAGCATGTCGGCCTGCTCCTGCGAACCTTCGGCACGCAGGGCGTCGACGACCTGGTCCTTGGTCACGCCGGGAGGCGACTGCAGGGAGATGAATCCGGCGAAGACCACGTTCGTCCCCTCACCGAGCAGCTTCGGGCCGGTCACCGTCAGTCCGACGCTGACGACCCCCAGGATCAGCACCGTGACGATGCGCGGCAGGTCGACCCGCAGCTCCCCGAGCAGCCTCCGGGCGCTCGGGCCGAAGTTCTGCGCCTTCTGCACCGGCGCCGTGCCGCGCCCGGGGCCGTGTCCGCCGTGCCCGCTCATGCCGTCGCCTCCGCCGCCAGCTGCGACGCCACGATCTCGCGATAGGTCTCGCAATCCTCGAGCAGCTCGTCGTGGCGTCCGACACCCACGATGCGACCATGCTCGAGGACGATGATCTGGTCGGCACCCTGGATGGTGGACACCCGCTGGGCCACGACCAGGCGGGTGGTCCCCGGCAGGCGTTCATCCAGAGCACGGCGCAGCGCCGCATCGGTCTGCAGGTCCAACGCCGAGAACGAGTCGTCGAAGATCTGGATGCGTGGGTTCTTCACCAGGGCCCGCGCGATCGCCAGCCGCTGGCGCTGCCCGCCCGATACGTTCGTGCCGCCTTGGGCGATCGCCGCTTCGAGCCCTCCCGGCATCGCCTCGACGAAATCGCGGGCCTGTGCGATGTCCAGTGCCTCCCACAGCTCCTGGTCGGTCGCCTCGGCATTGCCGTAGCGGAGGTTGGAGGCCACCGTGCCGGAGAACAGGAACGCCTTCTGGGGCACCAGGCCGATGCGCTGCCACAGCTCGTCCGGGTCGTATTCGCGCACGTCGACGCCGTCGACGCTGACCGATCCCGCGGTGACGTCGAACAGGCGCGGCACGAGTCCGACGAGCGTGGTCTTTCCCGACCCGGTCGATCCGATCACCGCGGTCACCGTGCCGGGCTCGACGTCGAAGGAGAGATCGTGCAGCACCGCCTCGTCGGCTCCGGGATAGGCGAAGTCGACGTGGGAGAACCGCACGCGACCCGCCGGCCGGGGAGCCGCCGCCGGTGCATCGGGGGCCGTCACCGACGCCGGGGTGTGCAGCACCTCGCCGATGCGCTGCGCGCACACCGCTGCGCGCGGGATCATCACGAACATGAAGGTGGCCATCATGACGCCCATGAGGATCTGCATCATGTAGTTGAGGAAGGCGAAGAGGGTGCCGATCTCCACCCCGGCATCCTGCACCTGCCCCGCCCCGAACCAGATCACGGCGATGCTGGAGAGGTTCATGACGAGCATGACGGCCGGGAACATCAGCGCCATGAGGTTGCCCGCCCGCAGCGCCGTGTCGGTCACGTCCTGGCTGGCCGCCCGGAACCGCTCGCGCTCCTGGCGCTCCCGAACGAAGGCTCGGATGACGCGGATGCCGGTGAGCTGCTCGCGCATGATCAGGTTCACGCGGTCGATGCGCTGCTGCATGAGAGTGAACGCCGGCACCATTCGCACCACGATGAGTCCGACGATGATGAGCAGGAGCGGCACGGAGACGGCCATCAGCCACGACAGCCCGACGTCCTGCCGGATGGCCATGATGATGCCGCCGATGGCGAGCATGGGCGCGGAGATCATCAGCGTCGCCGAGACCTGCACCAGCATCTGCACCTGCTGCACGTCGTTGGTGTTGCGCGTGATCAGCGAAGGCGCGCCGAACCGGCCCACCTCGCGCTGTGAGAAGGCGACGACCCGGTGGAACAGGTCCGAGCGCAGGTCCCGGCCCACCGAGGTGGCCAGGCGCGAGCCGAACCACACCGCGATGATCGCGCACGCGATCTGCACCGCGCTGACGACCAGCATGACGCCGCCGAGCGACCAGATGACGTCGACGTCACCGGTGACCACCCCGTCGTCGATGATGTCGGCGTTGAGGGTGGGCAGGAGCAGCGACGCGACCGACTGCGCCAGTTGGAACACCACGACGGCGACGATGAGCGGCCACATCGGGCGCGTGTACGTCGCGAGCAGCTTGCCGAGCACGAAGCCCCCTCCCGCGCGCCAGGCACGACACGCGGATTCAGACGCTACGCCTGCCGTGCGCCCGGTGCCAGTCGCCGACGTGCGCTCTCGGCGAACGTCACACGCGGGCAGCGGGATCGGCGACCAAGGGGAACAACTCGTCGATGGCGGCGAGTTCCGCCGCATCGGGCGTCCAGTCCGTCGCGGCCGCGTTGGCGCGCACCTGCTCGGGGGTCGTGGCACCCGCGATGACGCTCGAGAGCTCGGGCCGCGAGAGCAGCCAGCCGTATGTCGCCTGCAGCATGGTGATGCCCCGCTCCCGGCAGAACCGCTCGTACGCCTCCAGCGCGTCCCACGGCGCATCGTCGTAGACGTGACGGCGGTTGCGCATGATGCGCGTGTCCTCAGGCGCCTCGTCGCGGCGGAACTTGCCGGTGAGCAGCCCGTTGTGCAGCGGGAAGTACGGCAGGAAGCCGACCCCGAAGCGCTCCACCG
Source organism: Microbacterium sp. zg.Y1084 (assembly GCF_024623595.1). Lineage (NCBI taxonomy): Bacteria > Bacillati > Actinomycetota > Actinomycetes > Micrococcales > Microbacteriaceae > Microbacterium > Microbacterium sp. zg.Y1084. The sequence goes on from NZ_JANJGV010000009.1 coordinate 49,615, forward strand.
CCGGGAGCACCTCGCGCTCGGCCGCACGCGCGAGGAGGCTGTAGTGGTTCTGGGCGGAGATGAACGGGATGCCGTGGCGCTCGCGGGCGACGAAGTGGGCCTCGGCGATCTGCCACCCGGCGAAGTTCGAATGACCGATGTAGCGGACCTTGCCCTCCCGCACCAGCTCCGCGAGCGCGTCCAGGGTCTCCTCGATGGGCGTGCCGGGGTCGGGCGTGTGCAGCTGGTAGAGGTCGATCCAGTCGGTCTGCAGCCGGCGCAGCGAACCCTCGACGGCTCGGCGGATGTAGGCGCGCGATCCCTTGGCCCCGGTGGGGAGCCCCGGCATCGCCGCACCGGAGTGCCCGAACTTCGTCGCGAGCACGACCTGATCGCGCCGGGAGCCCAGCGCCTCACCGATGAGCGTCTCCGACAGGCCGGGTTCCTTGCCGTACATGTCTGCGGTGTCCAGCAGCGTGATGCCGGCATCGATCGCCGCGTCGAGCACCGCGCGGGTGCCCTCGAGCGTCTCGGTCGCAGATCCGGCCCTGCCGAAGTTGTTGCAGCCGAGGCCGGCGGCGGAGACGAGCAGGCCGGAGGCGCCGAGGCGGCGCTGAGAGGGAGCGGTCATGCCCCCACGCTAGCGCGCACGGGGAAACCCCCGCCGGTGGACCGGCGGGGGTTTGCGGCTCATGGCTGGTGGGGAGGTTGCGGAGCCGTCGGCGGCTCGGTCCCGGGCGCTGCGGCGGGAGGCTCGGGCGCGGCGGGCGGCTCCGGCGCAGCGGGCGGCGCAGCAGGCGGCTCGGGCGCGGCGGGAGGCTCGTACGGCGGCGGCTGCGTGCCCGCGGGCGGCTGTGCCGCGGCGGGCGGCGGGTACGCCGCCGGGGCCCGGTACGCCGTGGGCGGCGGGGTGCCCGGAGCGGGCGGCTGGCCCGGCGCCGCGTAGCCCGCGGGCGGCTGGCCCGGCGCCGCGTAGCCCGCGGGCGGATACCCCGGCGCCGCGTAGCCCGCGGACGGGTAGCCGGGAGCGGCGTATCCCGCCGGCGGCGGGTAGGCGCCCGGGACAGGGGGCTGCCCGTACGCCACGCCGGGGAAACCCGCCGGCGTCTGGGCCGGGATGCCCGACCATTCGGTGGTGTCGCGCAGGAAGGTGTTCGCCCACGGCGCGGGCGGCACCGCCAGGTTCCAGCGCGACCGGTCGTAGGCGGCGATGCCCAACCACACGATCGACACCAGCACGTAGAGCACGACCCAGACGGGCTCCTTCTGCAGCTTCAGCCCGATCCGGTAGGACGCCATGGCGAGGTAGGCGGATGCGGCCAGCAGGAAGATGTAGCCGACCCCGACCGGCGACAGCAGCGCGCCCGCGCCCCACGCGATCAGCAGCCACCAGGGGTTCAGGTCGCCGAGCTTGGCGAACACGAGCATGTTGTAGACCGGCACCCAGGCCCGCCACCGGCCCTGCACGCCCGCCTTCTCGAAGATCTTCATCAGGAACAGGGACGTCAGCACGTAGCCGGCGATGGAGAGGAGGAAGGCGACGAAGCCGAAGGCGGCGACGAGCGCCCAGAGCGCCCCGTCGGTGTCATACAGGTACATGGGTGGACCTCCGATGTCGATCCTGGCGCCGGGAGGGCGACGGGGCGATGCCCCCGCGGTCACATGCTAGCGATACCCGCCGCGGTGCGCCGGGTGACAGCGGCCACGGACCCGGTCGAGGCGTCAGGCCCGGCGACGAGCTCCAGCTCGCCCGCGTCCCCCGGCCGCAGGGTGAGACCGACAGCAGCGGCCCAGTCGAGGAGTTCGTCGAGGCTGACGATCTTCGGGCGATGGGATGCCAGCAGTCGCAGCAGCTCTCCCTTGGCGTGCTTGTTGAAGTGGTTGAGCGCCCGCACGGTGCCGTCCGGCCCGGTCGAGACCACGCGCACGTAGGCGCGGGGACGATCGGCCGGGACGGGACCCAGAGCCGTGTAGGCCTCGGAGCGCAGGTCGAGGATGAGCCCGGACTCGGTGGCGCCGAGAGCGGCCGTCACGGCCTCGGCCCAGAGCCGTCGCAGCGGCGGCAATCCCGGCAGGCGGGTGCCGGCTGCGAGCCGGTACGCCGGGATCGGATCGAGTGCGGCGACCGGCCCGAACGGAGCGGAATGGATCAGCACGTGCGCGTGAAGCCACGCCCGCGCGGATGCATCGAGCGAGTCGGCGCCCAGCGCGTCGAACAGCACGCCGGTGTAGCGGTCGACCGCAGGCAGGGTCGGCGCGGTGCGCAGGGCGGCGTTGGCCGCGATGTCGCCGCGCTGCCGCGCACCGAGCTTGAGCACCCGGGCAGCGTCATCCTCGTCCTGCGAGAGCGCCACGAGTGCGTCGATCACGCAGTCGCGGATCGCCGCGAGCTGCGGAAGCGCGAGGGCGGTCGCGTCCAGCGGGCGGCCGTCTCCCCCGGTCCGCTTGGTCTCGGAAGGTGGGGCGAGGATCAGCATGGGGTGCCCTTCGATGCGTCGCCGTGGCGCACGAATGCACCGGAGAGCATGCTCATCCGGTGCATTCGTGTGCTGTCGTGCGGTGGTGAAGCGGGGTCAGGAGACCAGGGCGGCGTGGCCTGCCACGATGGACAGCTCATCGCCGGCCATCGACAGGAAGCCCTCGCGTGCATCCGCGACGACCTTGCGGCCGTCCTCGGTGGTGATGCGCACCTGGCCCTCAGCGAGGATCGCCAGCACCGGCTCGTGGCCGGTCATGAAGCCGATCTCGCCCTCGACGGTCTTGGCCACGACGAGGCTCGCCTCGCCGGACCAGACCTCCGCCTCAGCGGAGACGAGGCTGACGGAGATCGCCATGTCAGCTGTTCTCCTTCTGGATCTTCGCCCACTTCTCCTCGACGTCGGCGATGCCGCCGACGTTGAAGAAGGCCTGCTCGGCCACGTGGTCGAAGTCACCCTTGACGATCGCGTCGAAGGACTCGATGGTCTCCTTGATCGGGACCGTGGAGCCCTCGACGCCGGTGAACTTCTTCGCCATGTAGGTGTTCTGCGAGAGGAACTGCTGGATGCGACGCGCGCGCGACACGACGACCTTGTCCTCTTCGGAGAGCTCGTCGACACCGAGGATCGCGATGATCTCCTGCAGCTCCTTGTTCTTCTGCAGGATCTGCTTCACGGCGGTGGCCACGCGGTAGTGGTCCTCACCGATGTAGCGCGGGTCGAGGATGCGGCTGGTCGAGCTGAGCGGGTCGACGGCGGGGTACAGACCCTTCGACGCGATCTCGCGGGACAGCTCGGTGGTGGCATCCAGGTGGGCGAACGTGGTCGCCGGCGCCGGGTCGGTGTAGTCGTCGGCGGGCACGTAGATCGCCTGCAGCGAGGTGATCGAGTGACCGCGGGTCGAGGTGATGCGCTCCTGGAGCACACCCATCTCGTCGGCGAGGTTCGGCTGGTAGCCCACGGCGGAGGGCATGCGGCCCAGCAGCGTGGAGACCTCGGAGCCGGCCTGCGTGAAGCGGAAGATGTTGTCGATGAACAGCAGCACGTCCTGCTTCTGCACGTCGCGGAAGTACTCCGCCATCGTCAGCGCCGACAGGGCCACGCGCAGACGCGTCCCCGGCGGCTCGTCCATCTGGCCGAAGACGAGGGCGGTCTTGTCGAAGACGCCCGCCTCCTCCATCTCGTGGATGAGGTCGTTGCCCTCACGGGTGCGCTCACCGACACCGGCGAAGACGGACACACCACCGTGGTCCTGCGCGACGCGCTGGATCATCTCCTGGATGAGGACGGTCTTGCCGACACCGGCGCCGCCGAACAGGCCGATCTTGCCGCCGAGCACGTACGGCGTGAGCAGGTCGATGACCTTGATGCCGGTCTCGAACATCTGGGTCTTCGACTCGAGCTGGTCGAAGTTCGGCGCCTGGCGGTGGATGCCCCAGCGCTCGGTGACCTCGATCTGCTCGCCGGGAGCGGCGTTGAGCACGTCCCCGGTCACGTTGAAGACCCGGCCCTTGGTGACGTCGCCGACGGGCACAGTGATGGGTCCGCCGGTGTTGCGCACCTCCTGGCCGCGGACGATGCCGTCGGTGGGCTTGAGCGCGATGGCGCGGACGAGGTCGTCGCCGAGGTGCTGAGCGACCTCGAGCGTGATCTCGGTCGACTCGTCGTCGATCGTGATCGTCGTCTTCAGCGCGTTGTAGATCTCGGGGATCGAATCGTGCGGGAACTCGATGTCGACGACGGGGCCGGTGACGCGCGCGACGCGGCCTGTGACCGTGGTCGCCTCGGGTGCGGTGAGAGTCATTGTCTTCTCTTTCGGTGGGTTCTACTTGCCCGACGCCAGAGCGTCGGCGCCGCCGACGATCTCGGCGATCTGCTGAGTGATCTCCGCCTGACGCGCGTTGTTGCGCAGGCGGGTGTAGTCGGTGATGAGCTTGTCGGCGTTGTCGCTGGCGGACTTCATCGCCTTCTGCGTGGCGGCGTGCTTCGCCGCCGACGACTGCAGGAGGGCGTTGAAGACGCGGCTCTGGACGTAGACCGGGAGGAGGGAGTCCAGGACGGCCTCGGGGCTCGGCTCGAATTCGTACAGCGGGTAGACCTGGCTGCCCGACGGCTCGTCCGCGGCAGCGTCGACGACCTCGAGCGGAAGCAGACGCACCCGCTCGGGCGACTGGGTCATCATGCTGATGAACCGGTTGTACACGAGGTGGATCTCGTCCACGCCACCCTCGTCGCCGCCGCGGTCGTAGGCGTCCAGCAGGGCGCCCGCGATCAGTTCGGCGGTGTTGAAGTGCGGCGTGTCCGTGTCGCCCACCCACTCCCCCGCGGCCGGGATGCGGCGGAACTGGAAGTAGCCCACCGCCTTGCGGCCGACGAGGTAGAACTCGACTTCCTTGCCCTCCGAGCGCAGCAGCTCCGCAAGCTCCAGCGCCTCGCGCAGGATCTGGGAGTTGAAGGCGCCCGCCAGGCCCCGGTCGGAGGCGAAGATGACCACCGCGGAACGGCGGATCACCTCCCGCTCCGTGGTGAGGGGGTGGTCGACGTTGGAGTACGTCGCGACCGCTGACACGGCCCGCGTGACGGCCCGTGCGAAGGGGGATGAGGCGCGGACGCGCCCCATCGCCTTCTGGATGCGCGAAGCCGCGATGAGCTCCATCGCCTTCGTGATCTTCTTGGTCGTCTGAGCAGAACTGATCTTCTGCTTGTAGACCCGCAGTTGTGCGCCCATTGGCTATCCCTACTGAGTCGTCAGCCCCGGCGGCCCTTGACGATCTTCTCCTGGTTCACGTCGTCGGCGTCCGCCGCGGCGAACTCCTCGTGACCCGGGTTGTTGATCGCCATGCCCTTGCCGGACTGGAACTCGAGGACGAAGTCGTCCGTCAGCTTGTCGAGCTGCGCGACCGTGTCGTCGTCGAGGACGTTGGTCTCGCGCAGCGTGTCGAGGATCGACGTGTTGCGCTTGAGGTAGTCCAGCAGCTCGCGCTCGAACCGCAGCACGTCCTCGACCGCGATGGTGTCGAGCTTGCCGTTGGTGCCGGCCCAGATCGACACGACCTGCTCCTCCACCGGGTACGGCGAGTACTGCGGCTGCTTGAGCAGCTCGGTCAGACGCGCTCCGCGCGCCAGCTGGCGACGCGAGGCCGCGTCGAGGTCGGACGCGAACATCGCGAACGCCTCGAGCGAGCGGTACTGGGCCAGCTCGAGCTTGAGCGTGCCGGAGACCTTCTTGATCGACTTGACCTGCGCGTCACCACCGACGCGCGACACCGAGATGCCGACGTCGACAGCGGGGCGCTGGTTGGCGTTGAACAGGTCGGACTGCAGGAAGATCTGGCCGTCAGTGATCGAGATCACGTTGGTCGGGATGTAGGCCGACACGTCGTTGGCCTTGGTCTCGATGATCGGCAGACCCGTCATCGATCCCGCGCCCAGCTCGTCAGAGAGCTTCGCGCAACGCTCCAGCAGACGCGAGTGCAGGTAGAACACGTCACCGGGGTAGGCCTCGCGGCCCGGCGGGCGACGCAGCAGCAGCGACACGGCACGGTACGCCTCGGCCTGCTTCGACAGGTCGTCGAAGATGATCAGGACGTGCTTGCCGCCGTACATCCAGTGCTGGCCGATGGCCGACCCCGTGTAGGGCGCCAGGTACTTGAAGCCGGCGGGGTCCGACGCGGGAGCGGCCACGATGGTGGTGTACTCCATGGCGCCGGCATCCTCGAGCGCGCCCTTGACGGAGGCGATCGTGGAGCCCTTCTGGCCGATGGCGACGTAGATGCAGCGCACCTGCTTGCTGACGTCGCCGGACTCCCAGTTGGCCTTCTGGTTGATGATCGTGTCGATCGCGATGGCCGTCTTGCCGGTCTGGCGGTCGCCGATGATCAGCTGACGCTGGCCGCGGCCGACGGGGATCATGGCGTCGATGGCCTTGATGCCGGTCTGCATCGGCTCGTGCACGCTCTTGCGCTGCATGACGCCCGGCGCCTGCAGCTCGAGGGCACGCCGGCCTTCCGACGCCACGGGCCCGAGGCCGTCGATCGGGTTGCCGAGCGGGTCGACGACGCGGCCAAGGTAGCCGTCGCCGACGGGGACCGAGAGGACCTCGCCGGTGCGGGTGACCTGCTGGCCCGCCTCGATGCCGGCGAAGTCGCCCAGGACGACCACACCGATCGCGTGCTCGTCGAGGTTGAGCGCCAGTCCGGCCGTGCCGTCGCCGAAGCGGACGAGCTCGTTCGCCATGACGCCGGGCAGTCCCTCGACGTGGGCGATGCCGTCGGCGGCGTCGATGACGGTGCCGACCTCGGTCGCGGCGGCCCCGGTGGGCTCGTACGCGGCGACGAAGTCCTTCAGCGCGTCACGGATGACGTCGGGGCTGATGGAGAGTTCTGCCATGGTCTTCCTTCGTGTTCATGGGACCTTGCGGTCCCGAAATCTCCGCTCCGATGAGCGGGAAGCTCTAACCGGCCAGCTTCTGGCGCAGGTCGTTCAGACGGCTCGACACACTGGCGTCGATGACGTCGTCGGCGATCTCGACGCGCAGGCCGCCGACGACCGAGGGGTCGACGACGACGTTGAGCGAGATGTCCGTGCCGTACCGCTGCGACAGCGCAGCGGAGAGGCGGTCGGCCTGTCCCGCCCCGAGGGGCTTCGCGGCGACGACCGTGGCGACCGAGCGACCGCGCTGCTGCGCCACCAGGCGCATCGCACGACCGAGCAGCTGCCGCACCCGACGCTCACGCGTCTGCTGCACCGCCGAGGAGACGATCAGTGTCGTGCCGGCGCTGGTGCGGCCGCCCAGGAGCGTCTCGACGAGCGCGCCCTTGGCGGACGCGTCTCCGAGTCGGCTGCCGAGCGCAAGCTCCAGCTCGGGGTTCGCTGCGATGGTGCGGATGACCGCGAACAGCTCCCCCTCGATGTCGGAGCCCGGCTCCGCGATCGCGGTGGCCCGGATGCCGAGCTCCTCGATCCCGTCGACCAGGTCAGACGCCGACGACCAGCGCTGCTGGACCGCACTGGTCAACAGCGAGACCGTGGTGGGCTGGAACGAGCCGAACACGTGCGCGACGACCTTCGCCCGCGCGGCGGGCGCCGCGGCGGAGTCGGCCAGCGCGCCCCTCAGCTGGGCCGATTCGCCCATCGCCCGCGCGGCAGCGAACAGCTCGCGGGCGACGCCGAGGTCGACCGACGACGCCGCGCCGAGCGCCGACGTCGTCGCGGCCAGGGCCTGAGTGGTCGCGCTGCCCATTACTTCGACGCCTCGGAGGCTTCGAGGTCGGCCAGGAAGCGGTCCACGACGGCCTGCGCCTTCGCGTCGTCGGAGAGGGACTCCCCGATGACGCCGCCGGCGAGGTCGAGGGCCAGCGAGCCCACCTCGCTGCGCAGCGAGACCAGCGCGGTCTGGCGCTCCGCCTCGATCTGCGCGTGCGCGGCGGCGGTCAGGCGTGCGGCCTCCGAGGAGGCGGCATCCTTCGCTTCGGCGACGATCTTCTTGCCGTCCTCGCGAGCGGCGTCGCGGATCTCTCCGGCCTCCTTGCGAGCCTCGGCCAGCTGAGCGGTGTACTGCTCCAGAGCAGCCTCCGCCTTGCGCTGAGCCTCATCGGCCTTGGCGATGTTGCCCTCGATCGAGGCGGCGCGCTGGTCGAGCAACGTCTTCATCTTCGGAAGGGCGACCTTCCAGAAGACGAAGAGGATGATGACGAAGCAGACCGCCGACCAGATGATGTCGTACCACGCCGGGATGAGCGGGTTGTACGCGACACCCTCTTCCGCGGCGTACGTGACAAGAGCGTTCAGCATCCTGTCTCCTTTAGGTCAGTACGGGGCTGGATCAGAAGCCGAAGATGAAGGCGGTGGCGATGCCGATGAAGGCGAGCGCCTCGGTGAAGGCGATACCGATCCACATGAGCACCTGAAGACGACCGGCCAGCTCGGGCTGACGGGCGACGCCCTCGATCGTCTTTCCGACGACGATGCCCACGCCGATGGCCGGGCCGATGGCGGCGAGGCCGTAGCCCACCGTCGCGATGGAACCGGTGACGGCGGCGAGAACCGTAGTTGCGTCCACGGGGGTTTTCCTTTCGGTTATGGGCGGCAGTCAGCCGACCCGCTCAGTGCTCTTCCGCGACCGCGAGCTGGATGTAGACCGCGGTGAGGAGAGCGAAGACATAAGCCTGCAGCGCTGCGACGAGCAGCTCGAACAGGGTGAAGGCGAAGCCGAAGGCGAGCGAGCCCGCAGCCAGAGCCGACCACCAGCCGCCGAGATCGAGCAGGAAGAACTGCGTCGCGGCGAAGAAGAGGACCAGCAGAAGGTGCCCGACCATCATGTTCATGAGGAGTCGGAGGGTCAGGGTCACCGGCCGGATGACGAACGTCGAGATGAGCTCGATCGGCGTCACGATGATGTAGATCGGCCACGGCACGCCGGTGGGGAAGAGCGAATTCTTGAAGAAGTTCTTCGGGCTCTTCTTGATGCCGGCGTAGATGAAGGTCACGTAGCTGACCACCGCGAGCAGCAGCGGCACCGCGATGATGCTCGTGCCGGCGATGTTCATGAACGGGATGACACCCGTGAGGTTCATGAACAGCACCATGAAGAAGATCGTGGTGAGGATCGGCAGGAACCTCTGCCCGTCCTTCTTGCCGAGGAGGTCCTCGGCGATGTTGACCCGGACGAAGTCCAGGCCCATCTCCACGATGCTCTGGAAGCGTCCGGGGACGACCTTCATGCGTCGGGTGCCGAGCCAGAAGACCAGGACCACCGCGAGTGTCGCGATGAACTGGATCAGGTGGATCCGGTTGATGACCAGATCACCGATCTGGAAAACAGCCTCGGGAAAGAACTCCGCGATCGACGGAGCGTGGAACTCGCCTTCGTCGGCGGTGGGGGCGATCAGTGTCGCAGCGTGAATAAACAGCGCAGGCTCCAGCTTCGGGGCGCCGGTACAGGACCGGAGCGACGATGGTCGGTGAGCGTCACTCCGCAGATGCTCCGAGAGGAGCGGGGCGGGCGCAGATCAACACTATCAAACTCCGGCGGCGGTCAATGCCGCCCTTCGGGTCCTTCGCCCTGTTCCGCGACCTCGTCGGCCGTGGGAAGGGTGACATCGCTTGCATGCGGCACCCGCATGCGGGTGAGCACGACGACGTCGATCACGAGCGATGCGACAATCCCGGCGACGAGGGAGAGGAAGAAGACCGTCGGGTTCAGCCAGGCCGCATCCCGCAGCACCAGCAGCAGCACGATGAAGACGAGGAACTTGAGGATCCAGCCCCCCAGCACGATGCCGAAGAAGATCGGCACGTACAGCGCGTCGCCGTACCAGCGGTTGGCGACGAGGATGCTGACGCCGGTGATGCCGAGGAAGGCGAACGCCAGCCCCACGCCGCACAGGGCGCTCCACAGCCCCTCGGTGCCGCCGGCCGCGTAGCCGGCGACGGCGCCGATCACGGCCAGAACGGCGGTCACCCCGGCGGACCACAGCAGAGTGGCACGCAGGACGGGGGTGCTGGAGACGGAACTGCGGGGCGTGGTCATGAGGACTCCTGGGTCGCGGGCAGGGCGCGGCGGGCGGGGGTGAAGGTGACGACGAGGCAGGCCGCGACGCCGATGAGACCGAAGGCGGCGCCGGGCAGGTACTGCCCCGGCCAGTCGGCGGTCGTTCCGATGTACATGAGCAGCACCGCGAGACTGACCACCGCCGTCCAGGCGTAGAAGATCAGCACGGCGTCGCGGTCGGAGTGGCCCATGTCGAGCATGCGGTGGTGCAGGTGCTTGCGGTCGGGCGAGAAGGGGGACTTTCCGGCCTGCATGCGCCGCAGCACCGCCATGCCGAAGTCCAGCAGCGGGAGCATCACGACCACCACCGGGAGCAGGATCGGGATGAACGCACCCAGTAGCTGGGAGCGGCCGAACTGGTCGGGGTCCCCCAGCAGGGCGGGGTCGAGCGAGCCGGTGATCGACACGGCGGAGCAGGCCATCAGCAGCCCGATCATGAGTGCGCCGGAGTCGCCCATGAAGAGCTTCGCCGGGTTCCAGTTCATCGGCAGGAATCCGATGCAGGCGCCGATGAGCACAGCGGCGATGAAGGAGGCCATGGTGAAGTACGTCGCCGACCCCATGTCGCGCATGAGCAGGTAGGAATAGGCGAAGAACACCGCGTTCGCGATGAGGGCGACGCCGGCGACGAGCCCGTCGAGGCCGTCGATGAAGTTGACGGCGTTCATGACGATGACGATGGAGAAGATCGTGAGCACGAAGCTGACGGTCCCCGAGAAGCCGGTGATCCCGCCGATGGGCAGCGTGTAGATCTGCAGCTCCCCGAACCAGGCGACGATGCCGGCGGCGAGGAACTGGGCGCCGAGCTTGATGGTCCAGTCGAGGTCCCACAGGTCGTCGGCGACCCCCACCAGCACGATGAGGGTGGTCGCCGCCAGCACGGCCCAGGGGGCGGGGTCCGCCCAGAAACTCGCGAATCGGGGGTCGGGGTGCATCGCCGAGACCGCGAACGCGAGGACGATGGCGAAGTACATCGCGATGCCGCCGAGGCGCGGCGTGGGCGTCTTGTGCACGTCGCGGGCCCGGATGGCCGGGTAGAGCTTGAACCGCAGCCCGAGGCGCCACACCGCCCAGGCGAGGACGAGCGTGACGGCGGCGGTCAGGATGACGATGAAGACGTACTGTTTCACACCGCGCCGCCGGCCGCCGCGGCGGGGCCATCCGCCTCATCGGGGTCGGCTTCCAGCAGGTCGCCGAGCACGTCCCGCAGTCGGGTGCGGCTGACGGCGCCGTCGCGCAGCACGCGCACCACGCCGTCACCATCACCGGTCAGACCGGTCGCGTCGACGATCGTCGAGGGGATGCCGGTCTCCCGCATGCCGGCGTCGAGGTACACCGCCACACTGTCGCCGAGCATGTCGACGGCCTCGTCGATCGCGATCGCCGCCGAGTGCCCGGTGCGGTTGGCGCTCGAGACGGCGAGCGGGCCGCACTCCTCGAGCATCTCCAAAGCGATGCGATCGGCGGGCATGCGCACCGCGACCGTTCCGAAGGTGTCGCCCAGGTCCCAGGACAGCGAGGGCTGCGCCGGCAGCACGATGGTCAGTCCGCCGGGCCAGAACTCCTCGACGAGTCGTTCGACCGGCTCGGGGATCTCGGCGGCGAGGGCGCGCAGGGTGGTCACTCCGGCGACCAGCACGGGCGGCGGCGACTGCCGGCCGCGCCCCTTGGCTGCGAGCAGGCGTGCGACGGCCGAGGCGTTGAAGGCGTCGGCGGCGACGCCGTACACGGTGTCGGTGGGCAGCACGACGAGCTGGCCGCGCGCGATCGCCTGACGCGCCTGGCGCAGGCCGGGCAGCAACTGCGTCTCGTCGCGGCTGTCGAATACAGGGGACATGGCCGCACCAGTCTACCGGCGCAGGCTCCGCAGACCCTTCAGACCGCCGTCCCGCGCGGCGGGTGTCAGGAGCGGACGGCTGTGGTGGCCCGGTCGCGCAGCGTGAGGTCCTGATGGGTGGCGGCGGCGAGCCAGCCGTCTGCGGTCAGGAGGGACCTGATGGGTGCGCCCTGCCACTCGCCGTGCTCGAGCACGAGGGTGCCTCCCGGGTGCAGCAGACGACGGGCCACCCCGCTGATCACGCGCACCACATCGAGCCCGTCCGCTCCCCCGTAGAGCGCCGCCGGCGGATCCCAGTCGCGCACCTCGGGGTCGCGCGGGATGGCGCCGTCGGGCACGTAGGGCGGGTTGGAGACGACGACCGACACGGTTCCGTCGAGCTCGGGAAAGGCTTCTGCGAGGTCGACGAAGGCGATGCGGGCGTTGCTCGCGCCGACGGCGATGAAGTTCTCCTTCGCCCACACGAAGGCGTCGACCGAGTTCTCGGCGGCGTGCACCCTGGCATGCGGCACCTCGGTCGCCAACGCAAGGGCGATCGCGCCGCTTCCGGTGCCGAGGTCGACGGCGATGGGCTCGGGGGACGCGGCTGCGGTGAGCGCGTCGATCGCGATCTGGGCGACCGACTCGGTCTCGGGGCGCGGCACGAACACGCCGGGCCCGACCTTCAGCTCCAGATGACGGAACGGTGCAGTGCCGGTGAGGTGCTGCAGCGGCTCGCGAGCAGCCCGGCGTGCGAGCAGCGCGGCGAACGCCGACGCGGCGGGTTCGGGCACCTCGTCGCCGCGCACGACCGCGGCGTGCAGCTCGCCCCGGCCGATGCCCAGGACGTGCGCCAGCAGCAGCTGCGCGTCGACGTCTGCGGAGGCGACCCCGGCCCGCTGCAGCAGGTCGGTGGCGGTGCGCAGCGTCTCGGCGATGCGGGCGGGGGCGGTGCGGGAATCGGGCATGGGCGTGTCCAGCCTAGACGGGAACCGGCCGCGCGGTCCGGGAAGGATCGTCATATTCGGCCGCATGCTCCCCCACGCGCCCTAGGCTTGAACGATGAGCTTCCCCTCGCCGAGGAGGGGTCACCGACCGCACGAAAGGCAGATCATGGCCGGCATCCATTCCGACATCACGAGCGCATTCGGCAACACCCCCTTGGTCAAGCTGAACCGGATCACCGAGGGCCTTCCCGGTACGGTGCTGGCGAAGCTCGAGTTCTACAACCCCGCGTCCAGCGTCAAGGACCGCATCGCGATCGCGATGGTCGACGCGGCCGAGGAGTCCGGCGAGCTCACCCCCGGTGGCACGATCGTCGAGGCCACGAGTGGCAACACCGGCATCGCGCTGGCCATGGTGGGCGCGGCGCGTGGCTACAAGGTGGTGCTCGCGATGCCGTCGTCGATGTCGATGGAGCGCCGGCTGCTGCTGAAGGCATACGGCGCCGAGCTGGTGCTGACGGACCCGGCCGGCGGCATGAAGGGCGCGGTCGCCAAGGCACAGGAGATCGTCGACGAGACGCCGGGCGCCGTGCTGGCCCGTCAGTTCGAGAACGCCGCCAACCCGGCCATCCACCGCAAGACGACCGCGGAGGAGATCCTGCGCGACACCGATGGCAAGGTGGACTACTTCGTCGCCGGCATCGGTACGGGCGGCACCATCACGGGTGTCGGCCAGGTGCTCAAGGAGCGCGTTCCCGAGGCGAAGGTCGTCGCCGTCGAGCCGGCCGACTCGCCGCTGCTGACCAAGGGGACGCCCGGCCCGCACAAGATCCAGGGCATCGGCCCGAACTTCATCCCCGCGCTGCTGGACCAGAGCGTCATCGACGAGGTCGTCGACGTGGAGTTCGCGGATGCCATCGCCACGGCCCGCGAGGTCGGCGTGAAGGACGGCATCCTCGTCGGCATCTCCTCCGGCGCCGCACTGTGGGCCGCCCTGCAGATCGCCGCCCGGCCCGAGGCCGAGGGCAAGAACATCGTCGTGGTCATCCCCTCGTACGGCGAGCGATACCTGTCGACCGCGCTCTACGAGGACCTGCGCGAAGACTGATCACTTCCGGCCCGGGCGGCAGCGCCGCCCGGGCCGTCATCGTTTCCGAAAGCAGGTTCTCGTGCACGGCATCCCCCTCCCCCGCGTCGACTCCCCCGCCGAGGCGGGCGCGTGAGCGGGCCGCTGCGCGGCCTGCGTGATCTTGTGGGCCGGGCACGCGAGGATGTCGCGGCCGCGAGGCTGCGCGACCCCGCGGCCCGGAACGGACTCGAGATCGCCCTGCTGTACCCGGGCCTGCACGCCATCTGGTCACACCGCGTCGCCCACACCCTCTGGCTGCGAGGACTGCGCCTTCCGGCCCGTGCGCTGTCGCAGCTCACGCGGTGGCTCACGGGCGTCGAGATCCACCCGGGCGCGCGCATCGGGCGCCGCTGCTTCATCGACCACGGCATGGGCGTCGTGATCGGCGAGACCGCCGAGATCGGCAACGATGTGCTGCTCTACCACGGCGTCACCCTCGGCGGCCGCACGCGCAACGGCGGCAAGCGCCACCCGACCCTCGGCGACCGCGTGCTGGTGGGCGCCGGCGCGAAGGTGCTCGGCCCCATCACGATCGGGGCGGGCACGGCGATCGGCGCGAACGCCGTCGTGACGAAGGATGCCCCCGCCGACAGCGTGCTGGTCGGCGTCCCCGCGAAGGCCCGCAAGCGCACCCCGGGCGAGGACACCCGGTCGCTGCTCATGGCACCCGAGTACTTCATCTAGAACGGCGCAGGCGCACCTGCTGTCGCCTGATCGAGCGCGCTGAACTCCAGCACGCGTCGAGGGGTGTCGGGATAGACCCGACCGGTGGGACTCGTCCATTCGAGGATGCCGCGGGGTTTCTGGATCACCGACCACGCCGTGGCGTGCTTCATCGCGTGGTGCCGAGCGCAGAGGTTCGCGAGGTTGGCGACGGCGGTCGGCCCGCCGCAGGCATGGTCATGGGTGTGATCGTGGTCGCAGAACCGGGCGGGTCTGCGGCAGCCGGGGAACCGGCAATGCTCGTCTCGCGCATCGAGATGTCTGCGCTGCGCCCTGCTGGGCCGGTAGGTGTCCACGTGATGGACGGCTCCGGTGGCCGGGGAGGTGAACACCCGCTCCCAGACGTCGGCGGCTGCGGCCAGACGCCGGGCGGTGTCGGGGTCGATGGGTCCGTATCCGAGCAGCTCGGCCGGTGCGGCACCTGCGCCCACAAGGGTGGCGGCCGGGATGACGATCTGCACCTGCGCCGTCACCGCCGCTGCCTCCGGGAGGACACCGGTCGCCGTAGGCGCGGTGGCGCAACCGGTGAGCAGCAGATCGGTGAGCACATCGGCCCGGATCTGATCGGTGGTGCGCGTATCGGTGGCGACGGGGTCGTCGGCAGTCTCAGCGACGGTGTCATCGGGGGTCTCAGCGACGGTGTCATCGGGGGTCTCAGCGACGGTCTCGTCGTCGGTCTCAGCGACCGGCTCGTCCGCGGCGCGTGCGCGGCGTGCGGCGGTGATCTCGCGCGCGTGCTGGGTCAGCCGATCACGGATCGCGTAGGCGAGCACGGCCGGCAGCACCGCGGCGAGCTCAGCCATGCCGTCGTCGAGGTCCCGTACCCATACCCGCCGACCCGCCGCCGCGTCAGCGTGCCGTTCCTGCAACGGCACCGGGCGCAGCTTCTGCGCGATCACCGTCACGATCGGCTTCGCCCGCCCCGGTGTCTCCCGCTCGCACACCACCAGCGCCGCCTGCTCGAACCTGGCCCGCACCTCGGGGTCGCCGATGACGGCACCGGCATCCTGGATCACACGCACGTGGCCCGCGTCGACACGCCCCTCCCGTAACGCCGCGACGGTCGCCGCAAAGCCTTCCACGAGGACCGTGGCGTCGCGCATGCGGTCCTGCATGCCCCGGTCGGGTCGCCGCAACGCCGCGCCCACCTCTGCCGCGATCGCCCGCGCGGGCATCTCTCGCTCCCGCCGCTCAGACGACGGCACCCGGGCTGTCTGCTCAGCCGCGATCGCATCGGCGCGCGCCAGCAGCTGCAGCTCCTCGGCGTGCAGCGCGGCGATCCGCCGCCGCGTAGCCTCCAGCCCCGCCACCACCGCACCCAGCGAGCGGGTATCTCTGCGGGAGGCGGGCGGGAGCGTCTTCATACCCGTCATTCTCCCGCCTACCTCCGACATTCAGAACGGAGAAACTCCCGGCCAGGCGGCACTTGTGGATAACCTCCCGGCACACTCGTTGTGCAGGGAACGGCGCTCGGCGGGGCGCGAGCAGCGGCCCCCGCCACGCATCACGCGCGCGACGTCTCCCCCCGCGCATCCATCCTGCGCCGGAGGAACAGCCTCGGCAGCAGCAGCGTCGCCAGCGCCGTCACCACCCACACGACGAGGGGCGCGAGCACCCACGCGAGCGCGTCGGTGATGCGCAGCCCGCCGACCGGCAGCAGCACCACGATGAGCAGCGCGACCAGGGTCGAGAGGATCCCCACTCCCCCGAGCAGCGGCGGAGCGTGCCGCCGCGCCACCCGGGTGATCACCGGGGCGAGGGCGCTCTGCAGCACCGCGAAGATCACGATGCAGAGGACGAAGCCCCACCAGTCCGCCCACACGATCGTGAAACCCGGAACGACGAGGTCTGCCACCACGAGCCCCAGCGCGGCAGACCCGAGGAACACCGCCGCGCGCAGCAGCAAGGTCGTCATGCGCCGACCCTAATCCGCCCACACCATCGCAGCCAAGACCGCGCCACCCGGCGGCCACGGGGCCGGCCGAGGCATCCCCCCGCCCGAAACGCCCCTCAGGACCCGAGAGCCGCCAGTCGCGCCTCTTCGTCAGCGGCGATCGCCGACTGCACGATCGGCTCGAGAGCGCCGTCCATCACCTGGTCGAGGTTGTACGCCTTGTAACCGGTGCGGTGGTCGGCGATGCGGTTCTCGGGGAAGTTGTAGGTGCGGATGCGCTCCGAGCGGTCCATGCCGCGGATCTGCGACTTGCGCGCATCGGACGCCGCGGCATCCCGCTCCTCCTGCTGCTTGGCCAGCAGCCGGGCGCGCAGCACCCGCATGCCGGCTTCGCGGTTCTGCAGCTGCGACTTCTCGTTCTGCATCGACACGACGATGCCGGTGGGCACGTGGGTGATGCGCACCGCCGAGTCTGTGGTGTTCACCGACTGGCCGCCGGGCCCCGACGAGCGGAACACGTCGATCTTCAGATCGTTCTGGTCGATCTGCACTTCGTCCGGCTCGTCCACCTCGGGGAACACCAGCACGCCGGTGGTCGAGGTGTGGATGCGCCCCTGGGACTCCGTCGCCGGCACGCGCTGCACGCGGTGCACGCCGCCTTCGTACTTCAGATGAGCCCACACGCCCTGCGCCGGGTCGCTCGATGAGCCCTTGATCGCGAGCTGCACGTCCTTGTAGCCGCCGAGGTCGGACTCGTTGCGGTCCAGCACCTCGGTCTTCCACCCCTTGGATGCCGCGTACTGCACGTACATCCGCAGCAGATCGGCCGCGAACAGCGCGCTCTCGGCGCCGCCCTCGCCCTGCTTGATCTCCATGATCACGTCACGGGCGTCGTCAGGGTCGCGCGGGATCAGAAGTCGCCGCAGGCGCTCCTGCGTGGCGGTGACCTGCTCTTCGAGAGCGGGCACCTCCTCGGCGAACGCCTCGTCGTCCTTCGCGAGCTCGCGCGCCGCCTCGAGGTCGTCCGCCGCCGCGACCCACGCGTCGTGGGCCGCGACGATGCGCGACAGCTCGGCATAGCGCCGATTGACCCGCTTGGCGCGGGCGGCATCGGCGTGCACCGCGGGGTCGGAGAGCTCCTCCTGCACCGCGCGGTGCTCGTCGATCAGTCCGCGGACGGACTCGAACATGCCGGAATCGGACACGGTCGCCGTCAGGTCAGCGGATGCTGTTGTCGTTCGCGTGGCTGCTGCCGCCGGGCGCGGGCATCGACTTCTGCATCTGCACCAGGAACTCGACGTTGGACTGCGTCTCGCGGAGCTTGCCCAGAACCACTTCCAGCGCCTGCTGCGGGTCGAGCCCGGCGAGGGCGCGGCGCAGCTTCCACGTGATCTTCACCTCGTCGGGCGACAGCAGCATCTCCTCGCGACGCGTGCTCGAGGCGTTGACGTCGACGGCGGGGAAGATGCGCTTGTCGGCCAGCTGACGGCTCAGCCGCAGTTCGCTGTTGCCGGTGCCCTTGAACTCCTCGAAGATCACGTCGTCCATCTTGGAGCCGGTCTCCACCAGAGCCGTGGCGAGGATCGTGAGCGATCCGCCGTTCTCGATGTTGCGCGCCGCTCCGAAGAAGCGCTTGGGCGGGTACAGCGCCGAGGCGTCCACGCCGCCGGTGAGCACGCGACCCGACGTCGGGGCCGAGATGTTGTACGCGCGACCCAGACGCGTGATCGAGTCCAGCAGCACGACCACGTCGCGGCCGAGCTCCACGAGGCGCTTGGCACGCTCGATGGCGAGTTCGGCGACGGTGGTGTGGTCCTCGGCGGGACGGTCGAACGTCGAGGCGATGACCTCGCCCTTGACGGTGCGCTGCATGTCGGTGACCTCTTCGGGCCGCTCGTCCACGAGCACGACCATGAGGTGGACCTCGGGGTTGTTCGTGGCGATCGCGTTCGCGATCTGCTGCAGGACGATCGTCTTGCCCGCCTTCGGGGGCGCGACGATGAGGCCGCGCTGACCCTTGCCGATGGGGGCGACCAGGTCGATGATGCGCTGGGTCAGCTTCTCGGGGGCGGTCTCCAGGCGCAGGCGCTCCTGCGGGTACAGCGGCGTCAGCTTGCCGAACTCCACGCGGGTGGCGGCATCGTCGACGGACAGGCCGTTGATCGAGTCGACCTTGACCAGGGCGTTGTACTTCTGGCGGCCGGACTGCTCGTTCTCGCGGGGCTGCTTGATGGCGCCCACGACGGCGTCGCCCTTGCGCAGGTGGTACTTCTTGACCTGGCCGAGGGACACGTAGACGTCGCTCGTGCCGGGGAGGTAGCCGGTGGTGCGGACGAACGCGTAGTTGTCGAGCACGTCGAGGATGCCGGCGATGGGGATGAGAACATCGTCCTCGCCGATCTCGGTCTCGAACTCGTCGTTGGTGGTGCCCTGCGGACGGCGCTTGTTGCGCTGACGCCCGCGGCCGCCCTGACCCGACTCGTCGTCGTCCGCGGCGTGGGACGGGGCAGGCTGAGGGGCGCGCTCGGACTGCTCCGGGGCGTTTCCGTTCTGCCCGCTGCCGTTCTGGCCGCTGCCGTTCTGGCCGTTGCCGTCCTTGTTGCGGTTGCGGTTGCGGTTGCGCGACCGGCTGCGCGAACGCGACGTGCCCTCGCCCTCGTTCTGCTCGCCGTCGCCCGCGGACTCGCCGGCCTTGTCGGCGGATGCGTTGTCGGCGGATGCCTTCTCGGCGGGTGCCTTCTCGGCGGGTGCCTTCTCGGCCGGTGCCGCGTGGGCGGACTTCTCAGCGGATGCCGTGTCTGCTGCGGGCTTCTCGTCCGGGGCGGCGGATGCCGGCTCGGAGCGGTCCGCGGCCGGGGCGTCCGTCGTGTCGGTGTTCGCGGCGGGCTCCGCGGCGGCGGGCTCCGCCTCCGCGGCGACGGAGCGGCTGCTGCTGCGGCGCGCGCCGGTCTTGCGCGGCGCCTTGGCGCGGGCGGGCGGGGCTGCGTCTGCGGTCGGCGCGTCGGCACCGTCCGCAGGAGTCGTCTCGGCAGCGGGGGTGTCCTCGGCGGCAGCAACGGCTTCGGCGGCGGGGGCGGCCTCGGCCGGTGCCTCGGCAGCGGCGGCTTCGGCCTGCGCAACCAGGTCGCTGCTCTTGGCGCGACGCGGAGCACGCTTGCGCGGCGCCTTCGCCGGCTTCTCCTCCGCAGCGGCGGCCGGCGCTTCGGTGGCGCCGTTCTCGACGGCGGCGACGGACTCGACGACGTCAGCCGTCTCGGCCTCGGCCGGGGTCTGCTCGCTCGCCTCGGCGTCGGTCGCCACGGCGTCTTCGCCGTCGGTGACGTCGGCACCCTCGGCGGGCGCGGTGGTGACGGTCTCGTCCTGCGGCGTGTTCTCGCCGTCGGTGTCGCCGTCGGTACGGATCTCGGAGATGGACTCCACGAGTACTCCCTTGTGTGTCATCGGATATGCCGCATCGCGTTCGATCGTCGCGGCCGTGCGTGCGCTTCCCGGATGGAACAGGGGAAACGGCGCGACGCGATCAGATCGGGATACAAGCGACAGTTCGCAGAATTGCGACGGAGGCCAGATTCACGATTTACGTGGAACCCTCCGTTTGGTCCCTCACTGTACCACCCTTGACATCGACGGCGAGCATGAGGGGCTCCCACGGGGTGTCCGCCACGGCAGCCGCGACCTCGGCGGCCACGAGACGCTGCCCTGGGCCGTCGGCGAGCACCAGCACGCTGGGGCCGGCCCCGGACACGACCGCGGCGAATCCCTCCGCCCGCAGTGCACGCACCAGACGATCGGTCTCGGGCATGGCCTGCGCCCGGTAGTTCTGGTGGAGCTTGTCCTCGGTGGCCGCCAGCAGCAGCTCCGGGCTCTGCGTCAGTGCGGCGATGAGCAGCGCGGAGCGCGAGACGTTGAAGACGGCGTCTTCACGGGGCACCTGCAGCGGCTGCAGGCTGCGTGCGAGCGAGGTGGACATCGTGAAGGCGGGCACGAGCAGCAGCGGAGCGACGCCGCGGTGGACGATGAGCTTCTTGTGCTGCGGCCCGTCGGGGTCCATCCACGCGATCGTGAGGCCGCCGAAGAGGGCGGGCGCCACGTTATCGGGGTGCCCTTCCAGCTCGGTCGCGAGCCGCAGCAGCGCATCGGGCCCGAGTTCGACGTCGCCGGAGAGCAGCCCCTTCGCCGCGAGCAGCCCCGCGACGACCGCCGCGCCGGAGGAGCCCATGCCCCGGCCGTGCGGGATCACGTTGTGGGCGCGCAGGCGCACACCCGGCATCCGCCGCCCGCACGCCTCGTAGGCGTAGGCCATCGAGCGCACCACGAGGTGGGAGGCGTCGCGCGGGATGTCGTCGGCGCCCTCCCCGGTGGCCTCGATGTCCAGCTCGCCGTCGGGCAGCGCCGTCACGGTGAGCTCGTCATAGACGCTCAGCGCCAGGCCCAGGGTGTCGAACCCCGGACCCAGGTTGGCGCTGGTCGCCGGCACGCGCACGACGACGGTGCGCCCCTCGGCGTCACCGCCGTCCGCCGCGACCTCCGGCGAGGGTGCGCTCACGCGGTGGCCTCCGCCACCAGCCCCAGCACCGAGGCGACCTCGCTCGTCGCGGCATCCACGACCGTCGGCTCGACCTGCGACCCGTCGGCGGCGCGCAGCGCCCACTGCGGGTCCTTCAGCCCGTGCCCCGTGACGGTGAGCACGACGCGCGCGCCGGCGGGCACGATGCCGGCCTCGGCACGGTCGAGCAGCCCGGCGACGCTGATGGCGGATGCCGGTTCGACGAAGACGCCGACGGAGCCGGCGAGGAGCTTCTGGGCGGCGAGGATGCGCTCGTCGTCGATCGCGCCGAACCAGCCGTCGGTGGCGTCCCGCGCTTCGAGGGCGAGTTCCCACGAGGCGGGGTTGCCGATGCGGATCGCACTGGCGATCGTCTCAGGGTGGCGCACCACTTCACCGCGCACGAGCGGCGCGGAGCCCTCGGCCTGGAAGCCGAACATGCGGGGAACCCGGGTGGCGGCGCCGCGCGCGGCTTCCTCGCGGTAGCCGCGGGAGTAGGCGGTGTAGTTGCCGGCGTTGCCCACGGGGATGAAGTGGAAGTCGGGCGCATCGCCCAGCTGCGAGACGACCTCGTACGCGGCCGTCTTCTGACCCTCGATGCGGTCGGGGTTGACGGAGTTGACCAGGTGCACCGGGTAGTGCTCGGCGAGCTCGCGGGCGATCTCGAGGCAGTCGTCGAAGTTGCCGCGCACCTGGATCAGCCGCCCGTTGTGGGCGACGGCCTGACTGAGCTTGCCCATCGCGATCTTGCCCTCGGGCACGAGCACCGCGGCGGTGATGCCGGCGTGCGCGGCGTAGGCGGCCGCCGAGGCCGACGTGTTGCCGGTC
Organism: Microbacterium sp. zg.Y1084; assembly: GCF_024623595.1. Taxonomy (NCBI): domain Bacteria; kingdom Bacillati; phylum Actinomycetota; class Actinomycetes; order Micrococcales; family Microbacteriaceae; genus Microbacterium; species Microbacterium sp. zg.Y1084. Next base: position 71,503 of record NZ_JANJGV010000009.1, read on the forward strand.
GACGCGCAGATGACCGCCTTCGCACCGTGCTCGACGGCGCGCGACAGCGCGACCGTCATGCCGCGGTCCTTGAACGAGCCGGTCGGGTTCATGCCCTCGTACTTCACCCACACGTCGGCACCGGTCATCCGCGACAGGGCCGGCGCCGGGATCAGCGGCGTGCCGCCCTCGCCGAGCGTGACCACCGTCGAGGCGTCGGTGACCCCGAGCCGGTCGGCGTATTCGCGGAGCACCCCGCGCCAGAGATGTGCCATGTCAGTTCCCCTCCACGCGCAGCACGGACACGACGCGTCCGACCACGCCGCTCTCGGCGAGCCGGGCGACCGTGTCGCTCAGATCCTGCTCACGCGCCGTGTGCGTTCCGATGACGAGCCGGGCGACGCCCGCCTCCTGCTCTGCGCCGGGGACGTCGGCCCCGGACAGGATGTTCTGCTCGACCGTGGCGATCGACACCCGGCCATCACTGAGGATGCCGGCGACGGACGCCAGCACACCCGGCAGGTCGTCGACCTCGAGCGTGATCTGGTACCGGGTCGTGACGTGCCCGATCGGGACCACCGGCAGGTTCGCACGGGTGGACTCCCCCACCCCGACACCACCGGCGATATGGCGTCGCGCCGCCGAGACGACATCGCCGAGGACGGCCGACGCGGTCTGCAGGCCGCCGGCGCCGGCGCCGTAGAACATGAGGTCGCCGGCGGCCTCGGCCTGCACGAACACGGCATTGTTCGCGCTGTGCACGCTCGCCAGCGGGTGGGCGCGCGGGACGAGCGCCGGGTACACGCGCACCGAGATGGCCTCGCCGGTGGGCGATGCGTCCGCCTCGCCGACCAGCCGCTCGCACACGGCCAGCAGCTTGATGACGTAGCCCGCGTGGCGCGCGGCATCCATCATCGCCTTGTCGATCCCCACGATGCCCTCACGGTGCACGGCCTCGATCGGCACGGCGGTGTGGAAGGCGAGGCTCGCCAGGATCGCGGCCTTCTGGGCGGCGTCGTAGCCCTCGATGTCGGCGGTGGGGTCGGCCTCGGCGTAGCCGAGCGCCTGAGCCTGGGCGAGCACGTCGTCGAACTCGGCGCCCTCGGCATCCATCCGGTCGAGGATGTAGTTGGTGGTGCCGTTGACGATGCCCATGATGCGCTGCACGCGGTCACCGGCGAGCGAGTCGCGCAGCGGCCGCACGATGGGGATCGCACCGGCGACCGCGGCCTCGTAGTACACCGACGCGCCGACCTGGTCGGCGGCGTCGAAGATCTCCGGTCCGTGGGTGGCCAGCAGCGCCTTGTTGGCCGTGACGACGTCGGCCCCGGAGTTGATCGCCTGCAGGATCAGCGTGCGTGCCGGCTCGATGCCGCCCATCAGCTCGATGACGATGTCGCTGCCGGCGATGAGCGGGTCGGGGTCGGTGGTGAACAGGTCCCGCGGCAGATCCACGTCGCGCGGGGCGTCGAGGTCGCGCACGGCGATCCCCGCCAGCTCGAGTGAGGCACCGGCGCGGTCGGCGAGCTCGTCGCCGTGCGTGAGCAGCAGGTCGGCGACCTGGGCGCCCACAGCTCCCGCTCCCAGCAGTGCGACACGCAGGCGGCGGTGATCGGTCATGCGGTTCCCTTCGTCGATGCGACCCCCACGTCGCGGGCGAGCAGGTCGTCGACGGTCTCGCCGCGCACGATGACGCGCGCGGACCCGTCGGCGACCGCCACGACCGGCGGGCGGGGGATGTAGTTGTAGTTGCTGGCGAGCGAGAAGCAGTACGCCCCCGTCGCCGGCACGGCCAGCAGGTCTCCGGGGGCGACGTCACCCGGCAGGTATTCGGCGTCGACGACGATGTCGCCCGACTCGCAGTGCTTGCCGACGACGCGCGCCAGGGCGGGTGCGGCATCGCTGCGGCGCGAGGCGACGCGCGCGCTGTAGTGCGCGCCGTACAGCGCCGGCCGGGCGTTGTCGCTCATCCCGCCGTCGACGCTCACGTAGAGCCGCTGCAGATCGTCGCTCGCCTGCACGTGCTTGACGGTGCCGACCTCGTAGAGGGTGACCCCTGCCGGCCCGACGATCGCGCGGCCGGGCTCGAACGCGACGACCGGGACCGGGATGCCGTGCGCCGCGCACTCGGCGGCGACGGCGTCGACGATGCCCGCCGCGAGCTCCTCGATCGGTGTGGGGTCGTCGGCCGAGGTGTAGGCGATGCCGAAGCCGCCGCCGAGGTTGAGCACCGGCACCGGCCCGTCGGCGAGGAGCCGCGCGTGCACCTCCACCAGGCGGGCGGCGGATTGCGCGAACCCGGCGGTGCCGAAGATCTGCGACCCGATGTGGCAGTGCAGCCCACCGAACTCCAGGCTCCCGAGGGAGCGGATGCGGGCGACCACCTCGTCGGCACGCGACAGCGTGAAGCCGAACTTCTGGTCCTCGTGGGCGGTGGCGAGGAAGTCGTGGGTCTCGGCGTGCACACCGCTGTTGACGCGCACCCGCACCGATTGCACGACGCCGTGGGCGGCGGCGACGGCCGCGACCCGGGTGATCTCGATGTCGCTGTCGACGATGATCGATCCGACACCCACCTCGACGGCGCGGGCGATCTCGGCCTCGCTCTTGTTGTTGCCGTGGAAGCCGATGCGCGCGGGGTCGGCGCCGCCGGCCAGCGCGACGGCGAGCTCCCCGCCGGTGGCGACGTCGATCGACAGTCCCGCGGCGGTGACCCACCGCACGACTTCGGTGCAGAGGAACGCCTTGCCCGCGTAGTAGACCTGCGCGGTGGTGCCGTGCCGGGCGGCGGCCTCGTCGAAGGCGATGCGCGTACGGCGCGCACGACGGCGCACCTCGTTCTCGTCGAGCACGTACAGCGGCGTGCCGAACCGGGCGGCGAGCTCGGTCACGGGCACTCCCCCGAGCCGCACCACGCCGTCGGCGTCGCGCACGGCCGAGTCCGGCCACACGCCGGAGACCAGCACGTCGGCGTCCTCCGGCTCGACGAGCCACTCTGGGACGGACACACGGGCGGGCGAGGCGGACACGGAGCAGACCAATCGGGTGGGATACGGGAAGCTGCACCTGGCGGAGCAGCGGCCTGATGCCGGGCGGATCATCCACGCGCCGACGTTGCAAGCAGTCTAGGGCAACGGTCGCCGCGGGGCCGTGCGTGCGACGCGGTGTGACAGGCGATTCAGAAGCAGGCGGTCAGGAGCAGGCGCCGTCGGCCAGCAGCGTGCGGTCCACCAGGATGTCGTCGGCGACGTCGAAGCGCGCCCGCAGCACGTCGCCGGTCACGGCGACCTCGCTCAGGGTGAGCCCCTGCGGCAGGTACGCCGCGATGCAGACCGGCCAATCGCGCAGCACCGCATTGGAGACGATGCCGAACTGACGTCGCAGCTCGTCGGCGCCGATGTCCGACCCGGCGACCTGCACGCTCGAGGGCGTCAGCACAAGCTCGCCGTCCTTCGCACCGGGGGTCAGCGACAGCCCCACCGGGATCTGCGCGCCGAACAGCGACAGCTCGATCGTCGCGGTGATGTCGGGCTCGGCGAGGCCCACCGACTGCGCGGGGAACCCATCCACGGACGACAGCAGCTCCTGCAGCTGCGGCTGGTCCAGTGTCACGGTGGCGCGGCCATCACGGATCGTGCGCTCCCCGCTGACGGGGATGTCGCGGGCCTCGACGGCGATGTCACCGGTGAAGGGCCCGAAGGAGACGTCCGCGGAGGAGATCCGCAGCTCGTCGAGGCTGCCGCCGATCAGCTGCGGCAGCACCGCGCCGGGCACGTCGACGTCGATCGGGTGATCCTCGGGGAGCGACAGGTTGGTGACGATCTGCTGGCGGATCGTGTTCACCACGATGCCGCGCGCGATCGCCTCACCGGCGAACCAGGCCACGAGGGCGAGCACCACCACGACGAGGCCCGCGACGACCCACCGCAGTGTCCGGCGGGGACGACGCGGCGGCTCCCCCGACGACAGCACCCACTGCGCCGACGGGTCGGGAAGCGGCTGGGTGGGGTGCGTGTCGCCGGTCATGTCACATGCGCTCCGGCGCGGTGACCCCGAGCAGGTCCAGGCCGTTGCGCAGCACCTGGCCGGTCGCGTCGTTGAGCCACAGGCGGGTGCGGTGCAGGTCGGTGACGGGGTCGTCGCCGAGCGGGATCACGCGGCAGTTGTCGTACCAGCGGTGGTAGAGGCCCGCCAGCTCCTCGAGGTAGCGCGCCACACGATGCGGCTCGCGCACCTCCGCGGCGAAGGCGACCGTGCGCGGGAACTCCTGCAGCGCGCCGAGCAGGGCCGACTCCGTCTCGTGGGTCAGCAGCTCGGGAGCGAAGGCGCTGCGGTCCACGCCGCTCTCGGCGGCGTTGCGCGCGACGTTGTGGGTGCGCGCGTGGGCGTACTGCACGTAGAAGACGGGGTTGTCGTTGGTGCGCTTCTGCAGGATCTCGGGGTCCAGCGTCAGCGGGGAGTCCGCGGGGTAGCGCGCGAGCGAGTACCGCAGCGCGTCGGTGCCGAGCCACTCGCGCAGGTCGTCGAGCTCGATGATGTTGCCCGCGCGCTTGGAGAGGCGGGCGCCGTTGATCGAGACGAGCTGCCCGATCAGCACCTCGATGTCCTTCTCGGGGTCGTCACCGGCGGCACCGGCGAGCGCCTTCAGACGGTGCACGTAACCGTGGTGGTCGGCGCCCAGCAGGTAGATCTTGTGCTGGAACCCGCGGTCGCTCTTGTTCAGGTAGTAGGCGGCGTCCGCGGCGAAGTAGGTGAACTCGCCGTTGGAGCGACGGATGACGCGGTCCTTGTCGTCGCCGAAGTCGGTGGTGCGCACCCACACCGCGCCGTCCTGGTCGAACACATGACCCTGGGCGCGCAGGCGCTCCACGGCCTCCTCGACGAGGCTCGGTCCGCCGTCGGCGCCGGGGGCGTGCAGCAGCCGCTCGCTGAAGAAGACGTCGAAGTGCACGTTGAACTTCGCCAGCGACGCCTGCAGCTCGCCGAGCTGCAGTTCGTACGCACGGTCGCGTGCGGCGACCAGCTGCTCATCGGCGGGGAGGTCCAGGATGCCGGGATCCGCGGCCTGCACCCGCTGGGCGAGCTCATCGATGTACGCCCCGGCATAGCCGCCCTCGGGCGTGGGCTCGCCCTTCATCGCGGCGAGCACGGAGGCGCCGAAGCGGTCCATCTGCGCACCGGCGTCGTTGATGTAGAACTCGCGCACCAGCGTGGCGTCGCAGGCCAGCAGCAGGCGGGCCATCGCGTCGCCGAGCGCCGCCCACCGGGTGTGTCCGATGTGCATCGGACCGGTGGGGTTGGCGCTGACGAACTCGAGGTTGATCGTGTTGCCGCGCTGACTGTCGTTGCGGCCGAAGGCGGCCCCCATCTCGACGATGGTCTTCGCCAGGGCGCCGGCGGTCGCGGCATCCAGGCGGATGTTGATGAAGCCGGGACCGGCGACCTCGACCGAGGCGATGCCGGGGACGGCGGCGAGCGCCTCGGCGATCTCGGCCGCGAACTCGCGCGGGTTGGCCCCCACGGCCTTCGCGAGCTTCAGCGCCGCGTTGGACGCCCAATCGCCGTGGTCACGGTTCTTGGGCCGGTCCAGCGGCAGATCGGCGGGCGTCAGACCCTCGGTCGAGCCCGCGCGTCGCGCCTCGGCGGCCGGGCGGACGACGTCGAGCAGGACAGCGGAGAGGGCTTCAGGATCCATAACCCTCCGATTCTACGCGGGGCGTGCACGCCCGACCGCTCAGGCCAGCTGCACGAGCGCCGCGGGGTCGTCCGCGGCGGGATCGGATGCCGCCAGCGCGGCGGCCGCGGCATCGTCGCCGGCGCCGTCGGGCACGAGGTGCGCGTCCACCTGCATGCGGGTGAGCCCGACGTAGCCGCCGTGGTAGCTGAGGAAGGCGCAGTCGGCGGCGTCGCGGCCGGTCGCGATGCGCACGAGGGCGCTGCGTCGCGACAGCCGGGTGGCGTCGATGACGTACCAGGCACCGTCGAGGTACGCCTCCGCGACGGCGTGGAAGTCCATCGGCCGCAGGCCCGGCGCGTAGCACGCGGCATAGCGGGCGGGAACGTCCATCGCCCGCAGCAGCGCGATCACGAGGTGCGCGTAGTCGCGGCAGACCCCCTGCCCGCTGCTCAGCGTCGTCACCGCGGAGTCGGTGCCCTGGCTGAAGCCGAGGGTGTACGTGGTGGTGGTGGCGACGAAGTCCTCGACCGCGGCGACGAGCTCTCGCCCCCACAGCCCCCGGAACTGGCGCCGCGCCTGCGCGAACACCTCGTCGGACTGGCAGTAGCGGCTGGGCCGCAGGTACGTGATCGTCTCGAGCCCGCTCGCGGCGGGTGCGGCGGCACCCGCGGCGACGCGTGCCTCGTAGCGCACCTGCAGCGGTCCGGCGTGGCCCCGCAGCCGGTGCAGTCGCGCCCCGGCGGGGTCCGCGATCTCGGTGACCGCGACCGCGCCGTCGTCCTGCATCACGGTGAGCCGCTCCTGCACGAGGTGCGCGCTGCGAGCCGCTGTGATCTGCAGGATCAGGTCGACGTCCGCCCCCAGTTCGAGGTCGAGTTCGGCGGTCACGTTGCGCAGCACCGGGCTATCCTCGCACGCGGCCAGGGGCACCCCGGAACGGTGCGGACAGCGCGGCAGGGCGCCCGGGTGCGGGGCGCTCCGCGGTGACCTACCCTCGAAGCGTGACGCTCACCGCACGCCCGCGCAGCCGACGCGCGGCGTGGCCGCTCGCGGTGCTGATCGTCGCGGTCGCGGCCATCTGCCTGCTGGCGGTGTGGCGCCCGTGGCCGGCGCCCTCAGCGCCCGCCGCCGACGCCGGCGCCGGCAGTGCGGTGGCGGCCGACGCTCCCGCTGCACTGGACCTGCCCGCGGCGCCGCGCGTGCTGATCTTCGGCGACTCCTGGACCTACGGGTCGGCGGCGACCACCCTCACGCGGGGGTACGCGTACGTGGCAGCGCACCTGCAGGGCTGGGATGCCGTCGTCGACGGCGTGCGCGGCAGCGGCTACGTGAAGCCGGGCAGCGGCGGCGGCGCCTATGGCGAGCGCATCGCCGCACTCGACCCCGGGCTCTCCCCCGACCTCGTCATCGTGCAGGGGTCGATCAACGACCGCAGGCAGGGCGCTGCGGGCTATCGCGAAGCCGTCACCGCGGCATGGGACGACCTGACGGCGACGTACCCGCAGGCGCGCATCGTCATCCTCGGCCCCGCACCCCAGGTGCTTCCCGTCGAGGCCGAGACCGCTCGCATCGACCGCGACCTGCGGGAGCTCGCCGCGGCCCGCGGCTGGTGGTACGTCTCCCCCCTCGCCGGCGAGTGGATCACCGCTGACAACCACCGGGACGTGATCGACACCTCCGACATCGGCCGGGACCACCCCTCCACGGCCGGGCACGCCTACCTCGCGCAGCGCCTCGCGGAGGCGATCGCCGACATCTCGGTGACGACCCAGGTCGCCGCCGATCACGACAGCGAGCCACTCCCCGCGCCGCTCACCCCCTGAGGCGGCCCGCCTCGGCCCCGCGCCTAACCCACCGACGCCGACGTGTAAACCCCTGTGATCGTGGCGCCGTGGTTTCCTAGCGTCGAGACATGGACGCCACCTTCTCCCCCACCCATGCCATCGTGACCGCCTCGGATTCCGGCATCGGCGCCGCCACGGCGATCGCCCTGGCCGAAGCCGGGCTCGATGTGGGCATCACCTGGCACTCCGATGAGGAGGGTGCGCAGCACACCGCAGAAGCCGTGCGCGCCCGCGGCGCTCGTGCCGTCGTGGCGCAGTTCGACGCGACCGACCTCGCCGGCGCCCCGGCTGTGCTGGACCGGTTGGCAGAGGAGCTCGGCGGCGTGGACGTGTTCATCAACAACGCCGGCGGCGGCGGAGGCATCCCTGTGCTCGAGATGTCGCTGGACGACTGGCGCTCGACCGTCGCGCTCAACCTCGACGGTGCGTTCGTCGGCATGCAGTGGGCAGCCCGCCGCATGGCCGCGGCCGGCACGGGAGGACGCATCGTGGCCGTCACGAGCGTGCACGAGCATCAGCCGCGGGTCGGGTCGGCGGCGTACGTCTCCGCGAAGCACGGTCTGGGCGGGCTGGTGAAGACCATGGGCCAGGAGCTCGGAGCCGCGGGCATCACGGTCAACGCGGTGGCACCGGGCGAGATCGCCACTCCCATGAACGACATGGAGTCCGAGGATGCCGAGCAGACGCACCGCCCCGGCATCCCCGTCCCCCGGCCGGGTCGTCCCGAGGAGATCGCCGCAGTCGTGGCCTTCCTCGCCTCGCCTGCCGCCTCGTACGTGAACGGCGCGAGTTGGCCCGTCGACGGCGGCATGCTGCAGATGGGGCCGCAGGCCGGATCGCACCTCGAAAGCGACCAGTGGCGCCAGGGCTGACCGGACGAGCGTAGGCTCGAAGGGTGGGAAGAGGCCTCCGAGCATGAAGATCGTCGCATCAGCAGACTGGCGGGACGCCGTCCCGTTCGAAACCCCGGTGGTCGTCGCAGACGTCGTCCCCGGCGACCCGGCGCGCTGCGTCGCGTGCCGCACCGAAGCCGACCCTCACCCCCGCACGCAGCTGTGGGCCGTGAAGCACCGGCATCCGAAGCATCACGACGGGTTCATCCGCTTCTACTGCGCCGACCACCTGCCGGCGATGGAGCTGCCCGACGCGCCCGCGCCGGTCGCCGCCAAGCCCAAGCGCGCACCGCGCGCCTCGTCGCGCACCGCCGTCCGCCCCGAGCGCACCCCCGAGGTGCGCCGCAGCTCGTCGGTCGACGAAGCGCCGCGCGCGATGTGCCCCGAGTGCTTCGTCGAGGTGTCGGCGACGGGCATCTGCGGCATGTGCGGTCTCACCGTCGCGTGAGCAGCGTCCGCAGCGTCTAGGGATCCGAGGGCGACCTGTCAACCGCCCCCGCGCTGAGGTGGCGAGCAGCCAGAATCGACGAATGACCGGACTCGCTGTAATCCTCCTCATCGTCGGAATCGTCCTGCTGCTGCTGGGCGTGTTCGTCCAGGCCGTGCAGTTCCTGCTCTACGTCGGCATCATCATCATCGTCATCGCGATCATCGCGTGGCTCATGCGCTTCATCCGCCGTCAGGCCTGATCCCGACCGCCGCGGCGACCGTCGGTACACCCGGGCGGTCCCTCGCGCACGAGCCCCGGCTCGGCGCGCAGCCTTAGCGCCACTCCTCGCGCGCGATCGGCGCGGGAAGCTCACCGCCGCCCCGGCGGGCACGAGCCATCAGGGCGAGCTGCCCGGGCCGGTCCATCGCGTGCAGCACGCAGGGGCCGATCTCCTGCTCCCACGCCGCGGCGAACGCCTCGGCATCCGCCCGGCGACGCCCGATGGCGGTCGGCACCGGCAGGAGATGCCCGGTGTCCCGGCGTCGTGCTGCGAGGCGGAGCACACCGCGCACCAGGGGCGCCCGGCCTCCCTGACCCGTCTCGAGCAGGAAGCGGGGGGTGCGCACGACGCCGAACAGCTCCCCCAGCGCATCGGCGAGCGTCCGCTGATCGGCCGGGGCCGCCGACGGCGCCGAGAGGGCGATCGAGACCACCCCGCCCCGCGGCTCGCCCTCGATCGAGACGAGGTCTGCATCCACGTCGGCGACGCGTCCCGCCCGCCGCAGCGCCTCCCAGACCAGAGTCGCGATGCGAAGGTGGACGCCGGACGCTCGCGCGGTCTGCCCGCGAGTCTGACGCCATGCCATCCCGAGCGGGACGGCATGGACGATCCCCACGACGAGCACCGCGATCCCGGCGACCACGCCGAGCTCGGGTGAGGCCACCGCGACCCCCGCGGCCGCCGCTCCCGCCGTGCCGACGAGCGTCGCCGCGGCCGTCGCGCCGAACGCGCCGCCGAGGGCCCGTGACGCCGGCGCGCTGGTGCGGAACACCGGCGCCCCGGGCCGTCGCGGAACCAGCGCGCTGACGCTCTCGCGGTCGAGGTACGCCTCGCCGATCCGCCATCGCGCGCGCGTGACCCCCCGCGGCGCCGGCGCGGACAGATCGTTCAGCGCGGCCACGGATGCCGCGGCATCCTTCGCCACCACCGCGTCCAGCGCCCGGCGCTGAGTCGCCGCCATCGCGATCGACAGGCCGCGCACCACCCGCGACGGCTCGTCGGCGTCGAGCCCCCAGAGCCTCGCGTGCTTGCGGGACAGGCGAGCGACATCGGGCTGCGCGCGCAGGGGGAACGACGGCGGCAGCACGGCGGTGACCGTCCAGTTGTGTGCGACCTTCTCCGGCCAGGCCGGGTCGAGGCGCAGCGTGCGCCCGCGCAGCTGCTGCGTCGCCGAGGCCGTCGACACCGCCGTCAGATCGATGAGGGTGTTGACGGCCGGGCAGTCCCATCCCTCGCCGAAGAGACCTCGCGTGCCGACGACGACCTGCACCGTTCCCTGAGCGAGCAGCACGGATGCCGCGCGCACGAGTGCCGCGGAGCCGGCCCCGGGCGCGTGGATCTGCGACACCTCAGGTGACTCCAGCACCGGCGCCGCGGCGACCGGCAGGCCGAGCACCTCGCTCAGCGCGGGGACGAGCACCTCCGCGTCCCGCGTCGCGATGCGCGTGGACCTGCCGGAGACGAGGATCGGGCGCAGTCCGCTCGTGGCGGCATCCGCCACCAGCGTCGCGAAGGTGCGCAGGGCGCCGGCAGTGCCCACGAGCCCGCCGTGCCTGTTGCCGTGCTCGGCGAAGTCGGTGACCACCAGCGCGCGCAGCCGGTCATCGCCCAGCGCCTCGCGCTCGGCGCCCAGGATGTCGCACGCGGCGTGGTCCTTCGCCAGCGATGAGGCGAGCATGGTGTCGACGGGGTCACGGGTGCGGCGGACCCCCCGATCGGTGATCGCGTAGCCGAAGTCGGCGAGGGTCCGGCGGATGCGGTGCCAGTGCTTCTCTTCGGCCGGATCCGGAAGCAGGCGGTCCAGCGCGAACCGCGCGAGCAGGCGCATCGCCTCGTCGGCGGTCGGCGGCCGGCGTGCGACGTCGGGCAGGCGCGGGACGAGAGGATGCTGCGGAGCGACGGTCGCCAGCATGGCCGCGGCCGCCTCGGCGCCGGCGAAGTCGGCGGCGAACGCGGCCGCGAGGCGGGCGTCGGCGGCGTCTTCTGCGGGCGGGGCGGGCGGCGCGGGCGGCGGATCGAGATCTCTCGGCGCCGGTGGAGCGCCGGGCCCGGGCTCGGGCTCGGGCTCGGGCTCGGGCTGCAGGATGTCGACGAGGAGCTGCAGGCCGGCATCGCGGGCGAACGTGGTGCGCAGCAGCACCTCGAGCCCGTCGGCGTGGGCGGCGAGGAAGGCGAGCTCCTGCGGCGTCGGCTCGGTGAAACGCACGAGATCGCGGTAGGGCGCAAGGTTGCCCTCCCGCACCACCGCCGGCACCGGCACCTCGTAGTCCACGTCGCCCAGGAGCGAGGTGTAGTTGTCGTACTCCGCCGCGTCGTCGGGTGAGGGCAGCGTCGCCGTGAGGCCGATCAGCAGCGGCTCGCGGCCCGCGGCCCGCAGCCGCGCGACGAGGGTCGCCACCACCAGCGCCCAGTGATCGAGCAGGTGATGGCATTCGTCGAGCACGACGGTCTCCACGCCGTGCTCGACGAGCCGGTCGATGAGAGCGAGGGCGTTCGGGTGCAGCGCCGCCGCGAGCACGCCAGCATCCTCCCGCACCAGCTGCCGCCGCACCGTGCGCGACCGGCTCGCGATGCCGCGGCCGTAGGCCTTGGGATTCGCATCGGCGAGGTCGTCGAGCCAGCGCGTCGCGGCATCCGGCGAGCGCCCGTCGGCTTCGAGTTCGCCGAGCCAGCGCGTGCGGGCGATGCCGGCCAAGGGGTGGGCGGCGTCGAGCACGCTGAGGGCCTGGTAGGTCAGCGCCGTGAGCTCCGCCGGCTGCGCGGGGTCCTCCGACACGGCGGCCGGGTCGGGGGCGAGCGTCGCCGCGGCACGGGCCCACTGCCCGCGGATCGTCGTGGTCGGGGTCAGCACCACGGCGCGGCGTCCGCGTCGGGCGGCCAGCAGCAGACCCAGCAGGGTCTTGCCCGACCCTGGCGGCGCGACGATGTGCAGCGCCGCGCCGGCGTCGACGTCGACGCGGTCGAGCACGTCGGCCTGGTAGAGCCGCAGGGTGCCGGTGAAGTGCCAGTCCGCCAGCGCGGCGGTGACGGCAGGCTGCGGCATCCGATCAGCTTACGAGCACCCGTCGGGCGAACCGGGCTCCCGGCGGGAGCCGTCAGACTGGGAGGAGACAGATGAATGGAGACCCTGTGTCCTCACCGCAGCCCCGCCCGACCTCGGAGTACCAGCGCAACGCGTTCGCGCCGGCGATCCTCGCCGCGATCGCGTGCGTTGCCGGGACAGCGCTCATCGGTCACGAGTACTACCTCGCGATCCGCTTCATCGTGGCGATCCTCGCCGTGATCATCGGCTGGTTCGCCCTGCAGGCCCGCCAGTGGTGGTGGGCGCCGGTCATGCTGGCGATCGCCGTCGTCTGGAACCCGCTCTTCCCGTTCCCGTTCGCCGGCCCCTGGTGGTCGGGCGCGCACGCCGTTGCCGCGGCGGTGTTCCTCGTCGCCGGATCGCTGATCAAGACCCCGCGCACCCCGGCGTAGTCCGCGCCGCGCCCCCGAATCCTCACCGGTGTGGCGAGCGGACTCCCGGGTGAGGTCCGCCATCCCGGCCAGGAGCGCGCACGGCCAGGGATGCCGGGACCACCGACATCCCCCGCCGGCGCTGTCAGGCCACGCGGGCGCTGTGCGCCGCGGCGATCTCGCGCCCGGAGCGCACGGCGTGCTGCTCGGCGTCGGACTTCAGCGCCGCGGCCGTGTCGGCGAAGGCATCCATCGCGGGGTTCACCCCGACCAGAGTGAACGGCCGCTGCACGACGCGCAGGTCGAGGCCCCAGACGTCCTCGAGCACACGGCGCAGCCACGCGGTCGAGTGGTCCCAGCCCTCCCGGGGGCTGCCCGGTGCGTAGTTGCCGCCCAGCACGGTGACGAGCGTGGCGGGCTTGCCGTGCAGTGCCGTCCCCTGCGGGTCGATGCGCGAATCGGTGTACGCGAGGTCGAACCACGTCTTGAAGTGCTGCGAGACGCCGTAGTTGTACAGCGGCACGGCGAACAGCAGCGCGTCGGCGGCGGTCAGCTCATCCGCGATGACCGTCGCCAGCTCGACCGCCGCCCGCTGGCGTTCGCTGCGCTCGGCCTCGGGCACGCCCGGCGCCGTGACGGCATCGGGCCACGCGGTGGCCGGCACCGGGTCGAGGCTGAGGTCGCGCCGGGTGACGGTGGAATGCGGGTGCGCAGCGAGCCACTCGGCCTCGACGAGGTCGGCCAGGGCACGGCTCGACGAGGTGGCGGGAAAGATGCTGGCATCCAGCCGGAAGAGGGACATGGGGCTCCGATCAGGGCTTGGGTTTCAGTAGTCGCTCCGAAAATGAGAGCGACCAGCGAAACGCTAGCACGGTAGAGTCGGATTGTGGACGGGGACCAGCACGAGGGGCGACAGTGTGACGCTGCCGTCAGCTTGGCCTTCTCGGTCCTCGGCAAACGATGGAACGGCATGATCGTCGACGTGCTGCGCGGCGGGGCGATGTCGTTCGTCGAGCTGCGCCGGGGCGTGGGCGGCATCAGCGACGCCATGCTGTCCGATCGGCTCACCGAGCTGGCGCAGGCCGGGCTCGTGGTGCGCCAGGTCGCTCCCGGCCCTCCGGTGTCGGTGGCCTATGAGCTGACCGAGGCCGGCCGCGAGCTCCTCCCCCTGCTGACCCAACTGGGCCAGTGGGCGGCCGACCACCTCGGCGCCACCGCTCGCTGACGACGAGGCGTTCGCAGCGCAACGACGAATCGCCGCCCAGAACTGGACGGCGATCTTCGCGTGGAGTGGTGGTGGTGCCCCCGACAGGAGTCGAACCTGCGACCTACGGTACCGGAAACCGGCGCTCTATCCACTGAGCTACGGAGGCGTACCGAACGAGACTATCACCGGCGCAGCACGGCTCCCGACAACGCAGAACGCCCCGGAGCCGAAGCTCCGGGGCGATCAATTGTGTGTGTCGGTTTCCGTATCCGGTCACCTCTCGGTTTCCACGTTTCCGTTTTCTTCTCGCAGAACTGAAGCTACTCCGATCCGACGGGGCGTCAAGACTCCCGCCCGAAGTCGTCTCACCCTCCGGTTGAAGCTGAAGGATGCCGGCACTGCCGGTCTACTCGGGGCTGACGAGCTTCAGCCCGACGATGCAGCCCACGAGCCCCAGGATCAGCAGGAACTTCACGAGCGAGAAGGCCTCGTCCCCGGTGACCATCGCGTACGCCACCGTGATCGACGCCCCGATGCCCACCCACACCGCGTAGGCGGTGCCGGTGGAGATCTCGCGCATCGCGTAGGCGAGGCCGCCCATGCTCAGCACCAGCGCGACGCCGAACACCACCGACGGCCAGAGCTTGGTGAACCCCTCGGATTTGCCGAGGGCGGTCGCCCAGACGGCCTCGAGCACTCCCGACACGACAAGGACGATCCATGACATGACACAGCCTCCGTGGCCAGTCTTGTCGCTCACCGGGTACTGAACCCTCGTCCGGGGATCCGGTCGGGATCCGCCCCCGATGCTACCGCCGGGCACTGGGCAGCGGCCCACCGCGTGCACAACGTCGTCGATCCGGCGTCGAGCGCCCGCCGCCGGCGCCGTTTCCGCCCTCTCGCGCCGGAATGCCGACGTTGTGCACGCCGCGGCGGGCGCACACGCCCACAACCCGCGCACCGCTGCGGCCGTCCCCTGCAGGAGCCGGCCGGCCGGCGCACCGCGCGCACCGCGTGCACAACGTCGTCGATCCGGCGTCGAGGACGCCCGGAGGGGCCAGTTCCCCCCGTCCTGCGCGTCATTCCGCGACGCTGTGCACGTGGCTGCGCACGCGGCCGTGGCCGCCCCGCGCGGACCGGGCGGCCTGCACCAGCCGGCCGACCCCGGTCAGGGCGAGACGAAGAAGATCGCGTCGAGCATCCCCGGATTGTGGGCGTGCACCAGCACCGCGAACACCACCGCGTCGAACAGCAGGTGCACCGTCACGACGTACGCGAGCGAGCGCGTGCGCAGGAAGATGTAGCCCTGCAGCAGCGCGAACGGGATCGTCAGCGCCGGCCCCCACTCGCGGTAGCCCAGCTCCCACAGGAACGACACGAACACGATCGCCTGCAGCAGGTTGGCCGACAGGTCGGCGAAGTGCCGACGCAGCAGCGCGAACACGGTGCAGATGAAGAACAGCTCGTCCCAGATGCCGACGGCGCCGACGCCGACGAACAGGCGCGCGATGAGGTCGGGGGTGTCCACCACCGGCCAGTTCATGTAGACGCCCGACGTGATGAAGTAGAACGGCAGGATCAGCCACCCGAGCACCAGCACGAGCACCAGCCACACCCACTGGAAGGTGGTCCACCGCCCTCCCCCGTGCCACGGGAAGGAGATCGCCCGGTCGCGATACACCCAGCGGGAGATCACGTACGGCACCACGACGGCGCCGCCCAGAGCGAGCGTGAAGCGCACCATCGCGGCGTTGTCGAGCTCGGCCTTGAGGTCGATGAGACTCACGACGACCATGCCGGCGGCGATGAGGGACAGGTCGCGCACGAGGCTGGGCGGACGGGTGTCGGATGCCACGCGCGCGGCATCGCGCCCACCCCGCCGTTCCACCAGAACGGCGGCGACGAGCCCCGCGATCAGCAGCCCCCAGCCGAGCAGCGGCTGCAGCAGCACGAAGAACGCCGGGGCGGCCAGACACACCAGCAGAGTCGGCACCGTCGCCAGCGACACGAGCGGCCGAGTCGCCGGGACGACCGTCTTCACGAGCGCGCCTTGCGCCGGTACGACAGGTCGCGGATGGCGCGGCCCTTCGCGGCGCCCTTGCGCTCGAAGGCGGTGACGACCCGTCCGGGGTAGCGCGGCGCCCAGTCGCCCTCGAAGGCGGGCTCGAAGTCGGCGGCATCCGCCATGACGTCGCGCATCTGGAGGGCGTAGTCCTCCCAGTCGGTGGCCAGGCGCAGCACGCCGCCGTCGCGGAGCACGCGCGCGGCGAGCGCGGGGAAGGGCGGGGCGATCAATCGGCGCTTGGTGTGCTTGTGCTTGTGCCACGGGTCGGGGAAGAACACCCACAGCTCATCCACCGACGCTTCCGGCAGCAAGTGCTCGAGCACCTCGGGCGCGTTGGCCTCGACGACACGCAGGTTGCGCACGCCGGCACGCTCGGCGTCGAGCATGGTGCGGGCCAGGCCCGCCTTGAAGACCTCGACGGCGATGAAGTCGCCGTCCGGTCGGGCGGCGGCGGCGTGCACGATGGCGTGACCCTGGCCTGATCCGATCTCGACGACGAGAGGCGCGGCGCGGCCGAAGACGGATGCCGGGTCGATCTCCGAGCCCGCACGCACGCTGGTCGTCGCGCCGTCGCGCTCGAGCGGCAGGGCGTAGAACGGGGCGAGATCGCTCCAGGCACGCTCCTGCGCCTCGGTCATGCGGCCGCTGCGACGCACGAACGAGACCGTGCGCTTGCGGAACGGGGCGTCGGGGGCATCGTCGGCGGGGACGGTCGGGTCCGCGTCGGGCTCAGGATCCGGCATGCTCCCAGGCTACCGGGGGCGGCGAGCGCATCGCCCGGCGCTCAGCCCTCTTCGGTGACGAAGTCGATCAGCTGCTCCACCCGCCCCAGCAGCGCCGGGTCGAGGTCGCGGAAGGTGTGGACGCTCCCGAGGATGCGCTGCCAGGCCCTCGCGATGTCGGCCTGCTCCTCGGCCGGCCACCCCAGCGCGCGGCAGACGCCCGTCTTCCAGTCGATCCCGCGGGGCACGGTCGGCCAGGCGGGGATGCCGACGGCTCGCGGTGTCACGCACTCCCAGACGTCCACGTGCGGGTGACCGACGACCATCACGTGCGCGCCGTGGGGGCCGCGGGCGACGGCATCCGCGATGCGCTGCTCCTTCGATCCCGGCACGAGGTGGTCCACGAGCACCCCGTAGCGGCGCTGCGGGCCGGGAGGCTCGTCGCGCAGGGTCTGCTCGAGCAGGTCGATGCCCTCGAGGTACTCCACGACGACACCCTCGACCCGCAGGTC
This sequence comes from Microbacterium sp. zg.Y1084, assembly GCF_024623595.1. Classification (NCBI taxonomy): domain Bacteria; kingdom Bacillati; phylum Actinomycetota; class Actinomycetes; order Micrococcales; family Microbacteriaceae; genus Microbacterium; species Microbacterium sp. zg.Y1084. Next base: position 88,565 of record NZ_JANJGV010000009.1, read on the forward strand.
GGCGCCCCACACCTTCTCGACGAGCTCCGCGTCGTGACGCCCCTCGACGAGGATGCGGCTGGCCCGCGCCACCCGGGCGCGCTGTTCGGGCGCGGCGAAAGATCCGGATGCCGTGCGCGTGCGGGGCTTCGGGCCAGCGGTGGGCGCCGTCAGGCGCACGGGGTCGCCGTCGATGAGGAAGCCGCCGCCGAGCGGGAACTGCCGACGGCGCCCCACCCGATCCTCCAGCTCCACCAGGCCCGACTGCACGCCGGTGACCGCCCCACAGAATCCATCGCCGGCCACCTCGACCACCAGGCCGCGGTTCGCGGGCACTTGGGGGATCTCGCGCTTCCCCACGGTGCGCCACCCGGGTGCCAGCACGTCGCCGCCGTATCGATCGTCCATGTCTCCTCCGGGGGCACGAGCGTACCCGCGGGCGGCGACACGTCCGCGCCGACCCGCCGCACCGGCCGCCGGTCGGGGATTCTCATCGCGACCTCCCAGCAGCCGGACTACAGCGCGGCCGCGGGCGGGTGAATAGACTCGCCCTGAGGCGCTGTGAGGGGCCTCAGAAGGGGACACGATGCGCAGGCGCTGGGCCTTGGTGCTGGCCACGATTCTCGCAGTGCTCTTTTCCGCGGGGTCGGTGACGGCGTTCGCGACGGACCCTGTGCAGCTGGGCGGGGCCCGTCTGCTCGACCAGGCCGGGGTGCTCAGCAGCGCCGAGGTGGACAGGGTCGAGGACCGTCTCGCGGTGCTGTACGACGAGACCAGCGTCGACCTCTACGTGGTCCTCGTCGACGAATTCACGAATCCCGGCGATCGCCAGCAGTGGGCCGATGAGGTCGCGGTCGCCAATGGCCTCGGCGAACGGCAGTACCTGCTGGCCATCGCCACCGAGGGCCGCCAGTACTACATCTCCTCCGACCCGAACGGTCCCCTCAGCGACGGCGATCTCGACGCCATCGAGCAGGACATGCGCCCGCTGCTGGGACAGAACGACTACGCCGGCGCGATCGAGCTGGCGGCCGACCGGTTCGAGTCCGACCTCTCGGGCGGGGGCGGCGTCAGCTGGGTGTGGATCGTCGTCATCGTCGCCGCCGTGGGAGCACTCGTGTTCGTCTTCATCCGCACGCGACGCGGCGCGAAGAAGAGCGGCACGTCCGCGGACGAGGTCGCGGCGCTGCCGACGGCCGAACTCGCCCGCCGTGCCTCGTCGGCGCTCGTGGCCGTGGATGACGCCCTGCGCACCAGTGAGCAGGAGCTCGGCTTCGCCCGCGCGCAGTTCGGCGACGCCGCCACGGTCGAGTTCGCCGAGGCACTGGCCAAGGCCAAGGAGAATCTCAACCAGGCGTTCACGATCAAGCAGCAGCTCGACGACAGCGAACCCGACACGGAGGAGCAGACCCGGGCCTGGAACGCCGAGATCATCCGGCTGTGCGAGGAGGCCGACGCCGACCTCGATGAGAAGGCCGAAGCGTTCGAGGAGCTGCGCAAACTCGAGCAGAACGCCCCCGAAGCGCTCGCCCGCGTGCAGGAGCAGCGGGCCTCCGTCGGCGGCCGCCTCGATGCCGCCGCCACCACGTTGCAGACCCTGCGCAGCACTTACGCGCCTGAGGCACTCGCGACGGTGGCCGACAACCCCGACCAGGCCCGCGAGCGCCTGGCGTTCGCCGATGAGCAGCTCACCGCTGCCGCCGCCGCGATCGCTGCAGGCGAGGGGGGCGAGGCAGCCGTCGCCATCCGCGCGGCCGAGGGTGCCGTCGACCAGGCTGCGCTGCTGGAGGACGCGATCGGTCGGCTCCGCGACGACTTCGCGCAGGGCGAGAAGGATGCCACGGCACTCATCGCCGACCTCGAGCACGACATGGCCGTCGCCGCCGCGCTGCCCGACCCCGACGGTCAGGTCGCCGCGACCATCGCCGCCACCCGTCAGCAGGTCGACACCGCCCGCGCGAACCTGACCTCGACCGCCAAGCGGCCGCTGGTCACCCGCGAGGCCCTCGAGGCCGCGAACACCCGCATCGACGGCGTGGTCGCAGCCGTCCGCAATGCACAGGAGCGGGCGCAACGCGCCCAGCAGCAGCTCGGCCAGCAGATCGCCCAGGCTCAGGCGCAGGTGTCGGCCGCCGAGGACTACATCTCCGCGCGCCGGGGAGCCGTCGGCGCCCAGGCACGCACCCGGCTCGCCGAGGCGGGCGCCGCTCTCGTACAGGCGCAGCAGGTGGCCGCCACCGCGCCCGAGCAGGCTCTCCCCCTCGCGCAGCGCGCGACCCGTCTCGCTTCGCAGGCGATCCAGCAGGCCCAGAACGACGTGGGCGGCTTCACCGGCGGCGGCTACGGCAGCGGCGGTGACGGCAGCGTCATGGGAGCCGTCATCGGCGGCCTCGTCATCAACTCGCTGCTCAACAGCGGCGGCGGACGCGGCCGATCCGGCGGCTTCGGCGGCGGCTTCGGCGGCGGCTTCGGCGGCGGCTTCGGCGGCGGCGGCAGCCGCAGCGGGCGCAGCAGCGGCGGTTTCGGCGGCGGACGCAGCGGGCGCAGCAGCGGCGGCAGCCGCAGCGGCCGCAGCGGAGGGGGGCGCTTCTGACCCCCTGGCCCGGCCGCCGGCGCGCGGCATCCACCGTTCAGTCCACATCACTTCGACAGGAAGGCACATCCATGGCAAAGCAGTCCATCTTCGGTCGCATCTCGACCCTCATGAAGGCGAACATCAACGCGCTCCTCGACTCGGCCGAGGACCCGCAGAAGATGCTCGACCAGCTCGTGCGCGACTACACCAACTCCATCGCCGACGCCGAGTCGGCCATCGCCGAGACGATCGGCAACCTGCGCCTGCTCGAGCGCGACCACCAGGAGGACGTGCAGGCGGCCGCGGAATGGGGCAACAAGGCCCTCGCCGCCAGCCGCAAGGCCGACGAGCTGCGCACCGCCGGCAACACCGCCGACGCGGACAAGTTCGACAACCTGGCCAAGATCGCCCTTCAGCGTCAGATCAGCGAGGAGAACGAGGCCCGCGCGATCGCGCCGACCATCGCCACGCAGAGCGAGGTCGTCGAGAAGCTGAAGGACGGCCTCAACGGCATGAAGCAGAAGCTGGAGCAGCTGAAGTCGAAGCGCTCCGAGCTGCTGGCCCGTGCGAAGACCGCCGAGGCGCAGAACAAGGTGCACGACGCCGTGCGGTCGATCGACGTGCTCGACCCCACCAGCGAACTCGGCCGCTTCGAGGACAAGGTGCGCCGCCAGGAGGCCCTCGCAGCCGGCAAGCAGGAGCTCGCGGCGTCCACCCTCGACGCGCAGTTCAATCAGCTCGAGGACGTCGGCGAGCTCACCGAGGTCGAGGCGCGACTGGCTGCGCTGAAGTCCGGCGCCCCGGCGAAGGCGATCGACTCCGGCGCCTGAGCCGCACCGCACGACGCTCCGGGCGCCGCTCCTTCCGGGGCGGCGCCCGGAGTCGTCTCCGGCGCCGCGCGCGGCCGGCGATTTCCCACGGCGCGGACGCACGCCGCACCTCCTGCGACAGGGAAGGATGGTGTCATGACCCGGTTCATCGTCGTACCGCAATGGCAGGGCTCACCGTCTGCGCGCGCCATGCTCCTCGTCGATGGCGCGGAGGTGATCGCCGGCGACCTGCCGCGATCCGCCTGCACCCGCATCGACATCCCGCTCGAGGCCGGCGAGTCGCTCGGCACGGGCGTGCACCGGCTGAGCGCCCTGGCACGGATCCAGGCGCTGGTGACCGAAGCGCTTGCCCCTCTCGCCGAGCCCGCCGTGGTCGTCGGCGGCGACTGCGCCGTGGCCGTTCCCGCCATCGGACACGCGGCTCAGCGGCACCCGAACCTCGCGGTGGTCTGGCTCGACGCCCACCCGGATCTGCATGATCCGGCGTCCTCCCCGTCCGGAGCCTACGCGGGGATGGCACTGCGGGCGGTGCTCGGCGACGGCGAGCGCGCGCTGCCGGCCGGCGCGGTGCCGGCGGAGCGCGTCGTGCTGGCGGGGGCGCGCGAGGTGGATGCCGCAGAAGCCGCGTACCTGGAGGCATCCCCGCTCACCGTTCTCGCCGCCGACGCCCTCGCCGACCCCGATGCGCTGGCCGACGCGGTCGCCGCCACCGGGGCCGACGCCGTCTACGTGCACGTCGATCTGGACGTCCTGGATCCGGCAGCCATCATCGGGGTGAGCTCCGCCGTGCCGTTCGGCGTCGAGGTGCCGCAGCTGGTCGCCTCCCTCGCACGGCTGCGCAACCGGATCCCGCTGGTCGGCGCGTCGCTGGCCGGGTTCGCCCCGGTGACCCCGGCGGCCGCCGTCGACGACATGGGCGCGATCCTCCGGGTGATCGGCGCGCTCGCGTGAGTCCTCTCACCCCTCCCCCTGCCGGGTGGCGGGAGCGGGCCGACCGGGCCGTGGCCCGCGGTCGCCGCGCGGACCGCATGATCCCCGCCGTGCTGCTGGACTCCCCGCTCAGCCGGGTCGGCTACCTCGCGGGGACGGCCTTCGGATTCGTGTGGGGGACGCTGTGGTCCACCGGACCCATCGAACGCCGGGCGGGACTGTGGGTCTTCCGCGGGATGCCGTCGTGGACCTACGGGCGCGGCGGGGTGTGCGTGGGCGGCTGCTTCCTCACCGGAACCGGTCGCGTCACGCCGCAACTGCTGGCCCATGAGGCGCGGCACAAGCGTCAGTGGCAGCGCTACGGAGCCCTCATGCCGGTGCTGTACCTGCTGGCGGGGCGCAACCCGCTGACGAACCGCTTCGAGATCGAGGCCGGCCTCGAAGACGGCCGCTACGTGCCGCGGGGGTCGTGACGCGCGACGCCACGGCGCCACGGCGCCACGGTCGACCGTCAGCGGGCGGTCGAGAGCCCGAAGCGCTCGGGGGTGCGGATGTCCTCGGCGGGCATGCCGAGGGTGCCGGTGAGGTGGTCGACGATGTCGGCGGTGCCGAGGTAGCCGCCCAGGAGCATGACGCGGGTGCCGTGGCCGTCGGCGCACAGCATCTCGTCGGCCCAGGCGTTCACCGCGCGCGCGAGCGCCTGCCCGCGGGCGCAGCCCCGGCCGGTGCCCGGCTCACCCGAGCGGCGGGAGCGGTCGAGCCACGTCACCGTCATGCGCGGCGGCACGGCGAGGTCGGCCTGCCAGGACGCGTCGGGCACCTCGATGAAGACACGGCCCGTGGAGCACAGCGGCAGCGTGGCGATGAGCGCCTGCAGCTCGGCGAGCGCGTGCTCGTCGGCGGTCACCAGGTGCTGCACACGGGTGTGCTTGGCCGCGCGGCAGGCGGCGGCGCTGTGGGGTGCGGTGCTCATGACGCCTCCACGATACACCGACCAAGGGTTGCCTAACCTATGAAGGGCTGTGTACCAGCACCGACGTGAGTTCGGCGATCTCGTCGTCGCCCAAGCCGTGCGCGCGCAGGAACTCCACGGGCGCGCCGTAGCGCTCGCGCAGTCCGTCGAGCAGGGTGCGCATGGCGGCCGCGGGCGATTTCGTGGCCAGCTCCTCGAGGTGGCGGGACTGCGGATGCTGCGAGCGCAGGTACGCCAGCACCCGGGCGTTGCGCTGGGGAGGCAGCAGCGCCTCCGTGCGCGCGTAGTCGGCGACGACGGCATCCTCCGCCACTCCCGCGGCCGCGAGGGTCAGCGCCACCGTCACCCCGGTGCGGTCCTTGCCGACCGTGCAGTGCACGAGCACCGGCTGGTTCGCGAGCACCCCGCGCACGACCTCCACGACACGGTCTGCCGCCTCGTCGAGCAGCGCACGGTAGAAGTCGTCGAGACACACGTCCTGCTCGAAGAACGAGGCGGCCGAGCCCGTGAACAGCGGAAGTCGCAGGGTCTCCAACCCCAGGCCGTCCACCAGCGAGGGCTCGAGGGCCACCTCGTCGTCGGCACGCAGGTCGATCACCCGCCGCAGGCCCAGTTCGCGCAGCGTCGCCCTCCCGCTGTCGTCGAGGCGGGCGAGGTTGCCCGAGCGGAAGAGCACGCCCGACCGGGTGACGCCGGCGCGCGCCGGCAGCCCTCCGACGTCACGGAAGTTCAGCGCCCCCGCGACGATGCGGTCGGCGGCCGTCACGCGTTCTCCCCGGCGCGGGGCTCCACCGGGTAGCGTCCGGCGATGGCCACGCGGTTGAACGCGTTGATCGACACGAGGATCCAGCTGAGCGCGACATACTCCTGCTCCGAGAGGATGCCGCCGACGTGGTCGTACACCTCGTCGGAGACGCCCTCCTCATGGATGTACACGTGCGCCTCGGTGAGCTCGAGCGCGGCACGCTCCCGCTCGGTGAACACCCCGGAGTCGCGCCACACCGGCAGCTGCGCCACCAGGTCGACGTCCATTCCCGCTGCCACGGCGCGGTCCACGTGCACACGCACGCAGTAGGCGCACCCGTTGAGCTGCGACGCGTGGATCTGCACGAGTTCGCGCAGGCGGGCGTCGATGCCGGCGTCGTCGGCGAGCGACCCGACGGTCTTGGCGAGGCCTTCCAGCGCACGGTAGGCGCCGCGGGCGGAGCGGGACAGGTGCACACGCGGCTGATCGGTCATGGTCCGACCCTAGCCGCCTGCTGCGGAGGGGCGCCTGCGGCGGTGTGGCGCGCGCAGGCATCTCTCGGCGGAGCGCGATTATCCTGGTCGCGCCGCGCATGGGCACCCGATGCGCGACCATGCCCAGCAGGACCATAGGCTGTTACGCGCACCAGCGTATGCGGGGGCCCGCCAGCACCGACGCCGCCCGCCCTGTGAAAGGACCTCTCCCATGCTCCGCCGCAGCACCACCCTGGCCGCCGCCGTGCTCATGGCCGGCGCGCTCGCCCTCACCGCCTGCAGCGCGTCGCCGTCCCCGGCGCCGAGCACGAGCGCCGCCGCCGACCCGGATGCGTCGGTCGCGGTTCGCCTGGTCGCCGAGCCCGGCAACCTCGACATCCGCGAGACCGCGGGAGCCGCCCTCGACCAGCTGCTCATCGACAATGTCTACCAGGGCCTCGTCTCGCGCACGCCCGAGCAGGACATCGTCCCGGCGCTCGCCAGCGACTACGAGGTCTCCCCCGACGGCCTCACCTACACCTTCACGCTGCGGGAGGGCGTCGTCTTCCACGACGGCCAGCCGCTGACCCCGCAGGACGTCGTGTGGTCGCTCACCCAGGTGCGTGACACCCCGTCGTACCGCGACTCCGACCGTCTGGCGGGCGTCACCGGCATCGCAGTCGACGGCCAGGACATCGTCCTGACCCTCGCCGAACCCGACTCGAGCCTGCTGTGGAACCTCACCGGTCGCGCCGGACTCATCCTCAAGGAGGGTGACACGATCGACCGCAAGACGGCAGCCAACGGCACCGGTCCCTTCACCCTGTCGTCGTGGAAGCAGGGCGACAGCGTCACCCTGCAGCGATTCGAGCAGTACTGGGGCGACCCGGCGGGCGCCGCCGAGGTGGTCTTCGCCTACATCCCCGAGAACCAGGCGGCCCTCAACGCCGCTCTCGCCGGTGAAGTCGACGTGGTCACCGGTTTCGACGCGAACCTCGCCGAGCAGATCGAGGCCAACGGCGACTTCACCGTCGAGGTGGGCGCCTCCACCGACAAGGGCACGCTCGCGATGAACGCGTCCGAGGGCCCGCTGGCCGACGTGCAGGTGCGTCAGGCCATCCGCCAGGCGATCGACCACGACGCGATCGTCGAGGCGATCGGTGCCGGGCAGACGCAGTACGGACCGATCCCCGAACTCGACCCCGGCTATGAGGACCTCTCCGACGTCGCACCGTTCGACCCCGACGCGGCCCGCGAGCTGCTGGAAGAGGCCGGTGCGGACGACCTCGAGCTGACCCTCACCATCCCCTCGTTCTACGGCACGACGGTGTCGCAGATCCTGGTCTCCAACCTGCACGACGTGGGGGTGACTTTGAAGGTGGATGCCGTGGAGTTCTCGTCCTGGCTCAACGACGTGTACATCAACAAGGACTTCGACCTGAGCTTCGTGCTGCACACCGAGGCGCGCGACTTCGAGAACTGGGCGAACCCGGACTACTACTTCGGCTATGACAACGCCGAGGTGCAGGAGCTGTTCGCGCAGTCCCTCGCCGCAACCGACGAAGCCGAAGCCGCGGAACTGCTGGCCGAGGCCGCCCGCATCGTGTCCGAGGACCACGTGGCCGACTGGCTGTACAACGGCGCATCGGTCGTCGCCGTCGGCGCTAGCATCTCGGGTATGCCCACGGTGAACGTCAACGAGCGCCTGAACCTCGCCGAGCTGACCAAGAGCGAGGGGTGATCCGCTACGCGCTGACGCGGCTGGCCCTGCTGCTGCTTGGCCTCGTCGTCGCCAGCGTGTTGATCTTCCTGACCCTTCGGGTGCTCCCCGGCGACGTCGCCCAGATGATCGCGGGCGTCGGCAGCACCCCCGAGCAGGTCGCGGCCATCCGCACGCGACTGGGCCTGGACCAGCCGCTGTTCCTGCAGTACCTCGACTGGATGGCGGGCGTGGCCAGGGGCGACCTCGGCACGTCACTGCTGACCGGCGCACCCGTGGCCACCGAGCTCGCGCAGAAGGCGCAGGTCACGGTGCCCCTCGGCATCCTCGCCATGGTCATCGCCCTCGTCTTCAGCGTGCCGCTCGGGGTCGCCTCGGCGCTGCGCCGCGGCCGGGCCGACGGCACTCTCATCACCGTCGGCGCACAGACCCTCGCCGCTGTGCCGGTGGTGTGGGCGGGCATGATGCTCGTCGTGGTGTTCGCGGTGTGGCTCGGCTGGCTGCCCGCGCAGGGGTTCCCGCGCGCCGGGTGGACCGACCCATGGGCGGCCTGGCGGGCGCTGCTGCTGCCGGCGGTGACGATCGGCATCGTCGAGGGCGCCATGCTGCTGCGCTTCGTGCGCTCGGCGACGCTGCAGGCGGTGGGGCAGGACTACGTGCGCACCGCGGCCGCGAAGGGGCTGACCCGCACCCAGGCGCTGGTGCGGCACGGACTGCCCAACGTCGGACTCTCCGTGATCACGGTGCTCGGCCTTCAGGTGGCCGGCATCATCGTGGGCGCCGTCGTGATCGAGCAGCTGTTCTCGCTCCCCGGCATCGGTCGCATGCTGGTCACCGATGTGGGGCAGCGCGATCTGCCGAAGGTGCAGGGCGAGCTGCTCGTGCTCACCGGGTTCGTGCTCGTCGTCGGCTTCCTCGTCGACCTGTTCCACCGGGTCGTGGACCCCCGGCAGCGGGAGGCGGAATGAGCGCCCCCGCCGGTGCCACCTCCTCCCCCGCGATCACGGGGCGATGGGGCTGGCTGCGCCGACTCCTCCGCCTGACCACCGGGCGGGTCGGCGTGGCCGTCGTCCTCGCCGTCGGGGTCACCGCCGTCGTCGCAGCGGTCTGGACGCCGTTCAACCCGCAGCAGGTGGACATCTCCGAGCGCTGGGCGCCTCCCGGCTGGCCCCACGTGCTGGGCACCGACGGCACCGGCCGCGACATCCTCAGCCTCCTCATGGCGGGCTCGGTCACCACGGTGTGGGTCTCGCTCGGGGCGGGCCTGGTCGCCACGCTCGTCGGGCTGGTCCTCGCGTCGCTCGGTGCGCTCACCCGACGATGGATGCGCGAGTCGGTCGCCGTCCTGGTGGACATCCTCATCGCCTTCCCCGTGCTGCTGATCGCCATGATGATCTCCGCGGTCTGGGGGGGATCGCTCTGGGTGGTGATCCTGTCGGTCGGCATCGGCTTCGGCGTCAACATCGCCCGCGTCACACGGCCGGAGCTGCGACGCGTGCTGCACAGCGAGTTCGTGCTGGCGGGCAAAGCGGCAGGGCTTACCCCCGTGCAGAACCTGCTGCGCCACCTCTTCCCCAATGTCGCGCCGGTGTTCATCGTGCAGCTGTCATGGGGCATGGCGGTGGCGGTGCTCGCCGAGGCCGGCCTGTCGTACCTCGGCTTCGGCGCACCGCCCACCGAGCCGTCATGGGGGGTGCTGCTGAGCGAGCTGCAGAGCTACATCACGGTGCACCCGGTGTCGGTGGTCTGGCCCGGGCTGGCGATCACGCTCACCGTCCTCGGGCTGAACCTGCTGGGCGACGGGCTGCGTGAAGCCACCGACCCGACGCTCTCGCGCCGCAGCAATGCCGCACGCGCGCACGTTCCGGAGGTGGTGGCGTGAGTCTGCAGGTGCAGGACCTCGTGATCGAGCTCGGCGGTCGCCGCGTGGTCGACGGCGTCTCGTTCGAGGTGCCCGACTCGGCGCGCGTCGGGCTCATCGGCGAGTCCGGCTCGGGCAAGTCCCTCACCGCCCTGGCGATCATGGGCCTGCTGCCGGATGCCGCGACGGTCGAAGGCAGCATCCGCTGGAACGGGCGCGAGCTGGTCGGCCTGCCCGACCGCGAACTCGCGCAGCTGCGCGGCGACGAGATCGGCATCGTCTTCCAGGAGCCCCGCACGGCGCTGAACCCGATCCGCACCGTGGGCCGGCAGATCTCCGAGTCGGTGCGCATCCACGAAGGCGTCACCCGGCGCGAGGCGAAGTCACGCGCGGTGGCCGAGGCCCGCCGCGTCGCCCTCCCCGATCCCGAGCAGATCGTCGCCCGCTATCCCCATCAGCTCTCGGGCGGGCAGCGACAGCGGGTGGCGATCGCGATGGCTCTCGCCTGCCGCCCGCGCCTGCTCATCGCCGACGAGCCGACCACGGCCCTGGACGTGACGATCCAGGCCGAGATCCTGCATCTGCTCGGCACCCTCGTCACCGGGGACGGCATGTCGCTGGTGTTCATCACGCACGACCTGGCGGTGCTGTCCCAGATCGCCAGCCACGGGGTCGTGCTCGAGCACGGCCGCGTGGTCGAGTCGGCACCGGTGTCGACCCTGCTCACCCGTCCGTCGTCGGAGGTGACCCGCGGGCTGCTGCGGGACGCCACCGCGACACTGTGGCGACCGGGGGGCGCGCTGTGAGCGCCCTGCTGCGCGGCCGGGGCCTCACCCGCCGCCACCTCGCGCCTCGCTCCGGCCTGTTCACCCCCCGCCGGTACACGACGGCGCTGGAGGACGCCGACGTGGATGTGGCGGAGGGCTCCGCCCTCGGTGTCATCGGCGAGTCCGGCTCCGGCAAGTCGACCCTCGTGCGGCTGCTGCTGGGCCTGGACACCCCCACCGCGGGCACCGTGGACTTCGACGGCCGGCCGGTTGCGGCATCCGCCCCCGCCCGCTCGCTGCACTGGCTGCGACGCCAGACCGGTGTCGTCTTCCAGGACCCGTACGCATCGCTCGACCCCCGCATGAGCGTGGGACGCATCGTGGGCGAGCCGCTGTGGGCGCTGGGGATCGAGGGCGACCGGCGCGCGCGGGTGCGCGAGGTCCTCGCCGATGTCGGCCTGGAGCCGGACATGGCCGACCGTTTCCCGCACGAGTTCTCGGGCGGGCAGCGCCAGCGCATCGCGCTGGCCAGGGCGATCGTGCACCGCCCGCGGCTGCTCGTGGGCGATGAGCCGCTGTCGGCGCTGGACGTCACGGTGCGCGCTCAGATCCTCGAGCTGCTGCGGGAGCTGCGCCGCCGCGACGGGCTGGCGCTCGTGCTGGTGTCGCACGACATCGGCGTGGTGCAGAATCTCTGCGACGAGGTGATCGTCATGAAGGACGGCCGCATCGTCGAGGAGGGGCCGACCGAGAAGGTCCTGCTGACGCCGCAGGTGGCGTACACCCGGCGACTGCTGGCATCCATCCCGGTCATCGACCCGCGTGCCGGGCGCGAGGATGTCGCACCTCCCCCCTAGCCTCGTGGCATGAACGCCATCGTCCCGCCGTACCTGCTGGCCCGTCTCGCCGAGACCGACGCGCCGCACCTCGCGCGGGCCGCCCGCGCGGCGCGCAACACCCTGGCCGCGCAGCGGCACTACCGACCCGAGCTGACACGGCTGCGGCTGTCGATCGATGAAGACGGCGCCCTGGTCGCCGAGGGCGCCCCCTCCCCGAACCGCGTCGTCTCCGACGCGCAGAACGAGGAGAACCTGCCCGGCATGACGGTGCGAGGCGAGGGCGACCCGCCCACCGGCGACGCCGCGGCCGACGAGGCGTTCGACGGCCTGGGCGTGACCTTCGATTTCTTCTGGGACGCCTACCAGCGCGCGGGGATCGACGGGGTGGGCGGCACCCTGGCGGCGACGGTGCACTACGGCGTCGACTTCGACAACGCCTTCTGGAACGGCGAGCGCATGGTGTTCGGCGACGGCGACGGCGAGGTGTTCCGGGGGTTCACGGGTTCCCTCACCGTGGTCGCGCACGAGCTGACGCACGGGGTGACGGAGTACTCCGGCGGCCTGGCGTACGTGGGGCAGTCGGGCGCGCTCAACGAGTCGATCTCCGACGTCTTCGGCGCCCTCGTCGAGCAGCACCACCGGCAGCAGCGGGCCGACGAGGCGTCGTGGCTCATCGGGGAGGGCGTGTTCACCGACCTCGTGCAGGGTGTCGCGCTGCGCTCACTGGCCGCACCCGGCACGGCGTACGACGACGACGTGCTCGGGCGCGATCCCCAGCCTGGTCATCTGCGCGACTACGTCGACACCGAGGACGACAACGGCGGCGTGCACATCAACTCCGGCATCCCCAACCGCGCGTTCCATCTGGTGGCCACCGCCCTCGGCGGCTTCGCCTGGGAGCGGGCGGGCCTCATCTGGTACCGCACGCTCACGGGTGGGTCGCTCGCGCCGAGCACCGACTTCGCCGCATTCGCCCGCGCCACACTCCTCACCGCCGCGGCGGAGTACGGTGAGGACTCGGAGGAGGTCGCCGCCGTCCGCGCCGGCTGGGCGGGCGTCGGCGTGATCGAGGATGCATCAGCGTGACGAACCCGACGTCTCCGTGACCGTCGTGCGCAGCGGCGGCATCGCCGGCCTTCGCCGGGAATGGCACGCCGAGGCCTGCGGAGCCGAGGCGAAGCCGTGGCTCGCCCTCATCGAGGGCTGCCCGTGGGACGAGCCCGTACCCGAGACGCCGGGGGCAGATCGCTTCCAGTGGCAGGTGAGCGCCGCCGTGGGCGCTGCCCGGCGGGACGCGCGGATGCCCGACGGCGCGGTGACCGCACCGTGGCGGGCGCTCATCGACGCCGTGCGCGGCGTCCCCGCCGTCAGCGGCCCGAAAGCCGCTCGCGCAGAGACTTCTTGACCGGCTTCAGCGACCTCTGCAGGTACACCGTGCCCAGCCAGCGGCCGAACTTGCGTCCCACACGTCCCATGCGACCCACCTCGACGAACCCGAGCCGCTCGTGCAGCGCGATCGACGCCTCGGCGCCTCGGTCGCTGATGACGGCGACCATCTCACGGATGCCGGCCTGCTCGCAGGCGACGATCAGCGCCTCCAGCAGCGCGCGTCCCAGGCCTTTGCCGGTGGCGGCCTGCCCGAGGTAGATCGAGTTCTCCACGCTGTAGCGGTAGGCCGATTTGCTCGACAGGGGCTGCACGAGGGCGTAACCGAGGATCTGGCCGGACGGCGCCTGCGCCACCAGGAACGGCATCCCCAGCTTCTGGAGGTGGTTCAGCTTCTCCCGCCACTGCGCGATCGACCACTTCTCCTCGTCGAAGGTCACCACCGAGTTGGTGACGTAGTGGTTGTAGATCTCGCGGATGTCGGGGACATCCCGCTCAGTGGCGGGTCGGATCTCGTAGGCGAAGGGATGCTCCGGATCCGGCCGCCGCCGCAGGTGCCACGGCAGACGCCGGCGGTCGCGGTCGTACTCGTCCTCCAGCATGAGGTCAGCCTAGAGCGGCAGCCGGCGGCAGCTCCCACCGCACCGGCGAGGACCCCTGCTGCACGAGCAGGGCGTCGGCGCGCGAGAACGGGCGTGACCCGAAGAACCCGCGTGATGCGGAGAGCGGAGACGGGTGCGGGGACTCGATGCGCGCCGTGTCGCCCAGCAGCGGCGCGAGCGAAGCGGCATCCCTCCCCCACAGGATCGCCACGAGCGGCCCGCCCCGGGCGACGAGGGCACGGATGGCGTGCTCGGTCACCTTCTCCCATCCCCAGCCGCGATGCGAGCCGGCCGCGCCCGGCGCGACGGTGAGCACGCGGTTGAGCAGCATGACGCCCTGGTCGCTCCACGCGGACAGGTCGCCGTGCTCCGCCGGGGCGATGCCGAGATCGTCCGACAGCTCCCGGTAGATGTTGCGCAGGCTCCGCGGGATCGGGCGCACGTGGGCGTCGACGGCGAAGGAGAGCCCGATCGGGTGCCCGGGGGTCGGGTAGGGGTCCTGCCCCACGATCAGCACGCGCACGTCGGCCATCGGACGCTGGAAGGCACGGAGCACGCGGTCACCGGCCGGCAGGTAGGCGCGCCCTGCGGCCGTCTCGGCGCGCAGTCGCTCGCCGAGGGCGGCGATGTCGCCCGCGACCGGCTGCAGCGCCTGCGCCCAGTCGGGAGCCACCAATCCCGCGTCGGCGAGTTCGGGCAGGGTCATCGCCATCCACTCCTCCGTCCACACCCGACCAGCCTACGGAGGGGCGCGCCGGGTGCGGGTGCGCGTCGGGTGCGCGACGGGTGCGCGTCGGGTGCGAGCCGGGTTTTCGGGTGCGCCGGCCGCCGCCTCCTCCACAGCCCGGGGTGGATTCGCGTCATCCACAATGTCCGCCTGACCTGGGGTTACCACCCGTTCGATGTCGGAGGGGAGCGGCAGAATCAGAGGCATGAACAGCTCCCCCATCGTCGACTCGATGGCCGTCGACTCGATCGCCGCCGCCTCACACGGCGCGGTGATCTCCGGCGTGGAGCAGACCCGCCGGGCGATCGCGGCGTTGCAGGCGCGGGAACTGCAGTGGCTGGCGCGGGCCGAGACGATTGCAGCCGAGGAGACATCCCGAGTGCCCTCGAGCGAGGGGCGTGAGCGCGAGATGCCGCGGCGGGCGATGGCGGCGGAACTCGCGGCCGTGCTGCGGCGTTCCGATCGCGGCATGCAGCAGCGGATGCGCGATGCCGCCGGGCTGGTGGGGGGATTCGCGGCGACGCTGGCGGCGCTGGAGGCGGGGAGAATCGACGTGGCCCACGTCCGGGTGATCCACGATGCCGGCGTCCGCATCACCGACCCCGAGGCCCGAGGCCGGTTCGAGCAGGCCGCACTGGTGGTCGCGGAGCGGGAGACGCCAGGGCGGGCGAAGCCGATCATCCTGATGCTGGCGCAGCGACTCGACCCGGTGCCGTTGCAGGAGCGGCATGCCGAAGCGACGGCGGGGCGGCGGGTGTGGGTGCGGGACCTCGACGACGGAATGGCCGAACTGGTGGCGACGCTGCCTGCTCCGCTGGCGTACGCGATCCGGGAGCGGCTGACCGCCTACGCCCGCGAGATCGTCGGCGCGGGGCGGGGTGCGCGAGGTGCGGCCGCCGCCGGCACCCCGGCGAGCGCAGACCTGGGCGATGACCGCGCCGTCGCCGGCACCGCAGGTGGGCATGTCACCGACGACGCCGTCGCAGAGGCGGACGTCATCGCGACCGACCGGCGCACCACCGACCAGGTGCGCGCCGACGTTCTCGCCGATCTGCTCCTCACTGGGCACGCCACCGCGCCGGTCTCCTCCGGCAGCATCCCCGCGACGGCTGCGATCACCGCCCACGTGCAGATCACCATCCCCGCCACGACCCTCACCGGTGACGACGCCGAACCCGCCGAGCTCGTCGGGTACGGACCGATCGACCCCGACACGGCCCGGCGCCTCGCCGCGACCGCCGGCATCTGGGAACGGCTGTTCACCTCCCCTGCCACCGGAGCAGTGCTTCAGGTCGACACGTACCGCCCCAGCGCCCGGATGCGCCGATTCCTCGATGCCCGCGACGAGCACTGCCGGTTCCCCGGCTGCCGCCGACCCGCACGGCAGTGCGACGGCGACCATACGATCGACGCCGCCCGTGGCGGACCGACGCGGGTCACGAACCTCGCAAATCTCTGCCCGGGCCGACATCACCCGCTCAAGCACGGGACTGCCTGGAGCGTGGTGCACAAACCCGACGGCATCCTCGAATGGACGAGTCCTGCCGGGCGCGTGTATGTCGACGTCCCGCGCCGGATGCTCGAGTTCAGAGCCTTCGCCGCGGCCGCCGAGCCCGCACCGTTCTAGACACCCGCCGTATCGGCGGCGGAGCTGTTCACTCCCCCGGCAGCCGCGGCCGCAGGGGGCCACGTGCGAGCAGGTGCTGCGCCGACTGCGCCACCGGGCGCATCGTGACGAGGTCGAGGTTGACGTGCCCCGGCGCGTTCATCGCGTACGCGATGACGTCGGCCACATCGGATGCCACGAGCGGCTGCGCGACGCCGTCGTACACCTTCTCTGCGGCGGCACGGTCACCGCCGAGGCGGTTGAACGTGAACTCCTCCGTGTAGACCATCCCGGGTGCCACCTCCACGACCCGGATCGGCTCACCGTTGAGCTCCAGACGCAGGGCCTCGGCGAGCATGGACTCCCCCGCCTTGGCGGCGTTGTAGCCGCCACCGCCGGGGTACGCCCGCTGCGCCGCAGTGGAGGTGACGAACAGGGTGTCCGCATGCCCATCGACGGCAGCGGCGGCGCGCAGCTGAGGGAGGAGGGCTGCGACGAGCATCTGCGCCGAGAGGACGTTCACCTCGAACATCCAGCGCCAGTCCTCCGGATCGCCGTCCTCGACACGGTCGGTCCCGCGCGCCCCGCCAGCGACGTTCACGAGGGCGTGCACGGGGCCGGTCTCCGCGAGCCACGCCGCCAGGGCGTCCACGTCCGCCTGTCGCGTGAGATCGGCCGCATAGGCGGCCGCGCCCGTTTCGGCTTCCAGGGCGGCGAGACGGTCGGCGCGTCGGGCAACCCCGACGACGTCCCATCCGGTCGCCCGGAGGGCACGCACCGTCGCTTCCCCGATGCCCGAACTGGCTCCCGTGACTACCGCGCGTCGTGTCATGTGACCCACCGTACCGCGCACGTTACGTCACATTTCCGCGCCGTTGTTGACAAGAGCGCCCAGTCCGTAGCCTCAGACCAGGCCGCGGCAGCCGCGGTCGGCCCGAGATCCAGGAGTCATCATGTCCGCACCCGAGAACTGGCGCTTCGAGACCAAGCAGGTCCACTCCGGTGCCGCCCCGGACCCCGTCACCAAGGCGCGCGCGACGCCGATCTACCAGACCACCTCCTACGTGTTCGACAACGCCGACCACGCCGCGAACCTGTTCTCGCTGGCCGAGTTCGGCAACATCTACACGCGCATCCAGAACCCCACGCAGGACGTCGTCGAGCAGCGCATCGCGGCGCTGGAGGGCGGCACCGGCGCCCTGCTGGTGGCCAGCGGCCAGGCCGCCGAGACCTTCGCCGTGCTCAACATCGCGCAGGCAGGCGACCACATCGTCTCGTCGAGCTCGATCTACGGGGGCACGTACAACCTCTTCAAGTACACCCTCGCCAAGCTCGGGATCGAGACGACGTTCGTCGAGAACCAGGACGACCCCGAGGAGTGGCGCCGCGCCGTGCGCCCGAACACCAAGCTGTTCTTCGCCGAGACGATCGGCAACCCGCAGATCAACGTGCTCGACATCCGCACCGTCGCCGACATCGCGCACGAGTCCGGCGTCCCGCTCATCGTCGACAACACCATCGCCACGCCGTACCTCATCCGCCCCTTCGAGCACGGCGCCGACATCATCGTGCACTCGGCGACGAAGTTCCTCGGCGGCCACGGCACCACCATCGGCGGCGTCATCGTCGATGGCGGCAGCTTCGCGTGGTCGCAGAACGTCGAGAAGTTCCCGGGCCTCACCGAGCCCGACCCGTCCTACCACGGCGCGTCATACACCACCGCCGTCGGCGACGGGCTGGCGTACATCATCAAGGCGCGCGTGCAGCTGCTGCGCGACCTCGGTGCCGCGATCGCGCCGATGAGCGCCTGGCTGCTGCTGCAGGGCATCGAGACGCTGTCCCTGCGCATCGAGCGCCACGTGCAGAACGCGCAGGAGATCGCGGAGTGGCTGGAGAACCACGACGACGTCGCCGCGGTGAACTACTCCGGCCTTCCCACCTCGCCCTGGTACGCGGCGGCGAACACCTATGCGCCGAAGGGGGTCGGCGCCGTGCTGTCGTTCGAACTCAAGGGCGGTGTCGCGGCGGGTCGCGAGTTCGTCAACTCGCTCACCCTCTTCAGCCACCTCGCCAACATCGGCGACGTACGCTCGCTCGTGATCCACCCCGCCTCCACGACGCACTCGCAGCTGACCCCCGAGCAGCAGCTCACCTCGGGCGTCACCCCGGGGCTGGTGCGGCTGTCGGTGGGCATCGAGGCCGTCGACGACCTCAAGGCCGACCTCGCCCAGGCCCTCGCCGCCGCCCGTCGCCTGTCGGAGGCCGCGCGCGCCTGACGCGCCGCATCGGCACTACGACGCGCCCCGGCCCCGCATCGCGGCAGCCGGGGCGCGTCGCGTACGGCAGGCGGCACCCGGGGCATCGGCACAGGGCGGAACCGAACCCGCACCCCCCTTGTACGCTGACGCCGTGACCGACGCACTCGCCGCGACCTACGAGACCTTCGGGCGCCGCTGGGCGCACGGCACCTCCCCGCTGTACGAGGACTGGGCCACCGGCATCGCGGGAGACGCCGGCATCCTCGCCGTGCTCGCCGCCCTGCCACCGGCGATGCAGCAGCCCAACCGCATCTTCGCCGCAGCCCGCTGGGCGGGCAGTCCCCTCGAGCCGTTCCCGCAGTGGCGGAAGTGGCTCGAGGCGAACTGGGCACGGGTCGCCGAGATCGCCGCGTCCCGCACCACCCAGACCAACGAGCCCGCGCGGTGCGCCACGCTGGTGCCGCAGCTCGCACGTATCCCCGGTCCCCTCGCGCTGCTGGAGGTCGGCACCGCGGCGGGACTGTGCCTGCTGCCGGATCGCTTCGCCTACGAATACACGGCCCCCGGCGGCGTCCATGTCCTCGGCGATTCGCCCGTCGTGCTGCCGTGCCGCGTGGACGACGACGCAGCGGTGCCGCAGCGCGTTCCCGAGGTGATCTGGCGGCGCGGCATCGACCTGGCGCCGATCGATGCCCGCGACGACACGGCCGTCGACTGGCTCGCGACCCTCGTGTGGCCGGGTCCCGACCACGACGGGCGCGTCGCGCGGCTGCGGGCCGCAGCGGCCATGGCCGCGGCCGAGCCGCCCGACATCGTCCGCGGTGATCTGCTCGAGACGCTGCCCGACGTCGCCGCATCCGCGCCGGCGGATGCCACGCTCGTGATCTTCCACAGCGCCGTTCTGCTGTACCTCGACCAGGACGAGCGGCACCGCTTCGTCGAGCTGGTGCACCATGTGCGCGCCGCACGCGACGGCCGCGTGGTGTGGATCTCGAACGAGTCGTCGGGGACGCTGCCGGGAGTGGATGCGCGCGTGCCCGAGGGACTCGACACCGATCGGCGGTTCGTGCAGTCGGTCGACGGGATGCCGGTGGCTCTGGCCGGCCAGCACGGCGCGACCTACGAGGTGCGTCCTTTCACCGCCCCCGCGACGCCCGCGCGGGCTCTCTAGTCAGTCGCCGTCCCACCACCGCAGCACCCGCAGCGCACGCAGGGTGACCCAGCGGCTCGGGAAGCCCTCGCGCTCGGCCTCGAGCTCGAACAGCGTGGGGCCTTCGTGTGTCAGCTCCAGCTTCCACATCCCGAACGGGAGCATCTTCGCGCGCAGCAGCTCGATCGCCTCCGCGCAGCGATCGTCGCGATCCGGGCGTGCGGACCGGACGTAGTCCAGAGCCCGCAGCACGTCGTAATACCAGTGAGTCGGGAACGACGGCATGGTGAACCGGGGGTCGACGACCTCGCCGGTGGATGCCCGGCGGAAGAGGCGACGCTCCAGCAGATACTCCTCGCCGCGCAGGCGCGCTGAGGTCACGGCATCGGATTCCCCGCCGGCCTGCTCCCACGCCCACAGACCTTCGAGCGCGCAGATCGTCGAGTGGAACGACGAGGGGCTCGTGCCGTCTTCGTCCCAGCAGTTCCATCCGCCGTCGGCCAGCTGACCGGACAGCAGCGTCTCGACGATGCGCCCGCCGTCCTGGGCGAAGAAGGCGGCGTTGGCCAGCGCTCCGCCGTTGATGCACGGCTCCACCTCGCCCTCGAAGTAGGGCTGCCCTTCGTGCTCCCAGCGCACGTTCTCGCGCACCCGCGTGATTGCGCGCACCACCTCGGGTGCCGCCGGGTCGGGCCCGAACGCACGCAGCAGGTCGAGCGACGGGTGCGTGGCGGACCAGGCATCGAAGAAAGGACGGCTCTCGTCCACCCAGCCGGGGCGGTAGGTACCCCCGTCCCACAGCCCGTCCTCGGCCTGCTCGGCGAGGAGCCGGGCGCCCCACCCCTCCGTCGCCACCCGCGCCCGCTCCGCAGCAACCTCCTCGGGCGGGGCATCCGTCAGATCTCGCAGCACCTGCCAGCGGATGGCCGGGTCGGAGTCCAGGAGGTAGTCGATTGCGCTCATGCGCGCAAGCTACTCCCCTCCTCCGACACGTAACACGGGGCCGCGCCTCGACCGCACCGGCCAGAATGGGAACGTGGACTGGCAGACCTCCGAAGACACCGTGCCCTCGGCGCCGGTGACCGAGGCCGACGCACGCCTGCTGCTGGGCCGCCCGCCCGCGACCGGCGCCTGGCGCGACGGCGATCCGCCGGGCGAGCGCAGGTTCGCCGCGTTCGGCGCCTTCCGCACCGAGAGCGGACGCGAGCTGCCGGCGATGCGGCTCGCGTACGAGACCTGGGGCGAGCTGAACGCCGCGCGCGACAACGCCGTGCTGATCCTGCACGCCCTCACCGGCGACAGCCACGTGCGCGGTCCCGCCGGGCCGGGCCACCCCACCTCCGGCTGGTGGAGCGACATCGTCGGCCCGGGCGCCCCGATCGACACCGACCGCTGGTTCGTCGTGGCGCCCAACATGCTGGGCGGATGCCAGGGCTCCACGGGGCCGGCGAGCATCGGCCCCGACGGCTACGAGTGGGCCTCGCGATTCCCCTACCTCACCATCCGCGACCAGGTGGCGGCCCAGGTGCGCCTGGCCGACGCGCTCGGCATCGACCGCTGGGGGGCGGTCGTCGGCGGCTCGATGGGCGGCATGCACGCGCTGGAATGGGCCGTGTCCGAACCCGACCGCGTCGCGCGCCTCGCGATCCTGTCCGCCCCACCGGCCAACACCGCCGACCAGATCGCGCTGAACTCGGTGCAGCTGGAGGCGATCGCGATCGACCCGCGGTTCCAGGGCGGGGAGTACTACGACGCCGGCGACGGCGACGGCCCCCACCGAGGGCTGGCCCTCGCCCGCCGCATGGCTCTGCTGAACTACCGCTCGCCCACCGAGCTGAACTCCCGCTTCCAGCGCTCGTGGCAGTCCGGCAAGAGCCCGCTCGGTCACGGCGGCCGGTTCGCCGTGGAGTCGTATCTCGACTTCCACGGCAACAAGTTCACCCGTCGCTTCGACGCCAACAGCTACCTCGTTCTCGTCGAGGCGATGGACTCGCACGACGTCGGCCGCGAGCGCGGCGGCATCGAAGACGCCCTGGCCCGCGTGACCGCCACGACGCTCGTGCTCGGCATCGACAGCGACCGGCTCTTTCCCGTGGACGGGCAGCACCGCATCGCCCGCGGCATCCCGCGCACCCTCGACGGCGACCGCGCGGTGGTGCTCTCCAGCGACTTCGGCCACGACGGGTTCCTCATCGAGACCGAGGCGGTCGGCCACCACCTGCGGCGGCTGCTGCAGTCCTGAGCGCTCAGCCCGGCGTGAGCGTGTAGCGCCAGGGCAGGGCGCCGACTTCGAGCCGGTGGCGGGCGGCTCCGGGTGGGGCGGCCGCGTCGTACTCGCCATCCTCCTGCCACATCAGCAGCGGCCCCTCGGCCCCGCGCCGGGCGACCGTTTCGAACGAGCGTCGACCGACGAGGCGCACCGCGGCGAGCGCCCCGGCGACATCGCCGTGGTCGCGCAGGCCGTGCAGCGTCACCCACGTCGGCGGGTACAGGATCATCTCGTCGCGGCCGTGGGCGGCCAGTGCGTCGGCAGGGCGCATCCAGCGCGCCGCGACAGCCTCATCGGGTGACGGCTGCACCTGACCGCCGGGGTCGGCGGCGACGAAGAACCAGGTGCGGATGCGCAGCGGCAGCCCCGGCGGCGGGTCCCACACCGACAGCGGCACGAGCTGGGCCGGGTCCACCACGAGCGCGCTCTCCTCCCGCGTCTCCCGCGCGGCCGCCCGGCGGGCCGGCGCCTCGTCGTCCCGGTCGTCGTCGCGTCGATCGGCGTCGTCGAGCCGGCCGCCGGGAAAGACCCACGCCCCGGCGAACGAGCCGCGGTCGGGCCTCTCCAGCATCAGCACCTCGACACCGGCCGCGCCGTCGCGCAGCAGCACGACGGTCGCCGCCACAGGGATCGCCGGATCCTCCGCGTCGCCGGGACGGCGCGGCGCCGACTCCCCCGCGGCGTCGGCGAGCGCCCGCAGCGCGCCGCGCCCGCCGTCGACCCCCGCCACGTCAGTCCGAGCGGGCGGCGTCGGACGCGGCGCCCGATGCCTGCGCCGGGTCGTCCTCCGATGCGGCGCGTTCGAGCGCCTGCTCGAGGCGCTGCACCTTGCCGTCGATCTCCCCGGAGTGACCGGGACGGATGTCGGCCTTCAGCACGAGTGAGACGCGCGACCCGAACGGCATCACCGCGTCGGTGGCGCGCTTGACGACGTCGAAGACCTCGTCCCATTCCCCCTCCACCTCGGTGAACATCGACGTCGTGCGGTGCGGCAGGCCCGAGGCGCGGACGACCGCGACGGCGGCGGCCACGGCGTCGTGCACCGAGCCGTCGGCGCGACCGGTGCCGCTGGGGGCGACGGAGAAGGCGATGAGCATGGGAGGACCTCCGGTTTCAGGGCGATGGTGCGAGAACGGATGCCGGGCGGCGGACGCGGGCAGGGACCGGCACGGCCGCGAGCCGCACCACCGCCCACACCAGCAGCGCGATGTAGAGGGCGTTGCGCACGGTCAGCACGCCCACCGGCAGCGCCGCGGCCGAGAGCACCCCGCCGTAGAGCACGGGGTACACCAGCTGCGTCAGCAGTGCGGTGACCAGGCCCAGCGCGGCGGGAGCCCACCACCGGCGGCGGTCGATCACGAGGCCGAGCACCAGCGGTGCGACCAGCCACGTGGCGAACTGCGGCGAGCCGACCTTGTTGAAGACGATGAGGACCGTCACGAGGCTGAGCGCCAGGGGCGGCAGCAGCACGGCGAACCGGGCGCCGCGCCACGCCTTGACCGCGCCGAGCGCGGCCACCGCCAGCACCGCGCCCGCCAGCAGCGGCGTCATGACGGCGATGACGAGATCGACCTGCGCGCCGGTGACCTGGAAGGTGAGCAGCTCGCGGTCGTAGTAGATCTGGGCACCGGGTGTCCCCCGCACGGCCTGCCACAGGTACACCGCGCTCACCGGCGCCTCCAGCTGCAGGCCGCGGCCGGTCTGACCGGCGACGAAGCCGAACACGTGGGCACCGCCGCCCGCCGCCACGACGCCGGCGACGACCAGCAGGGACACCGCGGCGGCGCCGCCGATCACCCGTCCCCGGCGGCGGCCGGCCACCAGCGCCGCCGCCAGCAGCGCCGCCGGCCACACCTTCATCCACGTCGCGATGGCCAGCAGCGCGGATGCCACGAGGGGCCGGCCCGCCAGCCACAGGCATCCGGCGATGGCCAGGGCGACGGTGAGACCGTCGAGCCGGTACATTCCCACGGGCCCGAGCGCGAGGATCGCGGCGAGCCAGAACGCCGCAGCAGCGGTGCGGCCGCGGGAGCGCCCGCGCCCCACGAGCAGCGCGAAAGCGAGCGCGTCGACGGCCGTCACCACCAGCGCCCAGCCGATCGTGTAGCCGCCGATCCACGACAGCGGCCAGGCCGCGATCATCGGCAGCAGCGCCAGCGGCGGGTACACCCACGAGAGGGTGACGCCCATGACCTCGGTGCCGGCGGGACAGAACCCGTCGAGCCCGCCGCGCAGCGCGCACCAGGCCCACGGCTCGTAGACGAGGTAGACGTCGCCCATGGGCTGATTCGGCAGCGCGAAGCCCAGCCCCGCTACCGCGGCATGCACCACGACGAACGCCAGCCACAGCACCGCTCGCCTCGACACGTCCCCCATCCTACGAACGTCTCCCCCGCCCGTCGGCAGCGGGTTCGGCCGCCGGGCGGTCAGAAGCGCCCCGACAGCACGCCGCCGACGATCCGCGGCAACGCCGCCGCGGCATCCATCGCGGTGATCGGCCCGTCCCCGACATCGGCGGCAGCCCGCGCTCCGGCGCGGCCGTGCAGCCACGCCCCCGACGCGGCGCAGCCCACCAGCGTCTCGCGATCCACGTCGCCCGCGGCAGCGGCGGATGCCACCAGCGCCGCGATCACGCCCGCCAGCACGTCCCCGGTGCCGGCGGTGGCCAGCCACGGCGTGCCGGCGCGCACCCGCACCGCCGTGCGGTCGGGGGCGGCCACGAGCGTCTCCGCCCCCTTCAGCAGCACCACGGCCCCCAGCGCCACGGCCGTCTCGGTCGCCGCCGCGGCACGATCGCCACCCTGCGGGTCGACGGCCGCGAGACCGAGGAGGGACCGCAGCGCGTCGTGCTCGCGGTCGTGCGGCGTGACGATGATCGGCGCCGTCGCCGCCGGCGCCAGATCCAGCGCCCCGGCGTCGACCACGACGGGCTCCTCACCGGCGAGCAGGTGCCGCAGCGCCGCGGTCTCCGCCTCGTCCCGACCGGCCGCGTCGGTTCCGGAGCCGATGAGCCATGCCTGCACCCTGCCGGGGGCGGTGACCGTCTCGGGCCGCCGCGCGAGCACGGATGCCGCGGCCCCGGCCGGTCCGAGGTAGCGCACCATGCCCACGCCGGTCCGCCACGCCGCCTCGACGCCGAGCACGGCGGCGCCCGGGTACCGGTCGGATCCGGTGCGCACCCCGACGACGCCGCGGGAATACTTGTGGTCGGCGTCCGTTGGCCTCCGGAGGGAGCTCACCACGTCCCCGCCCGTCCACACGCCCGTCGTCGTCATGGGCGTCACCCTACCCGTGCCGGAGACACCGTGACCCTGCTGCTGGACCCCCTGACCCTCGGTGCCGACACCGACACCGACACCGACACCGCCACCGTCGTCGCCCGCAACCGGCTGTGGGTCGCCCCCATGTGCCAGTACTCGGCCGAGGACGGGATGCCGGGTGAGTGGCATCACGTGCACCTGGCGCAGTTCGCGTCGGGCGGGGCGGGCATGGTCACGGCCGAGGCGACCGCGGTGACGCCCGACGGGCGGATCTCGCCCGACGACGTGGGGCTGTGGAACGACGCCCAGCGCGACGCCTGGGCGCCCATCGCCGCAGCCATCCGCCGCCGCGGGGCGGTCCCCGCGATCCAGCTCGCGCACGCCGGCCGCAAGGCGTCGACGTGGTCGCCCCTGACCGGCCGCCGCGGCGCGGTGCCGCACGCCGAGGGCGGCTGGCCCACCGTCGCACCCTCGGCCGTCGCATTCGACGGGTTCGCCGAGCCCCGCGCCCTCGACGCCGCGGGCATCGAGGAGGTCGTGGCCGCCTTCGCCGCCGCCGCACGACGGGCTGTGGCCGCCGGCTTCGACGTGCTGCAGGTGCACGCGGCCCACGGCTACCTGCTGCACCAGTTCCTCTCCCCGCTGTCCAACCGCCGCGACGACGACTACGGCGGGTCCCTGCAGAACCGGGCGCGGCTGCTGCTGCAGGTCTGCGATGCGGTGCGCGATGCGGCGCCGCATGCCGTGATCGCGGTGCGCTTCTCCGCGACCGACTGGGCCGAGGGCGGCTGGGACGTCGCCGACACGGTGACGGTCGCCGGCTGGGTCGCCGCGCGCGGCGTCACCCTCATCGACGTCTCCAGCGGCGGACTCGTCGCCCACCAGCGGATCACCACCGGGCCCGGCTACCAGGTCGCCTTCGCCCGCGCCGTGCGAGCCGGTGTCGACGTGCCCGTCAGTGCGGTCGGCGAGATCACCGACGCCGCGCAGGCCCAGTCGATCCTCGCCGCGGGCGACGCCGACGCCATCATGGCCGGACGGGAATGGCTGCGGGATCCCCACTTCGCGCTGCGCGCCGCCGGCGAGCTGGGCGCCGACATGGAGTGGCCCGCTCAGTACGTGCGAGCGCGCCGCCGCTGACACCCGACGCCGCGCACCGAGGGGGATGCCGGCCGACCCGGCATCCCCCTCGGGTCAGCGCAGCCGCCGAGTGGCGTCCTGCACCTCGCCGACGAGTTCTTCGAGGATGTCCTCGAGGAACAGCACGGCGGTGGTGCGGCCTGTCGCATCGCGCACCTGAGCGAGGTGGCGGCTGGAGCGGCGCATCACCGCGAGCGCGTCTTCGAGGTCGGTCGTCTCGGACACCGGCACCATGTGGTGGATGCGCTTGGGCTTGACAGGCTCGGCCGTCACGACCGCGGCATCCGCCCCCTCGGCCTCGCGCAGCACGTCCTTCAGGTGCACGTAGCCCACCGGGGCGCCCTCGTCGTCGACGATCACGTAGCGGGAGAAGCCGTGCCTGGCCACTGCGCGCTCGATCTCATCCGGGGTGGTCGACTGCGGCAGGGTCACCAGCGCGGACAGCGGAACGGCGACGTCGCCCGCCTTCTTGTCGGTGAACTCCACCGCCGCCGCAACCGCGCCGGTGACGTCGTCGAGCACGCCCTCGATGCGGGACTGGTTGACGATCGTGGCGACCTCTTCGAGCGTGAAGGTCGAGGCCGCCTCGTTCCTCGGCTCCACCCGGAACAGCCGCACCGCATGGTTGGCGATCCAGTTGAGGGACACGATGATCGGGTGGAAGAGCTTGGACACCCACACCAGCGGGGTGGCCAGCAGCAGCACCGCACGATCGGGCAGCGAGAACGCGAGGTTCTTCGGCACCATCTCGCCGAACACGACGTGCAGGTACGACACCACCAGCAACGCGACCACGAAGGCGGTCACGTCGACCGCGGCCTCGCCCAGTCCGGTGAGCCCGAGCGGCACCGCCAGCAGGTGGTGGATCGCCGGCTCCGACACGTTCAGGATCAGCAGCGAGCAGATCGTGATCCCCAGCTGCGCCGTGGCGAGCATGAGCGTGGCGTGCTCCATCGCCCACAGCGCGGTCTTGGCCGCCCGGGACCCCTTCTCGGCGAGCGGCTCGATCTGGGAGCGGCGTGCGGAGATGACGGCGAACTCGGCGCCGACGAAGAACGCGTTGAACGCCAGCAGCACGACCAGCCAGGCGAGGCCTGCCCAATCACTCATCGTCTGCCCCTTCCGCTGCGGCATCCGGGGTCGGGCGCGGTGTGAACCTCACTCTGTCGACACGGCGGCCGTCCATGCGCTGCACGGTCAGCGTGCCGTCTTCCAGCTCCACTTCGTCGCCCACCTTCGGGATGCGCTCCAGCACGCTCATGATGTACCCGCCCACGGTGTCGTAGACATCGCCTTCGGGCACCCGGATGCCGGTGCGGTCGCGCACCTCGTCGGGGCGCAGATCGCCGGGGAAGGTCACGAGGTCGGCGGTGCGCACGATGCCGGCGCGACTGCGGTCGTGCTCGTCGAGCACCTCGCCGACGATCTCCTCGACGAGGTCCTCCAGGGTCACCACACCCGCCGTGCCGCCGTACTCGTCGACGACGACGGCCATCTGGTAGCCGCGGGCGCGCAGTTCCGTGATGAGCGCGTCCAGGTGCACCGCCTCGGGCACGCGCAGGGGCTCGGAGGCGATCGCGGCGGCGGGCACCTCGGCGCGCCGCTCCCGCGGCACGCTGACGGCGGCCTTCAGATGCACGACGCCGGTGATGTCGTCCATCGACTCGTCGTAGACGGGGAAGCGACTGTGCCCGGTGCGGCGGGCCAGCTGGATCACATCCTCGACGGAGTCCGACGCCGCCACGGCGTGCACGCTCGGGCGCGGCGTCATCACATCGGCTGCGGTCAGGCGGGTGAAGGTCAGGGTGCGCTGCAGCAGCGAGGCGGTGTCCTGCTCGAGAACGCCGGCGCTGGCGGAGCGACGCACGAGGCTCGACAGCTCCTCGGCGGTGCGAGCGCCCGACAGCTCCTCCTTCGGCTCGACTCCCATCGCGCGCAGCACGCCGTTGGCGCTGCCGTTGAGCAGGCTGATGGCGGGCTTGAACACGGTGGTGAAGCCCACCTGGAACGGGATGACGAGCTTGGCGGTCTGGCGCGGCACCGCCAGGGCGAAGTTCTTCGGCACCAGCTCACCGAGGATCATCGAGAAGATCGTCGCGATCGACACGCCCACGACCGCCGCGATCGGCCGGGACACCGCCTCGGACCAGCCCCACGCCTCGAAGACGGGTGCCAGCAGGTTCGAGATGGCCGGCTCCATCGTGTAGCCGGTCAGCAGGGTCGTCAGCGTGATCCCCAGCTGTGCGCTGGACAGGTGGGTCGAGGTGACCCGCAGCGCCGAGATGGTCATCGCCAGGCGGGACTCCCCCGCAGCCTGACGGGCTTCGAGGTCGGCGCGGTCGAGGTTCACCAGGGCGAACTCACTGGCGACGAACAGACCGGTGCCCACGGTCAGGAGCAGCCCGACGCCGAGCATCACGTAGTCGAGCACACGTCACCCCCGGTCGGAGGCGAGGAGAGTCGGTGGAGCGGGCGTCTGGTACTGGGAGGGTCGTCCATCGTAGAGGGATTCTACGACACGCTCCTCTCCTCTCCCCGGGCGTTTCCCCGCAGCATCCGCCGGCCGCGCCAGGGTCAGCGGCATCACCAGCTGACGGGCAGCGCCTTGCCTTCCTCATAGCCGGCGGCCGACTGCAGGCCGACCATCGCACGCTCGTGGAACTGCGTCACCGTGGCCGCGCCGGCGTAGGTGAACGACGACCGCACTCCTGCGGTGATCATGTCGATGAGGTCCTCGATGCCCGGGCGCAGCGGATCGAGGTAGATCCGCGACGACGAGATGCCCTCGGCGAACAGTTCCTTGCGGGCGAGCTCATACGGGTCCAGCCGACCGAAGCGCCCGTGCACCGCCTTCGTGGATGCCATCCCCCACGATTCCTTGTACGCGCGTCCGGACTCGTCCTCCCGCAGCTCCCCCGGCGCCTCGATCGTGCCGGCGAACCACGACCCGATCATCACCGACGAGGCGCCCGCCGCCAGGGCGAGGGCCACATCCCGGGGATACCGCACGCCGCCGTCGGCCCAGACGTGGGCGCCCTGTTCCGCGGCGGCCTGCGCCGTCTCGTGCACGGCGGAGAACTGCGGCCGGCCGACCGCGGTCATCATGCGGGTCGTGCACATCGCGCCCGGGCCCACCCCGACCTTCACGATCGACGCGCCCGCCGCGACCAGATCGGCCACGCCTTCCCCGGTCACGACGTTGCCTGCCGCGATGGGGAGGCCGAGGTCCAGAGCCGACACCGCGCGCAGCGCCCGCAGCATGCCGTCCTGGTGCCCGTGCGCCGTGTCGATGACGAGCACGTCGACGCCCGCTGCCGCGAGGGCACGGGCCTTGGCCGCCACGTCGCCGTTGATGCCGATGGCCGCGGCGACGATGAGCCGACCGTCACGGTCCACGGCGGGCCGGTACACCGCCGAGCGCAGCGCGCTGCGTCGCGACAGGGTCCCCACGAGCATCCCGTGGTGCAGAACGCACACGACGTCGGTGTCGGCCGCCACGATGAGGTCGAAAGCCTGCCGCGGGGTCTCCACATCGTCGGCGTCGATCGCTGCCGCCCGACCGCGCACCAGGTCACCCAGCTGCGCGTCGGCCAGGGCGGTCCCGAGCCGCGTGGCCGGCACCACGCCGATGACGTCGTCCATGAGGAGGCCGCCTCCGGCCGCCGACCCCGTTGCGGGCGCGACGACGATGCCGTGGCCCTCGGTCGCGGGCAGCAGCCGCCGCGCGTCGGTGACGGTGGCCTCGGGGGGCAGCACGAGCGGGGTGTCCCACCGCACCGGCTGGTCCTTGACCCACCGGATGGCGGCATCCAGCTCCTGGAGCGCCATGTCCTGGGGGAGCACGCCGAGCCCGCCGCGTCGCGCGAGGGTCGCGGCCAGTCGCGCCCCGGTGACGGAGTTCATGTTCGACGACACCAGCGGGATGGTCGCCGGGGTGCCGTCGCCGGGCGCGAGGTCGACCTCCAGACGGCTCTGCACCGACGAATGGCGGGGCACGAGGAACACGTCCGAATAGGTCAGATCCACGGAGGGGCGCTCACCGGAGAATCGCATGGTGCCACGCTAGCCGCGCACGTGCTCCGGCGGGCCAGTATCCGAATCACCCGAAAGGTCAGCACGGGCCTGAGATGGCCCGGCAAAAGGCGTTAGTCTTGACTGTTGTGTGCGCGCAGGCGACGACGAGGCCGCGCGAATCGGAACTTCACCGAAGAAAGCAGGCGATCCAGCGTGTCCAGCCAGGTGACCGGCGTCGGAACCTCGAGCGAAGGCGAGTTCGGGGCAAACGCCTGGCTCGTCGATGAACTCTACGAGCAGTACAAGGCGGACAAGAACTCCGTGGACAAGGCCTGGTGGCCGGTGCTCGAGGCCTATCAGCCCGGGGAGGCCGCGGGCGCAGCGTCCGCCGGGGCCGGCGCACCCGCGCCCAAGGCCGAGCCTCACCCGGTGACCGCTCCGATCCCGGTGATCGGCACGCAGCCGGTGGCGCGCACCACCGCGCGTCCCGCCGCGCCCCAGCCGATCCCCGCCCAGGCGCAGGACCGCAAGCCGCGCGAGGCGGAGCAGGCGGGCGAGGACGTCGTCACTCCGCTGCGCGGCATGACCAAGACCCTCGCGGCGAACATGGACGAATCGCTGACCGTCCCCACCGCGACGAGCGTGCGCACGGTGCCGGCCAAGCTCATGATCGACAACCGCATCGTGATCAACAACCACATGGCGCGCACCCGCGGCGGCAAGGTGAGCTTCACCCACGTCATCGGGTGGGCGATCGTGCAGGCGCTGAAGATCTTCCCCAGCCAGAACGTCGCCTACGCCGAGGTCGACGGCAAGCCGTCGGTCGTGGCCCCCGCCCACATCAACCTGGGCATCGCGATCGACCTGCCCAAGCCCGACGGCTCGCGGTCGCTGCTGGTGCCGAGCATCAAGCGCGCCGAGACCCTGACGTTCGGCGAGTACCTCTCGGCATACGAGGACCTCGTCACCCGTGCCCGCGCCAACAAGCTCACCGCAGCGGACTTCCAGGGCACGACCATCTCGCTGACCAACCCCGGCGGCATCGGCACCGTGCACTCCGTGCCGCGGCTGATGAAGGGCCAGGGCTGCATCGTCGGCGCCGGCGCGCTGGAATACCCGGCGGAGTTCCAGGGGTCGAGCGAGAAGACGCTGGTCAACCTCGGCATCGGCAAGACGATCACCCTCACCAGCACCTACGACCACCGTGTCATCCAGGGCGCCGGCTCGGGGCAGTTCCTCAAGATCGTGCACGAGATGCTCACGGGCGGGCACGACTTCTACAGCGACATGTTCGCGGCGTTGCGCATTCCCTACGCGCCCATCCACTGGGCCAACGACATCAACGTCGACCTCGCCGAGCGCGTGGACAAGACCGCGCGCGTGCAGGAGCTCATCAACTCCTTCCGCGTGCGCGGCCACCTCATGGCCGACATCGACCCGCTGCAGTACATGCAGCGCACGCACCCCGACCTCGAGATCGAGAGCCACGGCCTCACGTTCTGGGACCTCGACCGCGAGTTCGTCACCAACGGCTTCGCCGGCAAGCGCACCATGAAGCTGCGCGACATCCTCGGGGTTCTGCGCGATTCCTACTGCCGCACCCTCGGCATCGAGTACATGCACATCCAGGACCCCGCGCAGCGCACGTGGTTCCAGGACAACGTCGAGTCGAAGTACGAGAAGCCCACCCACGACGAGCAGCTGCGGGTGCTGAGCAAGCTCAACGAGGCCGAGGCCTTCGAGACCTTCCTGCAGACCAAATACGTCGGCCAGAAGCGCTTCAGCCTCGAAGGCGGCGAGTCGCTCATCCCGCTGCTGGACCAGGTGCTGCGCGGCGCGGCCGACGCCGGCCTCGACGGCGCGGCCATCGGCATGGCGCACCGCGGCCGGCTCAACGTGCTCACCAACGTCGCAGGCAAGACCTACGGCCAGGTGTTCCGGGAGTTCGAGGGCTCCGTCGCGATCGGCTCGAAGAGCGGATCCGGCGATGTGAAGTACCACCTCGGCACCGAGGGGACGTTCATCGCCGACAACGGCAAGGAGCTGCCGGTGGTGCTGGCGGCCAACCCGTCGCACCTCGAGACCGTGGACGGCGTGCTCGAAGGCATCGTCCGGGCCAAGCAGGACCGCAAGCCCATCGGCACCTTCTCGTGGCTGCCGATCCTCGTGCACGGCGACGCGGCGTTCGCCGGTCAGGGCGTCGTGGTCGAGACGCTGCAGATGTCGCAGCTGCGCGGCTACCGCACGGGCGGCACGGTGCACGTGGTCGTCAACAACCAGGTCGGCTTCACGACCCTGCCTCAGGATGCCCGCACGTCGGTGTACGCCACCGATGTCGCCAAGACCATCCAGGCGCCCATCTTCCACGTGAACGGGGACGACCCCGAGGCGGTCGTCCGCGTGGCGGAGCTCGCCTTCCGCTACCGCGAGGAGTTCCACCGCGACGTCGTCATCGACCTCGTCTGCTATCGCCGTCGCGGTCACAACGAGGGCGACGACCCCTCGATGACGCAGCCGCTGATGACCAACCTCATCGAGGCGAAGCGGTCCGTCCGGCGCCTCTACACCGAGGCGCTCGTCGGCCGCGGCGACATCACCGAGGAGGAGTACGAGCAGGCCAAGCGCGACTTCCAGGAGCGCCTCGAGATCGCGTTCGCCGAGACGCACGCCGCCGAGACCGGCTCCTCCCCCGTCATCGATGCGGCGACAGCCGCGTCCGCGGTCGAGCCCGCGTCGGGTGAGCCGGAGAGCACGGGCGTCTCGCGCGAGGTGGTGCACCTCATCGGAGACGCGTTCGTGAACAAGCCCGACGGCTTCACGGTGCACAACAAGCTGCAGCAGCTGCTGGACAAGCGCAACGACATGAGCCGGAACGGCTCGATCGACTGGGCCTTCGGCGAGCTGCTGGCCTTCGGCTCGCTGCTGCTGGAGGGCACCAACGTGCGCCTGGCCGGCCAGGACGCCCGCCGCGGCACGTTCGTGCAGCGTCACTCGGTGCTCCACGACCGCGCCAACGGCCAGGAGTGGCTGCCGCTGACGAACCTGTCCGAGAACCAGGGCCGGTTCTGGGCGTACGACTCGCTGCTGAGCGAGTACGCGGCCATGGCCTTCGAGTACGGCTACTCCGTGGAGCGTCCCGACGCACTGGTGCTCTGGGAGGCGCAGTTCGGCGACTTCGCCGACGGCGCCCAGACCGTCATCGACACCTATCTGTCGTCGGCCGACCAGAAGTGGGGCCAGCAGTCCAGCGTCGTGCTGCTGCTGCCGCACGGCTACGAGGGTCAGGGACCCGACCACTCCTCGGCACGCATCGAGCGCTACCTGCAGCTGTGCGCCCAGGACAACATGACGGTCGCGCGTCCCTCGACGCCGGCGTCGTACTTCCACCTGCTGCGGCGCCAGGCGTACGCCCGGCCGCGCCGCCCGCTGGTGGTCTTCACCCCCAAGGCCATGCTGCGCCTGCGCGGAGCGACCAGCGCGGTGGACGACTTCCTCACCGGCAAGTTCGAGCCCGTGCTCGACGACGACCGCGGGCTGGAGCGGTCGGCTGTCAAGCGCGTGCTGCTGCACTCGGGCAAGATCCACTGGGACCTCCGGGCCGAGCTGGAGAAGAAGCCCAACCCCGAGATCGCACTGGTGCGCCTGGAGCAGTTCGCCCCCGCGCCGATCGATCAGCTCAACGCCGTCATCGAGAGCTACCCCGACGCCGAGCTGGTGTGGGTGCAGGACGAGCCCGAGAACCAGGGCGCCTGGCCGTTCATCGCGCTCGAGGTCGTCAAGCACCTGCGCGGCCGCACGATCGCCCGCGTCTCCCGCTCGGCTGCGGCGTCCACCGCGACCGGGTCGTCGAAGAAGCATGCGATCGAGCAGGCCGAGATCCTGCGTCAGGCGCTCACCCTCTGAGGTCGGCGCCGTGGACGGTCAGTGCGCGGCCTGCGCCTCGCGCAGGCGCGCCAGCACCTGGTCGCGCAGCTCCTCGGGAGCCGTCTCCTTGCAGGCACGCGCCACGACGTCGGTCAGTGTCTTGGCGACCAGCGCCTCGTCCTGACAGGCCGGACAGTGGTCGAGATGCTCGGTGATATCGGCGTGCGCCGTCTTGCAGACCTCGTTGCGCAGGTACTCCTCGAGGTCCCGGCGAGCCTTCTCGCAGCCGCAGTCGGTCATTTCGCACTCCTCGTCGCGGTCGTGTCGATCCCGCGTTCTCTCGCATAGTCGGCCAGCAGCTCCCGCAAGAGGCGTCTGCCGCGATGCAGGCGACTCATGACGGTGCCGATGGGTGTTTTCATGATGTCCGCGATCTCCTGATACGCGAAGCCTTCGACGTCGGCGAAGTACACCGCGAGGCGGAAGTCCTCGGGAATCGCCTGCAGCGCCTCCTTGACCGCGGATGCGGGCATGCGGTCGATGGCCTCGGCCTCCGCCGAACGGGCGCTGGTGGCCGTGGTGGACTCCGCACCCCCCAGCTGCCAGTCCTCGAGGTCGTCGAGCGTTCCCTGATAGGGCTCCCGCTGCTTCTTGCGGTAGGTGTTGATGTAGGTGTTGGTCAGGATCCGGTACAGCCACGCCTTCAGGTTCGTGCCCTGGGTGAACGACGCCCACGAGGCGAAGGCCTTCACGAACGTCTCCTGCACGAGGTCGGCCGCGTCGGCCGGGTTGCGGGTCATGCGCATCGCGGCTGCGTACAACTGATCCATGAATGGGAGCGCCTGCTCCTCGAACTGGGCGCGTGCGTCCGCTGCGGCATCCACTTGGTCGCTCATCACCGGCCAGTCTACGTCCGCGCTCAGAACGCCCCACGGGGGTTCGTCAAGGGTGACGGACATCTTTCTCCATTTCCTGGCGCAAACGGCGCGTTTCGTTAGGGTAGAACGCGATGAGCGTCGCTGAGTATTCCTCCCCACCTTCTGCCGATGACGGCGGGTGGGCCGCGCCCACCGCTGAGGCCCCCCTGGATGCCGTTGTGAGCGTCCCCGGATCCAAGTCGCTGACCAACCGGGAACTGATCCTGGCGGCCATCGCCGAGGGCCCCGGGAGGCTGATCTCGCCGCTGCACTCCGATGACTCCGCGCGCATGATCGAGGCGCTGCGGACGCTGGGAGTGGAGGTGCAGGAGGTCGCCGGGACCGGCGACTTCGGGCCCGACCTCGTGGTCACGCCGATCAGCCCGCTGACCGGAGATGCGGTCGTGGACTGCGGCCAGGCGGGCACGGTGATGCGCTTCGTCGCGGCGATCGCCGGCTTCGCCTCGGGCGAGGTGACCCTGACGGCCCACGAGACGGCTCTGCACCGCCCCATGGGCGAGATGATCAAGGCCCTGCGCGCCGTCGGCAACGACATCGACGACGAGGGCACCTGGTCGCTCCCGTTCATCGTGCACGGCCATGGCCACGTGCGCGGCGGCGAGGTCGAGATCGACGCCAGCGGTTCCAGCCAGTTCGTCTCCGGCCTGCTGCTGGCGGCGGCACGCTTCGACGTCGGGCTGACCCTGCGTCACGTCGGGCCGCGCCTGCCCAGCATCCCCCACATCGACATGACGGTCGAAGCCCTCGGGCACCGCGGTGTGCACGTGGAGCGGCCCAGCGCGACGGAGTGGATCGTGCCGGCCGGCCCGGTGCGCGCCAAGGACGTGGCGATCGAGCCCGACCTTTCCAACGCCGCGCCGTTCCTGGCCGCGGCGATGCTCGTCGGCGGTCACGTCTCCGTGACCGGCTGGCCGGCGCACTCGACGCAGCCCGGAGCCCTCCTCACCGAGATCCTCCCCGTCATGGGTGCCCGCACGCAGCGGCGGGGTGGCGCCCTGACCGTCACGGCCGGTGCCGGCGGCATCCACGGCGTCGACCTCGACCTGTCCGCGGCCAGTGAGCTCACGCCCACCCTCTGCGCCCTCGCGGCTTTCGCCGACGGACCCACGACCATCACCGGGATCGGCCACATCCGCGGCCACGAGACCGACCGCATCGCCGCGCTGGTGGGCAACCTGCGCGCACTGGGCGGCGAGGCGCACGAGCTGCCCGACGGCATCCGCATCGTCCCCCGCCCCCTCACCGGCGGTGTCTGGCGCGCACACCACGACCACCGCATGGCGACCACCGGTGCGCTCATCGGTCTGCTCGTGCCCGGCGTCGTCGTCGACGACATCGGCACGACCGCCAAGACGCTCCCGCAGTTCCCGGAACTGTGGGCGGCGATGCTCGGCGCCGACGCGGCGGACACCGCGCGGTGACCGCAGGCAGGAGGAGCCCGCGATGAGCTGGCTCGACCCCGACGACGACGACGAGCCCGACTTCGAGGCCGATATCCGCACGCGGCCCAACCCCAAGGCGAACCGCCCGCGTACGAAGCGCCGCCCCGCCCACACCGACGCCCGCATCGCGCGGGTGCTGGGCGTGGACCGGGGGCGCTACACGGTGCTCGTTGACGAGGATGGTCCCGACGAGCACACCGCCTTGGCCGTGCGCGCGCGCGAGTTGCGCAAGACCCCGATCGTCACCGGCGACCTCGCCCGCATCGTCGGCGACACCTCCGGAGCCGACGGCACCCTCTCGCGCATCGTGGGGCTGCAGGAGCGCACGTCGCTGCTGCGCCGCTCGGCCGACGACACCGACCAGGTGGAGCGGGTCGTCGTCGCCAACGCCGATCAGATGCTCGTCGTCGTCGCCGCGGCCGACCCCGAGCCGCGAGAGCGCCTCGTCGACCGCTATCTCATCGCTGCACTGGATGCCGGCATCCGCCCGCTCCTCGTCGTGACCAAGACCGATCTGGCCGACCCGACCGCGTTCCTGTCCCACTTCGAGGGCGTCGAAGGGCTGCAGGTGTTCACCAGCGCCCAGGGCGCCATGCCCGTGGACGAGATCGGCAGGCATCTGGTGGGACACTCCACGGTGTTCGTCGGCCACTCCGGGGTGGGCAAGTCCACGCTCGTCAACGCGTTGGTCCCGGAGGCCCGCCGGGCCACCGGCCACGTGAACGAGGTGACCGGACGCGGCCGCCACACGTCGAGCTCCACGGTGTCGCTGCGCTACCACGGTGCCGACGGCAGCGGCTGGGTCATCGACACGCCCGGGGTGCGCTCGTTCGGCCTCGGCCACGTCGATCCGGCGAACATCATCGCGGCCTACACCGATCTCGCCGCCGCGGCGGCAGAGTGCCCGCGTGGCTGCACCCACCTGCGCGATGCGCCTGACTGCGCCATCGCGGAGGCACTGGCCGAGGGCCGGCTCGGACCCAACGGCGCCGCGCGCGTGGATTCGCTGCAGCGGCTGCTGGAGACCTTCGCCGAGCGGGACAGGAACGCCGCCTCACGTCCTTAGGCTGGAGGGATGAAGCTCCAGCCCGGCTCCCCCGCGCCCGCGTTCACCCTCGACGACCAGGACGGCACCCCCGTCTCGCTCTCGTCACTGCGTGGCCGTCGCGTGATCCTCTACTTCTACCCGGCCGCCATGACCCCCGGCTGCACGACGCAGGCGTGCGACTTCCGCGACAGCTTCCCGGCGCTGCAGGCGGCCGGCTACACCGTGCTCGGCGTCTCGCGTGACGAGCCGGCGAAGCTGCGCACCTTCCGCGAGCGCGACGGGCTCAGCTTCGATCTGCTCAGCGATCCCGACCACGCCGTGCACGAGGCCTACGGCGCGTGGGGCGAGAAGATGAACTACGGCAAGGTCGTCGAGGGCGTCATCCGCTCGACCTTCGTCATCGACGCGGACGGCGTGATCGAGCAGGCTCTCTACAACGTGCGCGCGACCGGACACGTCGCCCGTCTGCGCACGCTGCTGCAGATCGCCTGAGCCCTCAGGCGCCGGGCTGCGCGTCGTCGCGCGGGTGCCGCGCAGCCGCAGCCCGGACGCTCAGGATGAGCAGCACGAGGGTCAGCAGCGCGGGAGCAGCCAGGGCCAGCGCCAGCGCGCCGTCGCCGAATGTCCCGGTGGCCGCGCCGAGGGCCACGGCCAGCAGCAGCAGCTGCAGGACGATCCCGCCCGAGCGGCCCCACGACTCGTCGCGCAGCACCGCGAACGCGAACGCCCCCATCGCGACCGCGCCGAGGCCGGTGACCACCAGCAGGGCGATCGCCGTCGGCACCGAAAGCGTGTCGCCTCCGGCGAGCGCGGCCGCCTCCCACACGACGAGGGCCGCCACGCCCAGCGCCTGCAGAGCCAGCAGCACACCGGCGACGCGTTCGGCAGGGGTCAGAGCAGGCATTGTCGGCATCCTCGAGTCAGCTTCCGGAATCCAGCGGGTCGTTGTGTGAATCGTCAACCCGCTCCGCCACCGCACAGCAAGTTCCTCGGAACACCCCAGGCTTCACTCTTGCCCGGACTCGTCGCACTGTGAAAGCATTGTCAGGTTGTGTGCTCCCACAGCGCCGTGGGGCGAGCAGAGGCTCGCATTTCCCCAGAGTACCGGATACCCGATTCGGCACACTGACACGCACGTGAACATTCCCCCCGAATAAGGAGCATCCTGATATGGATTGGCGCGACAAGTCTGCCTGCCTGACCGTCGACCCCGAACTGTTCTTCCCTGTGGGCAACACCGGCCCCGCCGTGGAGCAGATCGAGAAGGCCAAGGCTGTGTGCGCCCGCTGCACGGTCACCGAGATCTGCCTGCAGTACGCCCTGGAGACCGGTCAGGACTCCGGCGTCTGGGGCGGTCTCTCCGAGGACGAGCGCCGCGCCCTCAAGCGCCGCGCCGCCCGCGCCCGCCGCGCCAGCTGACGCCGTGCCGTCGCGATGGTGCCGGGGGGCGCCATCGCGACGCAGCGGCATCATCGCTCGACGTCAGCCGGCACTGCGCTTGATGTAGCGCAGGGGGATGTCGATAGTCACCTCGGTGCCGCTTCCCACGATCGTGTGCCAGTCGATCGTGCCACCCAGTTCACCCTGGATGAGGGTGCGCACGATCTGCGTTCCCAGACCGCGACCCACCTGACCCTCCGGCAGGCCGATCCCCGTGTCGCGCACGCTCACCGCGAGTCGGTCATCGGACCGCTCGGCGGCGATCTCCACGTCGCCCTCCTTGCCGGCGAGCCCGTGCTCGACCGCGTTGGTCACGAGCTCGGTCAGCGCGAGGGCGAGCGGCGTGGCGTACTCGCTGGGCAACGTGCCGAAGCGGCCGGTGGTGCGCGTGCGCGCGCGTGTGTTCGGCGCTGCGGCGACCTCGGCGACGAGCTTGAGCACCCGCGCGAAGACGTCGTCGAAGTCCACGTTCTGGGCGAGGCCGCCGGAGAGGGTGTCGTGCACCACCGCGATGGCCGACACCCGCCGCATCGCCTGCGTGAGCGCCTCCCGCGCCTCGTCGGAATGCGTGCGTCGCGCCTGGATGCGCAGCAGCGATGCGACCGTCTGCAGGTTGTTCTTCACCCGGTGGTGGATCT
Source organism: Microbacterium sp. zg.Y1084 (assembly GCF_024623595.1). NCBI lineage: Bacteria > Bacillati > Actinomycetota > Actinomycetes > Micrococcales > Microbacteriaceae > Microbacterium > Microbacterium sp. zg.Y1084. Next base: position 128,039 of record NZ_JANJGV010000009.1, read on the forward strand.
CACGGATCGTCGCATCCTTCGTGATGAGCTCCTGCTCCTGGTGGCGGATCTCCGTCACGTCGCGGCACAGCACGATCGCGCCGATCCGCTGGTCGTGATCGCGCAGCGGAATGGTCCGCAGCGACACTGTGACGCCCCGTGCCTCGATGTCGGCCCGCCAGGGCGCGCGCCCGCTGACCACGACGGGCAGGGACTCGTCGAACTGCCGTGACGCGGGGAGGATGCCGGTGGTGACCTCGACGAGCGACTCCCCTTCCAGCTCCTCCTCGAAGCCCAGCCGGTTGAACGCCGACAGCGCGTTGGGGCTGGCGAACGTGGTCACCCCGTCGGGGTCGAGGCGGATGAGGCCGTCCGAGGCGCGCGGCGCGCCGCGGCGCGGCGAGGTGGGGGCGGTCAGGTCGGGGAAGTCGGCCGAGGCGACCATCGCGAACAGGTCGTCGGCGCAGTCGTTGAAGGTGATCTGCTGGCGCGACGGCGTGCGGGTCTCACCGAGGTTCGTGTGGCGGGTGAGCACGCCGAGCACCCGGGGGGGCTCATCGCCCGTGGCCCGTTCCCGCACGATCGGCACCGCCCGCACCCGCGTGGGGGTCTCCTCGAACCAGTCGGGCGAGGCGGAATCCACGATGCGGGCGCCGGTGAACGCGTCGCGCACCTGCGTGCGCCACTGCGGGCGCATAAGGTCGCCCACGATGTCACGGTAGAACAGCGTGGCCGCGCCGCTCGGCCGGGTGTGCGCCACCGCGATGAAGGAGCCGTCCGCGGTCGGAACCCAGATGACGATGTCGGCGAACGCCAGATCGGCCAGCAGCTGGCTGTCGCCGGCGAGGCGGTGCAGCCACTCCACATCGTCGGCGGTGGCCCATCCCTGGGCATAGACGAGATCGCTGAGCGTCGACATCCTTTCAGCCTAATCGGGTGCACTCAGGCGGTCCGCGCCGACGACCACCCCCTCCGGCCTGCGCGCTCGCGGCGCGGCCGTGCGGCGGGCGCGGACTCCGCAGCCACCGGCGCCAGCGCCTCGCCGACGAGCCGGCGCACCGCCGAGGACAGCGCGCTGCGCCCCGCCACCTCCCGCGCCGGCCGGGACGACAGCATCGCGGCATCCGCGGCGCGGGTGTCCAGCGGAACGAACCACACGTCGCGGATGCCGCAGAACCGCTCGAGCGTCGCCCGCACCTGTCCGCGCGCATCGACCCCCAGCGCACCGGCGCGCAGCCGATTCACCACCACGACCACCGGTGTGGCGCCGATCGTGGCTCGCAGGTCGGCGTGCCCTCGCACGAACCGCGCGATGCCGACGGGGTCTGCCGCGGCCACGGCCACCACGAGGTCGGCAGCCTGCAGCACCGCCAGTGTGGCCGCGTTGCGGCGCGGCCCCGCCAGGTCGCTGACGATCTCCTCGTCGCGCTCCAGCGACGCGGCCACGTCCACGACGATCTCGTCCGCCCACCGGCGGCAGACGTCCAGCGCCGCCGTGATGCGGTCGCCGGTGAGCTCCGGCCAACGGCCGGGGCGGTTCAGCCCGGTGAGCACCTCGACACCGCGGCCGAGCGGCACGCCGATCCGGCTGAGCTCGGCGGGGGTGAGCGTGGACTGCTCCGCCTGACGGCAGGCGGACGCGAACCCCGGCCCCTCATCGGCCAGCCCCAGAGCGAGGGCGAGCGACGGAGCGTGGGTGTCGGCATCGACCAGGCCCACCCTGCGGCCGTCGCGGGCCAGTTCGACGGCGATTTCGACGGCGAGCGTGCTGCGCCCCGGCGCCCCTGTCGGCCCCCACACCGCGATCACCCTGCCCGACGCCGCCGGCGCCGTCGGCGGGGCGGCCGGTACGGCATCCATCGCGAGGGCTCGCGGAAGCGCTTCGACGTCGGTCAGCGGCAGCGGTGCGGCCAGTCCGTAGAGCTCTGCCAGGCGGCCCTCCCCTGCGGCAGCGCACAGCGGCACGATGCGAACCCCGTGCCGGTCGCACAGCGAGACCAGTGCGGGGGCGATCGTGTCCCGCCGCAGCTCGAGGAGGAGCAGGTCGGCGGCGGTGACGACCGCCAGCAGCTCCCGCCCGGCATCGTCCAGAAGAGGGTCCGCCGCCGCGCGCGCGGGAGCGGCCGCGTTCACCGCCGCCGAGGCCTGCACGCCGTGCCGTTCCAGGCTCAGCGCGATGTCGGAGGCGGCGGCGCCGTCGACGGCCACGACCGCGGTGGTCACCGGCCACCGCCCGCCAGGGGCACGACCGACAGTGCGGCCCCACCGGCCACCGCCGCCAGAGCGGCCGCGACGTCGGCGCGCGGGATGATGAGTTCGAGCGCCGCCCCGTCGGAGCCGAGCACGGAGTCATCACGCGTGACGGTGGCGACGGTCGCGTCCGGCACGAGGATGCGGGGCTGATCGAACTGGCCGCGCTCCATCGCGGGCGCCGACCACACCTCGACCCGCGTGCCCGCCGCGACGCTCGCAGGCACATCGGTCGTGGATCGCAGCACCACCGAGGTGAGATCGCCCGACGACGCGGGGCCGACGGCGCTCAGCGGCACCAGCTCTCCCGACGTGATCGTGCGCGTGGCGATCGCGTCCGGCTCGAGCAGTCCCGGGGCGGCGTATGCCTCCCTGACCTGGCCGAGCGCGACGTCGACGACCTGCACGGCCGCGGCGTCGATGGCCTCACCCGGCACGATGGTGCGCACCGCGGCGAACACCGGCACCGTCTGTCGTGACGCCGACACCACGAACCAGACCCCGGCCACCGACGCGACGATCAGGACGACGCCGAGGGCGAACCTGACGTCGGCCCATGGCGCCCGCTTTCGCGCGGGCGGGATCTCCGGTGCGCTCATGCCCCCATCGTGACCCAGAGACTGAGGATGTGCCGAAGGTTATCCACAGCCCGGTGCGGGGGCGCCCGCAACGCCCCCGGACACCGATAATGAGGGCATGCCCCGCATGACCCCCTCCGAGGCGCGCCTGCTCGCCCCCGCGCAGGTCGCCGAGCTGCTGAGCGTGACCGTCGACGAGGTGGTCGCCCTCGTGCTCGACGGCAGGCTCCGCGGTATGAAGGTGGGTTCGCCGGCGCGGTGGCGCATCGAGCACGACAGCGTCGAGGAGTATCTCGACGCCCAGGCGGAGGAGGCGCGGCGCATGGCGCTGTGGCGGGAGTCCAACGCGGCGAGCTTCCCCGAGCTGTGGGGCCGGGGGACGGTGCACCGCCCGGACTGAGGCCCGCCGGCTCACCCCAGCGGGACCGTGGCGTCCAGCCGCACCCACGACACGGCATCGGTCGCGACGATGCGGTGTCCGCTGACCTCTCCCGCACGACGTGGCCGATCCCGATCGTGCAGGGCGAGGTCCAGATGGTCGGCCGCCGCACGGTCGATGGTGCCGGTGAGCACGCGGCCCGGCCCCACGCCCACGGCCACCGGGATGCGCCGTCGCGACAGGTCGCGCAGCACGAACCCCAGTGTCATCCGATCCGCCAGACGTGCGGCCGGCTGCCCGGGTCGCGCGGTGCGCAGCAGCTCTTCCTGCGCCAGCCCCAGCGCCGTCAGGGCCGCCAGCGGCACCAGCATCGCCGCACTGCGGCGGGTGGCCGTGTCCAGTGCGAACCAGTCCGCACCGACGGAAGAGACCGTGCCGGCGGCGACGGTGCCGTCGCGCAGTTCCGCGGAGACGGCGGCATCCGCCCCCGCGAGCGCGCGCAGCCGCTCACGCAGCGTGAGCTTGGACAGCCGCAGTCGCTCGGCCTCGGTGTCGAGCGCCGCCCGCTCGGCTTCCCATTCGGACGCGAGCTGGTCCTCGAGGTCCTCGAACAGGCGGTCCCAGCGCATTCCGCGAATGTAGCGCCCGGCCGCCGTGGTCCCTCCCGGTTGTCCACAGGTTGGAGCATTCTCATCCCGCGCCGTCCTGGCGCTGTGGTTCACTCGTGCCACTTCCCGCTGCGCGATCCGCCGAGAGAAAGGAAGCCCGATGCTCCCCTCCCCCTCTCCGGCGCCGCGAGCCGTCTCGACGAGCATCGCTGTCGACGACTTCCTCGCGCCGCAGCGCACCTCCGCCGAGGATCTTCCCGATCCCGAGCCGCTGCTGCGCAACCTCACCCGGGGCGTGCTGGAGGTGCTGGCGGGAGTGCGCGAAGTCGACCAGCTCGCGCGCTGGTTCACCGAGGAGACCTACCGCGCCCTGGTGACGCGGGCCAACCTCGCAGCGCGTGCCCGCAGCGCCCGCGGAGTGCCCGCCGCCCGCCCGGTGCACACCATCGGCACGATCCGGCAGTCCTCACCGCTGGACGGCGTCGTGGAGGCGGTGGTGGTGGTGTCCGGACCGGCACGCACGCGCGCGGTGGCGATCCGGCTGGAGGGGATGGACCACCGGTGGCGTGCCACCTCGCTGGCGCTCCTGTGACGTCGCGGCCTAACGGTCGCCGTCGTCGATCAACGCCAGCAGGGAGGCGAGCGCGTCGCGGATCTCCGCGTGATCGTACTGTCCGGCGCGACTCTCGCCGGAGATGACCCCGGAGCGGTGCACGCGCTGGAAGTCGCCGAACGGGAACGTGTAGGCCTTCTTGGTCTGCGCGTTCTCGCTGCGGTCGACGCCGAGGTGCCAATGGGAGTACTCGGTCCAGCCGGCCTTGTCGATGAAGGCGTTCTCCTCATCCGCATCGGGCGCGGCCTCGGACCAGTCGTCGCGCTCGTCGCGGACGACCTTGCCGTCGCGGATGAGGGCGCGCGCGTGACGCAGGGCGGGTCTGTTCAGCTCGATTGCCATGCGCCCGACGATAGGAAGCGGCGGCGATGGCCGGCAGAGGCTTGACGGGACGCGGGGCGTCCGCTCCGGTCACTGGCGGTAGGAGGACAGGAAGTTCCCCAGCCGCTCGATCGCCTCGGTGAGCACACGCGCCTCGGGGAGGGTCACGATGCGCAGGTGGTCGGGCGTGGGCCAGTTGAACCCGGTCCCCGGCACCAGCAGCACGTGCTCGGCGACGAGGAAGTCGTAGACGAGGCGGCTGTCGTCGTGGATCTCGTAGACCTCGGGGTCGAGTCGAGGAAAGGCGTACAGCGCGCCGGCGGGCTTGTGGCAGGTGACACCGGGGATCGCCTCCAGGCCCTGCCACGCGGCATCCCGCTGCTCGTGCAGCCGCCCGGACGGGGCGATGAGCGCGTCGATCGACTGCACGCCCGACAGCGCCGCCTGCACCGCGTGCTGCGCGGGGACGTTCGGGCACAGGCGGGTGGATGCCAGCAGCTGGATGCCCTCCAGGAACCCGGCCGCATGCTTCTTCGGGCCGGTGATGACCAGCCAGCCGGAGCGGTAGCCGGCCACGCGGTAGGTCTTGGACAGACCGTTGAAGGTCAGGCACAGCAGATCGGGGGCGAGGGTCGCGAGCGGGATGTGCTCGGCGCCGTCGAACAGGATGCGGTCGTAGATCTCGTCGGACAGCAGCAGCAGCGAGTGCTCGCGCGCGATGTCCACGATCCCCTGCAGCACCTCGCGGCTGTAGACCGCGCCGGTGGGATTGTTGGGGTTGATCACGACGATCGCCTTGGTGCGGGGGGTGACCTTGGCACGGATGTCCTCGAGGTCGGGCTGCCAGCCGGCGGCGTCGTCGCAGCGGTAGTGCACCGGCGTGCCGTCGGCGAGGCTCGTCATCGCCGTCCACAGCGGGTAGTCCGGCGCGGGGATGAGGACCTCGTCACCCTCGTCCAGCAGCGCCTGCATGGTCATCGTGATCAGTTCGGAGACGCCGTTGCCGAGGTAGACGTCGTCGGGATCGAACAGCGGGAATCCCGGCGTCTGCTCATAGCGGGAGACCACGGCCCGCCGCGCCGACATGATGCCGCGGCTGTCGCTGTAACCGTGCGCCTGGGGCACCGCCTCGATCATGTCCCGCACGATCTGGAAGGGCGCTTCGAACCCGAACGCCGCCGGGTTGCCGGTGTTGAGCTTCAGGATCGTGTGCCCGTCGGCCTCGAGCCGGTCGGCCTCCACAAGGGCCTGACCGCGGATCTCGTAGAGGACGTTCTTCAGCTTGCTCGACTGGTCGAGCGTGCGCAGCGGGCTCATCGGATCAGGATATCCCCGTCGCCGGGGCGTCTCCTTCGCCGGCGCCGCAGACACCACCGGCGCAGGAGGCTCCCGTGGGAGTCGTCCTGCGCCGGTGCGCCCTCCCGCCTGCGGCGGGCGGGATGCCTTCGGTGCTACTTCTTCTTGCCGGCGGCGCGGCGCTGTGCGCGGTTCTGCCCACCGCTCGCACCGGGGGCCGCGGCCTCCGTGCGCTGGCCGAACGCGCCGCGGGCGCCCTCCTGCGGCTCGGCGTCGACGACGGCGCCGGGCGCTCCGGCGGCCCGAGCCTCGCGCAGCCGGGCGGTCGCCGCCTGCTGCACCTGGCCGCGCTCGTTGCGCACCTCGACGTCACCGGAGTCGCTGGGCGCGGAGTACTCCAGCCGCGGCTGCTCGGGAGCGACGAGGCCCTTCGCCTCGACCTCGGCCTCCTGGCCGTCGGTGCGACGCACCTCGACCTCGAGGTTGTAGAGGAACCCGACCGACTCCTCCTTGATCTGCCCCATCATCGCCTGGAACATCTGATAGCCCTCGCGCTGGTACTCGATCAGCGGGTCGCGCTGAGCCATCGCGCGCAGGCCGATGCCGTCCTTGAGGTAGTCCATCTCGTACAGGTGGTCGCGCCAGCGGCGGTCGAGCACCTGCAGCACGACGCGACGCTCCAGCTCGCGCATCGCCGGCGAACCCAGCGACTCCTCGCGGCGCTCGTATGCGATCTTGGCGTCGGAGAGGATCTCGCGCTTGAGGATCTCCGGGGTGATGCGGCCCTTGTGGCCGGCTTCGGAGACGACCTCGTCGATCGTGACCGAGACCGGGTACAGGGTCTTCAGCTCCGTCCACAGAGCGTCGAAGTCCCAGCTCTCGGTGTGGCCCGACGAGGTGTGGTCGTCGATGACCGAGCCGATCGCATCCTCGATGAAGTGCGAGATGCGGTCCGACAGGTCATCACCTTCGAGCATGTGACGGCGGTCGGCGTAGATCGCCTCGCGCTGCCGGTTGAGGACGTCGTCGTACTTCAGGACGTTCTTGCGGATCTCGGCGTTGCGGGATTCGACCTGGGACTGGGCGCTCTTGATCGCCCGCGAGACCATGGTCGACTCGATCGCGACATCGTCGGGGAAGTTGGTGCGCGCGAGGATCGCCTCGGCGGCCCCCGACTGGAACAGGCGCATCAGGTCGTCGGTCAGCGACAGGTAGAACCGGCTCTCTCCGGGGTCGCCCTGTCGACCGGAGCGGCCGCGCAGCTGGTTGTCGATGCGGCGCGACTCGTGACGCTCGGTGCCCAGAACGTACAGGCCGCCGGCGGCGACGACCTTCTCGGCCTCCTCCGCGACGGTGTCGCGCACCGCGGTGTACACCGCGTCCCACTCCGCCTCGTACTCCTCGGGGGTCTCGGCGGGGTCGAGACCCTTGGCCTTCATCTCCTGCACCGCGAGGAACTCGGCGTTGCCGCCGAGCATGATGTCGGTGCCTCGACCGGCCATGTTCGTCGCGACGGTCACGGCGCCCAGGCGCCCGGCACGGGCGACGATCTCGGCTTCACGCGCGTGGTTCTTGGCGTTGAGGACCTCGTGCTTGATGCCCTTCTTGGCCAGCAGCCGGGAGAGGTACTCGCTCTTCTCCACGCTCACGGTGCCCACCAGCACCGGCTGCCCGGCTGCGTGGCGCTCGGCGATGTCCTCGACGACCTGGGTGAACTTCGCCTGCTCGTTCTTGTACACCAGGTCGGGCTGATCCTTGCGGATCATCGGCTTGTTGGTGGGGATCGGAACGACGCCGAGCTTGTAGGTCGACATGAATTCCGCCGCCTCGGTCTCGGCGGTACCCGTCATGCCGGCGAGCTTTTCGTACAGGCGGAAGTAATTCTGCAGCGTGACCGTGGCGAGGGTCTGGTTCTCGGCCTTGACTGGAACACCCTCCTTCGCCTCGATCGCCTGGTGGATGCCTTCGTTGTAACGGCGGCCGACGAGGATGCGGCCGGTGTGCTCGTCGACGATCATGACCTCGTCGTTCATCACGACGTAGTCGGCGTCGCGCTTGAACAGTGCGAGCGCCTTGATCGAGTTGTTCAGGAACGAGATGAGGGGTGTGTTGGCCGACTCGTACAGGTTGTCGATGCCGAGGTAGTCCTCGACCTTCTCGATGCCCGGCTCGAGCACGCCGATCGTGCGCTTCTTCTCGTCGACCTCGTAGTCGACTCCCGCTTCGAGCGTCTTGGCGATCTTCGCGAACTCCACGAACCACCGGTTCGCCTCGCCCGAGGACGGGCCGGAGATGATCAGCGGGGTGCGTGCCTCATCGATGAGGATGGAGTCCACCTCGTCGACGATGGCGAAGAAGTGGCCGCGCTGGACCAGGTCCTCCTTGCGCCAGGCCATGTTGTCGCGCAGGTAGTCGAAGCCGAACTCGTTGTTGGTGCCGTAGGTGATGTCGGCGGCGTACTGCTCGCGGCGCACCTGCGGGTTCTGGCCGGCCACGATCGTGCCGTAGGTCATGCCGAGCGCGCGGTAGACGCGGCCCATGAGATCGGCCTGGTAGGAGGCGAGGTAGTCGTTGACGGTGATGACGTGCACGCCCTTGCCGGCGATGGCGTTGAGGTACACCGGGAGCGCCGCGGTCAGGGTCTTGCCCTCACCGGTCTTCATCTCGGCGATGTTGCCGAGGTGAAGCGCTGCGCCGCCCATCACCTGCACGTCGTAGGGGCGCTGGCCCAGGGTGCGCTTGGCCGCCTCACGCACGGCGGCGAAGGCCTCGGGCATGAGCTGGTCGAGCGTCTCACCGGCCTCGTAGCGGGCGCGCAGCTCGGCGGTCTCGCCGCGCAGCTCCTCGTCGGTGAGCTGGGTGTAGTCCTCTTCGAGGGCGCCGACCGCCTTGACGACCTGCTGCAGGCGCCTGAGCACGCGCCCCTCACCGGCACGGAGCAGTTTCTCGAGAGGGTTGGCCACGGGGCATCTCCATCTGTCGTTCGGGCGCGGGTTGCGCCGGCACCGTCACGCTCGGGCGCGCGGGCATACATCGCCATGTTATCCGCCTGTGACCTCGGCGTCGCCCGAACGTCGCGTCGACCCTCTCGCCGTGAGCGAACCTCGGCGCGCGCAGCGGCTGCGCCTTTAGGATCATCACATGGCCGGATTCTGGGGAAAGCGCAAGCGCGAGCAGCAGGAGCTGCAGGAGCAGGACGCTGATCTGGCCCGACGCGCGGGAGCAGCGCTCGTGGCAACGGATGAGCGACTGCGCTCCATCAGCGACGAGCTCGTGTTCGCCGACGCCGAGCTCGGCGCCGACGCCACGGTCGAGCTCCGAGAAGCGCTGGCGGCGGTGCGTCACCACCTCGGCGAGGCGTTCCACCTCAATCAGCTCAACCACGACGACATCCCCGACACCGTCGAGGAGCTGCGCACGCGCAACGCCCGCATCGTCCAGCTGTGCGAGTGGGCGGACGATCTGATCGACGACCGCACCGGCGCCCTGGCCGAGCGCATCGAGCGCGCGCGCCGCGCCCCCGAGATCCTCGCCGGCATCCGTGCCGACGTCGCCCGCCTCACCGCGCGCCTGTCGACCGCCCGCGCCGTGGTCGAACGCGTCAACTCGCGCTACGCACCCGCTGCCGCGCAGCGGGTGTCGGGCAATCCTGACGAGGCCGCTGCGCTGCTGGAGTTCGCAGAGCACGGCGCCGATGTCGCCGAGCGCCGCCGCGACGCCGGTGAGCGCGGGCCCGCCAACGTCGCGCTCGAAGCGTCGATGGAGGCGGTGCGACGGGCGGGAACGCTGCTCGACGCCGTCGACGACTTCGAGGTCGAGGCTCTGCGCGCCCAGTCGACGCTGGCGGCCGTCGTGGCCGACTCCCGCGAGGACATCGTCGTCGCGCGCACCGCACCCCAGGTGCCGGCTGTCACCCGCGCCACGGCGGAGCTGGAGCGCGCCCTCAACGACCTCACCCCTGCCGGTGGCAAGGCCGACCCCTTCGCAGAGCTCACGGTGCTGCGTGAGAAGAACGCCGCGCTGGATGCCGCGATCGCACTGGCGCGCGAGCGGGCGGCGCGCCCGCTCCCCGACGAGGCGCACGTGCGTCACGCCATCGACGACGCCGACCGCCAGCTGGCCGTGGCCCGATCGGTCATCTCCGGCCACCGCGGCTGGATCGGGGCCGACGCGCGCACGCGCCTCGCCGAGGCCGAGAGCCTGCGCCTCGGGCTGGCGTCGGTCGCGGCGGGTCCGATCGCCGAGGACGACAGGGAGCGCGCTCTCGCCGATGCGCGCCGCTGCGGGCTGCTGGCCTCCGAGGCGCTGCAGTACGCCCAGCGCGACATCGACTCCTCCCGCCCCGATGCGGGATGGGGCGGCCCGCAGGGCGGCTGGGGCGGCGGACGCGGCGGCCCCGGCGGCAACAACGTCATGGGCGGAATCCTCGGCGGGCTCGTCATCGGCAGCCTCTTGGACGGCATGTTCGACTGAGCCCCGCGCAGGTCGGCTCCTTCACGGTGCGCCGCCGGCGCCCGCGGCGCTGCCTGCCCCACTCCCCTGCCCGACCCCGTGTCGGGTCGACGCCGGGCACAGAGAAGCGGGGGGGGGCGGGGGGGGGGGGGGGGCCCCGCCCCCCCCCGGGGGGCGGGGGGGACGCCGCCCCCCGCGGCGCGGGGCCCCCCCGCCGCCAACCCACACGCGCCGCCCGCGGCTCGCCTCCCCCCCCCCCCCCCCCCGCTTCGAGGTCTGCTGCTACGACGCAGCCGGCGGCGCGGCGGCGGTCAGCGAGATGACGCCGTAGTCCCAGCCCTTGCGCCGGTACACGACGCTCGGGTGATCGGTGCGGGCGTCGATGAAGAGGAAGAAGTCATGGCCGACCAGCTCCATGCGGTCGACCGCCTCTTCGACCGTCATCCACTCCGCGGCGAACTCCTTGGTGCGGATGACGACCGGGGTGTAGTCGGCTTCCTCCTCGGGGTCGGTCTGCACGGGCACGGAGCCGGTGGCGACGGCCTTGAGCACGTCGGCCGATGCGGGCTGCACGTCGATGCCCTCCAGCGAGCCGTTCTCCTTCTTGAAGGTCGCGCCGCGCGGCTTGTCGCGAGCATCCAGTCGCTTCTGCTTGGCGCGACGCAGCTGCTCGGCGAGCTTGTCGACGGCGAGGTCCAGTGCCGCGAACTTGTCACCGTCCGTGGCCTCGGCCCGCACCAGCGGACCCTTGCCGGTGAGGGTGAGCTCGACCGTCTCGTCTTCCATGCGGCCGTTGTGGTAGGCGCGGTGGGTCACCTTGACGTCCAGCCGCTGGGCCCGCGGAGCAAGGTGCTCTACACGCTGAGCCTTGTCTTCGACAACGGTGCGGAATCGATCGCTGATTCCCACTCCCACGCCGACAATGCTGGTATCCATCCTTGACCTCCTTGTTCCGGTCCGCCCGGCCAAGGGCGGACCATCAGTCGCCTTGTACCTGCAACGCTACCCTTCGGCCGCGCCGGTGTCACATCCCCGACAGGCGCGCGCCGTGCCGCGGCGTGGCGGCCACCGTCGCCGCCGCCACGACCTGCGCCCCGGCAGCCCGCAAGGCTCTCGCCGCCTCGGCGAGAGTGGCCCCGGTGGTCACGACGTCGTCCACGAGCACGACGCGCCGTCCTGCCGCGGCAGGCGCCGCCTCCAGCGATCCGGCGACGTTCTGCGCACGTGCTGCGCGGGTGAGGCCGCGCTGGTCGGCGCTGGCGCGCACCACCCGCAGCAGGCGCCACGGGCGGGCACCCGCGCGACGGGCGAGCAGTTCGACCGGCCGGTAGCCCCGCCGCCGCACGGCCGCCGCCGTCGAAGGAACCGGCACGACCGCGGTGCTCTCCCCGCACGATCCCAGAGCCGCGGCGAGCGCCGGGGCGAGGGCGGTGGCCAGGGTCGTCCGCCCCTCCTCCTTGAAAGCCCGCAGCACCCGCGCGGCTACGCCGTCGAATTCCAGGGCGCTGTGCACGTCGAGGCCGCCCAGCCTGCGGTGCGGGATCAGCCGGGGTGGTGCGAGGGCGGCGCGGCAGTCGGCGCACAGCGCCGTGTCGGGGTCGTCGCACCCCGCGCACCACGTGGGGAAGGCCAGCGCCAGCGCAGCGGCGAGCGCGTCACGCACGGACGGGTGGAGCGGGGCCATGCCCCAGTGTGCGCGGGGGTGACGGATGCCGGGACACGTTCTCCCCGGCATCCGCTGGTTTCCGCGCGATCTCCCTGCTGTGCAGGAGTCTCAGTCGGGGGCGCCCTGCACCGAGGCGAGGACACGCACCCCCGACGCGGTCGTGCCCCAATTGGTGCCGCGACGGACGTACATCGCGCCCTGGGCGTCGAGCAGCCGCGCGATCGAGACCTGGTTGGTCGCGGAGATGGCGACCGTGCGCGCCGGTCCGGTGACGGAGGTCGCAGGACCGCCGACCAGCTGCTCGACGATGGTGGTGTCGTCCTCGACCGCGGCGACGACGCCGAGATGACTGGCATCCATCCAGCCGACGTCGACACCGGTGCCCTCCAGCGGCGAGAGCGGGTGCGGCTCGCCGAGCCGCACGGGCACCCGTCCGTCACGGATGATGCCGGCCACCCACACGGCCGATCGGCCGCCCTCCGTGACGAGCGCTGCCACCCGGGTGCCGTCGCGCGACACCTCCATCGAGGTGATCCGGGAGGCGTCCGGCCAGGCATCCGCCACCTCGACCACGGTGCCGTCCGGCCCCGAGGCGCGCACGGCGCGAGGGTCGGTGCGCGGCACGCTCCACACCCACCCGTCGTTGTCGACGGACGGCGCGATGAGGTCGGGGCGGGTGTCCACCTCCGACCAGGTCCCCCCGTCCACGCGCGCCACCGCGCCGCCGGCGCGCAGCACCGCCGCGGTGCGCTGATCAGCGGTCACCTGCACGGCGGTGGGGGCGACGTCGAGGATGGCATCGGACAGCTGCGGGATCGGCTCGACGGTGTCGCCGCTGAGGAACCCGAACGTGTCGCCGACGAGCACGAGCGCCTGGGGCGGCACGCGGGTGGAGCGGGCCTCGACGCGCGTCGCGGCCAGCGGCTGACCGTCCACCGCCAGCTGCACGGCCGTCACACCTGCCCCGGCCAGACTCTCCTCCAGCTGCGTCTGCATGCGGTCGAGGGTCTCGCGGTCCAGGTCCAGCGCGCCCGCCGTCAGCTCGATCTGCGCCGTGCCGCCGTCGCGCCCCGGAACCCGGCGCGCGGCGAGGGGGACGCCGACCGGCCCCGCCCGGGCCCCGGCACCCGCCAGCCACGGACTCGGCTCGCCCTCCAGCAGCGCGCTGGCGATGCTGGTAGCGGGGTTGGTGGTGGTGAACCACCGCACGTCGGGCACGAGGTAGCTCCACGTCGGATCGAAGTACGCCAGCGCATAGCTGCGGAACACCACCTGGAACCAGGCGTCATCCATCACGATGCCGTCGGGCGCCTCGCTGATGCGCCACTGGCCGTCCTCCTTCGCCAGGCGGAACGGCAGTTCCAGCGCGATCCCGCCGACGTCCTCGTACTCCCCCGCCCCGTCGACCGTGGCGTCGGCGCGCACGCTGAGCAGGACGGCATCCTCCGACGCCTCGATGTACTGGCGCTCGGCGGAGTCGTCGACGGTGACGCCCGCGGTGGGGTCCCACTCCTCGCGCGCCTGCGAGGTGAGGTACTCGCGCGCGGTCGCCCACTCCCCGCGGGTGCCGGAGCCGGCGCGGATGAACCCCTCGACGATCTGCAACGGGGTGGCGCCGGGCTGGGGCGGGTCGGCGACGAACGAGATGTCCGGCGGTCGGGAATCGCCGTCCAGCGGCAGTCCGGGGTTGACCGGGCCGCTGGTGGGAAGGCCCGCGCAGGCCGACAGCACCAGCGCGGATGCCGTCGCGAACGCGAGCACGACGGCGCGCAGCGGTCGTCTCATCGTCTTTCCCTCCGGTCGGCGGGTGGGATCTCGATGGGCTGGGTCAAACCCAGCGTGTCGAAGGTGGCGTCGTCCCCCGGATCTGCGGGGATGGGGGACGCGCCGTCGAGATCGGCGTCGTGGCGCGGGATGGTCAGCACGAAGTGGGTGCCGCGCCCCAGCTGCGACCAGACGGCCAGCGTTCCACGGTGCAGCCGTGCGTCGCCGAGCGCGATCGAGAGCCCCAGCCCCGTGCCGCCGATCGTGCGGGTGCGGGCGGGGTCGGCGCGCCAGAACCGGTCGAACACCCGCTCGGCATCCGCCGCGGTCATGCCCAGCCCGTAGTCGCGGACCCCCAGCGCCACCGCGCGCTGGTCACTGTCGACGGTGACCACGATGGGCCGCCCCTCGCCGTGCTCGATGGCGTTGCCGAGCAGATTGCGCACGATGCGACGCACCCGGCGCGGGTCCATGTCCACCGGCGAATAACCCCCCGGCGCGATCAGGCGCACGTCGGTGCCGTGCTGGTCGGCGAGCTGCTGCATCGAAGCGATGACGTCCTCCGCCAGCTGGGCCATGCTCGTCGGCTCCGTCTCCAACTGCACGGAGCCGGCGTCGTATCGGCTGATCTCCAGCAGGTCTGTCAGCAACGTCTCGAACCGCTGAACCTGTGCGTGCAGCAACTCGGCGGCGCGCGCCGTGGCGGGGTCGAACTCGTCCCGCCGGTCGTTGAGCATGTCGGAGGCCAGCCGGATCGTCGTCAGCGGCGTGCGCAGCTCGTGCGAGACATCCGAGACGAACCGCTGCTGCACGAGCGACAGGTCGGCGAGGTCCTTGATCTGCGACTCGATGCTGTCGGCCATCGCGTTGAAGGAGCGGGCGAGGGTGGCCAGCTCGTCGTCGCCGCGCACCTGGAGGCGCACCCCGAGGTCACCTTCGGCGAGGCGCTCACTCGTACGCGCGGCATCCGCGATGGGTCGGGTGACCGAACGCAGCACGATCCACGAGATCGCTCCGAGCAGCAGCACCAGCACGCCGGCGACGATCCACAGGGTGGCCTGCACGAAACCGAGGGTCTGGGACGCATCGGCCAGGTCGTATCCGAAGTACAGCTCGTACGCGCCCACCTCGGGCACCAGCAGCTGCTGGCCCACGATGATGCCCGGCACCGTGCCGCCCTCCCCGTCGGGCAGCGCCACCGACTGCCACCACTGCAGCTCGGGTCCGTCCTGCACCGACGCGCGCAGACCCGCCGAGAGGTAGTCCTCGTTCAGCCCTCCGGTGGTGAAGCCCTGCGGGGCCAGCGGAGAGGTCGTGTCCGTGCGCAGCGCCGCGGTCATCTGGGTGGACGCCTGACGTGCCACGGTGCTGACGTTGACCAGCAGGTTGTCCACCGCGACGGGGTCGCCCGCGACCTCCGCGGAGTCCAGGGTCGCCTGGGCGGTCTGGGTCGTGCGGCTGGCGTCGTCGAGCACCTGCTCCAGGCGCGACTGGAACAGGTCGTTCTGAATGGCCAGCGCCATGAACACGAAGGATGCCAGCACCGCCAGGGCGCTCAGGCCGAGCGTGAGCAGCACGGTGCGGAAGCGCAGCGACCTGCGCCACGCGAACGCCAGTTCGGTGGGCCACGACCGCCAGTCCCGCAGGCGGGACTCCGCGTCCCGCGCGCCCGGGGACGCCATCGACCTCAGACCACCGCGCCGGCGCGGTAGCCCACGCCCCGCACCGTGGTGACGATGCGGGGGTTGTCGGGGTCGAGCTCGACCTTGGCGCGCAGCCGCTGCACGTGCACGTTGACCAGGCGCGTGTCGGCCTTGTAGTGGTAGCCCCAGACCTGCTCCAGCAGCATCTCGCGGGAGAACACCTGCTGCGGCTTGCTCGCCAGCGCCACCAGCAGCTCGAACTCCAGTGGCGTCAGGGCGATGACCTCGTCACCGCGACGCACCTCGTGGGCGGCGACGTCGACGGTGAGGTCGCCGATGCGCAGCGTCTCCCCCGCCGGCTGGCTCGCGGGGCGCAGGCGGGTGCGGATGCGGGCGACGAGCTCCTTCGGGTTGAAGGGCTTGACGATGTAGTCGTCCGCGCCCGACTCCAGGCCGCGCACGACGTCGGCGGTGTCGGTGCGGGCGGTGAGCATGATGATGGGCACGCCGGATTCGGCGCGGATGCGCGTGCAGATCTCGATGCCGTCGACACCGGGGAGCATGAGGTCCAGCAGCACGAGGTCGGGCCGTTCACTGCGCCATGCCTCGACCGCGGCCGCGCCGTCGGCGCAGAAGACGGGGTCGAAGCCCTCGGTGCGCAGCACGATGCCGATCATCTCGGCCAGCGCGGTATCGTCATCGACCACCAGGATGCGTGAGGTCATGGGTACGTGCTCGTCCTCCGGGTTCCCCGGCCCGCGCCGCGGACGAGCGGACGGGCTCCGCCTAGACTAGCCGACACCCCACGGACGTGGCGGCAGCGCCCCCGGCGGGCGCGCGCCCGACCTCGGCCGGTGTGGCACGATGGGACAACCCCAGCCGCACAGGGAGAGTCATGACCGCATATCCGGCCTGGACACCCGTCACCCGCCCGGGCATCATCCCGCTGCGTCCGCTGACGTTCGGGCTGGTCCTCGGCCGCTCGTTCTCGGCCCTGCGCCAGAACCCGCGGGTGCTGCTCGGATTCGCCGTCCTGGTGCAGTCGGTGGCCACGTTCCTCGGCACCACCGTCATCGTCGCGGTGAGTGTCCCCGCCTTCCTGCGACTGGACACCCTGCGCCCCGGCACCCCTGCGTTCGACCAGGTGCTCGCCGGGTCCGTCGCCATGGTCCTGGCTGCCAGTGTGCTGATCGGCCTGGCGCTGAGCGCCCTGAGCGTGCTCGTGCAGGGCGTCGTCGTCAGCGAGGTCGCCCATGCGGTGGTCGCCGAGAAGCTCACCCTGCGGGTGCTGTGGGCGCGGGTGAAGCCGGTGGCGTGGCGCCTCGTGGGCTACACGCTGCTGCTGTCGCTGGCGACGCTGGTGGTGCTGGGCGCGGTCGTGGCAGCCGTCGTGGCGCTGGTGTTCGCGGATGTGCTGTCGGGCGTGCTGCTGGGCGTCGGGCTGGGCCTCGCGGCGATCCCCCTCGTCCTGTGGCTGACGGTGAAGCTGCTGCTGGTGGCCCCCACGATCATCCTCGAGCACGCCACCATCCGCGGAGCCCTGGCGCGATCGTGGTCGCTCACCCGGGGACGCTTCTGGCCGATGCTGGGCGTCGTGGTGATCATCTCGATGGCGTTCGCCACCCTCGGTCAGCTGGTGAGCGTGCCGTTCTCCCTGGCGACGACGGCGGTGTCCACGGTGCTCACTCCCACCGGAGACCCCGAGACGTCGGGGTTCGTGCTCCTCATCGTCGGCGGCCTGCTGACGCAGGCGGTCACCGTGCTGATCCAGGCCGTCTCGCTCATCGTGCAGTCCACGGCCACGTCGCTGCTCTACATCGACGCACGCATGCGCCGCGAGGGCCTCGACCAGGATCTGCTGGCCTATGTGGAGCGCCGGGATGCCGGGGTGGCGGACCTGCCCGACCCGTACCGGCTGCACGTCGGGCGCGTCATCGCTCCGACCCCCGCCTACGCCTACGGCTACGCGCCGTCTCCCGGCTATCCGGGCTCGCCGGCCTACCCGCCATATGCCCCGTACCCGCCCGCGCCTCCGGCCGGTGCGGCGCCGGGATGGCCGACCGGTGCACCGGCGCCGACAGGGCCGACCGGCGCACCGGCGCCGGGCGTCGCCGCGCCCCCCGAGGGATGGACGGCACCCGACGGCTCCGCGCCGCCCGCCGAGGGACCCGCCCCGTGGGCACGCCCCTGAACCGGGCCGTGCCGCTGATCCCCGACGGCGATGAGGCACGGCGCTGGGCCGAGCAGGAGCTCGCCGACCCGGTGTACGACATCGCCGAGCCCACGCCGCTGGACCGGTTCGCGCACGCCGTGGCGGAGTTCTTCGCGAACCTGTTCGGCGGAGGCGTCCCCGAAGGCTGGGGGCCTTGGATCGCGGTGGTCGCGTCGGTGGTGGTCGTCGCGGTCGTCGTCATCGCACTGGCGGTCTGGGGCATGCCGCGGATGGCCGCCCGTTCCGCGCGCCCCGTCGACCTCTTCGGCGCGACCGAGCAGCGCAGCGCCGCGCAGCTGCGCGCCGCAGCGCAGAGCCACGCCGCCGCCGGGGAGTGGGACGCCGCGATCACCGAGCGCTTCCGCGCCCTCGCGCGCGCGCTGGGCGAGCGCGGCATCGTCGACGCCGCGCCGGGGGCGACGGTGCACGCCTTCGCCCGCGACGCCGCGCGCGCGTTCCCTGCCCTGGCCGACCGGCTCGACGCCGCCGCCGCGACCTTCGACGACGTGCGGTACCTCCGCCGCCCCGGCACCGCCGTGACCTACCGGGCCGTCGCGTCGGTGGACGAGGACGCGGCCGCGTCCGCACCCGCCCGACTCCAGCCCGCCGGCGTCGCCCTGTGACATCCACGACCGACGCGCCGGCATCGGCCACCCGCCGCCGCGCAGGCGCATGGGCGCTCATCGCCGCCGCGATCCTCGCGATCGGCGCGGGCTCGGCGGCGATGCTCGCCGCGGGCGAATGGACCGAGCGGGATGCGCTGGACCCCGCCTCCGTCGGGCCCACCGGCACGAGAGCGCTGGCGGAGGTGCTGCGCGGGCAGGGCGTGGAGGTGACCGTCGCCCGCGACCGGACGACGGCCGAGCGCGCCCTCGCCGCGGGCGGCGCCACGCTGGTCATCACCGACACGGCACCGCTCGACGACGCCACGCTGCGGGACATCGCCGGCGCCGCTGCAGACGTCGTGCTCGTCGACCCGCGCTCGCGCGATCTGCGACTGCTCCTGGGTGCCCAGAGCGCCGGGATCGGCGACGGTGCCGATGCGGAGCCGGGCTGCGCGCTGCCCGACGCAGAGCGTTCGGGAACCATCGTCCCCGGGGCGGTCTTCACCGCGCCTTCCGGCGTCACCGCCTGCTACCCGTCGGGCGACGGCTACGGTCTGCTGCTGGCGGAGACGGATGCCGGCCGCATCGTCGCCCTGGATGCGCGCGAGCTCTTCTCTAACGCCGGCCTCGCGGAGGACGGCAACGCGGCCCTCGCCGCCCACCTGCTCGGCCGCAACGACGAGGTCGTCTGGTACCTGCCCGCGCTCGGCGACGGCGCCCTGCCCGACACCGCCCCGAGTCTGGGCGAGCTGACACCCGACTGGGTCACCCCCGCGATCGTGGTGCTGCTGGCTTCGGCGTCTGCGGCCATGCTGTGGCGCGGGCGCCGCTTCGGCCCCCTCGTCGCCGAGACGCTGCCGGTCACGGTGCGGGCGTCGGAGACGACAGAGGGCCGCGCCCGGCTGTACGCCCGCGCCAGGGACGCCGTGCATGCCGCCGACCAGCTGCGCATGGGGACGCTGGATCGCCTCGCCCGCACGCTCGGGCTCGGCCCCGCAGCCGCCGCGCCCGAGATCGCCGACGCCGCCGCGGCGCGCCTGGGCATCGACCGGGCACGCGTACGCGGCATCCTGATGGACGACCTGCCCGCCGACGACGGGGAGCTGGTCGCGCTGGCCGACGCCCTGGAGAACCTGGAGACGGCCGTCCGCGACGCCGTCCGACCCGAGAGGAACCCGCAGTGACCCACCTCGATCCGCCGCCCGTGGCCCCCGCAGACCCCGCCGCGCCCGCGGTCACGACCGCTGTGTCGGACGGCGACCTCCGCGAGGCGATGAACCGCGTGCGACGGGAGGTCGGCAAGGCCGTCGTCGGTCAGGACGGCGCCGTCACCGGGCTGCTCATCGCGCTGCTCGCCCGCGGCCACGTGCTGCTGGAAGGAGTGCCCGGGGTCGCCAAGACGCTGCTCGTGCGCGCGTTCAGCCGCGCCATCGGCCTGGACACCACGCGGGTGCAGTTCACGCCCGACCTCATGCCCGGTGACGTGTCCGGGTCGCTGGTGTACGACGCCCGCTCGGGCGAGTTCGAGTTCCGCGAGGGCCCGGTGTTCACCCACGTGCTGCTGGCGGACGAGATCAACCGCACCCCGCCCAAGACCCAGGCGGCACTGCTGGAGGCGATGGAGGAGCGACAGGTCTCCGCCGACGGCGTCACCCGGCCGCTCCCGGACCCTTTCCTGGTCGCGGCGACGCAGAACCCCATCGAGCACGAGGGCACCTACTCGCTGCCGGAGGCCCAGCTCGACCGCTTCCTGCTCAAGCTCCTCATCGACGTGCCCGCGCGCGAGGCGGAGCTGGCGGTGCTCCGCCGCCACGCCGACGGTTTCCGCCCCGGCGACCTCGCGGCCGCGGGAATCGACGCGGTCGTCGGCGCGGACGAGATCCGCGCCGCGCAGCGGGCCGCGGCATCCGTCGCCGTCTCCGACGACGTGCTCGCGTACGTCGTCGACCTCGCCCGCGCCACCCGGCAGTCGCCGTCCGTGCAGCTGGGCGCGAGCCCGCGCGCCGCGACGGCCCTGCTCGCGGCGGCGAAGGTCTGGGCGTGGCTGGGCGGCTACCCGGCGATCACCCCCGACCACGTGCAGGCGATGGTCGTGCCGGCGTGGCGCCACCGCCTGCGGCTGCGCCCGGAGGCGGAGATCGAAGGGGTCTCGGTCGAGGCGATCCTCTCCGCCGTGATGCAGCAGACCCCCGTGCCGATCTAGACCGCCGCCGCCACCGAATCGGAATCCCATGTACGTCACCGGCCGCTTCCCCGTGCTCGTCGCCCTCGGCGTCGTGCCCGTCGTGCTGCTCGGCTCCGCGGGCATCCCGCCCTGGCCGGTGGCGGTGGTCTGGCTGGTGCTGTGCGCGGCGACCGCCGCGGTCGACTCCGCCGTCGCCCCTCACCCCCGCAGCCTGCGGCTGACGCGCACCGGTCCGACGCGCACCCGCCTGGGCGAACGGATCGACACCGCGCTCATGGTCGAGAACACCGGCGGTCGCCGGGTGCGCGGTCTGCTGCGCGACGCGTGGCAGCCCACCGCCGGCGCCCCGACGCAGCGCGCCGCGATCGACGTGCCTCCCGGGGAGCGGCGACGCGTGCCTGTGCCGCTGCAGCCCGTGCGCCGCGGCGAGCTGCGCTCCGGGTTCGTCGTGGTGCGCTCGCTGGGGCCGCTGGGGATGGCCGGGCGCCAGGCCCGGCTGGACGTGCCAGGCACGGTGCGCGTGCTCCCGGCGTTCGCCTCGCGTCGTCACCTGCCGTCGCGGCTCGCGCGGCTGCGGGAGCTCGACGGCAACACCAGCCTGCAGGTGCGCGGTCAGGGCACCGAGTTCGACAGCCTGCGAGAATACGTGCGCGGCGACGACGTGCGCTCGATCGACTGGCGGGCGACGGCCCGCGCGGGCACCACGATGCTGCGCACGTGGCGCCCCGAGCGCGACCGGCACGTGGTGATCGTCGTGGACACCGGTCGCACCTCCGCCGCGCGGGTGGGCGACGGGGTGCGCCTGGATGCCGCGATGGAGGCCGCGCTGCTGCTGGCAGCCCTCGCCACGCGCGCCGGCGACCACGTGCACCTGGCGATGTTCGACCGGGTGCTGCGCGCCCGGGTCACCGGCATCGACGGCGCCGCCCTGCTGCCGGCCATGGTCGAGGCGATGGCGCCCGTGCAGGCGCAGCTCATCGACACCGATTGGGATGCCGCCTTCGCGCAGGTGCGCGCCCTCACCTCGCGGCCGGCGCTCGTGGTGCTGCTGACCGCGCAGGACAGTCCGGAGGCCTCACGGGGCTTTCTGGGGTCGTTGGGCGCGGTGACGCGGCGTGCCCACGTGCTGGTGGGCACCGCCGCCGACGGCGCGGCGGAGGACCCCGTGACGCCCACCCCCACCGCGCGGCGCGCGACCCGGCGCACCGCCGACGACGTGTACCGAGCGGCATCCGCCGAGCGCAGCGCCCGCGACGCCGCGCGCGTCGCCGCCGCCGTGACCCGTGCGGGAGGCGATGCGCTCACCGCCTCGGCCGACGACCTGCCACCGCGGATCGCCGACCGGTATCTGGCGCTCAAGGCCGCCGGCCGGCTCTGAGCAGCCGGTGCGCGCCACCCCCTAGCAACTCAGGTTGACACTCCCTGTGCCAGCAACGTATGTTGACAGCATGCACGCTTCTCAGATCGCCGACGCCGCCAGCGACACGGCCGACCCTCGCGCTGGGCTGCGCGCCGTGGCATCCCTGCGGATCCTCACCGACCGACTCGAGCTGCGGCAGGTCGAGGCTGCGCTGCGCGCGGGCATGACGTGGCAGACCATCGCCGATGCCCTCGGCGTCAGCCGTCAGGCGGTGCACAAGAAGTACGCCAAACGCATCGACCCGGCCATCCCGGTGCCGCGGAGGCACGGCTGATGGCGACGTTCGGCGAGGCGGTCGCCACGAGCCACGTCCTGTCGCTGATGGCCATGGAGGAGGCCTCCCGTCAGGGCCTGCGCGAAGCGGACTGCGAGCACCTGCTCATCGCCCTGGCCCTCGACGGCGGCGTGGCAGGTCAGGTGCTGCGCAGCCTCGGCGTGACCGTCGAGAAGACGCGGGCCGCCCTGTCGGCGCAGCACACCGCGCAGCTGGAGTCTCTCGGGGTCGAGGCGCCGGCGGTGGAGCCCGGACGGATCGTCTTCCACGAGACGCAGGGGTACCACTGGAGCGGGCGGGCGCTGCAGGTCATGAAGGATGCCTCCCGCGCCGGCCGGGGCGGCGATGCGCCTGCGATCCTGCGCGCGCTGGTCGCCGAGCCGAGCGGGTTCATCGCCGCGACCCTGGAGCGGCTCGGGACCGATGCGGACGAGGTGGCACGACGCCTGGACGACGCCGACCGGCTGCCGTCGGCACCGCGGCGACGACGAGACCAGGCTCCTTTGTCGACCTCGACGACGGCGTTCGTTCCGGCGCCGCCGGAGCAGGTGTGGGCGCTGGTGTCCGACGCGGAGCGGATCCCCGAATGGGATGCCGTCATCGGCAGCGTGACCCGACCGCACGGCGGGGCCGGCGGCGATGTCTGGATCGGCCGGCCCCGCACGCACGCCCCCGACGGGCGACCGCTGCGGATCACACCGGCGATGCGGCAGCAGGAGATGCATCTCGTGTCGACACAGGAACCGGTGTCGGTCCAGTGGCGCTTCCGGTATCCGGACGTCGCCCGCAGCCACGCCCGTCGCGTGACGCTCTCGCTCGAGCACGCCGCCGGCGGCACGCACCTGGGCATCTCCTTGGCCTGGGAACCACCCGCGGAGCGCCGGCCGCGCCCCCTCGCCGCTCTCGTTCTTCGCCCCCTGTATCGCGCCATGCTCTGGATGCAGGTCTCCGTGCTGGCCGCCGCCATCAGTCGCGTCTTCCGGCAATGACCGACGCGCTCTCTCGCAGTGGCGCTATCGGGGCCCGCGGCGGCGGGCTACTGTGAGCGCGAAAGGAGGCACAGCCATGAGCAATGATCCCCGTCCGGAAGAACACGTCGCCCCCACGCCTCTCGACCACGCCGCCGCCCCCGGAGGACCGAGCATGGCGCCGCGGCTCGTCGCCGAGGCGATGGGCACGTTCCTGCTGGTCTTCGGCTCCATCGGCGCCGCCCTGTTCGCCGCCGATGCCGGCCTGGGGCCAGACGGCACCTCGCTCGGCATCGGCTACGTGGGCGTGGCGCTCGCCTTCGGGCTGACGGTCGTCGCCGGCGCGTACGCGTGGGGACCGATCTCGGGCGGCCACTTCAACCCCGCCGTCACGCTCGGGCTGGCCGCCGCCGGCCGTTTCCCCTGGCGCGAGACCGGCGCCTACATCATCGCGCAGATCATCGGCGGGATCGTGGGCACGACCCTCATCGTGCTCATCGGGCTCTTCGGACCCGACGGCTGGCTGCGCTCCGCCCAAGACGGCGGCTTCGCCAGCAACGGGTTCGGCGAGCACTCCCCCGGCGGCTTCGGCCTCGGAGCCGCGATCGTGGTGGAGATCGCCTTCACCGCGATCTTCGTGCTCGTGATCCTCGGCGTGACCCACCCGAGCCGGGGCACCAAGCTCGCCGGCCTGGTCATCGGTCTCACGCTGACCCTCATCCACCTGGCATCCATCCCGGTGGACAACACCTCGGTCAACCCGGCCCGCTCGATCGCGACGGCGATCTACGGCGGCGGAGACGCACTGCTGCAGCTGTGGGTCTTCCTCGTCTTCCCGATCGTCGGCGCGCTGATCGCGGGCTTCGCCCACCGCGCGATGTTCGACGGACGCGAACTCGGCTGAGCGCAACGACCGACGGCCCGCCCCCTTGCGGGGACGGGCCGTCGTCGTGTTGCGGATCAGCGCAGGTCGAAGCGGTCGAGCTCCGTGACCTTGCCCCACGCCGCCACGAAGTCGCGCACGAACTTCTCGTTCGCGTCGTCGCTGGCGTAGACCTCGGCGAGCGCACGCAGCTCGGAGTTCGAGCCGAACAGCAGGTCGACGCGCGTGCCACGGCCGACACGCTCGCCCGAGCCGTCCTTGATGCCCTCGAACGCCTGCGAACCCGGGTCCAGCGGCGTCCAGGTGGTGCCGAGGTCGAGCAGGTTCACGAAGAAGTCGTTCGTCAGCACACCGGGGCGGTTCGTGAGCACGCCGTACTCGGATCCGTCCCAGTTCGCGCCGAGCACCCGCAGTCCGCCCACGAGCACCGTCATCTCGGGCGCCGTGAGGGTGAGCAGGTTCGCCTTGTCGATGAGGTGGTGCTCCTGCGGGAGGAACGCCTTGGGTCCGTAGTAGTTGCGGAACCCGTCGGCGGCCGGCTCGAGGTAGCCGAACGACTCGGCGTCGGTCTGCTCCTGCGTGGCGTCGGTGCGACCGGGGTGGAAGACCACCTCGGCCTCGACACCGGCGGCGGCAGCGGCCTTCTCGACCGCGGCGTTGCCCGCCAGCACGATGAGGTCGGCCAGCGACACCTTCTTGCCGTCGGTGCGCCCGTCGTTGAACGACGCCTGCACCTGCTCGAGGGTCTCGAGCACCAGCTTCAGCTGCGGCGGGTTGTTGACCTGCCAGTCCTTCTGCGGGGACAGGCGGATGCGGGAGCCGTTGACGCCGCCGCGCTTGTCGCTGCCGCGGAACGATGACGCCGCGGCCCACGTGGTGGACACGAGCTGCTCGGTGGTGAGTCCGGTCGCCAGGATCTGCTGCTTCAGCGCGGCCGCGTCGGCGGCGTCGATGAGCGCGTGGTCCACGGCGGGCACCGGGTCCTGCCAGATGAGCTCCTCGGTGGGGACCTCGGGACCGAGGTACCGGGCGATGGGGCCCATGTCGCGGTGGGTCAGCTTGAACCAGGCGCGGGCGAAGGCATCGCCGAACGCCACCGGGTCTTCGAGGAAGCGGCGCGAGATCTTGTCGTACTCGGGGTCGACGCGCAGCGCCAGGTCGCTCGTGAGCATGCGGGGCTCCCGACGGGTCTGCGGGTCGTGCGCCATCGGCACCATGTCGGCGCCGGCACCGTTCGTGGGCCGCCACTGGTGCGCACCGGCCGGGCTCTTCATGAGCTCCCACTCGTACGCGTACAGGATGTGGAAGAACTCGTTGTCCCAGCGGGTGGGGTGGTAGGTCCACGTCACCTCGAGGCCCGACGTGATCGTGTCGTCGCCCTTGCCGGTGCCGTAGTTGTTCTTCCAGCCCAGGCCCTGCATCTCCAGGCCCGCGGCCTCGGGGTTGTCCTCGAGGTTGGAGTCGGGAGCGGCGCCGTGGGTCTTGCCGAACGTGTGGCCGCCGGCGATGAGGGCGACGGTCTCCTCGTCGTTCATCCCCATGCGGGCGAACGTCTCGCGGATGTCACGCGCCGAGGCGAGCGGGTCGGGGTTGCCGGCCGGGCCCTCGGGGTTGACGTAGATGAGACCCATCTGCACGGCCGCGAGCGGCTTCTCGAGGTCGCGCTCACCCGTGTAGCGCTCGTCGCCGAGCCACGTGGTCTCGGGCCCCCAGTACACGTCGTCGTCCGGCTCCCAGACGTCGGCACGGCCGCCGCCGAAGCCGAAGGTCTCGAAGCCCATCGACTCCAGTGCGACGTTGCCGGCGAGGATCATCAGGTCGGCCCACGACAGCGACTGACCATACTTCTTCTTGACGGGCCACAGCAGGCGGCGGGCCTTGTCGAGGTTGACGTTGTCGGGCCAGCTGTTCAGCGGCGCGAAGCGCTGCTGACCGGCGCCGCCACCGCCGCGACCGTCGGTCGCGCGGTAGGTGCCCGCACTGTGCCAGGCCATGCGGATGATGAGGGGGCCGTAGTTGCCGAAGTCGGCGGGCCACCAGTCCTGCGACGTGGTGAGCGTCTCGGCGATGTCAGCCTTGACCGCGGCCAGGTCGAGCGCCGCGAATGCGGCCTTGTAATCGAAGTCTCCGCCCAGCGGGTTCGCCTCGACCGGGTTCTTCTTCAGGATCCGCAGGTTCAGCTGGTTCGGCCACCAGACGTTGTTGGCGGAGCCGGTGGTGGGGTGCGGCTGACCGGCGGGGTTGGCCAGGCCGGCTCCCGCGCCGTGCACGACGGGGCAGCCACCGGCGGCATCCGCCTTCGCGGCCTGCTCGGCGTGCGCACTGTCGGTGTCGGTCACGGTGACGGACTGGTCGATGCCGGTCGCGTCTTCGCCGATCTCGGGGATGGTGTCGTCGGTCATGGGGTCCTTCCACTTGCTGGTTCGGGTTGGAGAGAGGGGGCGGATCAGGCCGCGGCGCAGGAGTCGCAACGACCCCAGAACGTCACTTCCGCGGAAGTGACCGCGAACCCGTGGGTCTGGGAGGGGTGCATGCAGGGGGCATGACCCACCGTGCAGTCCACGTCCTCGACCCGTCCGCACGAGGTGCAGACGAGGTGGTGGTGGTTGTCGGCGACGCGCAGCTCGAAGAGCATGGGGCGCCCGGCGGGCTCGATGCGGCGCACCAGTCCCGCATCGGCGAAGTCGCCCAGCGCGTTGTAGACCGACTGCCGACTCGAACGCGGCGCCCCGGCCGCGACCTCGGCGAACACGTCGTCGGCGCTGGCATGGGGGTGCGCTGCGAGAGCCGCGTAGACGGCCTGACGCGAGTCGGTCACCCGGAGCCCCGAGGCACGGATCGCGGCAGCGGCATCCGTGTCGTGAAGGGGGGAGGTCATGCCCTCCAGCCTAGCCGTTGTTTTGATCTGTTCAAAACTGATGCGGCGTCGTCAGCCGGCCACCAGGCGGGGTGTGCCGCTTTCGTACTCGGTGAGATCGCCCGTCGCGCCCCGCCGGGACGCCCGGCCACCGACCAGGAGCATGTAGGTCAGGAACAGCCCCAGCGCGGCGGCGCCGATGCCGATCTTCAGCGGC
Organism: Microbacterium sp. zg.Y1084; assembly: GCF_024623595.1. NCBI lineage: Bacteria > Bacillati > Actinomycetota > Actinomycetes > Micrococcales > Microbacteriaceae > Microbacterium > Microbacterium sp. zg.Y1084. Next base: position 155,209 of record NZ_JANJGV010000009.1, read on the forward strand.
CACGGCCACGGCTGGGCGGTGACGAAACCCTCGATGAGCCCCGCGACGGCGAGCGCGAAGACGAGGCCGATCGCCACCGTGGCCAGCGACCGCCCGGCGGCGGCGAGCGCTTCGCCCCGCCCTCGCGGGCCCGGGGCGACCCACGCCCAGAAGATGTGCAGACCCGCGGCGCCGGCGACGAAGATGCAGGTGAGCTCCAGCAGACCGTGCGGAGCGATGTGCAGCAGGAAGATGTCGCCCCGATCGAAGGCGAAGAGCACGGCGGCGGCGGTCCCCACCCCCACGGCGTTCTGGATCAGCACCATCACCGGCCAGAGGCCTGTGATGCCGAACAGCACGCACTGTGCGGCGATCCAGGCGTTGTTGGTCCAGACGGTGCCGGCGAAGACGGCGGCCGGGTTCTCGCTGTAGTACTGCGTGAAGTCGTTCTCGGCATACTGCTCCAGCTGCGCCTGGGAGCCCAGCGCCGCCAGCGCCGCCGGATCCCCCGCCACCCACGTCGCGACGATCGCCGCGATGACGATGCACCCCACGGCGATGGCGAGCGTCGTGTACCGCAACCGGTACAGCGCCGCCGGAAGCTGCTGCAGGAAGAACCTCGGCACCTGCCGCAGCACGTTGTCAGAGGTGCCCGTCAGGCGCAGCCGCGCCCGCGACAGCAGCGTCGACAGGTAGTCACCCTCGGGCGTGCGGCCGGCGGAGGTCTTCAGCTCGGCGAGGTCCGCCGAGGCCGCCCGGTAGCGGGTGACCAGTTCGTCGGCCTCCGCCCCGCTGAGACGCCCACGGCGGCCGAGTTCGTCGAGCCGCGCCCACTCCTGGCGCCGGGCGGCGGTGAGGGCGTCGGCATCCATGTGATTCACTGTAGCCATGCCGACGCCCGGGCCCGCCGTGGAGATCCACCAGGACGAGATCCTCACCGGCGAGGCGGTGGCGCTGGACGTGCAACCCGTCGGGTACTTCCTGCGGGCGCTCGGTGTGCTCATCGACATGCTGGCCGGCGTGGCGCTGTTCCTGCTGCTGGCCGGTGTCACGTCGTGGATCGCCGGGCAGAGCCTGCTGAACGCGGCTCTGTCGCCGGCGTTGACCATCACGGTGCTCGTGCTGGTGACGGTCGTCCTCCCCACCGTGGTGGAGACGGCCACGCGCGGGCGCAGCCTCGGCAAGCTCGTGGTCGGAGGGCGCATCGTGCGCGTCGACGGCGGGGCGTCGGGGTTCCGGCAGGCGTTCATCCGGGCGCTGGTGGGGGTCTTCGAGCTCTGGTTCACCCTCGGCGCCGTCGCCGGCATCGTCGCGGTGTTCACCCCTCGGGCGGAGCGGCTCGGCGATCTGCTGGCCGGCACCTACAGCGAGCGCACCCGCGCCCCGCGACTGCCGCCGGAGCCGCCGGGCGTGCCGCCGGCACTGGCGGGCTGGGCCGCCATCGCCGATGTGGGGCCGCTGCCCGACCGCACCGCGCGCCGCATCAGCCAGTTCGTGCGGCAGGCCGGGGACCTCGATCCCGCGGCGCGCGCACGCACTGCTGCCGCCCTCGCCGGCGAGGCCAGCACGTTCATCTCCCCCGTCCCGGCGGCCGATCCGGAGACGCTGCTGCTGGGCGTCATCGCCCTCCGGCGCGAGCGGGAGCTGCGCGCCCTGCGCGGCGAGGACGAGCGCACGGCGGCGCTCACCTCCGGAGTCACCGGCGCCCCGCGGGGGTTCCCGCAGCGCTGACCCCGCCCCGCGTGCCCGCCCGCGGCGCGTGCCCGCCTCGCCTGCCCCGCAGCGCCCGGCGGGCAGCGCCCGGCGGGCCGCTCGAGTGTCACTTCCGCACAGTGCGCGGTGACCTCACCCACCACACGCGACACCGGAGCAGCGCGCTTGCGGCACACGCCGACGCCCGGCGCCGCTCGAGTGTCGCTTCCGCACAGTGCGCGGGCACGCCACCCACCACACGCGACACCGGAGCGGCGCGTTTCAGGGAGGGGGCGCGGCGGCACGGGCGCGGCGGCACGGCGCCGCTCGAGTGTCGCTTCCGCACAGCGCGCGGGCACCCCACCCACCACACGCGACACCGGAGCAGCGCGCTTCAGCGCCGGGGCGCGACGCCCGGGCGCGAGCGCGAGCACGGCGGTCAGTAGCGGTAGTGGTCCAGCTTGTAGGGGCCCTCGACCGGCACGCCGATGTAGGCGGCCTGCGCGGGGGTGAGGGTGGTCAACTGCACACCCAGGGCATCGAGGTGCAGCCGCGCCACCTTCTCGTCGAGGTGCTTGGGCAGGGTGTGCACCGCCGTCGCGTAGACATCGCGCCGCGTGAACAGCTCGATCTGGGCCAGCACCTGGTTCGTGAACGACGCGCTCATGACGAAGGACGGATGCCCGGTGGCGTTGCCGAGGTTCATCAGCCGTCCCTCGCTGAGCACGAGCACGCTGCGGCCCGTCGGCAGTCGCCACTCGTGCACCTGCGGCTTGATCTCCACGCGCTGAGCCCCCGGCAGCGCCTCGAGTCCCGCCATGTCGATCTCGTTGTCGAAGTGCCCCACGTTGCCGACGACGGCGAGGTGCTTGAGCGAGAGGAGGTCCTCGACGGTGACGACGTCCTTGTTGCCGGTGCCGGTGATGAGGATGTCCACCTGGTCCGCGACGTCGGCCAGGCGCGCCACCTGGTAGCCGTCCATCGCGGCCTGCAGCGCGCAGATGGGGTCGACCTCGCTGACGATGACGCGGGCACCCTGCCCGCGCAGCGCCTCGGCGGCGCCCTTGCCGACGTCGCCGTACCCGCAGACGAACGCGACCTTGCCGCCGATCAGCACGTCGGTGGCACGGTTGAGCCCGTCGGGCAGCGAGTGGCGGATGCCGTATTTGTTGTCGAACTTGGACTTCGTCACCGAGTCGTTGACGTTGATGGCCGGAAAGAGCAGATCACCGGATGCCGCGAGCTCGTACAGCCGGTGCACCCCCGTCGTGGTCTCCTCCGTCACCCCGAGGAGGCCTTCTGCCATGCGGGTGAACCGCTGCGGGTCGCGGGCGAGGCTGCGCCGCAGCACGTCGAGGACGACCCGGTACTCCGCGGGGTCGTCGGGCGCGGCATCCGGCACTCCCCCGGCCTTCTCGAAGGCGACCCCCTTGTGCACGAGCAGCGTCGCGTCGCCTCCGTCGTCGAGGATGAGGTTGGGGCCGTCGAAGCCCTCGTCGCTCCAGTCGAAGATACGGTCGGCGAGGTCCCAATACTCCTCGAGCGTCTCGCCCTTCCACGCGAACACGGGGACGCCGCGGGGCTCGTCGACGGTGCCGTCGGGTCCGACGACGACGGCGGCGGCCGCCTCGTCCTGCGTGGAGAAGATGTTGCAGCTCGCCCAGCGCACGTGGGCGCCGAGGGCGACGAGCGTCTCGATCAGCACGGCGGTCTGCACCGTCATGTGCAGGGATCCGGCGATGCGTGCGCCGGCCAGCGGGCGGGTGGGGCCGAACTCCTCCCGCAGCGCCATGAGCCCCGGCATCTCGTTCTCGGCCAGCCTCAGCTGATGGCGGCCGGCCTCGGCGAGGGAGAGATCGGCGATGGCGTGACGGAGAGCGGGCGTCTGGGTCGGCATGCCGTCATTGTGCCACGCAGGGGCCCGCCGGGATCCGGCTCAGACGCGCAGCGTCTCATGCCGCACGACGACCCACCCCTTGGGGACCGACAGCCGGTCGGTGTGGATGGCGCACAGGTCGTGCGCGTGCGGATCGCCGCCCGCGCCGAGGGGTCCGAGGGCGGCCATCTGATCGCCGTAGTCGAACGTCAGCGTCGTGACGGCCTCGCGGGCGCAGCCCACCTTGGAACACAGTCTCTCGCGCATCGGGTCCACGCTAATGCCGACGGACGACGACGGATGGATGCCGCGCGGGGTGCTCAGAAGAAGCGGAACCGCTCGGGTCCGAGGTCCCAGGGATCCTTGTCGAGGTACTCCGCAGCGGCGCGGAAGACGGTGCTCTCGATGATCATGCGGCGGTGCAGCTCGTCCTCGCGGTGCGGCCGGCTCAGCCGCTCGATCGGCAGTCGGTACAGGATGATGCGCTTCTGTTCGGGCACCACGTGCCAGCGCGGGATGCCGTCGGCATCCGGGACGTCGGGCATCTCGCCGATCTCGAAGCGCACGTCCCGGAGGTCTTCCCACGCGCTGCGCAGGAACTCGGCAGCGGCTCCCACGGCCAGGTCGAACCGCTCGACGCGGCTGTCCAGGGGCGGCAGCGGCGGCCGGACGACCGGGCTGCGACCCTCGCGGCCGTGCCGGCCGTGGCGCGCGGGGCGGGGTCGGGCGACGGTCGCGCTGCGGGTCCGACGACGCATCATGCCCTCATCCTAAGCGGGTGTCGCCGCCGCGAGCGCCGGGCGGCGCACGGCAGGCACGGCACGGGCGGCCGGCGGCAGGGAGAGCGACCGACCGCGCCGCGGCTGGCCCCGGGCGGGGTCAGGGGTGGACGACCAGCGGCGACGCCGCGGCGTCGGCGGGCCACACGGCATAGGCCGCGACCGCTCCCTCGCCGGTGAAGCCCACCGCGGCATGCACGGGCCCCGTGGGGTCCAGTCGGTAGACGGCCCCCGGATCCACAGCGATGCGCGTCTCGCCACCGGCGGCGACGGTGATCTCGCGTGCGGCACCGGCACCCGCCTCGGCGACCAGGGCGACGGTGACCGCTTCCCCGCCGGGGTTCGCCACCGCCAGTGTCGGCGACGGCCCTGGGGCGACAGCCAGGAGCGCAGCCCCGTCCAGCCGGGGTGCAGCGACGTGCCAGCCGAAGTCGTCCCCGTCACCGAACCCGGTGGTCGTCCACACCGCCCCGACCACGGCTGCGCCGGCATCGACGTCCACCGTGTACGACCCCGCCGGCAGCCCGCCGAGGTCGAGCTCAAGGGGCAGTCCCGCCTCCAGCGGCACCTCTCGTGTCTCCACGTCGCGCCCGTCCGCGCGCACCGCGACGGTCGCCGTCGTCGACACCGTCGGGGACAGCAGCCTCAGGATCGTCGCCGGGTCGGACGCGCCCTCGGGGCCGGGCTCCGCGGTGACCGCCAGCCCGGGGATCACCACGCGCCGCTCGGGGGCGAGCTGAGCGCCGATCTGGTCGACGCCGCCGGCCAGCAGAGTGCGGGTGATGCTGGCCTGCAGACTGGCCTGCACCGGCGCGCCGGTCGAGACGATGTGCAGGATGGGGGCCTCTTCGCCGCGGGCGAGCGCCGCCAGCGGCACGATGCGCTGTGTGCCCGGCGCGACGACCAGCGCACCGGCCGGCGGGTTCTGCGCACCGGCTGCCCCGTAGGAGGTCACCTGCACGGTGGCGGGCACCTCACCCGGGTTGGCCAGCAGCAGCAGTCCCGACGAGCCGGTGGATGCCGCGCCTCCGACGATCCACGATTCCAGCAGGGGCGGGGCGCAGGATGCCGCGGCGAAGCCGGAGAGGTCCTCCTCCGCCACCTCCGCGGACGATGCCGCTGCGAGGTCGGTGCGGGTCTCCCCCCGCCGGCGGCGCGGCGAAGGAGGGAGGCGTGGAGCCGGCGACCTGCGGGACGACGAGGGCGGCCTCGGCGAACGGCGGCTGACCGGCGCCGGATCCGGCGACGGTCGTGGCGCCGGCGGCGAGATCGATCGCGCCGGCGATGCCCGCGTCGCGGCCGATGGCCAGCAGTCCGCCGGGGCAGGCGAGCACGGATTCGGAGGGCGCAGGGTTGGCCACGACGCTGATCGGCGCGCGATCGTGGGACGGCCAGGCGACGGCGGCGGCGGTCACGGTGCCGGCCACGAGGGCGACGGCGGCCAGCGTGCCGCCCGCGAGGCGGGCGCTGGTCGCCCAGCGGAAGGTAGTGGTCATCGTCCCTCCCCGGCACGCAGTCCCACGACCCGCGGCACCCGGCGGGCATCCCGGCGGGTCTGGGAGGTGGGGATCGCCAGCAGCAGGGCGATCGTGAGCACGACCAGCTGCCCCATCGCGATGCTCCGCGCCGTCGCGACGGTGACAGCGGACGCGTCGGCGCGGGGGGTGATCTCACCGGAGATCCGCCAGAGCGACCCCCGCGCGGTCTCCCCCACCGGCTCGAGGCGGTTGCGCTGATCCAGCGCGATCGCCGCCGTGCGGCGCAGCGACTGCGCCGCCTCGGTGGCCACGTCCGACGCCGGGGCGAGGAGCACGAAGGCGATGCCGCGCTCCGCCAGCGGTGCGACCGGGTCGTCGGCGGCATCGGTGACGAGGTCGGCCACCAGCTCCGCCGTCTCACGGTCGGCGGCGGTCGGTGCGATCCGGGTGCTCTGCACCGTGCTCTGCCCGCCGAGGGTCTCACTCGCCCCCCACACGACCTCCGCGGCGACGGACCCGTCGTCCAGCGGCGCCAGCACGATCGTGCCGAGCGACGGCGATCCCCGTCCCTCCGCCGCCACGTACGCCGGCAGGGTGCTCGCCGACCCCTCCCGCAGCGCCGCCGCGTCACGGGTCTGCGCCGTCAGCGCCGGAACGGCGCACACCGCCAGCGCTGCCATGACGGCCGTGGCCGCCATGGCCCGCGCCGCGGAGGCGGCCGGGACGACGTCGAGGGTGACCAGGGCGGCGGCGATCACGCCGAGCCACGCCAGGCTGAGCCCGGCGCCGGGCCAGACCACGACGGGCTGGGCGCCGGCGGTCACGGCGACCGACACGGCGACAGCGGCGAAGGCCGTCGCGATGCCGAGCGCCGCCACCGTCAGCAGGACGATGCCGGCAGGCCACCGCACCGTCAGCGGCGCGATGAGGGCGAGCACAGCGGGAAGGGCGACCAGCAGGGGCACCCACCACACCGGGCCCCCCGAGAACTGTCCCCATCCACCGGGATCGGCCGTGGGGAATCCGGCCGCCAGCAGCGCTCGGCCTGCGGCGTCGGCCGCGGCGACCGGGCCGGCCCAGGGCACGCCGGGGTCGGCGAGCAGCCCCCACGGGTTGCCTGCGGAGAGCTGCTGCCAGACCAGCGGTGCGCTCATCGCCGCCGCCGGCACGACGAGCCAGGCGACACGCGCCGCGCCGCGGCCGCCGGCGCTCACCGCGGCGATGGCGAGCGCGATCAGCCACAGCGCGAGCAGCGCGGGCACGAGCGAGGGTGCCGCGGCGACGACGCCCGCCAGCACGAGCGAGGCGACGCCCGACGAGGCCCACGACCGATGAGCGACAGAGCCGGCGTAGAACAGCCATGGCAACAGCAGGTGGGCGACGACGGCCGCCGGACGCGGCTGCACGAGCGCGGCGAGGAATGCCGGCGCCAGCGCCCAGGCCACGCCGCCGGTGATGCGCAGCAGCGAGCGGTCGGTCACCCGCGTCGCGGCGAACCACCCGCCCAGCACCGCTAGCGGCAGCGCGAGCACCCACAGCACGACGAGCGCCTGCGAGGGGGCGGCGGGCGACATCGTTCCGATGAGGGCGACGACGCCGGCGAACGGGTCGGCGGCCGCGACGGTGTCGAGCCCCAGCGCGCGCTGACCGTAGGCGGCATCCGCCCACAGCTGGGTCACGGTCTCCCGCAGGGGCGCGAGGGCGCCGCCGCCCAGCACCGGCCACGCCAGCAGCGCCGGGAACGACGCGACCGACACCACGAGCGCGGCGAGCACGGCCCACGCGCCGCCGCCGCTGAAGAACCGCAGCTCGGTGCGGCGCGCGTCGGCGAGACGATCGGACTCGTCCGTGAGGGCGAGGTTGGTGCGCAGGTCAGCGCGGCCGGTCCGCAACGGCGCCAGGGCCTGCCACGACACCCGACGGGTGCGACGGATGCCGCTGCGCGCCCGGGCGACGGCGGGGATGCGCGCCATGGCGGTGACCGCCGCGGCCCATTCCGGCCAGATCTGACCCGGCTGCTTCGCGATGAGGTGCACGATGCTGCGCCACAGCGCGATCGGCAGGATCGCCAGCCACTGCAGCGGCAGTGCGGCCGCCGGCGCATAGACGAGCCTGCGGTGCAGCTGAGCCGTGCGCGCGGAGAAGACGCGTCGCAGGCGTCGACGCGACCCGTAGACCTCCGGGAGGCCGGCTACGCCGTCGCCGGCGACGGCGACCAGCGCCGAGGGGACGAGGGTGACGCGGCCCCCGGCGAGGCGGGCGCGCACGCCCAGATCGAGGCCCTCGTCCGCTCCCGAGAGCCCGCGGTCGAGCCCGCGCAGCTCTCGCCACAGGGCGGTGCGCACCAGGATGGCGCGGACGTCGGCGGCCAGCACGTCCTGTCCGGCATCGTGCTGCCCTTGATCGAGCTGGCCGTCGGCGAGGCCGACGGTGCGCCCGAGGGTGGTCATCGACACCCCCAGCGAGACGATCTCGCCGCGGTCGTCCCACCGCACGAGCTTGGGTGCGGCGAACGCGACCGAGGGTGCCAGCTCGAGCGCGCCGGCGAGGCGTGCGAGGGCGGGGGGCTCGGGTGCGGTGTCCTGCGCGAGCAGCCACACCGCGTCGCCCTGCACGCGGTGCGTGGCCAGCGCAGCGGCCTCCGCGTAGCGGGTCGTGCGCGGGGCTGAGATCACACCCTCGGCGCGCGAGTCCGCCGCGATCTGGCGCAGGTTGTCGTCTTCCCCGCAGAGCACGATCGTGAGGGCGTCGACGGGGCGCGTCTGCGCGTCGAGGGCCGCGAGCGTGCGCCGCAGGTGGAACGCGGCGGGAGTGCGACCGTCGGGGCGCACGACGAGGATGGCGTGAACTCGGGCGGGCATGACGGAGAAAGCCTATGCGCGTGTCACCGGCATGCCGGTGCGCCGCGCGCAGGTCGGACGGATCGGCTCAGGAGGCCTGTCGCTTGAGCTTGCGACGTTCGCGCTCGCTCAGCCCGCCCCAGATCCCGAACCGCTCGTCATTGTGCAGCGCGTACTCCAGGCACTCGGTGCGCACGTCGCACGAGGCGCAGATGCGCTTGGCGTCGCGGGTCGAGCCGCCCTTCTCGGGGAAGAACGCCTCGGGGTCGGTCTGCGAGCACAGGGCGTCGGTCTGCCACGCGAGGGCGCCGTCGTCGTCTGCCTCGACCGCACGGCGCACACCGGGCACACCGAGCTGCACCGGGTCGACGAACCAGTTGTCGGGAACGCCCGAGCGATACTGCGAACCAGTCATCTCGTCCCCCGCCTGCCGAATCCGTGCACCGTGTGTGCTGACACCTAATTACACCGGTGTGATTCGCTGCGGTCAAGTCGCAGATCGTAAACCCTCAACCGTCGCTTCAATCTTCTTGCGACTCCTCGGCGTGTCGCCTCGGCGTGTCGCGAATCCGATCCGGCGTCAACGGGACCCGGGTTGGGCGATGAAGACCTCGCCGTCGCCGGAGAGGAGCAGCGTGCGCTCGGCGGTGTCGGCGAAGACGGCGTGAGCCGGCTGCAGGCGATGGGATTCCCCTGCAGCGCCCGATACCGTCACCTCGCCGCTGACCACGAGGGCGATGGCCGGCGGACGCACGTCCACACGCGTGGACCCCTGGACGGCCACACGAAGCACCGCGAAGTCGGGGATGCCGACGTCGTACCGACCATCGGCGGGCACGAGGACGGGGACGGGCGCGGGGGTGGTGTCGACGACCCGCATCAGCTCGGGCACGTCGATGTGCTTCGGGGTGAGACCGCCGCGCAGCACGTTGTCGCTGGCCGCCATCACCTCCACCCCCAGTCCGTCCTGATAGGAGTGGAGCACGCCGGCGGGGGCGAACAGCGCCTCGCCGCGGCGCAGTTCGACGACATTCATCAGCACCGCGACGACCACCCCGGCGTCTCCGGGGAACTCGTCGGCGATGCGGCGGTACACGGCCAGTTCCGGCGCGAAGCCGGGCACCTCGGTGGTGCGCACGGCGGCGCAGACGTCGTCGACCGTCTCCTGCGCCCCCGCGGTGAGCAGCCACTCCAGCGTCCCCCGCAGCGCCTCTCCATCGTCGGCCGAGCTGTCGAGGTGCGCCATCAGCGCCGCGATGCCGGGACGGTCGCCGAGCGCCGCGAGCAGCGTGCGGGTCTGCGCGAGGGGCCGCAGCCCGACGAGCGCGCGGAACACGTCGCTGAGCGCGACGATGATCTCCGGCTTGTGGTTGTCGTCGCGGTAGGTGCGCTCAGCGGCATCCCTCGGAACACCGGATGCCTCTTCACGACCGAACCCCGCGCCGGCCTGCTCCTTCGAAGGGTGGACCTGGATCGACAGCGACGAGCCGGCAGCCAGCAGCTTCATCAGGAACGGAAGCGGGGCTTCGCCGTGCGCCCGCAGCCATTGGTCGAGCGTGCGGCCGGAGCCGTCGACCACGGTGCTGGGGCTGCCGGCGTGGTCGCCGTACCAGATCTCCGCCTCCGGGGCACCGGTGGGCGGCCGGCCGGTCAGGTCGGGCAGGAGCGTGGGCGACCCCCAGGCGTAGTCGCGGGGGCTGTTGAAGATCGGGACCAGCACGGCGCCAGCCTACGCGCGCGCCCGCGCTGCACGCGAAGTGGCGAGCGGTAGCCTGAACACACCATGGCCGTCCACACCACGCATCCGGTCGCCGCGCCCCCGGCGGCCCCTGCGCGTGAGCGGACCGGGGTGCTGCTGGTGCGGGCGTGGGCGGTGCTCGTGCTGCTGACCACGATCTGCGGCACCGCTCTGGTGCTGGCCTTCGGCGAGACCGTCGCCGCCGTGATCGGGGTGGCCACGGTCGTCGTGTCGGCCGCGGTCTGGGTCGTGGCGCGGCCCATCGTGCAGTGGCGACGCCTCCCCTGGTTCGCCCTGGCCTACGTCGCCTTCGCGGCGCTGTCGCTGCTGTGGACCGCCTGGCCGGAGACCACCGCGCTCACGCTGGCGCTCCTCGCGGTGACGACCTTCCAGGCGCTCTTCGTCGGCGCGATCCTCACGTGGCCCGAACTGGTGCGCGCCCTGTCGACGGCGTTCAAGTGGGTCGTGGTCCTCTCGCTCGCGTTCGAATTGTGGGTGTCGCTGTTCGTGGGCGGCCCGGTCCTTCCGCGGTTCGTGATCCCGCTGACTCCCGCACCCGACCCGATCGTCTACTGGTCGCGCGACAACCTGTTCGACGGCGGCCGCATCCAGGGCATCTTCGGCAGTGCCAACCCGCTCGCGTACGCCGCCCTGTTCGCGATCATCGTGTTCGCCGTGCGCTACGCCGCCCGCGTGCCGCACCGCGCCCTCCTCTGGGGGTGGATCGCCGCCGCGGCGTTCCTGTTCCTGCGCGCCGACTCCGCCACCGCCTACCTGGCGGCGCTCATGGTCGTCGTGGTGCTCATCACGGTGCTGATCATGCGCACCACCCGTCGCCCCGGCGAGCGCACCCGGTACTACATCGTGTACGCGGCCGTCGCCCTGGGCGGCCTGGCCGCCGCCTGGCTGCTGCGGGATGTGGTGTTCGGGCTGCTGGGCCGCACCGCCGACCTCACCGGCCGCGAGGGCATCTGGCAGAGCGTGCTCGAGCGCGCCGCGGAGCGCCCCGTCGCGGGATGGGGCTTCGCCTCGCCCTGGCTCCCCTGGGATCCGGCGTTCGACGGGTGGATCATCGACCACGGCGTCTCGGTGCTGCAGGCCCACAACATGTGGATCGACGTCTTCATGCAACTGGGCGTGATCGGCGTCGTGCTCTTGGCGACGACCTACCTGGCGTTCATCTGGCGGTCCTGGTTCTTCGCCGTGGACCGGCCCCGCTGGGATCTGCGCGCCGACCGCCCCTACTCGCCGCTCACGCTGCTGCCGACGCTGACCGGCGCTGTGCTGCTGGTGCAGGGGTTGGCCGAGTCCGGTCCGCTGGTGCTGTGGGGCTGGATGGCGGTGGTGCTGTTCGCCTTCAAGGTCAAGCAGGCGCCGCTGGTCGGCGTCGGTCCCGCCGAGCAGACGTTCGCGCACGAGCGCGGCGACCTGCCGCCGCGGGCGGCATGACCGGCCTCATCCCGCTCGCCGGCGGGCGAGGACCGGCGGGACTGCTGGCATCGGCCGCGATGGCCAGCGCCTACACCCACGCCGCGCTCGGGGCCGTGTTCGCCGGCTATGTGATCGAGCGGCTCTCCGGCCGCGTGACCTACCTCACGATCATCGGGGGGCTCTGCATCGTGGGGGCGGCGATCCTCGCCGCGCGTCGCCGCGAGCTCTCCGCGCTGCGCCTGGCGCCCACCACCCTGATCGTCTTCCTCCTGTGGCTGCTGGCGAGCGTGTCGTGGAGCCAGGATGCCGCCGGCACGATCGCGGCATGGCTCGGTATGACGGGACTGGCGTTCATCGCCGTCGTCATCGGCCATGTGCGCGACACCCTCCAGACCGCCCGCGCCCTGGGCGATGTGATGCGCGTGCTGCTGACGGTGTCGCTGGCGCTCGAGATCCTCTCCGGCATCCTGCTCGACATGCCCCTGAACTTCATCGGCGTCGAGGGGAACATCGCCCAGCTGGGACCGATCGAGGGCATTTTCGGCACCCGCAACTCGCTCGGGTTCGTCGCGGTGCTGGCCCTCATCACCTTCCTGGTGGAGTACCGCACCCTTTCGGTGCGACCGGGGGTGTCGCTGTACTCCGCCGTGCTGGCCGGCTCGCTGGCGGCGCTGTCGGACTCCCCCACCGTGCTCGTGCTGGCGGTCGCCGTGGCCACCGCCACCGGCGCGCTCGCCGTCGTGCGGCACACCCCCGCCGCGCGGCGCCTCTCGGTGCAGTGGGCCTTCGGTGCCGCGCTCGCTCTCGGACTCGTCGTGGCCTACCTCGGGCGGCACACGATCATCGCCTGGATCGGTGCCGCTCGCGACTTCTCGACCCGCTCCGACCTGTGGGCGCAGATCGTGGTGTTCGTGCGGGCGCGGCCCATCCAGGGGTGGGGCTGGACCGGCGCGTGGACCGACGACTTCCCGTTCGGCACCATCAACTACATCCTGCGCGAGGGTCACCTTTCGGCGCTGAACGCCTATTTCGACGTGCTCCTCCAGGTCGGCTGGGTGGGGCTGGTGCTGTTCGCCGTGTTCGCGGGACTCGCCTTCGTGCGCTCCTGGGTCGTCGCCGGCGAGCGGCGATCGATCGTCTACGCCTGGACACCGCTGATCCTCGTGGCGCTTCTGGTCGACTCGGTGTTCGAGAGCTTCACCCTCTCCGGCTACGGCTGGCTGATGCTCGCGCTGTGCGCGCTGCGGGCCGGACAGTCCCGCTCATGGCGCGAACGCATCGACGAGGCGTCCGCAGGAACCGACCTCCCCCCGGCGGTGGACCTCCCAGACGGCTCCCGGGGCGGGGCGGGGTAGGATCGACGCGCCATGCCCTCCGTTCCCGACGCCCCCGCCTCCGCGCCCTTCGACCCCGCTTCGGCGACGATCGCGGTCGTCACCTACAACCGGTCGGGCCTGCTGACGCGGCTGCTCGAGAGCATCTCGAACATGGAGCCCAAGCCCGGTCACCTCGTCATCGTCGACAACGCATCGACCGATGACACCACCGACGTCGTCGAATCGTTCCGCGACGGCATCGGCACCGAGATCGTGTACCGGCGCCTGGACACCAACACCGGCGGCTCCGGCGGGTTCAGCGAGGGGATGCGCATCGCCTACGAGCTGGGATCGACGTGGATCTGGCTCATGGACGACGACGTCGAGGTCATGCCCGACGGCCTCGCCCGCATGGGCGCGTGGGCCCCGCGGTTCAAGTCCATCCAGGGGCGGCGCTACGACTACGACGGCAGCGAGTTCTACTGGCAGTACCGCATCGCCGAGTCGATGGCCATTCCGATCCCCTTCGCCCCTGCCGGATTCGACGACTCCGGCTACAAGGTGATGAACTCCGGCTGCTTCGAGGGGATGTTCATCCACCGCGACATCGTCGCGCAGATCGGCCTGCCGGATCCGCGGTTCTTCATCTACTGGGACGACCAGATGTACGGCTGGCTGGCCTCGCGAAAGACCACCGCCGTCATCGTCGACGAGTTCGTGCTGCGCCGCACGCGTGAGATCCGCCAGTGGGACATGGGCATCCGCCACATGAACGCCTCCAGCGACGCCTACCGGTACTACATCATGCGCAACCGCGGTCATATGAAGCAGTACTACCGGGCGCTGGGCGTGTACCAGCCCGTGCTGTTCGGGCTCGGAACCGCGCTGACCTTCGGCAAGGAGCTCATCCGGCTGCTGTTCGTCGAGCACACCGTCCGTGGCACGTCGAACCTGTTCCGCGGTCTCCGCGACGGGCGCAAGATCGCCAAGGATGCCACGTGGAAGCCGATGCCTCCGCTCGCGGTCTCCGCTCCGACCGACCACTGACACCGAGGAGGCCCCTCGTGGCTCACGTGCTTCAGACCGCCGTCCTGCCCTTGGACCGGGATCCCGACCTGCTCCCCCTCTACGTCGACCCCGAGACGTGGACGTCGATCGATGAGGAGCCCGTGCGGGTCAGCTCGGTCGCCCAGCTCGGCAACATCCTCGGCCGCCACCGCGCCCGCATCGTCGCCGGCCGCCGGGTGTCGTTCGGAACCTACTTCAACGCGTTCCCCGCCTCGTACTGGCAGCACTGGACCGCGGTGCGTGACGTGACGCTGACCGTGCGCACCGACGGCCCGGCGACCATCCTGGTCTACCGCTCAAACGGCACCGGCGTGAAGCAGCGCATCGAGACGCGCGAGGTCACCGGCTCCTCGACCACGCACTTCACGCTGCGACTCGATCAGTACAGCGACGGCGGCTGGATCTGGTTCGACATCGCCGCCGACGAGACGGATGCCGTCTTCGAGGGGGCCGACTGGTCCACCGAGCAGGAGCCGGTCCGCGCGGGCCGGGCATCCATCGGCATCACCACCTACAACAAGCCGGACTACTGCGTCGGGACGCTGCGCGACCTCTCCGAGTCCGGAGACCTCCTCGAGCTGGTCGACCGCGTCTTCCTCATCGATCAAGGCACGCAGCTGGTCGCCGACGAGGAGGGCTACGACGAGGTCGCCGGCGCCCTCGGCGACACCCTCCAGGTGATCCGTCAACCCAACCTCGGCGGCTCGGGCGGATTCGCGCGCGCGATGCTCGAGACCCTCGACCGCCCCGACAGCGACTTCGTCCAGCTGCTCGACGACGACGTGCGCATCGAGCCGGAGTCGCTGCGCCGGTCGATCGTCTTCGGCCGCTACGCCTCGACGCCGACGATCGTGGGCGCCCACATGTTCGACCTGCTCGATCGCGCCAAGCTGCACGCGTGGGCGGAGGTCGTCGACGACGAGCCGTTCATGTGGCGCACGCTCTACCAGGAGCGCATGCCGCACGATTTCTCGGTGGCGAACCTGCGGCAGTCGCCGACGCTGCACATGCGCCTGGACGCCGACTACAACGGCTGGTGGATGTGCCTCATCCCGGTGGAGGTCATCCGCGCCGTCGGGCTGTCGCTTCCGGCCTTCATCAAATGGGACGACGCGGAGTTCTGCCTGCGTGCACGCGACGCCGGCTACCCCACGGTGTCGCTGCCGGGCGCTGCCCTCTGGCACGTGTCCTGGGTCGGCAAGGACGACTCGATCGACTGGCAGGCCTACTTCCATGCGCGCAACCGCATCGTCGCCGGCTTGCTGCACTCGCGCGCGCCGGGCGGTGGAACCCTGCTGCGGCACAGCCGTCGGGTGGACCTGAAGCACCTGATGATGATGCAGTACTACCCCGTGGCGCTGCGGCACAAGGCGCTGCGCGACGTGCTCTCCGGCCCTGCGCACATGACGCGGACGCTGGCCACGGCGATGCCGGAGGCCCGGGCACTGGCTCCGAGCTTCCCCGAGACGGTCGTGCACAAGGACGACGGCGTCCCGCTGCGCTCGCGTCGCGGTCGCCAGGTCTTCCGCTGGTCCCGGCGAAACGACTACGACAACCCCACCGGCTGGCGGCTGCGGCTGTTCACCGCGTCGACCCTCGTCGCGCACTGGCTGCACGCGCCCCGCCCGGAGAACCTGGCGATGCCCGAGGTCGAGTTCGGCAAGAACGACGCGCACTGGTGGCGCCTGCCCCGCTACGACAGCGCGCTGGTGAGCGCCGCCGACGGATCCGGGAAGAACATCTACACCCGCGACCGGGCCAAGTACCGCCGGATGCTGGTGGACAGCGTACGCCTGCACCGCCGGCTGCGGCGGGAATGGCCACGACTGTCGGCGCAGTACCGCGCCGCGCTGCCCGAGATCACGGGCGAGCAGTCGTGGCGCGAGGTGTTCCGCGACCGCTGAGCGTCAGCGCTTCGGCGTTCCGTAGTCCTCGTCATAGCGCGCGAGCACCTCCTCGATGGGCGCGTCCATCACCAGACGCCCACCGTCCAGGTACAGGCCGCGCGTGCAGAAGCGGCGCAGATCGCGCTCGTTGTGGCTGACGAAGAACAGCGTGCGCCCCTGCGCGAGCAGTTCGTCGATGCGACGGTAGCACTTCTCGCGGAAGGCTTTGTCCCCGACCGCCAGCACTTCGTCGACCAGCAGTATCGGCTCTTCGAGCTGGGAGACGACGGCGAACGCCAGTCGTACCTTCATTCCGCTGGAGAGGTGCTTGTAGGGGGTGTCCACTGCGTCGGCGAGTTCGGCGAACGCGATGATGCCGTCGAAGCGACGGCTCACCTCCGCCCGCGTCATCCCGTGCAGCCCCGACGTCAGGTAGACGTTCTCGCGCACCGTGAGGTCGCCGACGAACCCGCCCGTGATCTCGATGAGGGGCGCCACACCTCCGTTCACGACGACCTCCCCCACGTCGGGCAGCAGCACCCCCGCGACCAGCTTCAGCAGCGTGGATTTGCCCTGACCATTGCGACCCACGACGCCGATCGCCTCACCGGGGCGCACGGTGAACGAGACATCTTTGAGCGCCCAGAACTCCCCCGGCCGGCTGCGACGCGAGCGCCCGGCGAACAGGTCCTTGAGATTGCGGCCGCCACGGCGGCCACGGCGGAAGCGCACCCCCAGATCACGGGCTTCTATCGCGAAGTCGACGCCCATCACAGCTCCTTCAGCACCGCGGGCTCGAGGCGCCGGAACACCAGCACGCCCAGCACGAGCACCAGCACACTGACGCAGGCTGCGCCGATGACCGCCGCGGTGTCCCACTGATCGGGGAAGAAGCCGACGCGGTACAGCGTGAAGATGCCGGCCAACGGGTTGATGACGGCGAGGTCGGCGAAGGCGCCGGGAAGGTCCTTCACACCGTAGATCACCGGCGAGGCGTAGAAGAGCGCCCGCAGCACCAGACGCGTGGTCCGCTCCAGATCCGCCCACAGCACACACAGCGGCGCGACGATGAGGCCGAGTCCGACCAGCAGCATCGCCTGCAGCAGCACGGCCAGCGGGAACCACAGCAGGCCCCAGCCGGCGTGCGCTCCCGCGAACACAGCGAAACCGATCAGCACGGGCAGCGAGCAGAGGAACTCGATCCCTTTGCTCAGCACGATGCGGTTGACCCAGATCGACCTGGGGATCGAGGTGGAGCGCACGAGCCGGGCGTCCTTATTGAACGCCCTCGTGAAGTCACTCATGGAGGCGTTGAACCACACCCAGGGCAGAAGCGCGGTGATCAGGAACACGATGTACGGGTCCTCGCCGACACCGCGGTTGAAGATCTGCGTGAAGACGAACCAGTAGATTCCGCTCATCACGAGCGGATCGAGCACCGACCAGAGATACCCCAGCGCGCTGGTGGCGTAGCGGACCTTCAGATCACGCGCGGACAGCAGCCAGAGGGAGTGCAGGTAGCGCCGCGGCGAGCCGGGCGCACCGACGGTGGCTGTGGTCACTCTGTCGATCCTAGGCCGTCCGTCCGCTGGGGCAGCGCCGCACGGTGCGTGTCCCGCTCGGCACCCGGGGTAGGCTCGTTTGTACCGGTGTCGACGATCGAAGCGCCGCCGCCATCAGCCACACACGGAGAAACGCGTGCTAGACGATCCCACCTTCGATCCCCCCTCTCGCCCGTGCACGAGAGTGCGCCTCCCGAGGCAGCGGGATGACGTCGCGCGGGGTCGGGTCTCATGACGCGCAGACTGGCAGTCGTCGCGCACTTCAATGCGCTCGGCGAGGTCGCACCGCATGTCGTACGCCAGCTGCGGATGCTGACCGGATCCTTCGATCGTGTGATCGTCGCCTCCACCAGCCCTCTCTCTTCCGCGGCGAAGACCGAGATCGGCCCCTACGCCGAGGTGGTGGAGCGTTCGAATCTCGGCCAGGACTTCGGGTCGTGGCATGAAGTCCTGGAAGACACCGGTCTCGCGGCGGGGTTCAACGAGGTTCTCCTGACCAACGATTCGTATGTCAGCGTGATCGACGATCTCGAGCCCGTCATCGGGCAGATGGCTCGCCGTCCCGTGGAGATGTGGGGCCTCACGAAGACCTGGCGGCATGCCGAGCACATCCAGAGCTACTTCCTCTTCATCCAGGAACCCGTCCTGCGGTCTCTGGCCTTCACACAGTTCTGGTCGGACTTCCGCCCGGCGCCGGACCGCACATCCGCGATCATGCACCAGGAGGTGGGGCTGAGTTCCGCCATGCGATCGGCGGGCTTCCGGTTGGGGTCTTACTTCGAGCCCAGCGATGCCGAGCGTCGCCTCGCCAATCTCCGGGGCGTCCACTGGCTCATCCGCCGCAGAAGGGCCTTTCCCGCGCGCTTCCACGGTTTCGGCGACCACTTCCACATGCGACGCGCATTCGATCCGGCTGAAGCAGACAACCTCAACTGGGCCACCGACTTCGCCGACTTCGTCTTCGACGATCAGCGATATCCGGTCGTCAAGTTCGACACTCTCCGGTACGACCCGCACTGGCTCGGCTCCGACAGGCTGCTCGCCGGCTGCGAGCGAGCGTTCCCCGAGCACTTCGATGGAGTCCGTGACTACATGAACCGCACGGCCCACGCCTACCCAGGACGTCCCTACGAGAACGACGGGCCCGCGAAGCTGGACCCTCTGACCCGGCGCGTGGTGGGCTACCGGACTCGGACTCCGCGACGGGTGCGAGGAGGACGAGCATGAACGGCCCGTTCGACGCGGCGGTGAGCGCGCTCCGCGAGCTCCGTCGCCTGCCGGGACTCCGGCGCGCCTTTGAGTCCACGGACGACCTCCGCCGCATCCGACGCCTCGCCGCGTCCGGTCTCATCGACACGAACCTGTATGCCGCTCAGCTCGGGCTCGATACGGTCTCCCTCGACGAAGCTGCCGCGCACTACGTCCGGTGGGGCCACGCAGCAGGGCTGACCATCAATCCGCTTCTGGATCACGGCACCCTCCGTGGCCTGTTCCCCGGGTCGAACCGCCCCGCCGCATACGACTACATCTGGCAGCGCCTCTGGGATGCCCCGGTGAGCCCACTGTGGGACGTCCGGCGATACATGCAGGACAACCCCGGTGCACGCGAGCATAGACTCGGCCCGGTGGGGCATGCCTGGGACAGCGTGAGAGCGGCGCCTCGCACCGCCCTGCCCACTCACGTCGGCGACGCCATCGCCTGGGAAGACCTCGTCGAAGTCAACCGGAACGCTCTCGGCGCCTGGGGTGAGGGCGATGCGCTCCGCCGCGCGCGTCGCGTCCACCCGCATTTCCATGGAGTTGAGAGCCTTGGACGATGGGATGAATCTGCGGCGCGTCCGCTGATCTCCGTGGTCCTGGCCACCTGGAACAGGTCGGGAGAGCTGCGCCGGGCGGTCGAGTCGGTGCTCGACCAGTCATGGCCGAACTGGGAGCTGCTGATCGTCGACGACGGCTCGTGGGATGACACCCCCACGATCGCCGGGCTGCTCGCCGAGCGGGACCCGCGAATCCACTACCTGCCCCGCGAGCACCGTGGCGTGAGCGCGGCGCGCAACAGCGGTATCGCTGAGGCATCCGGCCGCTACATCACCTTCCTTGACAGCGACAACGCATGGCAGCCGTCGTTCCTCGAGAACATGATGATCGCCATGGAGCGGGAGGGCGACGCGGTCGCCTACGCGACCATCGAGCTCGACAACGGCAGGCGCGCCATGTTCCGGGAGGCCGCCGCGTCGCCGGAGAACCTGGATCTGGGCAATGTCGTCGACCTCAACACCCTCATCGTGCGGCGAGATGCTCTCACGGAGGTGGGCGGTTTCGACGAAACCCTCCTGCGAGCCGTGGACTACGATCTCATCCTCCGACTCTCGGCTCGGTTTCCCTTCACCCACGTGCCCGTTCTCGGCGCGATCTATGAGAATCGCGCGGAGGGCCGCGACCGCATCTCGACGTCGCAGCCGCTCGGCTGGAACACGTTCGTCCGACTGAAGAACGCAGTCGACTGGAACACCGCCACGTCGCGGTCGCTGTCCGCCGGAGCGACTGTCCTGGTGCTCGCCCACCGCGAGGACCCGTGGCTGACCGACCGGCTTTCCGCCGCAGCCGAGCTCGCCAACTCCTCCGAGAACACCGTCGTGTTCGCGATGATCGACCCGACACCCTCTGACTGGCTGCGCGTGGTCGAAGCCACCCGGCGCGAGCCTGGGCTCAACCCCTGGCTTCTGCCGAACACGGAGCCGTTCGCGTACGCCGTGAACCGGGTCCTCGCCGAGGCGCAGCGCGAGATCTTCGTGGTGACCGACCCGGCGAGCCGCTTCGAGTCCGATTCGGTCCGGCGACTCATCGCGGCTGTGAACGACCGGGAACGAACGCTGGCCTTCCCTCTCCAACTCCACCCTGATGCGACCATCGTCTCCGTCGGGGCGGGATTCCCGCAGCACGGTGCGGCCCCCGTCGAACTGCTCAGCCGCCACCCGCGCGAGGACGCTCGGATGCTGGGGGCGGAGTTCGTGGCGCCTGCGGCGTCGGGGCGGACGTTCGCCGCATCGACGCGCGACCTCCAATCGCTGCAGGGGCTCAACCCGCTTCTTTACAACGAGTACGAGACCACCGAGCTGACGCTGCGCCTGCGCGAACGGTTCGGCGCGTACGACTCCGTCGTGCTGACCGAGGTCGAGCACCGTCGGATCGATCTGCCGCACGACTTCGACCGCGCAGATCCACTCGGCAGTCTCGCCGTCATCCGCGAGGCCACCGCCTCGACATCGCCCACCGACTTCGACGCTCTGCTCCGCCCGCTCGGGCTCACGGTCGACCACTTCCGGTCGGTGTCACCGCGCGATGCGGGCGGAGAATGGGTGGACACGCCCGCCGGCACGTTCCACGCCGCGCGTGCGCCACGTCATCTGCACCCGGTCGTCACCCGCTCCCGCCAGTACATCGACATCGATGGCGTCCCGACGCCCCGGCTGCGGTGGGCGCTTCGCATCGCCTCACCGGCGTGGCCCACCGGAGGCACGTGGGGCGACACGCATTTCGCGGAGTCGTTGGCGTCTGCCCTGCGGTCGCTCGGGCAGGAGGTGGTCATCGACCACCACGAGGTCGACCAGCGACCCACGGCATACCTCGATGACGTCACGCTCGTGCTTCGGGGACTCGATCGCGTCGAGCCCTCCACGGGCGGCGTGTCGATGCTCTGGGTGATCAGCCACCCTGATCAGGTGACTCGTGCCGAGGCAACGCGGTACGACCGCGTGCTCGCCGCGTCCACCCTCTGGGCAGACCGTGCACGCACACTATGGGGTCTGCCGGTGGAACCACTCCTCCAGTGCACGGACCCGATGTTGTTCCACCCGCACACGCCTCCGCTCGAGCGCAGCGATGACATCGTCTTCGTCGGCAAGAGTCGGGGCGTCGCGCGGCCGTCGGTGGTCTACCCCGTCCGCGCCGGCATCCCCGTTCGGGTGTTCGGGAGCGAGTGGGACGGCATCCTGCCCCCGGATTCGGTCGAGGCCGCCTACGTCCCGAACGACGAGCTCGGGAATCTGTACGGATCAGCCGCCGTTGTCCTCAACGACCACTGGAACGATATGCGCCGCGATGGATTCATCTCGAACCGTCTGTTCGACGTGGTCGCATCGGGTGGGCGCGTCATCTCGGATGAGGTGGAGGGGATCGAGGAGATCTTCGGCACCGCTGTAGCCACGTTCTCATCACCGCAGGAGCTCATCGACATGCTGACCGGCCCCCTCGATTCGCTGTTCCCCTCCGAGGCGGAGCTGCTCGACATCTCAGAGCGGGTTCGACGCGAGCACTCCTTCCTCGCGCGGGCGCGACAACTCTTGGACATCGCCATTGAAGAACTGCCGCCGTATCGCCGCGCGCCGCAGAGCGCGCTGTGAGCGCGGCAACGACCTCCAGGGCCTCGCTCCGGCAGCGCTCCTGGAGCCCGGGACGCGCCCCCTGGTCGATCTGGATCCTCACGGTCGCCATGGCGCTTCTCTGCGGGACGTGGGCCCTGCTGACGCCACAGTTCCTGTCACCCGACGAATCCGCTCACTTCTCGACGTCGGTCCGCGTCTCTGAGGGGTTCACCTGGCCGGAGCCCGGTGCTGCAAGGTTCCCTGCCGCGGTCGAAGCCGCTCAGGCGGAGCGCCGGACACCGCATGATCAGCGGAGCACGCTTGCCAGGCTGATGGCCACTCAACCCGGCAACGGGGAGCGCGTCGATCAGATGACGCAGCACCCTCCGCTGTACTATCTGCTCACCGGCGGGGCCCTCGCGGTCCCCGGCGTCAAGGATCTCGTCTGGGACCAGTCGATGATGATCACGCGCCTGCTCGGCGCGCTGCTGGCCGCCCCGCTGGTCTGGTTGTCGTGGAACGCGATCGCGACGCTCACACGATCGCGGGCAATGGGGCTCGTGGGTGCCGTCGCCGTCTTCGCGGTTCCGCAGTTGTCTCAGACGATGGCCGCAGTCACCAACGACAGCCTGGCTGTACTCATGGCCTGGACGGTCACCTGGCTTGCGATCAAGGTTCTCCGTGGCGACCGGCGCCTGACCACGCTGATCGCGCTGGGCCTGGTGTTCGGCGCCGGATGCCTCGTCAAGGGCACGGTCGTCCCGCTGGGTCTGCTCGTGGCCCTCGCCCCATGGTTCAGTGAGGGCGGCGCAACGAGCTGGACTCGGCGACTTCGCGACTCAGCCATCCCGCTCGTCGTCGCTTTCGCCGCAGGAGGGTGGTGGTGGGCGCGCAACCTGCTGCTGTACCGCACGCTTCAGCCACACGGTTTCATCGCCGAGAGCAAAGGCTGGGAGGAAGGAGCCGGGCCTAACCTCAGCGAATACATCGACGAGGTATGGCGGGTGACCCCGACCACTTTCTGGGGCTGGTTCGGGCGAGTGAACGTCCCACTCTCGAACATCCTGGTCGACACGCTCACCGTCAGCTGCCTGCTTCTCCTGGCCATCGGGCTCTTCCGCAAGCAGATGCGCACACTGGCCCTCGTTCTCTCCGCGCCTGTAGCAGCTACCGCGCTGCTGTTCATCCGTACGAGCTGGTCGACGTATGCCGAGGGCGGAACTGTGCGCGGTCTGCACGGGCGCTACTTCTTCACCGTGCTGCTTCTGCTGATCGCGCTGGCTGCCATCGCGGCCTCGAACGTCATCAGGGATCGCTCCGCTCGCGTCGCGCTGGCAATGGTCGTCTGCGCGGGCACGGCAATGCTGACGCTGGCCGCACTCGCCATCGCGGGGCTGGGGTTCTACGCGGACAGTGATCTCTCGGCGTGGTTGGAGGGGCTGAAGCTGTGGCTGGACTCCTACTCACCGCTGCCTCGATGGGCCACCCTCGCTGTGCCAGCCGCGACGGTGCCGTTCCTGGTCCTCGGCACCGCGCTCGCTGCACGCACCATCCTCCACGAGAACAGTGCGACTTCGCCGCAGACCGCACCCGCGGTGAGGGTCTGACTGCGGGGGAACGCACAGGCCGCGACGGTCGAGCAAACCCGGCTGCGTAGGGCATCTCACGCGGGGGTCGACGACAAGCGCGCACCTCTACCCGAGGCCGGCTGCCTCCCCTACGCGGAGAGGCGGCCAGCTGGGGGCTCAGGCGGGCGACTGCGACTCGCGGATGAGCTCAGCGATGAGATCGGCCTGGTGGATCGAGCGCGCTTTCACCGCAGGAAGGCGGGACGTGAGCTGTGCGGCCACCTCGTCGCGTCGGGCATCCAGCGCGGCGAAGCGATCAGCCAGATGCTCCGGCGTGAGCTCATCGTGGCCGAACGCCCACTCCTCGAGACCGAACATCTCGAGGACCTCACGGTACTTGTGGCTCCAGCCGATGACGAGCGTCGGGACGCCCATGGCCAGCGAGGAGACCATGGCGTGGAATCGGCTGGCGATGAACACCTGGCAGCGTCCGATGAGGTAACGCAGCTGCTGCGACGACAGCTCCCGGTCAACGAACAGGAGGTCGTCCCCGAGCCGCAGCCGCGAATGGATTTCCCTACACAGGGGGAGGTCGTTGTTGTGGGTCTTCTCGGTGCCGGTGCGCACGCTGTGCGGCACGAGCAGCACGCTCTTCCCCTGGGCCCGCAGGCCCTCGATGAATGCGGCGATCTGGCCGATGTAGTCGCCGCCGCGGGCCTCCACCTTGCGCTGCAGCACCACGCTCGGGCACACGCCGACCACGTCACGATCGAAGAAGGTCAGATCAATGTGGTCGGCGACTTCGCTCTCCTCGGTCCCGCTCAACTCCAGAGCGAAGGCGAAGTCCGCGCCAGCCGAAAGGTTGGTCAGCCCGAGTTCCTCGGCGTACTCGTGGGTGATCCTCCCGCGAGTGACGATAGTGCGCACCCGGGGAAGGAACGTGCGCGCAGCCCAGCGGTTCAGGGGGTGGCGGAAGGGACCGACGGCCTGGGCGCACTTGAACACGGGTGTGCGCGTATTGAGGGCGGGCAGAATGGAGGCGACGTTGTAGAGCAGGAATTTCTCGCGCCCGTCGGTGAAGGTGATGCCGCCCTGGTCGAGGAGCACGGACGACGAGGTGAGGGCGGCGATCGCCCGGGAGCGACGCCGCAGCGTGCCCCGCAGGAAGGGCGTCACCCGGTAGATGAGCGCGAGCGTGTTGATCGTCACCCCCAACTGGCGTGGGTTCGCAGGGAGGATCTCAAGGTTGGGATGGGAGTTCTGTGCCGCGTCCTCCGCGGGGTACATGCTCAGGAGGGTAAAGGAGGGTGCGTCCAGACGCTCACCGAGAGACTGGATAGCCGCTTCCAGCATGGCGGACGCGCCTTTGTTGCCGGACAGCGCGGAACCGATGATCGTGATGTGCGGAGAGGTCATGGGCGATGCTCCTTGGCGATGGTGCGACGGGTGAAGAGATAGATCGCAGCGACGAGGAGGTCGGCGACGGTGCTCAGGAGCCTGGCGAGCAGGCTGATGATGATCGCCTCAGCGACCGAGATGTACTGGCTGAGCACGAGCACGATGACCGCTTCCCGCACACCCAGACCGCTGGGGACGAAGAACGCGAGGATGCCGATCGCGCCTGCAAGCACGTAGGCGGCGGCGAAGGGCAGCCAGTGCTCGATGGGCACGGAGGCCACCGTGGAGGCAATCATGACGAACGCGACGCCGTTGAGTACCCGCGGTCCGACGAACTCGCCTATGAATCGGAGCACCTGGACACTGCCCAGAAAGTACTGCGGCGGGATGTCGTGCTTGAGGATGCGGCGGACCGGGAAGTTGACCAGCCCGTGGAAGAACGGCTTGTACATCATCATCAGCAGCGGCACCAGCACGACGACCGGCGTGATGAGCAGCGCTGCGTTGTCACCGAACAGGCCAGGTCCGAGGCTGATCAGGAGGATGACACCGGCGGGCACGATCGAGGCGATCTGTAGGAAGACGTTCTCGTAGACAAACGTGATCACCACGAGCGAGCGACTGATTCCCTTGCGCGCGGCCCACGCCACCTTGTTGACGACCGAGCCGACCTGTCCGGGGATGTACTTCAGCAGCCACGACGCGCACTGAAGCGCCACCGCTTCGCGTGCCGCGAGCGTGACGCTCGGACTGAGGACGCGCAGCATCCGCGCCCACAGCAGGCCGGTCAGCGGCACCGCGACGGCGAAGATCGCCGTCGCGGGGAGCCAGAGCCAGTCGGGGTTCAGCTGCTCGGCCGCGACACGATCCCAGTTGTCGACGAGCGCCAGCCCGAAGAAGACGGCCACCGTCGCGAGCACCGCGACGGTGATGGCCCAACGCAGTATGCGGCGACCGCGACGTGGCGAGGGAGTGTCCATCGTCAGGGTAGTCAGTTGAACCGGCGGAAGGTGTCGAGTTCCTTCTTCTGAGAGAAGGGCACCATGCCGTCGGTGTCGGCGTACCCCACGGCGATGAGCATGACGACGCGATCGGTGATCTTCAGATCGAGCGTCCGCTGCATCTTCTGCTCGAGCGGCTCGAAATCGGGCCAGTTGATGATGGAGGAACTCAGCCCGAGCGTCTCCAGGGCGAGGATGAACTGCATGGCCGCGAGCGAGCTGTCCACATAGATGGCGTGTCGATCGCGCGGGCTGAAGTAGGACTCCAGCTTGCCGACGACGACGATGATGGTGGGGATGTTCTGCGCGTAACCCGCCGCACCGAACGGGATGGAGGCGACCTCACGGACCATCGCTGGGTCGTCGAACACCCGGAACTCGTACGGCAGACGGTTGCAGGCGGTCGGCGCCTGCCGGGCGACGGTCAGCGCGCGGTCGATGTCCTCTCGGGGGACCGCCCGTTGCTCGAACCATCGCACGCTGCGCCGCTGGGTGACGAGGAGCTCGAGATCCTCGTAGGCGATGTCGGAGAGCTTCTCCTTGGGATGAGGGATCTTGTGTGTGGACTCCCTCTCCCCCGTTGCCGCATGGAACCTATCGCGCGCGGCAGCGATCGTCGCGTCCGGGCCGGTGGCCACTCGGAAATACTCCGCGAGAACGTCGTGCGCCCACTCGATCTCGCTCGCTTCCATCGAGTCCGGCCGCGCTCGATGCTGAGCGGCCGCTTCCTCATAGAACTCGATGGTCTCCGTGATGTAGTCACGAGCGAACACATCGCGCCGAGGGCGCATGATGAGTCCCTTCTCCAATCGGTGGATGTTGCGCCGCAGCTCGACGTGAGAGACCCGGTCGCGGTGCTTGTTGCGGTAGTAGTCGCGACGACCCCGGAGCACCGCGGACTGCTCACGGTTGAAGGTCATGAAGCTGACGACATACCAGATCTGGGTCAGTGCGCGACTCGAGCCGAAGGTCTCGAGGACGGCTCGATTGCCGAACTCGTACACGCGACGGATCCAGGTGATCGCAAGCAGGTCCTTCGCGATGCGCTTGAGCGTGGTCAGCACGCGGTGCCTTTCTCGTTCGGTCGCTGATGGGTTCTGTAGAGCGCCACCAGGGTCACGACCGCTCGTCGGCGGTCATCTCGTGCTCTCGAGCGACCCTGCTGACGGGTGCGGTCGGCGACGTGGCGCCCTCGACGGCACGGACGCTCACGGGCAGGGATGGATGCTGCGCCGCGTGGGCGATGTCGGCCACATTCGGATCGAGCGTGTTCTCCGGCGCGTACTGAAGCAGCTTCACGCGTTCGAGCGCGTCTTCCATCAGTGTTCGATTCGTCCGGAGCATGTCGGAGATCACGAGCAGGGCGAAGCTCAGCAACGAGCCCACCAGCATCGCGGATCCGAAGATCAGCGACTGGATGTGCTCCCCCGCGACGCCCAGCAGCGTGAGCACGAGGAACCTTACGAATGGCACCGCTGCGCCGATGAGGAACGCGACCGCGAGCGTGAGGAACACCGCGTGGGGCTTGAACATCACGTAGCTGCGCATGATCGCCTGCGCGGAGCGGCCCATGTGCTGGAAGATGTTCTTGAAGAGCCTGGACTCGCGGGTCTTCGGGTTGGTCCTGATGGGAACGCTGGCGATGCGCAATCGCTTGTTCCCTGCCTGGATGATCGTCTCCATGCAGTAGCTGAACTGCGTCACCACGTTGAGCCGGATGAGCGATTCCCGCGAGTATGCGCGGAAGCCACTCGCGGCATCCGGGAGGTCCGTCTCCGCCGCGAAGTTCACGACGCTGCTACCCACCCCCTGCATCAGCTTCTTGAATGCGGAGAAGTGGGCGATCGTCTTGGTCTGCCGGTCGCCGATGACGATATCCGCCTCGCCCCGGAGAATCGGCTGGACCAGGTCTCCGATCCGATCCTGCGGATACTGATTGTCGCCATCGGTGTTCACGACCACGTCTGCGCCGTGCTTCAGCGCGTAATCGACGCCGTCGCGGAACGAACGGGCGAGACCCATGTTTCGCGTGTGGACCACGAAGTGCTTGACCCCGTGTTCACGCGCGACCTTCACGGTGGCGTCCGAGGACCCGTCATCGACGACGAGCACATGAATCTCGTCGACGCCGTCGATCTCACGCGGGATCCCTGCGAGAACCGAAGGGAGCGTGTTTTCCTCGTTGAGGCAGGGGATCTGGATAAAAAGGCGCATGGGTCTTTCGCGTTCGCTTCACGCGTGTCGGTAGGTCGGCGGGTCGCCGGGCGGTCCGGCTTCGGTCGCGGAACGTCCTAACGAGTCTAGCCGAGGAGCCCGCCGCCCCTTTGCGTGGGACCCTCAGGAACCGCTCGGCCGAAACGAGAAGTCAGGCGAGCGCGTTGTTCCACATCGACAGCGCGGCGCCGATCGCCATGTGCATGTCGAGGTACTGATAGGTGCCCAGGCGGCCGCCGAAATACACGTCCCGCTCACCCTTGGCCAGCTCCCGGTAGGCCAGCAGACCCGCACGGTCGCTCGCGGTGTTGACCGGGTAGTACGGCTCGTCGTCACGCGTGGCGAAGCGCGAGTACTCGCGCATGATGACCGTCTTGTCCGCGGGATAGCGGTCCCCGCGCTCGGGGTGGAAGTGCTTGAACTCGTGGATGCGGGTGTACGGCACGTCCGCGTCGGCGTAGTTCATCACCGGGGTGCCCTGGAAGTCCCCGATGTCGAGCACCTCCTCCTCGAAGTCGAGCGTGCGCCATGACAGCGCCCCCTCGGCGTAGTCGAAGTAGCGGTCCACCGGACCGGTGTACACGATCGGCAGCTGGCCGACGGTGGCCTTCTTGTTGAGCGGCTGGCCTTCGTCGAAGTAGTCCACACCGAGCTTCACCTCGATGTTGGGGTGGTCGGCCATGCGCTCGAGCCAGCGGGTGTACCCGTCGACGGGCAGACCCTCCCAGGTGTCGTTGAAGTACCGGTTGTCGTAGGTGTAGCGCACGGGGAGGCGGCTGATCACCTCTGCGGGGAGATCCTTCGGATCGGTCTGCCACTGCTTCGCCGTGTAGTCGCGGATGAAGGCCTCGTAGAGCGGCCGCCCGATCAGTCCGATACCGCGCTCCTCGAGGTTCTGCGCGGTCTGCGGATCGAACTCGCCCGCCTGCTCGTGGACGAGCGCACGGGCCTCCCCCGGGCTGTATGCCGCCTGGAAGAACTGGTTGATGGTGCCGAGATTGATCGGCAGCGGATACACGACCCCCGCATGGTTGGTGTAGACGCGGTGGACGTAGCGGGTGAAGTCGGTGAAGCGGTTGGCGTACTCCCACACGGTGGCGTTGGAGGTGTGGAAGAGGTGCGCACCGTACCGGTGCACCTCGATTCCGGTGGTCGCCTCCTCCTCGCTGTAGGCGTTGCCGCCGATGTGGTGGCGGCGATCGATCACCGTGACCTTGCGGCCGGCCGCGGCCGCCCGCTCGGCGACTGTCAGACCGAAGAAGCCGGAGCCGACGATGAGGATGTCCATGAACCGCGCCTTCTGCCGGCTGATCGGAGCCGACCAGAAGATTCTATTAGACGGCCTCTGCGGCGCCGCGCGCGACGGCGAGACGGCGGGCGTGCGCCACGCGGTAGACGGCGAGCGCCGACGCCACGATGAACAGCCCCACGGCGGCCCCGATGAGCCCCCAGAGCCCGATGAGCAGCGCCATGAGCGGCACCCCCAGGATGGCGGAGGCGAGGGAGGAGACGGCCAGCTGACGCGCGCCCCCGAGGGCGACCAGCGAGGACAGCCCGACGATCTGCGCGACGCACTCCCCCAGGAACGCCGCACCGCAGATCACACTGATGATCCACGGCATCGTGGCCTCGTCCAGGGTGAGCACGGCGGAGACCGGTGTCGCGAGCGCGGCCAGCAGGACGCCGCCGAGGCCGCCGACCCCGATGCTGACACGCACCGCCTGCAGCGCGCGCGTGCGCACCTCAGCCTGGCCCGCCTCCGGCACCCATCCTTGGACCGCCTGCAGCACCGGGGCGAGCGCGAGCACCCCGTATTTCATGAATCGGTCGACCACGGCGTACACCGGCGCGGCGGCCGGAGCCAGCGCCTGCACCAAGACGAGCGGCGCCGCCGTCCAGACGCTCGCGGACATGGTGCTCGAGACCCCGGCGAACTGCGAGCGGACGAGGTCGGTCGTGGGCGTCGGCGCCACGCCGCGCACCCTGCCGTCCGAGCGGCGGGTGAGGACGTAGATCGCCGAGCCGACGGCCCCACCGACCCCGGCGATGGCGGTGCACAGCAGATACGCCCAGAGTTCGGGGACGACGAGCACCACGAGCAGCCCGGCGACCTGGCCGAGGATCGCCGGGAGGGCGTCCCAGAAGAACAGGGCCACCGGCCGGTTCGTGCCCACCAGGTACCAGGCGGCGCTGAGCCCCGGGGTGACATAGCTGACCGCCGCGAGGGCGACCACGGCGGTCGGCTGGCCCGTGAGGAGCAGGCAGGTGATCGCCGCGACAGGCGCCAGCACGAGAAAGAGCACACCGCGGAACGCCAGGGACTGCCGGAACACCGATTTGCGCTGATGGGCCGGCAGCGCCGAGACCATGCTCGGGCCGGTGGCCCCCCAGCCGAACGCGACGAACACCGCGAAGAACTGGCAGGCGACCTGCATGACCGCCAGCAGCCCCCACAGGTCTGCACCGAACCGGGAGATGAGCACCGGAATGGAGAACAGCCCCACGAGGGTGGATGCCACGATCGAGATGCCGAACAGCGCGCTTCGTCGGACCAAAGCATGCCCGAACAGACGCCTCACGAGGATCGCCGCCCCCGGATGCGGGCCTCGGTCGCTCCGGGGATCCGTCCCAGCCGCTCGCGCGCACCGTCCCGGATGCCGAGGGAGAGGGCGCGCAGCTGCGCGGCCCGGTCGGGCGAGAGCGCGACGCAGCCGACGATCATCTCGGTCATCTTCCACGTGCGCCACACCATCCAGCGCGCGCGGCCGCGCCGGTGGCGTCGGATCAGCACGACACTGTTGCGCGCCATGTAGTACGTGCGGAAGGGGGCGTGGTAGAGCACGTGGCGAGGTCGGCCGGCCAGCACCACCCGTCGACCGAAGACCATCAACGGAACCAGCTCGCCCAGGCCGTGCCCGATGGCCGAGCCTTCGGCGACGACGAACTCGTAGCCGAGATTCTCGGCACGGATGGTGAAGTCGGAGTCGACGGCGTCGATGAACAGCTCTTCGGCGAACGGGCCGACACGGTCGAGCACCTCGACGGGGATCAGTTGCCCGGCCTGGATCGGGTCGAACGCATATGCGGACCCCCTGCGGCGCATCACATGCTGGGTCCCGACCGTCTCGGGAACCACCGCCGCGACCCGGACGCCCGCAGCCCGCGCGTTGTCGAGTGTGGCGATGGCGCGATCCACGTACCCAGGGGGCGCCGTGGAGTCCTGGTCGAGCGTGAGGATCAGATCGGCGCCGGCGCTCTTGACGGCTTCGATGCCCACGTTCAGTGCGCGCGCGATCCCACTGTTCTCGGCGAGGGAGATCTGCGTGATGCGAGGGTGATCGATGGCCAGAGCGGCGAGACCGCCGCTGCCGTCGTCGACGACGACGACGTGGTCGATCTCGTCGGCGAGCGCCTGCACCCTCGAGCCGAAGTC
This sequence comes from Microbacterium sp. zg.Y1084, assembly GCF_024623595.1. Lineage (NCBI taxonomy): Bacteria > Bacillati > Actinomycetota > Actinomycetes > Micrococcales > Microbacteriaceae > Microbacterium > Microbacterium sp. zg.Y1084. The sequence continues at coordinate 186,832 of NZ_JANJGV010000009.1, forward strand.
CGCGGGCGGTCGGAACACGGGGACCACGGCGGCCACCCTTCGTGACATCTCGCTCCCCCAACAGGACTCATGTGCGCCAGCCGCAAGCACCCGATCCTACGTCATGCAGATTGGAGAACATCTTCGTAGACACCCCTCAGCCGCCCACCGAAAGCGCGGAGACCGTAGTGGTCTTCCGCCCATCGGGCCGCCCTGGCCGTGGCGTCGACGTCAGGAGAGCGAAGGGTCCCCACCACCGCTGACGCGAAGATGTCGGCGTCGTCCGTGACCGCCGCGAACACGTCGGGACCGTCGATCCCCTCGGCCCCCACCGGCGTCGCGACGATGGGGACGGAGCGCAGCATCGCGTCGATCGTCTTGAACTTCACGCCCGCGCCGGTGAAGATCGGCGCCACGAACACCGTGGCCGATGCGTAGTACGGCTCGAGCGAGTCGACGAATCCGGTCAATTCGACCCGCGGCAGGCGGTCGACGAGGCGAGCGAGCGCCGGCCGCGGATGTGCGCCGGCGATGACGAAACGCGCGGACGGCGCCTCTGACGCGACGCGCGGCCACACCTGCTCCAGGAACCACACGACCCCGTTGTGGTTGTCGGCGCGGTTCAGCGCACCGGTGAAAAGCACGACCGGCGCCGCGGGATCCTCGTTGCGCACGACGGCGTGTCCGGGCAGCGGTCCCAGCCCGGGCAGCACCGTCTCGACCCGGACCGATGGCTCCATCTCCCGGATCAGAGCGGCATCCTTGTCGCTGAAGGCGATCACCCGGTCGAGTGCGGAGAATGACCGCGTCTCCCTCGGTGCACTGCGCCGCGCCGCCATTCGATACGCGACACGCATCGGGCCTGCCGAGGTCTGCGCCGCACGGTTCCACCGCTGCGTGATCACATCGTGGGCGATGCCGACCAGCGGGGTGCGGGGCAGTCGAGCGCGCACGAGCGGCGCCAGCGCCATCATCTCGCTCCACTGGAACTCGATGAGGTCCGCTTGCTCCAGCACGCGCCACGGTGCGTCTCCATGGGCGAATGCGGTGCGCACGTTCCGGGTGACGGCGCTTCCCGCCCATGCGGACTCGAGGTCGCCGAGCAGCTTGAACCTGCCGCCACGGAGCAGACCGCGCCCGGTGACCAGCGCGGTGCGCTCGCCCTGCCCGAACAGAGTGGACGCCGACCTGTTGTCCGACGTGTCCGGCGCGATGAACCGCATGTCGAACTCGGACTGCAACGCCGAATAGTGACTGAGCAGGTACTGTCCGCCCGCATGGGGGATGCCGGCATGCGGGATATACTTGGTCACGCTGGCGAGCATCGGTCGAGACCCGCTTCCGAGTGCATTCGACGTCATGAAAGCATCCTCCGAGACAGGTTCGAGCGGGACACGCACTATGGAACAGTACGCCACCGTCGTCATCAGCTATCGCCGCCCGGAGCTGGTCGCCGCCGTGCTCGAGGCTCTCGCGCGACAGTCACCCCCACCTGCTCATGTCGTCGTCGTCGACAACGCCGGAGACCTCAGCGAACGGGTCCTCACCGACTCCAAGCTCGCCGACCGCTGCACCCTCGTGCGGCGCCCCGACAACCCCGGATACTCCGCTGCTGTCAACGAGGCGCGCGTCGTCGCCGCCGGCCTCGGTCTGCCTCACCTCCTCGTCCTCACGCACGATGCGCGGTTCGAGGATGACCTGGTCGCCCAGCTCGCCCAGGCGTTCCAAGACGATCGAGTGGCTGCGGCGGCTCCCGTGCTGCGCCTGGCGTCGGACCCGGCACGTGTCTTCTCGGCCGGCGGCCGACTCACTGCGGGCGGACGGGCGTGGAACACCACCGTCCCCGCTTCACACGTCGAGCCTTATCCCGTCGACTGGGTCGATGGGGCGATCGTGCTGTACGACGTCGCCGCACTGGATGCGATCGGGGGCATGGACGAGCGGTACTTCCTGTACTTCGAAGACGTCGACACCGCCTGGCGGCTGGCGCGCTCCGGCCGCCGCACCGTGATCGTCCCGACCGCGATCGCCTACCAGCAGCCCGGCGCCCACCCCCTCTACCTGGGGGTCCGCAACATGACGCTGTTCGCCCACGTGGCCGGCGTCCCGTCGTATCGCAGCATCCCAGCGGTCCTGCGTCGCGTCGCCGAGGAAGCAGCCTGGGCCGTGCTGCACGCACGCCGCCCCGCTCTCGGAGCCGCCTGGCGCGGCTGGCGCGACGGCAGGCGCGGGCTGTCGGGGCATCCGCCCGAAGGCCGCGCATGACCGGCCGCTTCGATGTGATGCTGCCCTTCTACGGCGAGATCTCGCAGTTCAGGGCGGCCGTCGACAGCGTGCGCGCACAGACCCACCGAGAGTGGCGCCTGGTCTGCGTGGACGACCACTACCCGTCGCTCGAGCCACGGGACTGGCTGCTGTCGCTGGACGATCCGCGCATCGAGTACATCCGCAACGACGAGAACCTCGGCGTGGCGCGCAACTTCAGCCGGTGTCTGTCGCTGGTGCGATCCGACCACTTCGTCGTCATGGGCGGAGACGACGTGATGCTGCCGGACTACCTCGCGACCGTGCAGCGGCTGGCGCACCGCCACCCCGAGGTCGACGTCATCCAGCCCGGCGTCGCCGTGATCGATGAGAGCGGCCGGCCCTCACGCCCGCTCGCCGACCGGGTGAAAGCCGTCCTCCGCCCCCGCGTGACGGGCGAGGACCGCGTTCTCGATGCGCACGAGATGGCGACCAGCCTCATCCGGGCCGACTGGGCGTACTTCCCGTCCATCACCTGGCGAACCCGGTCCGCGCAGGCGATCGGGTTCGACCACCGGTATGACATCGCGCTCGACCTGGCGCTGCTGATGGACATCGCACTACGCGGCGGCTCGATGGTGATCTCCGACGACGTGTGCTTCCTCTACCGTCGGCACCGCGCCTCCGCCTCCGCCGTCACGGCGAGCGCCGGCCTGCGGTTCGTCCAGGAGCGAGAGCTGTTCGACGCCTACGCGCAGCGTTTCGACGAGGCCGGCTGGCGCGACGCCGCGCGCATCGCGAGGCGTCGCGTGGTGTCCCGGCTCAACGCCGGCAGTGAGGCGGCAGCCGCGCTCCTCAGCGGCCATCCCCGGCAGGCGGGCCGCCTGCTCCGTCACGTCGTGGGCTGACCCGGGGCATCGTCGCTGGAGGCGTCTGCCTCCAGCACGGCGAGGCGTTGCTGCACCGCTTCGAGGTCCGCCCGCAGCAGCGCCGACTCTTCGGCCACCCGGCGGATCTCGTCTTCGGCACGCGAGAGCTCCCACGAGAGGTGGAGGGCCACTCCCAGCAGCAGAAGGATCGCCAGGCCGAAGATCAGGTTGGACGGCAGTGCGACCCCGAGCCACCGAGCGACGGTCGCCAAGAGCCCGGGGAACAGTCCCAGGATCAGCACCAGCACGCCGATGGCCAGCCACAGGACGGCGTACTTCTCGCGCAGGGCACGGGTGATGAGCAACCACATCACCACGCCGATGATGACGGATGCGAGCAGGATCCCGATGATGACCGTCATGCGCTCGCTCCCGCCACGCGCTCGGGCCGGCGCAGCAGCGCGAGGCTCAGCGCGAAACCGGACCGCAACAGGTAGATCATGGCCCGCAGCGGGCTGTGGCTGGGGCGTCCCGTGGCTCGTGGTCGCATGGCGACGCCGACCTGGGTCACCGTGAGTCCGGCGTGCACGGCAGCCACCAGGGAGTCGATCGTGTCGCCGAGATACTCCGCGGGGTAGTAGCGCACATACTGATCGATGGCCCGGCGGTTCGCCGCGCGGAACCCGCTCGTGACGTCGGTGAGCTTGGTGCGGGCCACGCGTGACAGCACTCCGGCCAGGACCACCATCGCCCAGCGCCGCGGACCCTTGACGGTGTACTCCCCGACGTCGGCGAAGCGCGCCCCGATCGAGATGTCGGCATGCTCCAGACCCGCGACGACCCGCAGGACGTCGTCGGGGTTGTGCTGCCCGTCGGCGTCCACCTGGATCGCACGCTGGTAGCCGTGACGCTGCGCGAAGAGGAAGCCGGTGCGCATCGCGCCCCCCACGCCGAGGTTGAACGGCAGCGGAATGACCTTCGCCCCCGCCGCTCGTGCGCGCACGGCGGTGTCGTCGGTGGACCCGTCATCGACGACGACCACGTCGAGCGAGTCGTGCGCCCGCAGGATCGCGGTGACGGTGTCACCGACCCCGTCGCCCTCGTTCCACGCGGGCACGATGACGAGGATGCGATCCGGGGAAACCATGTCGTCGATCATGTTACCCACCGCGGCGCCGCTCACTCGCACCCCACGACGCGGTAGAGCTTCGCGTCGCCTTGCTGATCGACCAGCTCGACCGCCGCCGAATCGGCGAGCCCGTCCAGGCCCGGGTAGCGCCGACCGTCGAAGCCAGGGGGCACCTCGCGTGTGCCGAAGTCCAGCACGTACTCGACTCCCGTCTCTTCGACGGCGTCGCAGACCTCGTCGCCCTCCACGGCATCCGCGAGTCCGCCGTTGATCTCGCGGATCTCCTCGGTCTCGTACATGAGCGTGTGCGGCATGAGGACGGGGATGCCGGCGAGCGCGTACGCCAGCGCGGCGCCCGTCCACGGACTCCCGGCGATGACGGCGTCCCGCGGCACGAGCTGATCGAGCCGATCGAGGAGAGCGAGCTCGTCCGTGCTGAGCAGTGCGGAGTGCCCGCTGAGTGCGAAGTGCGCTTCATGACCCTTGCGGACCGCCGCGGGCATGGGCCCCACCTGCGCCACCGCCACGAGAGCCGCCGTGGCCGCCACCGCCCCGGTCCACCACAGGGCCGACCCGTGCGGCAGCACGCGGCTCGCCTTGCTCGTCGACCATGACCAGATCGCCTGTGCGCCCCGTGCCGCCAGTGGCACGGCGGCGATGGGCAGCAGAGCGGCGAGTCGAGGGATGTTGTTGTACCAGCTCCCCGTCAGAACGTCACGGATGACCCACACGGAGCACCCGGCGACGACGACGTACAGCAGCACCGCGATCGCCCAGATGCCGACGGCGGCGATGTCACCGGCCGAGCGGCGGCGCAGCGACACCGCGACACCGAAGAGGGCGAGCGCCGCGACCAGGTAGGCGGGCACGAACCCGTACGCCCCGAGCGTGAGAGCATCCAGCAGCGCGCCAGGGAGCGAATCGGTGGGCGGCCAGCCGCGCGCCTCGGCCGGCGGGCGCAGGAGCTTCACGAGCACCACGCCCGCAACGAGATAAACCGCGAAGGCACCGAGCAGCGCCGCCCGCCGCACGCTCGTGCCCGTGCGCAGCGCGCGCACGAGCGCGACCACGACCAGCGGTGCGCCGAGGGCCAGCCACGCCACGAAAGCGCCCGGGTGGGCCACGGCGAGTCCGGGGAGCAGTCCGGCCACCAGCACCGCGCCCCATGCCGCGGGGACAGTCCTCGTGCGCGAGGGGCCGATGCCCAGCGCGAGCGCGAGTGCCGCGAGCGCGCCCGGGAGGAGGGCGAAGCCGAGTTGGAGCGGGTAGAGCACGCCGTACTGCATGAGCAGCAGCGGGAACTGCGGCAAGGCCGTGGAGACCACCGCCGTGGCGACCATCAGCGCGGTCCCGCCACCGAAGAGCGTTCGTGCGAGCAGCATCGCGCCGATCGGCCAGACGAGGGCCGCCACCACGATGGTGACGGCGTTGACCGCGAGCGGGATCGATGCCCCGGTCAGCTGCACGACCAGTGCCACGAGGGCGTGCCACTCGGCCGGGTAGAACGACTGCAGACCGGCAGGAGTGGTCAGCAGCCCCACCGACATCGACGACGCGTCAGCGGTGTCGAGGATGAAGCGCACGGCATTCAGGTGGAAGATGTTGTCGAAGGTCTGGGAGATGGCCTCGGGGTCGCCGAGCGTCTGCCCTACGCGCCACGACAGCAGCCCTGCGGCCAGGAGCACGCCGATGCCGACGACCCACGGCAGACGCAGCGACGGAAGCGCGAAACGCCCGCCGCGCGCCAGCACGAAGCGGAGTCCCGCGACGACCGCCCCCAGGACGAGGGTGGCTGCGGCGAGCGCGAGGGGCGACCACGCCAAGCCCACCAGCGGTGCGGCCGTCGCCGCCACGGCGACGGTGGACGCCCCGAACCCGGGTGCCAGCGCGAGCAGCAGCATGCCGCGCAGCCCGGCCAGCCAGCCGAGGATCGCGCCGGGCAGCCAGAGAACGATCGCGGCGACGGGCACGGCCAGCGCCAGTTGTATCCAGTCCACAAGGCCCTCCACGGGCGTTCGGTGCCCTGTCCTGGAACCCAAGCGTAATGACACGCCGCCTGAACGAGTGCTGACACGGCGGGAGGTCTCCGACCGCCATCCAGCGGGGGCGTGCGCTACTATGCCCTGCACCGCCGAGGGGCTGGGTAGGGAGAACAGCATGCCAGCTGTCGCACCGAACATCGCGTCCCCGGCGACGACGGGCGGCGATGCGGGCCTCCCGGAGCCGCCGGCCCGATCGGACGATGCCATGACGCGACCGGGGCCGCGCCCGCGCCGCTCCCCCGGCACGCCGCTGCGGTGGGACCGGATCGGCTGGGGCCTCCTGGCCGCGCTGCTCGGCGGTGCCGCGTTGCGGCTGGGTGGCGTCGCCTGGGGTTTGCCGGTCTCGCTGCATCCCGACGAGTGGGTCGTCGTGGAAGGCGCGATCGACATGGCGCAGCGCAACTCGTTCGAACCGCCCTTCTTCATGCGGCCCGACCACCTCGAGATCCAGTTGAGCTACCTGCTGTTCCAGGCGTGGAGCCATCTGGTCGCAGGCGCGTCCCCCGAGGTCGCGTTCACCGCGGATCCCGCCCCCTTCTACGCGCTCGCACGCACGGTCACGGCGGTCCTCGGCACCGCGATGATCCCCGTCGCGCACCTCATCGGGCGTGAGTACGCCCGCTCGGTCGGCCTGGTCATGGCTGTCGGGGTGGCGATCTTCCCGCCGTTCGTGGAGCACTCCCGGTATGCGACCCCAGACATCCCGCTCACCCTCGCGGTCATGATCGCCGTACTGGGCGCCATCCGGTACGCGCGGACGCAGTCGTGGCCGGACCTGACGCTCGCGACCTTCGGCGTGGCGGTGGGGGTGACGGCGAAGTATCCCGCGATCATCGCGGCCGTAGCCGTGGGCTACGCGGTCGTCTACGGCGCCGCACGCAGCCGGCGTCCTGCGCTCGTGTTCACGCGCGGCCTGGGGGCGCTGGGATTGTTCCTCCTCATGGTGTTCCTGCTGTCACCGACGCTCTTCACCAACATCGCCCAGGTGCGCCGGGAACTGTTCCAGCAGAACTCAACGGGCCACCTCGGCGCCGATGGACTGGACTGGGCGGGCAATCTCGCGTACTACGCGCAGGGCTTCCTCACCGAAGGAGGCTTGCTGCTCACGCTCTTCGCCGCCGCCGGCCTCGTCGTCATCACGTGGCGTCGATTGTGGAGCGCGGTTCCGCTGCTGGTCGGCGTGGTGTTCTGGATCGCGATCAGTGCACTGGCGCTGCACTGGGCGCGGTGGGCGCTGCCGATGTACCTCACCCCCGTGCTTCTGGCGGGTTTCGGCGTCGTCGCCGCATACCGCCTCGCGGGAGGTGTCCGCCCGCCCGCCCGCCGACCTGCGAAGGCGGCGGTCATCGCGCTCGTCGCGCTGTCCGCCGCGAGTCTTCTGCTGAGCTCGGTGACCTCGCTCGTCACCGCGCTCGCCCCCGACACCCGCGCCCTGGCTGCTCGAGACCTCGCCGCGGCCGGCATCACGGCCGAAGACGTCATCTCCGACGGCTACACCGCGTTTCTCCCCGACGTCGTCCGCACCGTCGCCACCGACCTCTTCGTGGAGGACGGCGTCCTCAGACCCCGGGTGGCCGACGACGCTCGCGCCTACGTGCTGACATCGTCCGGCATGGCCGACCGGTACCTGAAGATGCCAGGCACCGAGGGCGCCGCCGTCTACACGGCCATCGCATCTCAACTCATCGCAGAGCAGAGCTGGGAGCCCGTCCGCGATCTCCCCTCGAGTCCCTGGGAGCCGGTGGACATCGTCCAGGACGTCGCCCAGCTCATCGCGGTGTGGGACGGCGGCGCGTCCGGTCCGCGTCTCGTGCTGTATCGGTTCCCCGCCCCATGATCGCCGCACGCGAGTTCGGTGCTGGTCCGCCCCACATCAGGTGGGATGGCCTCGGATGCCTTTCGCGCGACGACGAGGCGCTGATCATCGGACGGGTGGGCTGATCTGTGGTTGAGAAGGACGAACCGCCGAGGCCCCCCGCAGACGAGTCCGTCAACGTGGCTGGTGGGATGAGCGGGCCTGACGGGCCCCTTCTGCGCCTGGTGAAGGACCGGCGCATCGCGTTCCTGATCGTCGGAGCCGTCAACACCCTCGTCGGCTTCGGATGGTTCGCGTTCTTCGATCTCATCATCGGGCATCTCTGGGGCTACATGGTGACCCTGCTGTTCGCACACGTCGCCAGCGTGTTGTGCGCATTCGTCCTGTACCGCCGGTTCGTCTTCCGGGTGCGTGGACATGTCTGGGTTGATCTCGCGCGGTTCGAGACGGTCTATCTCGCGGCACTCGGAGTCAACGCCGTTCTGCTGCCGCTGCTCGTGGAGCTCGCCCACCTTGAGCCGCTCGCAGCGCAGGCGCTGATCGTCGTCGTGACGACACTGATCAGCTACCTCGGCCACAGCCGGTTCTCCTTCCGCCGGCCCAAGGGGGCAGCGTGAACCCGAGCACTGCACTGAGCGTCGTCGTCCCCGCGTACAACAACGCGGCGACGATCCGCGAGACCATCGAGTCGATCCTCGCCCAGGACGGTGTCGACTTCGAACTCGTCATCGCCGACCATGCGTCCTCAGACGGCACCCGGCGCATCGCCGCCGAGTTCGCGCACGACCGCCGCGTCCGCATCATCGACACGCCCGCCGGGGGCGGCGCTGCACGCAACTGGAATCGCGTCACCCAAGCCGCCAACGGCATCTACCTCAAACTCGTCTGCGGCGATGACGTTCTCCGGCCCGGCGTGCTGGCGCGACAGGTCGCGCTGCTGCAGTCCTCGGATGCCGTGCTCACCGCGAGCCGACGCGACATCATCGACGCGCGCGGGCGCACCGTGATGAGCGCGTGGGGATTGCGCGGCATCGACCAGCCGCTGAGAGGGACGGAAGCTGCCCGGCGCGCGCTGCGCGCCGGGTCGAACGTGTTCGGCGAGCCGGCCTCGGTGATGATGCGCCGCAGCGCGCTGGTCGATGCCGGCGGGTGGTTCGATGCCTTCCCGTACCTCATCGATCAGGCGACCTACACGCGGGTGTTGGAGTCGGGAGGCTTCATCCCCGACCCGCAGGTCGGTGCCACCTTCCGGCTGTCCAGTGGGCAGTGGAGCGTGGCGCTCACGCGGTCCCAGGCTCGGCAGGCTCGCGCGTTCCATGCGTGGTTCCGCGATCGACGACCCGACATCGTCTCCCGACTCGACCTCATCCAGGGCGACATCCGCGCCACCACGATGGCGCACCTGCGCAGACTCTCGTACACCGTTCTCAAGAGGAGGATGTGATGACCGCAATGGAGCCGTTCATCCATGGGATCAGCATCGTCGTGCCCGTCTATCAAGGCGAGAGGACGTTGCACGCCGTCCTGGAGGAGCTGCAGCCGTACGTCGACGGCTTCACCACGCCTGACGGCCACTCCGCCCGGGTCCGTGAAGTGGTCCTCGCTCACGACCGGGGCCCGGATGCATCGGACGTGGTCATCCGCGAGCTCGCCGACGCGAGGGACTGGGTGACGCCCGTCTGGCTCAGCCGCAACTACGGACAGCACGCGGCGACGCTCGCCGGCATCGCCAGTTCGGGCGGAGACTGGATCGTCACGATCGATGAGGACGGCCAGCAGGACCCCGCGTTCATCGGCACGCTCCTGGACACGGCGCTGCGCGAACGCGCCGACGTCGTATACGCCGACCCCCTCAACCGCCCGCCGCACGGCTTCGTACGGAACACCGCCTCACGCGTATCCAAACGCGTGCTCGAAGTGGTTTTCGGCGGCGGGAGGGCCACTGACTTCAACAGCTACCGCCTGATCCTGGGCGAAGTCGGCCGCAGCGTGGCCGCCTATGCGGGGCAGGGCGTGTACCTGGACGTCGCGCTCGGCTGGGTCGCGGGGCGCATCACGACCGCACCCGTGCTGTTGCGCGAAGAAGGCGACCGCCGGTCGGGGTACTCGTACCGCCGACTGCTCGGCCATTTCTGGCACATGATCCTCACCTCCGGCACCCGTGGCCTGCGCATGGTCACGATCACCGGTCTGCTGTTCTTCCTCGGCGGCATCGGCTTCGCGATCTACCTCGTGCTGTCGCTGCTGGTCGGCGGCGGCGCCCCCGAGGGCTGGACATCGCAGATGGTCCTCACCGCGGTGGGTACCGGTGTGATCCTCGTCTCCCTGGGCATCATCGCGGAGTACCTCGGAGTCGCGGTCAACGTCGCGCTGGGAAAGCCGGCCTATCTGATCGTCCGCGACCCGCAGGCCGGGCCATTCGGACGCGTCACCCCACCCGACTCCGGAACCCGAGATGCCGACCGCCGCTAGGTGGATCATCGGGCACGGGCTGCTGGGCGGCGCCCTCGACCGAGCGCGCCGCGAGCCCGCCCGGCACTGCGTCGTCCGATGGCACGACCCGGACCTCGCCACGGCGGATCTCCTCGGCGAACTCCGCATTGCGACCGAGGGCGCGTCCGACCTCGAGATCTACTGGTGCGCCGGGAAGGGGGTGACCTCCACACCGGCAGCGCAGCTGAACGCCGAGGTGACGGTCTTCGCACGCTTCCTCGACGAGCTCCTCAGCGTGGATGCGCGCGCTCTCGAACGCGTCACCTTCTTCCTCGCCTCCTCCGTGGGCGGCGCCTATGCCGGCACGCCTTCACCCCCGTACAGCGAGAGCAGTCCGACCGCGCCACTGTCGGACTACGGGCGGGCCAAGCTCCGCATGGAGTCTCTCCTCACCCAAGCCACTGCCGAGGGGGCCTGGCGATCGTTCATCGCGCGGATCACCAACCTCTACGGCCCCGGACAGAACGCCGCGAAGGCTCAGGGCCTGATCTCCGTGCTCGCGAACGCCGATGTCACGGGGCGCCCGGTGAACGTCTACGTCTCCCTCGACACGCTGCGGGACTACATCTACGAGGACGACGCCGCCCGTGTCGTGGACGCAGCGATGCTCCGGCTGCGGGGTGTCGCCCCGGGAACCACGGTCATGAAGCTCGTGGGCACCATGCGCGCGGTGTCGATCGGCGCGATCCTGGGCGAGATCAACCGGGTCCGCCGGCGACGTGGGGCGGTGGTCCTCGGGCAGGGTGACGCCACAGGGCAGGCGTCGGATCTCCGGGTCAGGTCCGAGGTCTGGAACGATCTCGATGCCCTCGTGTCGACGACGTTCCCAGAGGGCATCGACCGTGTCTTCCGCGCCGCGCTCTCGAACCGTGCGCACGGCGCCTGAGCGCGCCGGAGGGGCTGCCCTCAGCGACCGATCACGACGCATGGCAGGATAGATCGTTGTGAAGGGCATCATTCTCGCCGGGGGCTCCGGCACGCGTCTGCATCCGATCACTCTCGGCGTCTCCAAGCAGCTGATCCCGGTGTACGACAAGCCGATGGTGTACTACCCGCTGTCGACGCTGATGCTCGCGGGCATCCGCGACATCCTGGTGATCACCACGCCCCACGACGCGCCCCACTTCGAGCGCCTCCTCGGCGACGGGTCGCAGTTCGGCATCCGGCTCACCTTCGCCCAGCAGCCCTCGCCCGACGGGCTCGCGCAGGCCTTCACCATCGGCGCCGACCACATCGGCGACGACAAGGTCGCGCTCGTGCTCGGCGACAACCTGCTCTACGGACCCGGCCTCGGCACGCAGCTCAAGCGCTACGACGACGTCGACGGCGGCGCGGTGTTCGCCTACTGGGTGGGCGAGCCCACCGCTTACGGCGTCGTGGAGTTCGACCAGGCCGGCCGCGCGGTCTCCCTCGAGGAGAAGCCCGCCGTCCCGAAGTCGAACTACGCCGTGCCCGGCTTGTACTTCTACGACAACGACGTCGTGCAGATCGCCCGCGAACTGCAGCCCTCCGCCCGCGGCGAGTACGAGATCACCGACGTCAACAAGGCCTACCTCGAGGCCGGCAAGCTGCAGGTCGAGGTGCTGCCGCGCGGCACGGCCTGGCTGGACACCGGGACGTTCGACCAGATGCTCGACGCCGGCGAGTACGTGCGCACCATGGAGCGACGCACCGGCATGCGCATCGGCGTGCCCGAAGAGGTCGCATGGCGCCAGGGCTTCCTCACCGACGAGCAGCTCGAACAGCGCGGCACCGCGCTGAAGAAGTCCGGATACGGCTCGTATCTGCTGGAACTGCTGGAGAGAGGGCACTGAAGATGCCGCGCAGACTGCTCGTGACCGGTGGAGCCGGTTTCATCGGCTCCAACTTCGTGCACCACGTCGTGGAGCACACCGACGACCACGTCACGGTGCTGGACAAGCTGACGTACGCCGGGAACCGCGCCTCGCTGGCGGGCCTTCCGGAGGACCGCGTGCGCTTCGTGCAGGGCGACATCGCCGACGCGACCATCGTCGATGAGCTCTTCGCCGAGACGGATGCCGTCGTGCACTACGCCGCCGAGTCGCACAACGACAACTCGCTGCACGACCCTCGCCCGTTCCTCGACACGAACATCGTGGGCACGTACACGCTGCTCGAGGCGGCGCGCAGGCACGATGTGCGCTTCCACCACATCTCCACCGACGAGGTGTACGGCGACCTGGAGCTGGACGACCCCGAGCGGTTCACCGAGAACACGCCCTACAACCCCTCCTCGCCCTACTCGTCGACCAAGGCGGGAAGCGACCTGCTGGTGCGCGCCTGGGTGCGCTCGTTCGGCGTGCAGGCGACGATCAGCAACTGCTCCAACAACTACGGGCCGTACCAGCACGTCGAGAAGTTCATCCCCCGCCAGATCACCAATGTCCTGCGCGGCATCCGCCCCAAGCTCTACGGCAAGGGCGAGAACGTCCGTGACTGGATCCACGCCGACGATCACTCCTCGGCCGTGCTGACCATCCTCGACAAGGGGGTCATCGGCGAGACCTACCTCATCGGCGCCGACGGTGAGAAGAACAACAAGGACGTCGTCGAGCTCATCCTGACCCTCATGGGGCAGCCTGCCGACGCGTACGACCACGTCACCGACCGGGCGGGGCACGACCTGCGCTACGCCATCGACTCCACGAAGCTGCGCACCGAGCTGGGCTGGACGCCGCGCTTCGAGGACTTCGAGGCCGGCCTCGCCTCGACCATCGACTGGTACCGCGAGCACGAGGACTGGTGGGCACCGGCCAAGGACGGCGTCGAGGCGTTCTACGCGGCGAAGGGCCAGTAGTGACCGAGTACGGCAAGGCGCTCGCTCCCACCGAGACGCCGATCCCCGGGCTGGTCATCTGGGACCTCCCCGTTCACGGCGACAGCCGGGGCTGGTTCAAGGAGAACTGGCAGCGGGAGAAGATGACCGCGGCCGGGCTTCCCGACTTCGGACCGGTGCAGAACAACATCTCCTTCAACGACGCCGTCGGCACGACCCGCGGCATCCACGCGGAGCCCTGGGACAAATGGGTGTCGGTGGCCACCGGCCGGATCTTCGGCGCCTGGGTGGACCTCCGGGAGGGGCGGACGTTCGGCGCGGTCTTCACCGCCGAGCTCGATCCGTCGAAGGCGATCTTCGTGCCGCGCGGCGTGGGGAACTCGTACCAGACCCTCGAACCCGACACCGCCTACACGTACCTCGTCAACGACCACTGGTCGCCCGAGGCGCACTACACGTTCCTCAACCTGGCCGATGAGACCGCCGCCATCGCCTGGCCGATCCCGTTGGATCGGGCAGAGCTGTCGGCGAAGGATGCCGCCCACCCGCGGCTGGCCGACGTCACCCCCGTGCCGCCGAAGAAGGTGCTCGTGCTCGGCGCCGGCGGTCAGCTCGGTCGCGCGCTGCGTGCCGAGTTCGGCGAGGCCCCGCACATCGAGTACGCCGACCGGGCCGAGCTCGACCTGACCGCGCCCGGCCTCGACACGGCCCGCCACTGGCGCGACTTCGACGTGATCATCAACGCCGCCGCCTACACCGCGGTCGACCTCGCCGAGACGGCGGAGGGACGGGCGGATGCCTGGGCGGCGAATGTGACCGGTGTGGGCGCGCTGGCCCGTGTGGCCGCCGCCAACGGCATCACGCTCGTGCACGTCTCCAGCGACTACGTCTTCGACGGCACGAAGCCCGGGCCCTACACCGAAGACGACCCGATGGCCCCGCTGGGTGTCTACGGACAGACCAAGGCCGCGGGCGATGCCGTGGTGGCCACGGTCCCCCGCCACTACATCGTGCGCACCAGCTGGGTCATCGGCGAGGGCGGCAACTTCGTACGGACCATGGCTTCCCTCGCAGAACGCGGCATCGACCCGAAGGTCGTGGGCGACCAGGTGGGTCGCCTCACGTTCACGACGGACATCGCGCGCGGCATCCGCCACCTGCTCGACACGCGTGCGGCGTACGGCGTGTACAACCTCACGGGCACGGGCGACCCGACGTCGTGGGCGGAAGTGGCGCGTCGGGTGTTCGAGCTGACCGGCCATGATCCTGCGCGCGTGACCCCGGTGAGCACCGAGGACTACTTCGCATCCGCCACCGGACCGGTGGCTCCGCGCCCCCGCAACAGTGTGCTCGCGACGGCGAAGATCGAGGCCACCGGATTCACCCCGGACGCCGCCGAGGCCTCACTTTCCACCTACCTGCAGGAGCGTTCCTCATGAAGCTGTCCGTCATCGGCTGCGGTTACCTCGGCGCCGTGCATGCGGCGGCGATGGCCTCGATCGGCCACGACGTGGTCGGCATCGACGTCGACACGCGCAAGATCGATGCGCTCTCGCGCGGTGAGGCTCCCTTCTTCGAACCCGGGCTGCAGGAGATCCTGACCGACGGCCTCGCCTCCGGGCGGCTGCGATTCACCACCGACATCGCCGAGGCCGCCGGCGCGGCCGTGCACTTCATCGGCGTGGGCACCCCGCAGCAGAAGGACGGCTACGCCGCCGACCTCACCTACGTCAACGCGGCTGTCGACGCGCTGATCCCGCACCTCAGCGCGGGGGACATCGTCGCCGGCAAGTCCACGGTGCCCGTGGGCACCGCCGCCGCTCTGGCGGAGCGGGTGCACCCCACCGGGGCGACGCTGGTGTGGAACCCCGAGTTCCTGCGCGAGGGCTTCGCGGTGCTGGACACCATCGACCCCGACCGGCTCGTCGCGGGCGTACCCGCCGGCCCCGAAGGGGAGCGCGCGGCCGAGGCACTGCGCGAGGTCTACCACCCGTCGGTGGCCAAGGGCACCCCGTTCATCGTGACCGACTACGCCACGGCAGAACTCGTCAAGGTCGCCGCCAACGCGTTCCTCGCCACGAAGATCAGCTTCATCAACGCGATGGCCGAGATCGCCGAGGTGACCGGCGCGGACGTCACGACCCTGGCCGACGCGATCGGACACGACGTCCGCATCGGCCGCCGATTCCTCGGTGCCGGGATCGGCTTCGGCGGCGGCTGCCTGCCGAAGGACATCCGTGCCTTCTCGGCGCGGGCCGAAGAACTCGGCCGGGGAGAGTCGGTGGCGTTCCTGCGCGAGATCGATGCGATCAACCTGCGCCGCCGCGACCGGGCCGTGGACCTCGTGGCTTCGGCGCTGGGCGGCTCCGTCTTCGAGAAGAACGTCACGGTGCTGGGCGCGGCATTCAAGCCCCACTCCGACGACATCCGCGACTCCCCCGCTCTCGATGTCGCCGTGCGCCTGCACGGCCTGGGTGCCCGCGTCACCATCACGGATCCCGAGGCGATCGACAACGCCCGGCGCGCCCACCCGCAGCTCAACTACGTCGCCGACCGCGACGAGGCTCTCCGCGGCGCGGACGCCGTCATCGTCGTCACCGAATGGGACGAGTACCGGCGGGAGCTCTCCCCCGAGCACGCCGCCTCCCTCGCCGCCGGACGCGTGATCGTCGACGGCCGCAACTGCCTGGATCCCGCCGCCTGGCGCGCCGCCGGCTGGCAGTACCACGGCATGGGCCGGCCGTGACCACCGATCCCCAGGTCGCGGTCGTCGTCCGCACCAAGGATCGTCCCCACTTCCTGCGGCGCGCGCTGACCAGCATCACCGCGCAGACGATGGGCGATTGGGAGTGCGTCATCGTCAACGACGGCGGCGACCCCGGTCCCGTCGAGACGCTCGTCGACGCCCTCGCCCCCGAGCACCGTGCCCGTGTGCGGATGATCCACTCCGAGCAGTCACGTGGGCGCTGGAAGAGCGCCAACGCGGGTGTGCTGGCCACGAGCGCTCCGCTGCTCGTCCTCCACGACGACGATGATTCCTGGCATCCTCACTTCCTCGACGATGCTGTGCGCTACCTGGACGCCCATCCTGAGCGGGACGGCGTCGTCGGCAGGATCGAGATCGTCTGGGAGCGCCGTAACGGCGACGACTACACCGCTGTTCGGCGGGAGATCTTCCAGCCGGAGCTGCAGGATGTGCTGCTCAGCGACGCCCTGCTGTTCAACCGGTACGTCCCCATCGGCTTCGTCTACCGTCGCCGCCTGCACGAAGAGGTGGGGCTCTACGACGACTCCCTCCCCGTGATCGGAGACTGGGCCTTCAACCTCAAGGTGCTCCAGCGCGGCGCCCTGGAGTACCTCGGGGAAGAGCCACGGGCGTACTGGCATCAGCGCGAAGGGGACACCGGGGCCGACGCGAACAGCGTGATCGGTGCGCGCAACGACCACTCCCGGTACGACGCGCTGCTGCGCGACGACGCGCTGCGCGCCTACGTCGGCACCGAAGGATTGGGGCTGGCGCTGTACCTGACGAAGTTCATCGACCAGCGCTTCGTCGATGTGGAAAACGGCATCCGCGCGGAGATCGTGGAGCGCTCCCCACTGCGGATCGCCCGCAGGGCCGTCGGCAGGGTCGGCCGACGCCTTGGCCTCCGTCGCTGACGCTGCCCGGGCGCAGATGTCATGACGGTCAGGTCCGCAGGCGCTCCACGGCTTCTGCGACAGGGCCGTCGAACACTTTCTTGCCCTTGACGATGACGATGCCTCGGTCGCAGAGTTCCTTGACCATGTTCATGTCATGACTCACGACGAGCATGGTGATGCCTCGTGCAGTGAGCTCCTTGATCTTCGCCGCGCATTTCGCTCGGAACGGTGCATCGCCCACCGAGAGCACCTCGTCCACCAGCAGGATGTCGAGATCGACGTGGATGGCCACGGAGAAGGCGAGGCGCATGAACATGCCGGACGAATAGTGCTTGACCTCCTGATCGATGAAATCACCGATCTCGGAGAACGCGACGATCTCATCGAAGCGCTCCTCGATCTGCTTGCGCCCCATCCCCAGAATGGCCGCGTTGAGAAAGACGTTCTCCCGCCCTGACAGATCAGGATGGAAGCCGGCGCCCACCTCGATGAGACCGGCGACGCGGCCGCGCGTCAGAACGCGCCCGGCATCCGGTTCGAGCACACCGGATACCAGCTTCAGAGTGGTCGACTTGCCTGAGCCGTTGAGCCCGAGTACCGCCACCGCCTCGCCCTCGCCCACCTGGAAGCTCAAGCCGTCCAGCGCGGTGAACGAGTCGGCGCGCACGCGCTTGCCCTTCACCCACCCGATGAACGCTTCCTTGAAGGAGTGCGAATTGCGCTTGAGGAAGCGCTTCGACACATCGTCGACGATGATCGACGGTGGCGTCGAGGTCTCAGCCAATAGGGGCGTGTTGGTCATCAGAGGTCCTGAGCGAAGGATCGTTCGAAACGGCGGAACGTGATCTGGCCGACGACAAGCATCACAACGCAGATCAGCGCAGCCGCAAGGGTGTATACCGCGAAGTGGGGCGGCAGCCCGTGGCTCTGCTCGACGGTGCGCGACCAGAAACCGTAGTGGAACAGCTCAGCAGCCACCGTCAGCGGGTTCGTCATGTAGATATGAAAGCCCCACGACGGGAGTGCTGCGGCGACGAGCGTCCACGAGTAAAGGACCGGCGACGTCCAGGTCGAGAACATGCGGATGATCTCGACGACGTTCTGCGCGTCACGGTAACGGACGTTGATACCGCTGAAGAAGAGCCCCAGCCCGAGCGCGAACATGATGACCAGCAGGGCACCCACGATCACCGCGACGACGGCCGTCAGCGACGGCGTGTACCCGACGAGCAGGCAGATCACGAGCAGCACGGCCAGCTGCGGCAGGAAGTGGATGAACGCGACGATGATCGAAGCGACAGGGAACAACTCGCGCGGGAGATAGATCTTCTTGACGAGGGACCCGTTGTCGACGATCGAATTCGTGGCGTTTCCGAACGCCTCGTTGAAGAGGTTGAGGATGACGACACCGGCGAACAGGTAGATCGCGAAGTTCTCGATCTCCCTGTGAAGGTTCAGGACGATGCCCATCACGAAGTAGTAGACGACGAACTGCGAGAGGGGCTTTACGTACGACCAGGTCCAGCCGAGGACCGAGTTGCGATAACGCGTCGCCGTCCCTTTTCGGACCAGCAGCCGCAGAAGGTAACGCCAGCGCACCACGTCCAGGATGCCGCGCCCTCGACCCGGAACGTCGTATGCGCTGGTGTCGATGATCGTCACAGCAGTTAGAACCTTCTGTCGGAAGAAGCATGAGCGGCCATCGGGAAGGCCCGTCTCATCATAGATGAGCGCGCTTGGTGATTGCTGAACTCAGCGCCAGGGGCCCCCCATCGGGAGGCGCGCGATCGTCCCCGGACTCACCGACAGCACGGGTGGACGCACCCCGCCCCCGAGCGCGGCGAGGGCGGCCGGCGAGGTGACGTGTCGGTACACGCCCTGATCTGCCAGGTAGACGGCGGACTGGCCGACACCTTGGACGAAGACACGGGACAGCACCGCCTGCTGCGATCGGGGCAGCATCGCGCAGGTGGCAGCGTCAAGCCGGGTCGGGTCGAAGCCCGTGGCGGCTGCAGCGGCAATCGCATGGTGTGATCCGCCGGCAGCCACGACGGCGTCGGCGCCGCAGGTCGCGAACAGGCCGAGGCGGCCGTCGACGCGCAGTCTCGACAGGATGCCTTCGCTGACGACGGTGACCTTGCGGTCGGGAAAACCCCACTCGTGCGCTATGTCCCAGGACGGCAGGTAGATCGCCCGGCCATCCGCCGTCGCGAGATACGTCTGGCTGGACCCGGACGAACGGATCATCTGCCCAACCGGCGTGCCACTCGGAGCGGGCGCGGGGGCTGGGGGCGGCGTCGGAGCGGGCGGTGCCGGCCGCATCGGCTCTCCCTTCGGCATCCTGTCGACAACGGCGGCGGCCAGCGGCAGGATGCGGGGCATCGCTCCGCCGCCGAGGGAGCGCAGGAGCGACGGCGAAGTGACGTGGCGAAGCACGCCGTTCTCAGCGAGGTACACCGCGCTATGGCGGGGCGCCTGCACGAACACCCTGTCGAGCGTCGGTTCGGACGACACCGTCAGCGCACCGCACGTCGGCGCGTCGAGCACGGAGAGAGCGAATCCGTTGAGCGCGGAGCTCGTGGTCGGATAGAGCACGCCACCGGCTGCGAAGGCCGTCACGTCGCCGCAGCGCACTGTCGGGGCGAGGGAACCGGCCTCGGTGTGGCGCGAGAGGACTGCGGGGTCGACGGTGCGGTAGGTGCTCGACGGCAGTCCGAGCTCGGCTGCGATAGCCCAATGCGGCAGATAGATCAGGCGGCCGTCCGTTGTGGGAAGGTACACACGCGTCGAGGTCGTCGTGCGGATGAACTGCCCCGCAGTGAATCGGGTGGGTCCGAGGGTGTACCGCGCGGCTGTCGCCGAGCCCATCACCGCGGCGTACGGCGCGGAACCGCCGTTGTGAGCGGTCGCGGCGGCTGCGTCATACATCGGAACCAGCTGGTTGCCCTCGATGAGCGAAATCGGGCCGTCGGCGGTCAGCCGCGCGAACCAGGTCATCTTGGCGCCTTCGCGGATGCGCGAATAGTCCTCGGGCGCGAGGATGACCGCGCCCGTGTTGCAGTGGCCGCCCCACGCGGCGACGAGGGCGCAGGACCCGAACCAGTGACTCATGCCGCCTTGCAGGTAGGCGACCTGACCAGTCTTGGCATTGCGCACGACAGCCCCGGCCGCGCCCTTCAACTCCCACTGATCGAGATACTGCTGACTCACCGGCACCGGGTTGCCGAAGACGCGCGTGTACTCCGCCAACTGCGAGGGCGGGATCCCGTAGCGCAGCCCTCCAGAAACCACGAAGATGTGGCCCGAGCGTGACACGAGGCCTCTGGTGACGCCCTGCGTCGACCCGAACCAGTCCTCGAAGTACTGGTAGAAGTTGCGGTTGCCGTAGGAGGAGCAGCCGTCGCCCTCGCCGTAACCGGCGCGCAGCGCGGCCGTATTCGGCTGATATGGCGTGTAGTAGTAGAGCGCGGCGGTGGCCCGGTTGGTGATGTACACAGGCGACGAGCCGCAGGACGCGTTCGGATGCCAGCGCACGTTCCACGTCTTACCGGGGGCGTACCACGTGAAGTAATTGCTGGTCCCGGGCGGGTTCGCATAACGCTTGAGCTGCCACGCTGCGCCGTAGACCTGGTTGAAGAAGCCGAAGTAGCGCGAGTCGCAGGCCGCCGTGTCGGGGCACCCTTGACCCATCGCGATCTTGTACTGCGAGTCCACCGGCCAGGTGTCGGTGACGAGGCCCTGCTCCTTCTGGAGCATCACGATCAGCGCCTGCGGGTTGATCCCGCACGCCTGCGCCACCTTGAACAGGATGCGGGCGGCAGACTCGACTCCCCCGCCGGTGTAGGCGCTGCACATCGGGTCGGCGGCGATCGCGCGCGTTCGGTCCGTCTTGTCCTTCAAGCAAACATGCCCCGAGCGGCATGTCGTGACCTTCGAGTTCAGGAAGGACTGGATCTGCCCCTCGGTCATCGATCCCGAGTTGTAGAAGACGGCATCCGAGACGATGTTGCCCGCTTGGAACTTCGTGAGATCGGCGGCTTTGACGATCCCTGTGGCGGCGGGGCCCGTCCCTACGACCGCGGCCGTCTCCACCGCGCGCGTGGCAGCGGAGGGCGCGGCTCCTGCCCCGGGCACGGCCTGCGCGGGCGTGGCGACCACGAGCCCGGCGACCATCAGGAGGACGGACGCGACGGCGGTCGCGGCTTTCGAGCGCAGGCGAAGCCGACGTGCGTGGGGGCGCAGCATGTGACCAGTGTTACGGAAGTGTCCAGATAATATCAACGGCGCGCCCAGAGAGGCCTGCTATGGGGTCACAGGTCGGCGTGCAGCTGCCATACGCGCTCCGCAGCGCCGGCCCACGAGAACGCACGGCCGCGATCGCCGGCGAGGACAGCGGCGCGGGAACGTGCGGCATCCGAGCCCAGCAGCTGCGACAGGGCCTCACCGATGGCGTCGGCCGACGGCTGCGCGAGCGCTCCCCCGTCGACGACCAGCTCGCGGTTCGCGGGGGTGTCGGCGACCACGACGGGAAGGCTCAGGGTGAGCGCCTCGACGACGGCCCAGGGAAACCCCGTCACGGTCGAGGGCGAAACCAGCGCGGTCGCCCCGGCCAGCACCGCGGCGCGATCCGCCGCGGTGAGCGGTCCCGGCACGCGCAGGCGCGACTCATCGAGCCCCGCTGCCGCGCCCGCCTCCCGGATGGCCGCGGCACGATCGTCCGGCACGTTCATCACGACGACAGGAAGGTCCGCGCCGGAGGCCATCACTCCGGCGAACGCGATTTCCGCTCCCGGCCCCGCACCGTCGATGACGACATACTCCCCCGGCAGCTCCAGCGAGCGCCGCCGCCCCACTTCGTCGGTCGGCGCGGCGAAACCCTCCGGCGCCGCCCCGGCGATCACCCGGATGCGATCCCCCAGCTTCGGTGCGACCTGCCGCAGCGCATCGGCGTGGGCATGGCTGGGAACTACCACGGCGTCGGCGTGCTTGACCGCCCGCTTGAGCATGGCCTTCTGCCACATCACGCCCGCGCGCCCGAGCTCCTCCGGAGCCTCCCAGGCGGTGAGGTCCCACAGCGTCACGACGGTCTGCTCGTGGGCGTAGACCCGGTCGTGCCGCACCAGCGGGGCGAGGAACGTGGGCGAGTGGATCATGCCGCCGGCGACCCCGGCGGCGACGCCGAGCTGCCATGATGCGGCCAGTTCGCGCCGCGGCAGCGGAGCGGCAGCGACGTCGGCGAGCCCGGGCACGTCGATGTGCAGGCGCGAGATCTCGTCGTCTGCGATGGCGGGCACCACCGCCGCCACCTCGCACGCCGGCGGCGCTGTGCGCACCAGCGCCCGCGCAAGCTGACGCGCGGCCTCGGCCGGCGCATCACCCGGGGCCGCGGGAGCGTCGAGCACCACGCGCAGCGTCGTCGTCATCGCTCAGCTCTCCGGCTCGGGCGTCGGCGGGTGCAGGGCGTCCCGCACGATCTCGTGCACCCGGTCGTAGTCGGGGTCGTCGGGGTCGATGCCGATGCCCATCGGCGTCAGCTCCAGGCTCGCGACGGGCTGCTCCTTGGCCTTGAGCGCCAGCTCGACGAAGGTCGGGAACATCGACTGCGGCACGTCCGTCTCGATGAGGTCCTGCCCGGCCGCCGCGATGTCGTTGAACCGGGTGAGCACCGTGGCCGGATCCAGCTGGGCGAGCATGGCCTGCTGCAGCTGACGCTGACGCTGCATGCGGTCCCAGTCGTTGGTGGTGTAGCGGGAGCGGGCGTACCACTGGGCGGTGTCGCCGTCCATGTGCTGCTCGCCCGCCTCGATCCAGCCGATGGCCCAGTCGTCGACGGGCTGGCCGTCGTACGCCGGCCCGCCGCCCTTCGGCAGTCGCTCGGCGACGGTGATGTCGACGCCGCCGAGAGCGTCGATCATGTCCGCGAAGCCGTGCATGTCGACGAACACGTAGTAGGGGATCTCGATGCCGAGGACCCCCTCCGCGGCATCCTTGGTCGCTTCGACCGCCGGGGTCGAGCCCACGGACTCCGCGTCGGGGTACAGGCCCGAGCCGTCGCGGCACACCTCGACCGCGTTCATGAGCTGATTGATGCCGGCGCCCCAGCCGCAGGTGGCATCCCCGTGCCCCTCGAAGCCGTCGGGATACAGGTCCTGCATGGGGCCGGCGGAGAACGGCGGGTTCTGGATGTCCCGCGGGATGCCGGTGATCGTCACAGCGCCGGTCTCGGCGTTGATCGAGACCACCGAGATGCTGTCGAACCGCATCGAGTCGCGGCCGTCGCCGCTGTCCGCCCCCAGCAGCAGGATGTTGTAGTAGCCGTCCGAAGGCGGCACGCTGGGGCCGCTCTGCCCGAAGATGCTGCCGAACGCGCCCCGCAGCGTGCCCACCGAGTAGGCCGCATACGCGGTCGTGCCGCCGGCGAGCACGAGCAGCGCCACCGCCAGTGCGGCGATGCCGACGCGGGCGCGCGGTCGCGTGCGGACCAGACGGGCCAGCCGCAGCGTGTCGACGGTGAGCACGACCCACAGCACGACGTAGGCGATCAGCACGACCTGCACCAGCGTGAGCACGAACCAGTTGGTGCCGAGCGTCGTCACGGCCTCGCGCCAGAGCAGCGCGCCGAGCGCCGCCACGACGATCAGCACCCACATCGTGAGCGTGGCGGCGACGCCGACGCGGCCGAGACGTCGATTGCCGGCCAGCACCTGGGCGGAGCCGGGCAGCAGGAAGTTGAGCACCACCAGCCACCAGGCCCGTCGGGTCATCACCTCGGCGGAACCGGCATCCGGATGCCGCATCGGGCGCTCCTGCAGCAATGAGTGGCGGCCGGATGTCCGGGAGCCGGCGGTCCGCGGCGGACTGGCAACGCTCACAGGGAGTCCTTCAGCCGCCGGTTCTTCTCCTCGACCTGGGCCTCGAGGTCGCGGGCATACCCCTCGATCCGGTCGGCGAGGCGGTCATCGCCGACACCGAGCATGCGCACGGCGAGGAGACCGGCGTTCTTCGCGCCGTTGATGGAGACCGTCGCCACCGGGATGCCCGCGGGCATCTGCACGATACTCAGCAGCGAGTCGAGTCCATCGAGCGTGGCCAGCTGCACCGGCACACCGATCACCGGCAGCGACGTCACCGAGGCGAGCATGCCGGGCAGGTGGGCGGCGCCTCCGGCACCGGCGATGATCACCTTGACACCACGGGCGCGGGCCTCGCGTCCGTAGCGGAGCAGCTTGTCAGGAGTGCGGTGGGCGGAGACGACCTCGACCTCGTGGGGCACGGCGAAATCCGACAGCGCCTGCGATGCGTCGCTCATGACCCGCCAATCGGAGTCTGAGCCCATCACGACGCCCACGAGGGGTTCTTCAGAGGAATGCAGCGGCCGGGTCACCCGTCAAGGCTAGGGCGCAAGCCTGCAAGTTGCCCGCAACGGCGCGCGTCCGCACTCCCCCGCTCCCGCCCGGAGGGGGCGGTCTTCACTCGAGGAAGTGCGCGGCGGCGGCGCGCGACTCGTACACGACGTCGTCGAGGTGCGCGCCGGCCACCGTCACATGGCCGACCTTGCGTCCGGGCCGAGGGGCCTTGCCGTAGGTGTGCACCTTGGCGGCAGGGTGCGCGTCCAGTGCAGCGGCGAACCGCTCCTCGAGGCCACCCTGCGCCGGACCGCCCAGGATGTTCACCATCACCGACCAGGGCTCGCGCGGCCGGGTATCGCCCAGCGGCAGATCGAGCACCGCACGCAGGTGCTGCTCGAACTGTCCCGTCACGGCGCCGTCCTGGCTCCAGTGGCCGCTGTTGTGCGGCCGCATGGCCAGTTCGTTGACCAGCAGACGGTGATCACTGGTCTCGAAGAGCTCGACGGCGAGCATCCCGGTGACGCCGAGACCCGTGGCGATGGCCTCACCGATACCGCGTGCCACCTCGACGAGCCTGTCGGCGGCGTGCGGGGCGGGGGCGATGACCTCAGCGCACACGCCGTCCCGCTGCACGGTCTCGACCACCGGGTACGACCTCAGATCGCCCGAGGGGCGGCGGGCCACCTGCTGCGCGAGCTCGCGGGTGAAGTCGACGAGCTCCTCCACCAGCAGCTCGCCGCCGCGGGCGTCCTCGGCGAGCGCCGTGAACCAGTCCTCCGCCTCGGCCGCGGACGAGACGACCCGCACGCCCTTCCCGTCGTATCCGCCGCGGGGCGTCTTGACCACGGCGCGCCCGCCGTGGGCGTCCAGGAACGCCTGAAGCCCGGTCGCATCGGCGACGGCGGCCCAGTCGGGCTGCGGCATCCCGAGCTCGTCCAGGCGCGCACGCATGAGCAGCTTGTCCTGCGCGAAACGGAGGGCATCGGGGCCCGGGTGCACGGCGACCCCGGCGTCGACGAGCGCGCGCAGCACGTCCTGCGGCACGTGCTCATGGTCGAACGTGACCACATCGACGTCGCGCGCGAACGCGAGCACCGTGTCGGCGTCGCGGTAGTCCCCCACGGCGGTCGCCGCGAGTGCGGCGGCCATGCCCGGCTCTTCGGCCAGCACGCGCAGCTCGACACCGAGCTCCACCGCCGGCGCGATCATCATCCGGGCCAGCTGCCCGCCGCCAACGACTCCGACACGCAGCGCCATGCCGCTCCTTCCGACTCTTTCATCTTCCCGCATCGCGCGCGGGCTGTGACGCCGCGCGCCTGGAGGCCGCTGCGCGCCTCAGCGTCCGGGCAACGGCGGCGGCGGCCCGGGGTCGCCCACGGTGGGGATCGCGTGCGAGTCCCGGTGGGCCAGGATCTGACTGACCTCCACCTGATCGGCGAGCACCTCGTGCACGAGCATGACGGCGGGGATGTTCTTCATCACCAGCGGCGCGTCCACGCCGTTGGAGAGGATCAGCGTGCCCGACCCCCACAGCCGCTGCAGGGGGCCGCGCCGCTCACGGATCGAGTACCCGCGGGCGTGCGGCAGCTCGCTGCGATGGGTGGTCAGCAGTCCGGAACGGGCGATCACCCGACGGGTGGTGATCGTGTACGTGCGCGACAGCCAGGTGAAGAACGGCATCACGACCAGCAGCAGCACGACCGCGGCAGCCGCGGTGGGCAGCATCCACGTCTCGAAGGGTGCCGGGAGGTTGTCCCAGTAGTACCCGACCGCTCCGGACACGGCGATGAGCACGAGCGCCGGCCAGACCAGGCGGCGGGCGTGGCCGCGCACACGCGCGACCTTGCGTTCGGGTGTGGGCGCTCCGGGCGCCGGGGTGAGGGGGCGCCCGGCGAAACTGGTCGGCTGGGTCACACGCCCATTGTGGCGGGCGCCGCCGACGTCGGCGCCGCGGCGCGCGGACCGCGGTTCAGCGCACGTGCACGACGTCGCCCGCGGAGACGGCCGTCTCCACCCCCGCGACGTCGACGACGAGCTGTCCCGCCGGATCGAGCCGCACCGCCTGACCGCGCAGCACGCCGCCGTCGGGCAGGCTCACCGCCACCTCACGACCGATCGTGTCGCAGCGCTGCTCGACGTCGACGGCGACGCCGGATGCCGTCGCGTCGCCGTCCGCCGCGGCGAGCCGACGCAGCAGGTCGTCGAGCACGGTGAGGTAGCGGGCGAGGAGATCGTCGAGGTCGACGTCGACTCCCACGGCCGCGAACGAGGTGGCGGTGGGGACCGGCAGGTCCGCCTCGCGCATGGCGGTGTTGACCCCGGCGCCGATGACGACGGCATCCGCGTCACCCGGGACGACCTCGGCGAGGATGCCGCACACCTTGCCGCCGTCCAGCAGCACGTCGTTGGGCCACTTCAATCGCACGTCGTGCGACCGCCCGCTCATCACCTCGGCCAGGGCCCGCACCATCGCCGCCCCGGCGCAGAGCGGGATCCACCCGCGCGCGGAGGCCGGGATGCCCGGCACCCGCACGAGCACCGACACCGCCAGGGCGGTTCCCGGCGGCGTCGTCCACGACCGGTCGAGCCGTCCCCGCCCGGCGCGCTGGTCGTCGGTGAGCAGCACCGACAGATGCGGATGCCCGGGAACGTCGGCAGCCGCGTCGCGCAGCAGATCGGCGTTGGTGGAGTCGGTGGTGGCGACGACCTGCAGTCGAGGTGAGACGGCTGCAGCCAGCGGGAAGCCTTCGGTGGGGAGCGTCATGGCGACACCCTACGCCGACCACTGTCACCCACAGCGGATCCGCTGACCTGTTGTGCCCACCCTCCAACTCCCGCGGGTGCGCGGTCGCTAGGGTGGAACGGTGACGGACCAGCCCGACCTCTCCACGACCGCCGGCAAGATCGCCGATCTGCGCAACCGCTATCAAGAGGCGGTCCTCGACGCCGAGGCCACCGCGCGCGAGAAGCAGCATGCCAAAGGCAAGCTCACCGCCCGCGAGCGCATCGAACTGCTGGTGGATCCCGGATCGTTCGTCGAGATCGACGAGTACGTCCGCCACCGCACCACCGCGTTCGGCATGGATCGCTCCCGCCCCTACGGCGACTCGGTCGTCACGGGTACGGGCACGATCCATGGCCGCACCGTCGCGGTGTACGCGCAGGACTTCTCCACCTTCGGCGGGTCACTCGGCGAGGTCGCCGGCGAGAAGATCATCAAGGTGATGCAGCTGGCTCTGCGGGGCGGGATGCCGATCATCGGCATGCTGGACTCCGGCGGGGCCCGCATCCAGGAGGGCGTGGTGGCCCTCGGCAAGTACGGGGAGATCTTCCGTCTGAACACCGCCGCCTCCGGCGTCATCCCTCAGATCTCGATCATCATGGGCCCGGCGGCCGGTGGCGCGGTCTACTCCCCTGCGCTGACCGACTTCGTGATCATGGTCGACAAGACCAGCCAGATGTTCGTCACCGGCCCGGACGTCATCAAGACCGTCACCGGCGAGGACGTCGGCATGGAGGAGCTCGGCGGCGCGCACACCCACAACACCCGCTCGGGCGTGGCGCACTACCTCGCAGAAGACGAGGACGACGCCCTCGACTACGCCCGCACGCTGATCGGGTTCCTGCCCGACAACAACATGGCCGAGCTGCCGGTGTACGAGAACGAGTTCGAGTGGGAGACGACGGACTCCGACCGCTTCCTGAACACGATCATCCCGGACTCGGCGAACCAGCCGTACGACATCCATCAGGTCATCGCCCACCTCGTCGACTCCGGCGATTTCCTCGAGGTGCAGCCGCTGTTCGCCCCCAACATCGTCATCGGGTTCGGGCGGGTCGAGGGCCGCACCGTCGGCATCATCGCCAACCAGCCCTCTCAGATGGCGGGCACCCTCAACATCGAAGCCGGCGAGAAGGCGAGCCGCTTCGTGCGCTTCTGCGATGCGTTCTCGGTGCCGATCGTCACCCTCGTGGACGTCCCGGGCTACCTTCCCGGCACCGACCAGGAGTGGACGGGCGTCATCCGCCGCGGTGCGAAGCTGCTGTACGCCTACGCCGAGGCCACGGTGCCGCTGGTGACCGTGATCCTGCGCAAGGCCTACGGCGGCGCGTACATCGTCATGGGCTCCAAGCAGCTGGGCGCCGACGTGAACCTCGCCTGGCCGACGGCCGAGATCGCCGTGATGGGCGGTCAGGGCGCGGTGAACATCCTCTACCGGGGCGAGATCCGCCGCGCCCAGGATGCCGGCGAGGACGTCGCCGCCGTGCGCGCGCGTCTGGCATCCGAGTACACGTACAACGTGGCATCCCCGTTCCTCGCCGCCGAGCGCGGGGAGCTGGACGGCATCATCGAGCCGGCCCAGACCCGCGTGGCGGTGGCGAAGGCGCTGCGGTCGCTGCGCGGCAAGCGCGCGAGCCTGCCGCCGAAGAAGCACGGGAACATTCCGCTGTGACCGCCCAGACCCCCGGCGATGCCCGCATCCGCGTCGACGTGCGCCGCGGCAGCCCGACCGAAGAGGATCTCGCTGCCGTGGTCGCCGTGGTCACCGAGGCGTACCACCGCGAGGCGGCCGCAGCGGTCGTCGACGATCCGCCGGTGCGTCCCGGGTGGGAGCTGGCCGCGCGCGGCCTGCGCCGCCCGCTGCACCGGGCTGCGGGCTGGCGCGGCGGAGTCGGCTGACCCCGCACCGGCGGTGTCCCCCAAAGTACCTACAGACATCCGCTTGCACGGTCTCGCATACTGAAGGAGCTGAACGCAATTCTGCGTCGGTCGACTCGCTTCGAATCTTCGAATCCGAGATCCGGCCCACCCGCGGAGAGGTTTTCGGGTAACCGCTCCGCACGGCGAGGGGCGGGCGGCTTCGCCGCCCCTCGCCTTCTCTCTTCCCGCGCCGTTCGTCCGGCGCGACGGACCCCTCCCGCCGGATGCACGGCATCGCCGCGAGGGGCGGGCAGCCCCGCTCTCAAGAGTCGCGGCCCGGCAGCTCGATCTCCCGCCACAGGTCCACCGTGTCCTCGCCATCGGAACGGGAGCGCCCGACCACCGTGACGGCCACCGTCTCGTGCGGCGCGGTGCGGATGTAGATCCGCTCGGATCCGGCGTTGCGCAGCACGTCCGCCAGCTGCGCCCGCACCTCCCGGAGTCCCCGCTCCCCGAGACCGTCCAGGCCGCCCTCGTCGAGCACCGTGACGTTCGCCCCGCGCTGGCGCGCCGCCTCGAGCACGCCGCGCACGTCGTCGTCGAGCAGTCGCCGCCCGCGCAGCTCGTCGCGCAGCCGCCCTTCGGCCAGCCTCGCCAGCTCACGCTCCTGCGGGTCGAGGTCGCCGCCGGCGGCGATCGTCCGTGTGAGGACGGGACCTGCCACCGCCAGCGCCCGCTGCACCTGCACGCGCCGCTCGCGCTGGCGTCCGGCCTGCGAGGCGAGCCACTCGGATGCGGCGCGCTGCAGTTCGCCGAGCTGCGTGCTCTCACGGGAGGCACGGTCAGTCGACCACATCAGCAGCTGGGCGGTGGCGGTCCACATCACCGACCCCACCAGTCCGAGCGACAACGCAGGCAGCGGCCCGATCCACGCGAAGCTCTGCGCGGCGAGCAGGAGGATGCCGGTGAAGCCGATGAAAGGTCGTCGACGCACGACGACGATGACCATGAGTGCGCCGATCGCCCCGATGGTCCACGTGGCGTGCAACTGATCCCGTGCGTCGGGGGCGACGCCCGTCCAGATGAGAGCGGGGACGACCACCGTCGACACGAGCGCGAGCACCCCCACCCAGGTCGGGAGGCGGGTGGGGCCGCTGACGCCGGTCGTCATGCCGGTGTCCTCCCCCGACGGAGCATGGGTTCGCCGCGCGAACACGCTCGGCTCCCAGAAGATGCACAGCCACGACGTGGCGAGGTAGAGCGCCACCGCCGCCGCCACCACCCAGCCGTTCGCGGCGTCGCCGTCCCACCATGGCCAGCCGAGACCGAGATAGGTGGTGAAGGCCACCCCGAGCGCGGACAGCACCGTCCGAGGCTGCAGTCTCATGTCGACGGACCCCATTCCAGCGTGACGCAGGTACCGGTGGCGGCGGACTCGACCTTGGCGACTCCCCCCACCGCCGCAACCCGGGCATAGATGGACGCGCGGATGCCGAGCCGGTCGTCGGGGACGGTGCCGAGGTCGAAGCCGCTGCCATCGTCGCGCACGACGATCCGCACGCGACCCGGCGTCTCCCCGTCGGCCACGGTGACGGCCAGCCCGGCCCCCGCAGCGTGCTCCACGGCATTGGCGACGGCCTGGGTCGCCGCCAGCACGAGCGCACGCGCCACCCGACCGGGCACCGTCAGGCACGGGTCCGTCAGCCGACGCTCCACCTGCAGGTCCAGCCCGACTTCCCGGCCGGCCGCCTCCAGGCGGTCGATCAGCTCGGCCGCCGGCAGCGGCACATCCGGCCCTTCACCGACGTCTTGCTCGGCGTTGGCCAGCCGCGTGAGCGCCTCCTGCGCCATGGCCACGGCCAGTGCCTGCTTGCGCGGGGTGTCGGCGCGTTCCGCGGCGATGAGCGCCGCCAGCACGCTGTCGTGCATGAGCGCGGCCACGGCCACCCGCTCGCGCTCCGCGGCATCGGCGGCGGCCGCCGCGGCGTAGGAGGCCACCGCCTCGCCACGAGCCCGGTCGACGCCGGTCGCCACGGCACGGTACACGCGGTCCAGGGTCAGCAGCACGGTGGCGAGGATGATCGCGTAGACGACGTCCAGCAGCACCGGCGCGACGAAGTCCGCCGCGAAGCCCACCTGCGTCAGCCGCACGACGCCGTACTCCACCGGCACCAGCACCGCCCACACCACCTGCAGCGGCGGCGGGAAGGCGAGGATCGCGGCGACCGTGGCGACGTTCAGGAGAAGCCAGATCCACGGCCCGCCCTCCGGGGAGGTCGGCATCGATGTCGCCGCCAGCGGCCAGGCCAGCAGCGCGAGCGGGTAGGCCACCGCGAAGACGCCGGTGGTCAGGCGCACGCCGCGACCGATCAGGCATCCGACGATCATCGCCAGCAACGGCACGAACACCACGATCATGAGCGCCGTGCGCCAGTCCGACTGCTCCTGCGTGGCGGACAGCGCGGTCACCAGCGCC
Organism: Microbacterium sp. zg.Y1084; assembly: GCF_024623595.1. NCBI lineage: Bacteria > Bacillati > Actinomycetota > Actinomycetes > Micrococcales > Microbacteriaceae > Microbacterium > Microbacterium sp. zg.Y1084. The sequence goes on from NZ_JANJGV010000009.1 coordinate 218,310, forward strand.
TGGATGCCGAGGGCGATGCATCCCGCGCCGACGGTCAGCGAGGTGAACCGCTCCACCCGGGCGCGGGTGAACGTGGCCATGCCGGCCACGGTGTCGGCGGCGTGAGGGAACGTTCCGTGCGCCTGTGCGAGCACACGGCGCGTGGCCTCAGCGGACACCGGGGATCTCGTTGGGCTGGGTGAGGAGCCCGTCCTCCATCGCGCGGCGCGCGAGATCGACCTTGGTCGGCGCCGGGCGGCCGACCTCGACGTACTTGTATCGCACGCGCGTGATGTTCTCCTTCGCGGTGGAGTACGCCACCCCCAGCCGGTCGGCGACGACCTTCAGCGGCAGGCCCGCAGCGTACAGGCGCAGCACGTCGCGCTCGCGCGCGGACAGCTGCGCGTCGGCGAAGGCACGGTCGCCCTCGACGGCACTGGCCCACTCGACGTTGTCGAGGTGGTGACCGTCTGCGACCGTCTGCACGGCTTCGATGACCTCGTCGATGGGGCTGGCCTTGCTGATGACCCCGACGGCGCCGGCGGCGAGTGCCTCGCGCACGGTCGCGGGTCGGTCGGCGACGCTGTGGATGATGATGCTGGAGCCGTCGGCGACCAGGCGGGAGACGTTCTCGGTCACGGTGGCGCCGTCGCCCAGGGTCAGGTCGAGCACGACGACGTCCGCCGGCGCCTGCCTGCTGTACCGGCGCCAGTCGAGGTATTCGGTCACGGTGCTGCCGGAGAAGACGACGTGCTGCGTGCCGGAGCGATGCGAGGCGGCCTCCAGCCCGAGGCGCACCGACTCGTGGTCGTCGATGAGTGCCACGCGGATCATGCTGGCCATGCTAGCGCCGCGGTCGCGTGCGATTGAGTGTGGCGACCGCCTCGACATGGTGGGAGTGGGGGAAGATGTCGAGCGCATCGATGCGCGATGCCTCGTAGCCGGCGTCCCGGAAGGTCGCGATGTCGCGGGCGAGGGCGACGGGATCGCATGCGACGTAGACGACCGTCTCGGGTTCGAGGGACGCCAGCGCGGTGACCACCTCGCGTCCCGCCCCGGAGCGCGGCGGGTCGAGGACCACCACGCCGCGTGCGAGACGCTCCCGGTCACGGGGCGACGCGTCGCTGCTCCAGCGCTGCAGCCACCGGTCGACGCGACCGGTCTCGGCACGGGCGCCCACCCACGACGAGAGGTTCTCTCCCGCGTGCTCGGTGGCCCGCTCATCGGCTTCCACGCTGATCATGCGGGTCGCCGGGCCGCCCAGGTCGCCGATGACGGCGGCGAACAGTCCCACGCCGCCGTAGAGGTCCAGGTGCAGCGCATCGGCGTCGAGCCCGTCGGGCGCCGCGGCGCGCAGGTGCGTCCCGACGAGCCCGCCCAGTGCGTCGGCGGCCTCGCGGTGCACCTGCCAGAAGCCCCCGGCGTCGACCCGGAAGTCGCGGCCGCCTGCCCGCTCGAGCACGACCTCACGGGCCGGGTCGCGGCGCGCCGCGGCGGGACGGGGGGCAGGGCGTCGCGCCCCGCGGCCCGGGCGTCGCGGCCCGGCCGGGCGGGACCGCTCGGGACGCGGCAGCACCCGCACCACGCCGTCGGCGGGCAGGACGAGATCGATGCGGCCCGGCTCGGACGCGGTCAGCCGCAGCGCGGCCTCCGCCAGGGCAGGGGCCGCCAGGGGGTGGTCGTCGACGCTCACGACGTGGTGGGTGCGTGCGGCGTAGGGGCCGACGCGCCCGTCGGCATCGACGTGCAGGCTCACCCGCGTGCGCCAGCCGGTGCCGTCGCCGTCGTCGACGGCGGCCACGGTCACGGGCAGGGAGAGCCCGCCCATGCGCTGGAGGGCGTCGGTCAGCACGCGCTGCTTCAGCTCGCGCTGGTGGGCGAGCTCGATGTGCCCGAAGTCCGCGCCGCCGGGCCGCTCGGAGGGATCCACGTCCACGTCGGCCTGCCGCCAGACGTGCGGCCTGCGGTGGGGTGAGGCCTCGAGGACCTCCAGCACCTCGCCTCGCCAGTACGAGGCCTTGCCGACGTCGGTGAGCCGCACGCGCACCCGCTCACCCGGAAGGGTGTCCGGGACGAACACGACCCGGCCCTCGTGGCGACCGACGAACACCCCGCCGTGCGCCACGTCGGTGATGTCGAGATCGATGAGGGCGTCTTGTGCGCCCGGGGAAACGGCCATCCTTCGATGCTCGCACACCGGGCTGAGGGGCACCCTACGCTGGGACGATGCGCGTGTGCCTGGCATCCACCTCCCCCGCCCGTCTGATGCTGCTGCGCCAGGCAGGTGTCGAACCGCTGATCGTCGCCCCGGAGGTGGACGAGGAGGCCGTCATCGCCGAAGTCGAGCGGTCCGAGGCCCGGACGCTCCCCGCGGATGAGCACGTGCTGCTGCTGGCCCGGCGCAAAGCCGACGACGTCGCCGCGCGGGTCGCGGCGAGCGGCTTCGACGGCCTCGTCATCGGCGGCGACTCGATGTTCGAGCTCGACGGAGAGATCCTCGGCAAGCCCTACACGGCCGAGGCCGCGATCGCGCGCTGGCGGGGCATGCGAGGGCGCACCGGCATCCTGCACTCCGGCCACAGCGTCGTGCGCGTCGGCGGCGGGCGGCCCGCCGCGCAGGCGAACGCTGTCGCCGCGGCATCCGTCACCTTCGCCGCCGACATCGACGACGCCGAGATCGAGGCGTACGTCGCCACCGGCGAACCGCTGCACGTGGCCGGGGCCTTCACCATCGACAGTCTCGGAGCACCCTTCATCGACGCGATCGACGGCGACCCCTCGACGGTGGTGGGCATGTCCCTCCCGACCGTGCGCCGCCTCGCCCGCGAACTCGGCGTGCCGTGGCACACCCTCTGGGCTTGATGGATCTCCACAGACGTTTTCGGAATTTTCTTGTGCGACGGATCCAAAGAACACCCCTCCAGCCTCGCTAGGCTGACATCCATGCCTGCTATCGCCAAGGTGCTCATCGCGAACCGCGGCGAGATCGCCGTCCGCATCATCCGTGCCGCTCGCGACTGCGGCAAGGCCTCCGTCGCGGTCTACGCCGAGCAGGATCGCGACGCCATGCACGCCCGCCTCGCCGACGAGGCATACTCCCTGGACGGCGCCACGAGCGCCGACACCTACCTGTCGATCGAGAAGATCCTCTCGGTGGCGCGGCGATCGGGAGCGGATGCCGTGCACCCCGGCTACGGCTTCCTCGCCGAGAACGCCGAGTTCGCCCGCGCCGTCATCGCGGCGGGCCTCGTCTGGATCGGACCGTCGCCGGAGGCCATCGAGGCGCTGGGCGACAAGGTCACCGCGCGCCACGTCGCCGAACGGGTGGGCGCACCGCTGGCTCCCGGCACCCCCGGTCCGGTCTCCAGCGCCGACGAAGTGACCGCCTTCGCCCGTGAGCACGGGCTGCCCATCGCCATCAAGGCCGCCTACGGCGGCGGCGGCCGCGGCCTGAAGGTCGCACGGGAGTTCGACGAGATCGCCGAGCAGTTCGCCTCCGCCACGCGAGAGGCCATCACGGCCTTCGGCCGCGGCGAGTGCTTCGTGGAGAAGTACCTCGATCGCCCGCGTCACGTGGAAACGCAGTGCCTGGCCGACTCCGCAGGCACCGTGGTGGTCGTCTCCACCCGCGACTGCTCGCTGCAGCGGCGCCACCAGAAGCTCGTCGAGGAGGCGCCGGCCCCCTTCCTCACCCCGGAGCAGAACGAGGTGCTCTACTCGGCGTCGAAGGCGATCCTCGCCGAGGTCGGCTACGTCGGCGCGGGAACGTGCGAGTTCCTCATCGGCGCCGACGGCACCATCTCGTTCCTCGAGGTCAACACACGGCTGCAGGTCGAGCACCCGGTCTCCGAGGAGGTCACCGGCATCGACCTGGTGCGCGAGCAGTTCCGCATCGCCGAGGGCGGCCTGCTCGACGGGGTCGACCCCGAGCCGACGGGCCACTCCATCGAGTTCCGCATCAACGGGGAGGACCCCGGGCGCGGCTTCCTCCCCCAGCCCGGTCGCATCCACGTGTTCAAGACGTTCGGCGGCCCCGGCATCCGTCTCGATTCCGGCGTCACCGCCGGTGACGTGGTCTCGGGCGCGTTCGACTCGCTGCTGGGGAAGATCATCGTGACCGGCCGCGACCGGGCGGAGGCGCTGGAGCGCGCCCGCCGCGCGCTGGACGAGTTCGAGGTCGCCGGCATGCCCACCGTGCTCCCCTTCCACCGCAAGGTGGTGCGCGACCCGGCCTTCACCGCGGCGGACGGCCGGTTCGGCGTGTTCACCCGGTGGATCGAGACGGAGTTCGACAACGACATCCCGCCGTGGGACGGCGAAGCGGATGCGACCGGCGCCGGAGAGGACCGTCACACCGTCGTCGTGGAGGTCGCCGGCAAGCGGCTGGAGGTGAGCCTTCCCGATCGCATCGCCGTGCCGACGAAGGTGGGCCGGCCCGCCGCCGTGCCGCCGTCACGGCGCACCCACGCCCCGACGGTCGTCGCGGGTGCCTCCGGTGACGCGGTGACATCGCCCATGCAGGCCACCATCGTCAAGGTCGCCGTCGCCGACGGCCAGCAGGTCGTCAAGGGCGATCTGGTGGTCGTGCTCGAGGCGATGAAGATGGAGCAGCCGATCCAGGCGCACAAGGACGGCGTCGTCTCGGCGATCGACGCAGAACCCGGCTCGACGGTGGCGGCCGGTCACCTGCTGCTGACGATCATCTGACCCGGCTGGCCCACGCCGGCCGGAGTCGCTCCGGAACCGGCGCCGGATGCCGCGATGCAGCTCAGCCGGCGCGCTCGGCTGCGCGCCTGATCAGCCGCGCGCTTCGGGCGTGCGGTCGACGATGTGCATCGCGCGGGCGGCATCGGTGATGGAGCCCGAGAGCGAGGGGTACACCGCGAAGACACGCGAGACCTGGTCGACGCTCAGGCGGCGCTCCACCGCGATGGCGATCGGGTAGATGAGCTCGGAGGCGCGCGGGGCGACGATGACGCCGCCGAGCACGGTGCCGCTGCCCTGGCGCGCGATGAGCTTGACGAATCCGTCGCGCACGCCCATCATCTTCGCCCGCGGGTTGGCCGCCAGCGGCAGCTTGTGCACGACCGCGTCGACCAGTCCCGCGTCGATGTCGGCCTGCTGCCACCCGACGGTGGCGATCTCCGGGGCGGTGAAGATGTTCGCGGTGATGCGCCGGCGCTCCAGCGGGATCACGGTGTCGCCGAGCGCGTGGAAGACGGCGGTGCGCCCCTGCATGGAGGCGACCGACGCGAGCGGCACGAAGGTGGTGCAGTCGCCGGCGGCGTAGATGTTGGGCACGGACGTGCGCGCAACGCGGTTGACCCGGATGTGGCCGGACTCGGTCAGCTGCACTCCTGCTTCCTCCAACCCGATCCCGGCGGTGTTGGGGACCGAGCCGACGGCCATCAGACAGTGGCTGCCTTCGACGGTGCGCCCGTCGGAGAGCGTCACCCGCACGCCGTCGGCGGTGCGCTCGACCTGCTGGGCGCGGGCCTTGGAGAGCACGTGCATCCCGCCCCGCGTGAAGACCCGCTCCAGCACCGCCGCGGCATCCGGGTCCTCGCCCGGCAGCACGTGGGCGCGGCTGGAGACGAGGGTGACCTCGGCGCCGAGGTTCATGTAAGCGCCGGCGAACTCCGCGCCGGTGACACCGGAGCCCACCACGATGAGGTGCTCCGGGAGCACCTTCATGTCGTAGAGCTGGGTCCACGTGAGGATGCGCTCCCCGTCGGGCGGCGCGGTGGGAAGCTCCCGCGGAGAGGAGCCCACCGACACCACGAGCGTGTCGGCCTCGACGCGGTCGAAGTCGGTGCCGCCGGGGCCCGTGGACACCACCACGGCACGATCACCCTCGAGACGCCCGTACCCGGAGACGATGCGCACCCCCGCCTCGGCGAGGCTGATGCGCATCTCGTCGGACTGCTGGCGCGCCAGCGCGAGCAGGCGCTTGTTGACGGCCGCGAGGTTGATCGCGATCTCCGGCTTGAGCGGCCGGCCATCACCGCCCCGGGCGAACAGCTGCACGCCCAGATCGCCGGCCTGGGAGATGGCGACGGCGGCATCGGCCGTGGCGATGAGGCTCTTGGAGGGGACGACGTCGGTGAGAACCGCCGCGCCTCCCACGCTCGCCCGCTCCACGAGCGTGACCTCGGCCCCCAGCTGCGCGGCGGCCAGCGCCGCCTCATAGCCGCCGGGGCCGCCACCGAGGACGGCGACGGTCTGGGTGCGCTCGAAGCTCAACGACATGCCCCTATTCTTCCAGCACTCGTCGGGCCCGCCTGCCGCAGTGGCCGCCCCGCCTCCGAGTTCTAGAGTGGGGGCATGTCCGACACGACTTCCCATCCCCTTGACGACCCCGCCGCCGACCCGTTCGGCGTGGCCGCCGACGCCGCCGCCGACATCGCCCGCATCACGGGCGTGGAACGGCACGACATCGCCCTCACCCTCGGCAGCGGGTGGGGCAAGGCCGCCGAGCTGATCGGCGAGACGACCGCGGTCTTCCCCGCGACCGACGTCACCGGCTTCAGCCGCCCCGCGCTGGAAGGCCACGTGGGAACGTTGCGCAGCGTCCGCACCGAGGCGGGCCGCAATGTGCTCATCATCGGCGCACGCACCCACTTCTATGAGGGACACGGCGTGCGTCGCGTGGTGCACAGCGTGCGCACCGCCGCCGCGACCGGGGCGAAGACGATGGTCCTCACCAACGGGGCGGGGGGCCTGCGACGCTCGTGGAAGCCGGGGCAGCCGGTGCTCATCAGCGATCACATCAACCTCACCGGCGCCTCGCCGCTGGAGGGCGCCACCTTCGTCGACCTCACCGACCTGTACTCGCCGCGACTGCGCGAGCTCGCCCGCGGCATCGACCCGACCCTCGACGAGGGCGTGTACTGCCAGTTCCGCGGGCCCCAGTACGAGACGCCCGCAGAGGTGCGCATGGCGGGCATCATCGGCGGCGACATCGTCGGCATGTCCACGGCGCTCGAGGCCATCGCCGCGCGGCAGGCCGGCATGGAGATCCTCGGATTCTCCCTCATCACGAACATGGCCGCCGGCATCCAGGAGACCCCCCTCAGCCACGGTGAGGTGCTCGAGGCCGGCCGCGAGGCCGAGCCCGTCATCTCGTCGCTGCTGGCCCGCGTGATCGGATCGCTGTGAACGGCCCGATCGACGCCGCGCGCGCCTGGCTCGCGCAGGACCCCGACCCGGTGACCCGCACCGAGTTGGAGCAGCTGCTGGAGCGGGCGGATGCCGGCGATGCCGCGGCATCCGCCGATCTGGCCGACCGTTTCGGCACCAGACTCGCGTTCGGCACGGCCGGCCTGCGCGGCCGGCTGGGCGCCGGCAGCAACCGCATGAACCGGGTGCTCGTGGCCCAGGCAGCCGCGGGGCTCGCCGCCTACCTCACCGAGCGTGCCGCGGCGGGCACCACTCCCACCGTCGTGATCGGCTACGACGGGCGGCGCAACTCCGACGTGTTCGCCCGCGACAGTGCGGAGCTGTTCGCAGGTGCGGGGCTGCGCGCGGTGCTGCTGCCGCGCATGCTGCCCACCCCGGTGCTCGCCTTCGCGGTGCGCCACCTCGGCGCGGCCGCCGGCGTCATGGTCACCGCCAGCCACAACCCGCCCGACGACAACGGATACAAGGTGTACCTCGGCGGGGACGACGACGGCGCCCAGATCGTGCCGCCGGCCGACGCCGACATCGCCCGGCACATCCAGCGGGTGGCGGATGCCGGCGACATCGGCTCGCTCCCCCGCTCGACCGACTACGCGATCGCCGATGAGTCGGTGGTCGACGCGTACATCGACGCCACGGCCGCAGTCGCACCCGCCCCTCCGGGAGCGGGCGGCATGACGTGGGTCTACACGGCGATGCACGGCGTGGGGTGGGAGACCTTCTCGCGCGTGCTCCAGCGGGCGGGCTACCCGGCTCCCACGACGGTGAGCGAGCAGATCGAACCGGACGGCACGTTCCCGACGGTCGCGTTCCCCAACCCCGAGGAGCCCGGCGCGATGGATCTGGCCTTCCAGGCGGCACGGGAGGCGGGGGCGGAGTTCGTCATCGCCAACGATCCCGACGCCGACCGCCTGGCCGTCGCGATCCCCGATCCCGAGGACCCGGAGGGCTGGCGACGGCTCACCGGCAACGAGATCGGCCTGCTGCTGGGATGGCGTGCCGCGCGGCGCGCCGCCGCGGGCGGGGCCGACCGCACGGCATCGCTGGCCTGCTCGCTGGTGTCGTCGCCGGGGCTGGCCGTCGTGGCCGAGCGGTACGGCCTGTCCTCTCACGCGACCCTCACCGGCTTCAAGTGGATCTCCCGCGCCCCCGGCATCGTGTACGGGTTCGAGGAGGCACTGGGCTACCTCGTCAACCCCGAGACGGTGCGCGACAAGGACGGCATCTCGGCTGCGGTCGCGATGCTCGGGCTCATCGCCGAGGCGCGCGAGCAGGGTGCCCAGGCCGGTGACCTGCTACGACAGTTCCAGGCCGAGTTCGGGTACTTCGACAGCGGCCAGGTGTCCCTGCGCGTCGACGACCTCTCGGTGATCGGCCGCATCATGGCGGCTCTGCGTGCCACACCGCCTGCCGAAGTCGGCGGGGTCGCGGTGACGCGCATCGACGACCTGCTGACAGGCGTCGACGGCGTGCCGCCGGGCGACGTGCTGCGCTTGTGGCTGGCCGACGGGTCGCGGGTCATCGTGCGTCCGAGCGGCACCGAGCCCAAACTCAAGGTCTACCTCGATGTGCGGGGCGAGTCCGCGTCCGACGCGCGGTCCCGGCTGCAGACACTGGAGGCCGGCGCGACCGAGCTGCTCGCCCGGGGCTGACGGACCCACCGCCGCCCGCGGGGCGTGTCGGTCGTGCGTGCTAATGTCCGTGCCGCAGGAGCACGCGGCGACCAGGGAGACGGCAGATGCGCGACGACGACGCGCCCCCGCGGGGCGATGACGACCATGGCGCGTCGGCGCAGCAGGCGCCGTCCGTCGAGGTGCCCGCGGGCACGGACGCGGCTGCTGTTGGGGGTGAGGCCGCGAACGCGGCTGCGGATCCGGCCCACTGGCTGCGCAACGTCGTGCTGTTCCTGGGCGGGCAGACCGTGAGTCTGTTCGGCTCCATGCTCGTGCAGTACACCGTCTTCTGGTACCTCACGCTGACCTACCAGCGCGGCGACATCATGGCCCTCGCCGCGGTGTTCGGCTTCCTGCCGCAGGCCATCGTGTCGATCTTCGGCGGGGTCTGGGCCGACCGGCACAACCGCAAGTACCTCATCATGGCGGCCGATGCCGCGATCGCGCTGACGACGCTCGCGCTGGCCGTCATCATGATGACCGGGTACGACGGGGTGTGGCTGATCTTCCTCACCCTGGCGATCCGCTCGGCGGGCGCGGGCATCCAGACCCCGGCGGTCTCCGCGCTCATCCCGCAGATCACCCCCGCGCGCAACCTCATGCGCATCAACGGGATCAACGGGTCGATCCAGTCGGCGATGGCGCTGCTGGCGCCCGCCGCTGCCGGCGCCGTCTTCGCGTGGGCGGCGACGGCGTGGGGTGGATCGGCGGCCTCGCTCATCCCGATCTTCTTCATCGACGTGGTCACCGCGGCCATCGGCATCCTGCTGCTGGCCTTCGTGCCCGTCGCCGCGGTGCGCCGCGCCGCCGACGCCCCGACCGGCTACTTCGCCGACCTCGTGGAGGGGGTGCGCTACGTCGCTCACCACGCGTTCCTCCGGTGGCTGCTGGCGCTGTTCGCGATCATCTTCCTGCTCACGGTGGCGCCCTCCAACCTCACCCCGCTCATGCTCGTGCGCTCCTTCGACGCCGGCGAGCAGCAGAACATCACGAACCTCGCCGTGCTCGAGATCGCCTTCAGCGTGGGCATGATGCTCGGCGGCATCGTCGTCGCCTCGTTCTTCGCCAAGCGCAGCCGCATCGGGATGATCGTCACCTCGGCGCTCGTGTTCGGCCTCCTGGCGGTGGGGATGGGACTCTCCCCCAACGTGTGGGTCTTCTTCGCGTTCATGTTCCTCGTGGGCCTGGCCGTTCCGTTCTTCTCGACGCCGTCGTTCACCCTGCTGCAGGAGACCGTCGAGCCGGAGCGGCAGGGACGCGTCTTCGGCTTCGTCGGCATCGTCATGGCCGTGGCGATGCCGCTGGGCATGTCGGTTCTGGGGCCGCTGGCCGACGTCGTCGCCATCGAGGTGCTGCTCGTGGCCACCGGCATCCTGACCTTCGTCGTGGTGGCTGCGGCGGTGGGACTTCCCGTCGGGCGACGGGCGGTGCAGGCCGCGCGCGATGCATCCCGCGCCGAAGACCCGGTGGCTGCGGCCGCCGCCGCCGACGTGGCGATGCACGACGGGCGATGACCCGCCGGAGCGGATCCGCCGCTCTCGCTAGGCTCGGAACGTGCTGCTGATTGACCCCATCGTCCTGGAGAACGCCCACGTGCGCCTGGAGCCCCTGGACGATCGGCACGCGCCCGACCTCGCGGCGGCATCCGCAGGGCTCGAGCACACGTGGTACACCTCCGTCCCCACGCCCGCCGGCATCGACGACGAGATCGCGCGACGTCGCGCGATGCAGGATGCCGGGACGATGAACGCCTGGGCGATCGTGCGGGAGGGCACCGCGGTCGGGATGACGACGTTCTGCGGCATCGACCAGGCGAACCGTCACGTCGAGATCGGCTACACGTGGCTCGCACTGTCGGCGCAGCGGACAGCGGTGAACACCGCGGCGAAGCTGCTGCTGCTCGGGCACGCTTTCGACGCGTGCGCCGCGATCGCGGTGGAGTTCCGCACCCACTGGCACAACCGGCAGTCGCGCCAGGCGATCGCGCGGCTCGGGGCGAAGCAGGACGGCGTGCTGCGCAACCACCGGCTTGGTCCGGGCGGCACGCTGCGCGACACCGTGGTGTTCTCGATCCTCCCGCACGAGTGGCCGGCGGTGTGCCTCGGGCTCGAGGAGCGACTGCGCCGCGGCTGACGGCGCCGGCCCGGTCACCCCCACCCTTCCCGGTTCGGGAACCCACACGCGACCCAAGGGCGCGGTGACGCCTCCTCCACACGGCGGGGATGCCGCGACCTGTCCACCATCCGGGACTTCGCCGTCGCACTTGCGCGCCCGGGGGGACGACGCTCGGACCATGACCGACGGCATCCCCCTGCTCACCCTCGACGATCTCCGCGCACGCGGACTGCCGTCGCGCCGGGTCGCTGCCGAGGCGGCGGGCGGGAGCCTGGTGCGACTGCGGCGAGGCATCTACGTCGATGCGGCCAGATGGCGGTCGGCTTATCCGGAGCAGCGCATCGTCGCCCGTGCGCACGCGCTGGCCGCCGTCTCGGCCCGCCGTCCGGTCTTCGCGTACGAGACGGCGCTCGCGCTGCTCGGTCAGCCGCTCTACCGCGCAAGTCACGACCGGGTGCACGTCATCGCGGATGCCGATCGCACCGGGCCTGCCCACGGCGTGGTGCGCCACCGCGGCGAGCCCGACCACGACGTGGTCGAGGTCGCCGGCCTGTTGTGCACGAACCTGGCGCGCTCCGTGGCCGATGTGGCTCGGACGGCGTCCTTCGAGCAGGCGGCCACGTCGGCCGACGCGGCGCTTCACACGCTGTTCGCGCCGCGCGACGGCGCCTACGACCTCTCCGGTGCAGGTGAGTTCCGTGAGTGCGTCCGTGGGATCGCGCGGACGAGAGCCCACGGCATCCGTCGCGCCGAGCGGGTTCTGGATTTCGCCGACGGAAGGGCGCATCTGCCCGGTGAGACGATCAGTCGCATCCGGCTGGTGGAGCTCGGTTTCCGGCGGATCCGGTTGCAGGCTGCCGTGCCCTCACCTTCGGGCAGCTACTTCGTCGACTTCGCTCTCGACGACGCCGACGCGTTCGGGGAGTTCGACGGGACCATCAAGTATCAGGACGGCGGGATGCTGGACGGGCGCTCGCGCGCGGACGTGTTCGACGCGGAGAAGCAGCGAGAGGACTGGATCCGCGGCACCACCCAACGCCGACTCGCGAGGTGGGGTTGGCCGCACGTGGCCACCGCGGCGGCGCTCGGTGAACGGCTCGGTGCCTTCGGCATCCACCCACCGCGCTGACCCGATCACCCGGGTTCGGGAACCGATATGCGACCCAAAGGCCCACAACACCCGGCTCGGGAACCGACACGCGACCCAAACCCCCGAAACACCCGGCTCGGGAACCGACACGCGACCCAAACCCCGCAACACCCGGCTCGGGAACCGACACGCGACCCAAACCCCGCAACACCCGGCTCGGGAACCGACACGCGACCCATACCCCGGCGAGGCGGCGAGGCCGCGACCGCGGCGACCGCGGCGACCGCGGCGACCGAACCCCGCGCGGCCGCCGACGTCAGCCGTCGATGACGGCGACCAGCTCATCCAGGAACGACGCGAAGTCGGTCCCGCGGCGCACGATCCGCTGCACGCTGTCGCGCTCGCTGAAGACCTCGACGAACTGCTCGAACACCGTCTGGAACGCGGCGCGGTCGCCCTCGGAGAACGCCGTGAACGCCACGACCTGCACACGGCCCTCACCCCACGCGATCGACGGCTCGGCGATGCCGATCGCGATCGCGGTGCGGGTGGCGGTCATTCCGATCGCGTGCGGCACGGCGAGCGCATCGGTGAACGCGGTGGACGAAAGACCCTCCCGCTCGATCGTGCGCTGCACGTACCCCTCGTCGATGATGCCCTCGGCCACGAGCGTCTCGCCGAGCCGACGGATCACCGCCTCTTCTCCGCCCTCGCCGTCGAGCCCCCGCACGAAGGCGGTCGGCGAGAAGTACCGCTCCAGCTCCTCGCGCAGGCGGGCCAGGCGGCGTCCCCGCCGCACCCTGCCGGCCGCCGCCTGCACACGCTCCACGTCGGCCTCGGTGAGGAACGGCTGGATCCGCACGATCCGCTCGCCCGGCGCCGGCGGCTCGATGGTCGTCAGCACCAGGTCGGTGCGGATTCCCGCCCAGTCGGGGTCGACGCGGGTCTCCACCCCGACGACCTCCACCACCTGCCCGAGCGAGCGGTCGACACTCGAGCGCAGCAGCTCGTGCAGCTCGTAATAGCCGGGGCAGACGATCGTCGCCGTGAGCATCTGGTCGGCGCGGCGGCTGCGCTCCAGGCGCCCCCCGACGTGCATGGCGATGTAGGCGATCTCGTCGTCCATCAGCGCGATGTCGAGCCGGTCGGCCAGGCGGCTGGCGATGTAGACGGCGACTTCGAAGATCATCGGGTAGGTCGATTTGAGCGAGCGCGTCAGCGGGTTGCGCGACCACGCCTGCGCCCGCGCGCGCTGCTGCAGGTTCTGCACGTGCAGGGCGAGGCGCACGATGAAGTCCTCGTGGGCGATGTCGACGAGGAACTCCGCCGCCGCCGCCATCACCACCTCCCGCACGGCGCGTTCGATATCGGGGTCCAGCCGCTTCATGGCCCGATCGTCGGGCGCGGTGCCGGGGGCCACGACGCGGGTGAGCACCAGGTTCGCCAGATGCCTGACGTCCCCCACCCCGAGCTGCACCCCCAGGTGCGCGAAGCTCAGACGGTCGATGAGGGCGCCGATCTCGGCGCGCGCCTCGTCGTCGTCGGATGCCGCGCCCTCCAGAGCCCGATCCCGCGCCACCCTGTCCGCGGCGATGGCGATGTGCATGACGACGTCGGCGATGCCGAGCTCGTTGACGAAGTAGCCGAGCGCGCCGAGCCCGGCGACGAGCTCGGTCTTGAACGGCCCGAACGCCTGCGCGCCGACGGATTCCGTCCCGAGCGTGCGGCGCAGCGCCTCGATGTCGAACGAGCCCGCATCCATCTCGTCGTGGGCGAGCCGGCTGAGCAGCCGCCGCTGGGCGGCCTCGGTGCCGCGCAGCCGCGCACGCGACGCCGAGCGCTCGAGCGTGAGCTCGGTCCCCCCGAGCAGTCCGCGCACCCGCGCAAGATCGGCATCCACCGTCGCGGGGCTGACGTGCAGGCGATCCGCCGTCTCGAACACATCGATGCCCTGATGCTCGTCCAGCAGCGTTCGCACCAGGGCGTGCAGTCGGTCGCGGGGGGTGCCGGCGTCTGTCTCGGCCCGCAGCGCCGTGCCCGCCTCCTGCCCTGCCCGGTACCCGAGCGGACCGGATTCGACCGCCCCGCCGCCCGGCACCCGGGCGTTGACGGCAGTGACATAGCTGCGCACGCTGCGCGGGGTGACCCCCAGGGAGTCGGCGAGCGTCGCCGCCGTGCGCCATTCGCCGTCTCGGGTGAGCAGTGCCAGGAGGCGGTCCTGCCTTGCTCTGGTCACGTGGATCTCCCCGAATACGGCGCCGGCTCCCAGTCAACCACGCCCCCACCTTCCGCCCCTGCGGAAGCAACCCTGGTTGTCCACTCCCAGCGGATTCACCACAATGGCCGGAGGAAGGCAGGTCGATGAGGATCCTCGTGGTGTGCGCAGCGGGAGCGTCGAGCACGTTCGTCGCGCAACGGGTGCGCCACGCCGCACACGACCGTGGTCTGCCCTACGCCGCCTTTGCGGGTACGGAGCAATCGCTTACCATCGATCTCGACTCGGCCGACGTCGTGCTGGTGGGCCCGCACCTCACGTACGCACTCGAGGACATCCGACGGGTGGCAGAGCCCCGCGGTACCGCCGTGGTGCTTCTCCCCGACGACATCTTCAGCGACCACGACGGCAGCCGCACGCTCGCTTTCGTCCAAGACGCCCTCAAAGAGACGGAGACCTTGTGACTGCACTCACACGAACCGTGCGCGTCGGTTCGAACAACGGACTGCACGCCCGCCCCGCGAAGATGTTCGCGCAGGCGGCGAAGGACTCCGGAATCCCCGTGACCATCGCGAAGGATGCCGGCGCGGCCGCCAACGCCGCCAGCATCCTCGGGGTGATCGCGCTCGGGGTGGAGCGCGGCGACTACGTGACCCTGACGGCCGACGGCGACGGAGCCGAAGCCATCCTCGATGAGCTGGCTGAGCTGCTGGCCACCGATCACGACGCCTGATGAACGACGAAGGAGAAAAGATGACCGAGCTGCGCGGAGTCGGAATCGGCCTGGGGGTGGCGCAGGGCCCGGTGGCCCGCATGTCCGAGCCGTTGCCCCCGCCGTCGGACGCGGCCAGCCAGCGCACTGCCGAGGAGGAGCGCGACCGCGCCCGCGCCTCGGTGGCTGCCGTCGCACGCGAGCTCGAAGAGCGCGGCGCGCACGCCGGCGGCGCCGCCCGTGACGTGCTCGAGGCGCAGGCGATGATGGCGGAGGATCCGGCGCTGCTGCAGCAGGTCGACGCCCGCATCGCGCAGGGCAAGACCGCCGAGTACGCCGTGTTCGACGCCTTCGCCTCGTTCCGCGAGCAGCTCACGGCCATGGGCGGCTACCTCGGCGAGCGCGCCGCCGACCTCGACGACGTCGCGCAGCGCGTCATCGCCCACCTGCAGGGCGTTCCCGCTCCGGGCGTGCCCGACCCCGGCCACCCGTTCGTGCTCGTGGCCCGCGACCTCGCCCCGGCCGACACCGCGCTGCTGGACCTCGACAAGGTGCTGGCGCTGGTGACGAGCGATGGCGGACCGACCTCGCACACCGCGATCCTCGCCCGAGAGAAGGCGATCGTGGCCGTGGTGGGCGCTGCCGGCGCCACGAACCTCGCCGACGGCGACACGGTCATCGTCGATGCGGCGGCAGGTCTGGTGGTCAGCGAGCCCTCCGCCGAGGATCTCGCCCGTGCACAGCACCGTGCCGACGCCCGCGCGTCCGCGGCATCCGCCCCCATCACCCCCGGCGCCCTCGCCGACGGCACGCCCGTGCCGCTGCTGGCCAACCTCGGCAAGCCCGAGGGGGCAGAGGAGGCCGTCGCGCTGGGAGCGGAGGGCGTGGGGCTGTTCCGCACGGAGTTCCTCTTCCTCAGTTCCAGCTCCGCACCCACCGTGGAGCAGCAGCGGGAGACGTACACGCAGCTGCTGCGGCACTTCCCCGGCAAGAAGGTGGTCGTGCGCGTGCTCGACGCCGGTGCCGACAAGCCGCTGGCCTTCCTCAACGACGCCCACGAGGACAATCCCGCTCTGGGCCTGCGCGGGCTGCGCGCCCTGCGCGCCAGCGAGGACATCCTGCGCGAGCAGTTGACCGCGCTGGCGCAGGCGGATGCCGCGACCGAGGCCGACGTGTGGGTGATGGCGCCGATGGTGTCCACGGTCGAGGAGGCACGGTACTTCACCGAGCTCGCCCGTGACTACGACCTCAAGATGGCCGGGATCATGGTCGAGGTCCCCTCGATCGCCCTCATGGCCGACAAGGCACTCGCCGTTGCGGACTTCGCCTCGATCGGCACGAACGACCTCACGCAGTACACCCTCGCCGCCGACCGTCTGCTCGGCTCGGTGGCAGCTTTCCAAGACCCCTGGCACCCCGCCGTGCTGCGCCTCATCCGCGAGGTCGGCGCCGCGGGGCAGGCCACCGGCAAGCCCGTCGGCATCTGCGGCGAGGCCGCAGCCGATCCGCTGCTGGCGGTCGTGCTCGTCGGTCTCGGCGCGTCGACCCTGTCGATGGCGCCCACCGCGCTGGCCGACGTGCGCGCCAGCCTGCTCACCCACACGTTCGGCGATGCGCAGCGCATCGCCGAAGCCGCCCTCACCGCCGACGACGCGGCGGGGGCACGCCTCGCGGCGCAGCAAGCCGCTACCCGAGAGAAGGAGACACAGCAATGACGACTGCGTCAGCCCCCGCCACCCAGGGCGGCAGCAAGGCGCGTGTCGGAGTCCAGCGCTTCGGCACGTTCCTGTCCGGCATGATCATGCCGAACATCCCCGCGCTCATCGCGTGGGGCATCTTCACCGCGTTCTTCATCGACGTGGGCTGGACCCCCAACGCCGACCTCGCGACCATCGTCGGTCCGTTCATCCACTACCTGCTGCCGATCATCATCGCCTACACCGCCGGCCACATGGTCTACGGCGTGCGCGGCGCGGTCGTCGGCTCGATCGCCGTCATGGGCGCGATCGCCGGTTCCGACCAGCTCATCGCGCAGTTCAACGCGACCCTCCCCGAGGGTGTGGCGCCGCTCGGCCAGATCCACATGTTCATCGGCGCCATGATCATGGGCCCGCTCGCGGCCTACACCATGAAGTGGCTCGACAAGCTGTGGGACGGCAAGATCCGCGCCGGCTTCGAGATGCTCGTGAACATGTTCTCGGCGGGCATCTGGGGCTTCGTCATGGCCATCGTCGGGTTCTACCCGGTGGCGTGGCTGGTCAACGGCCTGATGGATGTGCTCGGCAACGCGGTGGACTGGCTGGTCGAGGCCAACCTGCTGCCCCTGACGAGCATCCTCATCGAGCCGGCGAAGGTGTTCTTCCTGAACAACGCCATCAACCACGGCGTGCTCACGCCACTCGGCATCGCCCAGGCGGACGAGACCGGCAAGTCCATCCTGTTCCTGCTCGAAGCCAACCCCGGCCCCGGCCTCGGTCTGCTGCTGGCGTTCACGTTCTTCGGCATCGGCGCGGCTCGCGCGTCGGCCCCCGGCGCGGCCGTCATCCAGTTCTTCGGCGGCATCCACGAGGTCTACTTCCCGTTCGCCCTGATGAAGCCGGTGCTGATCGTCGCGCTCATCGCGGGCGGCATGACCGGTGTCACCACGAACATGCTGCTCGGCGCCGGCCTCCGCGCGCCGGCGGCACCGGGCTCGATCATCGCCGTGCTCGCACAGACGGCGAACGACAGCTACGTCGGTGTCATCCTGTCCGTCATCCTTTCGGCGGCGGTCACGTTCATCGTGGCGTCGCTCATCCTGCGGGCTTCTCGCAAGCGCGATCTGCTCGCCGAGGGCGACAAGTTCGCCTCCGCGGTCTCGCAGACCGAGGCGAACAAGGGCAAGACGTCGGCTGCCATGGATGCGCTGCGCGCCTCGGGCCGCAACGACCGTGAGTCCGTGCGCGAGGGCGAGCAGGCGGTGGACCGCCTCGAGACCGAGGCGGAGACCGGTGGTCGCCTGGACGGCGGCGCCGTCGCGGTCAAGCCGGTGCGCAACATCGTGTTCGCGTGCGACGCGGGCATGGGCTCCTCGGCCATGGGCGCGAGCGTCCTGCGCAACAAGATCAAGAAGGCGGGCATCGAGGATGTCACGGTCGTCAACAAGGCGATCGCGAACCTCGACCCCTCCGCCGACCTGGTCATCACGCAGAATCAGCTCACCGACCGGGCGCGGAAGCAGACGCCGAACGCCATCCACGTGTCGGTGGACAACTTCATGAACTCGCCGAAGTACGACGAGGTCGTGGAGATGGTGCGCGACCAGCACGACCGCGCGTGACAGACCGCTGCGGGGCCGGGCGGCGCGATGCCCCCGGCCCCGTGGCCTTTTTCCGTCGGGCGCGCAAGAGGTCGTCATGTCCCGCCCCGACTTGAGACAGTGAACACGGATGCCACGGCATCCGACCGATGAAAGGGGTAAGACATGGCACGGGACGTGCTGAACGTCGGACAGGTCCGCATCCACTCCGGCTCGGTGAGCCGCGAAGACGCGATGAAGGAGGCCGCCGACATCCTGGAGGCCGCCGGGGCCGTCACCCACGCTTACTTCGATGCGATGCAGCAGCGGGAGGAGACGGTCTCCACCTACATGGGCAACGAGCTCGCGATCCCGCACGGCACCAACGAGACGAAGGAGACGATCCTCGACTCGGCGCTGTCCTTCGTCCGCTATGACGGGGGCGTGGACTGGGACGGCAACCCGGTCACGTTCGTCGTGGGCATCGCGGGGAAGGGCGACGAGCACCTCGAGATCCTCTCGCAGATCGCGCTGCTGTTCTCCGACGATGACGAGGTCGCCAAGCTGAAGCAGGCCCAGTCGCCCGAGGAGCTCTACACCCTGCTGTCGGCGGTGAACGAATCATGAAGGCCGTCCACTTCGGCGCCGGCAACATCGGTCGCGGCTTCGTCGGCCTGCTGCTGCACGAGGGCGGCTACGAGCTGGTCTTCTCCGACGTCGCCGGCGACCTCGTCGACGCCATCAACGCCGCCGACTCCTACACGGTTCACGAGGTCGGCGAGGGCGGGGTCGACAAGGTGGTCACGGGCTTCCGTGCCGTCAACAGCCAGACCGACCCCCAGAAGGTGGTCGACGAGATCGCCACCGCCGACATCGTGACGACCGCGGTCGGTCCCACCGTGCTGCGCTTCGTCGCGCCCCACATCGTGGCCGGCCTCGGCACGCGCGACCCGGCTCTCCCGCCGCTGATCGTCATGGCGTGCGAGAACGCCATCAACGCCACCGATCTCCTGCGCGAGGAGATGCGCGCGCAGGCAGGCGACGCGTGGGATGCCATCGCCGGTCGCGCCGTCTTCGCCAACACGGCCGTCGACCGCATCGTGCCGGGCCAGCCGGCCGGCGGCGGGGTGGACGTGACGGTCGAGCCGTTCTTCGAGTGGGCCATCGAGGCGCCGCCCTTCCAGGGCGACCTGCCTTCGATCCCCGGCGCTCACTTCGTCGGCGACCTCGCCCCCTACATCGAGCGCAAGCTGTTCACCGTCAACACCGGGCACGCGGCGACGGCGTACTTCGGTGCGCGTGCGGGCGTGGACACGATCGCCGCAGCGCTGTCGGATTCGGTCATCATCGCGGCCGTCGCGCGGGCGCTGGAGGAGACCTCCGCACTGCTGGCGGCCAAGCACGGGCTGGATGCCGACGACCTCACGGACTACCGCGAGACCATCCTGCGGCGGTTCGCCAACCCCGCCCTGCCCGACACCGTCTGGCGGGTCGGGCGACAGCCGCTGCGCAAGCTCTCGCGCCACGAGCGGTTCATCGGCCCTGCTGCCGAGGCGGCGGAGCGCGGTCTATCGGTCGACGCCCTGCTGGCTGCCGTGGGCGCCGCACTGGAGTTCGACGACGCGGAGGACCCGCAGTCCGTCGACCTGCAGCGGCTGCTGCGCGAGCAGGATGCCGCGACCTTCACGGCATCCGTCACCGGGCTCGAGCCGGACCACCCGCTGTTCTTCCGCGTTCAGCAACTGGTGCAGGCACGGCAGAGGGCCCTCTCCTGACCGATCCTGCCGGCGCGACGGTGCCGGACGACGAGGCTGTGGAGCCCGTCGCCGGCACCGCCGCCACGCCGCGGCGCCCACGTCGGCGCCGGGTGCTCAACTGGGTCCTCGGCTCGATCGGCGCTCTGCTGGTCGTGGTGGTGATCGGCGTCGTGGTGTGGAGCCAGATCGGCGTGATGGCCGCAGAACCGGAGCCGCTGGCGTCCGTCCGCGCCGACGAGCGGGTGCGCATCGCGGACGGGCCGGGCGCGATCGTCCTCTCCCCCACTTCAGTGGAATCGGACACGGGTCTGGTGTTCATCCCGGGTGCCAAGGTGGATCCGTGGGCGTACGCGGCGATCCTGGCGGGCATGGTGGCCAAGGACGAAGTGACGGTCGTCATCACGAAGCCCTGGCTGAACCTGGCCTTCTTCGATCCGCGGCCGCTGGATTCCTTCACCGGCCTCGCCCCCGACGTGGACACCTGGATCGTCGGCGGCCACTCGCTGGGCGGGGTGCGCGCGTGTCAGCTCGCCGAGGACGCCGATGCGCTCGCGCTGTTCGCGTCGTACTGCTCCGGCGACCTGTCCGACACCGATCTGCCGGTGCTGAGCCTGGCCGGCACGGACGACGGCCTGTCCACCCCGCAGAAGATCGCCGACGCCCGGCACCTGCTCCCCGCCGACGCGGAGATGGTCGAGATCGAGGGCGCCTCGCACGCCTCGTTCGGCGACTACGGCGCCCAGGCCGGCGACGGCGACCCCACGATCACCCGCGATGAGATGCATGAGGCGGTCACCGGTGGCCTCGGCTCCTTCGCCGATTCGCTGACGCGCTGAACCGGTCGGTCCGCCGTCTCAGTGAACAGCCGCTAACATCGACCCAGACGACGACGTCTGGGGGATCATGCGTGCGAACTATGCCGTCATCGGCGCGGGCCCATCAGGTTTGGCCGCCGCGCGGGCGCTGACGAAGGCCGGGCTGCAGGTGGTGGGGTACGAGGCCGCCGACGGCGTGGGTGGCCTCTGGGACATCGACAATCCCCGATCGAGCATGTACGAATCCGCCCACCTGATCTCGTCGCGCACGACCACCCAGTTCGCCGAGTACCCGATGCGCACCCGCGTCGACTACCCCGGGCACCGCGCGCTGCTGCAGTACTTCCGCGACTACGCCGACCGGTTCGATCTCACGGGGCGCTTCCGCTTCGCCACCACCGTGACCGCGGTCACGCGCGAGCCCGACGGCACCTGGACGGTGGAAGCCACCGGGCCGGAGGGCGCCACCAGCGAGCGCCACACCGGCGTGATCCTCGCCAACGGCACCCTCGCCCATCCCCGCGTGCCGGAGTTCCCCGGCACGTTCAGCGGCGAGCTGCTCCACACCAGCCGGTACAAGAGCGCCACCGCCCTCGCCGGCCGACGGGTGCTCATCATCGGCGCCGGCAACTCCGGCTGCGACATCGCCGTGGATGCCGTGCACCATACGGCATCCGTCGACATGAGCGTGCGCCGCGGCTACCACTTCGTGCCGCGCTACCTCTTCGGCCGGCCGGCCGACACCCTCAACCAGGGCCGCCCGCTGCCGGCGCGGCTGAAGCAGGCGATCGACACCCGCGTGCTGCGTGCCTTCACGGGCGATCCCACGCGCTTCGGCTTCCCCCGCCCCGACCACCGCCTGTACGAGTCGCACCCCATCGTGAACACGATGCTGCTGAACCACCTCGGTCAGGGCGACCTGCGCATCCGTCCCGACGTCGCAGGGTGGGAGGGCTCGACGGTGCACTTCCGTGACGGCACCCGGGGCGAGTACGACACCGTGCTGCTGGCGACGGGCTACACGCTGGACTATCCCTTCGTCGATCGCGCCGAGCTGAACTGGACGGGCTGGTCGCCGCAGCTGTACCTGAACGTCTTTCCGCCGGCGTTCCGCGGCCTGTTCGTGATGGGCATGATCGAGGCCTCGGGCATCGGATGGCAGGGCCGCTATGAGCAGGCCGAGCTCATCGCCGCCTACCTCACCGCGCCGGAGGCGGTGCAGCGGGACTTCCGCCGCCGGGTGGCGGCCGGCCCGTGGCCCGATCTCACCGGCGGCTACCGGTATCTGGGGCTGGAGCGCATGTCCTACTACGTCAACAAAGACGCCTACCGCCGCGCCGTGCAGGCGGCGACGGCCGGGCTCGGCGGCACGGACGCGGGCGCGGGCGACGGGGAGGCAGGTGCGGGATCGCGCCGGGTGACGCACCGCGTGCGCAGATCGGCGGCACGCGCTGCGCGGGGCGTCCGGGCCGCGTGGGGAAGGAGCAGGGCATGACTCCCGACGACGTGGTGCTGAACTTCACCCCGGGCACCCTCATGATCCTCAACGTCGTGCTGGGGCTCATCATGCTCGGGATCGCGCTGGACACCAGCCCCGACGACTTCCGGGTCGTCGCCCGCAAGCCGCGCCCGTTCGCCGTAGCGATCCTCGCGCAGCTGCTCGTGCTCCCCGCGGTCACCCTGGGCCTCACGCTGCTGCTGCCGGTCACCGCGTCGATGGCGCTCGGCATGATCCTCGTCGCCTGCTGTCCACCGGGGAACATCTCGCAGGTGCTGACCCACCGCGCCGGAGGCAACGTCGCGCTCTCGGTGTCGATGACGGCGGTGGGCAACCTGCTCTACATCGTCGCCCTGCCCTTCAGCATCGCCTTCTGGGGATCGCTGCGGCCCGACACCCGTGCCCTGCTCGCGACGGTCTCGCTCAACGGCTGGCAGATGCTTCTGGAGATCCTGCTCATCATCGGCCTGCCGTTCCTGGTGGGCCTGGCGGTGCGGGCGAAGCTGCCGCGGGTCGCCGCGCGGGCGCAGCCGTTCGTGAAATGGTTCTCGCTCCTGGCCCTGCTCGGCTTCATCCTGGCCGCCCTCATCGGCAACTGGGGCTACTTCGTGGCGTTCCTGGGCGTCATCGTCCTCGTCGTCACGATCCACGACGCCGTCGCGCTGGCCATCGGCTACGGCACCGCGGTGGTCGGGGGTCTCGGCACGCGCGAGCGCAAGGCGGTGACATTCGAAGTCGGCATCCGAAACGCCGGACTCGGGCTGGGGCTGGTGTTCAGCTTCTTCGGCGGCCTGGGCGGCATGGCGATCGTCGCCGGCTGGTGGGGCATCTGGGACATCGTGGCCGGGCTCGTCGTCGCCGGGCTGTGGGCCCGGCACACGCGACGACGCACCGGGTCGGCGAAGGGCGACGCCTCGCGGCACGCGGCGGCATCCGACGTCGGCGGCCGCCCGGCCACCGGCGCGGCGCCCGGCAGCGGGACGGACGCGGCGGCGGGAGGTGCGGCATGACCGGCCAGGACCCGGCCCGAAGCACGGCGGATGCCGGCGCTCGCCGGGGCGCCCGCGTGCTCGTGACCGGCGGCGCGGGGTTCCTCGGCACCCATGTGATCGCCGCCCTGGCAGAGGTGCCGGGCGTGGACCTCGTGGTCGCGGGCGACGTGCGCTCCCCCGTCGACCCGCCGGCCGGAGTCCTCCACGAGCACCTCGACGTGACCCGGCGCGACACGGTCGACCCGGTGCTGCGGCGCCATCGGATCGACGTCGTCGTCCACCTCGCCGCGATCGTGAGCCCCGGGCGCGATCACGACCAGGAGTACCGCGTGGACGTCGATGGGACGTGCCACGTGCTGGAGGCGTGTCTGGAGACCAACGTGCGGCGCATCGTCGTGTCCTCGTCCGGCGCGGCATACGGCTACCACGCCGACAACCCGCCCTGGCTGCGCGAGCACCACCCGGTGCGCGGCAACGAGGAGTTCCCGTACGCCAAGCACAAGCGCCTCGTCGAGCAGCTCCTCGCCGCGTACCGCATGGCCCACCCCGAACTGGAGCAGACGGTGTTCCGCATCGGGACGATCCTCGGCCCCAGCGTGCGCAACCAGATCACCGCACTGTGGGACGGTCCGGGCATCCTCGCCGTGCGGGGATCGGACTCCCCCTTCGTCTTCGCGTGGGTCGACGACGTCGCCGCCGCGATGGCGCGGGCGGCCACCGACGGGCCGCCGGGGGTCTACAACGTCGCCGGCGACGGGTGCCTCACCGTCCGCGAGATCGCCTCCCGGCTGGGCAAGCCGGTGGTGACGGTGCCGCCCGGCCTGCTCGCGGCGGCGCTCCGCCTCGCACAGGCGCTGCGCCTGACGGTGCACGGCCCCGAACAGGTCGGCTTCCTCCGCCATCGTCCGGTGCTCGCGAACGACGCGCTCAAGCAGGATTTCGGGTTCACCCCGTCGCGCACCAGCGCCGAGGCGTTCGAGGAGTACCTCACCGCCCATCCCCGCGTGGCGCGCCGGCGGCGGGCCGCGGCGATCGACCGCTGACGCGGTCAGCCGGCGAAGCCCTCCGCGATGATCTCGATGAGCTCCTCGCGCTCTTCCACACTGAGGAAGGCGCCCGCGGCCGCGTTCAGCTGGAACGCCTCGAGGTCGTCGAGGTCGTACTCGAAGGTCTCGGCCAGCAGGGCGAGCTCTCGCGTGAGCGACGTGCGGCTCTGCGTGCGGTTGTCGACGTTCACGGTGACCGAGAAGCCGAGCTGGTACAGCAGATCGAACGGGTGGTCCGCGAGATCGGTGCCCCATTTCGACGAGGCGCCGGTCTGCAGGTTCGACGAGGGAGAGAGCTCCAACGGGATCTCCCGGTCGCGCACCCAGCGGGAGAGGTCGCCGAGCTGCACGAACACCTCCTCGCCTTCGCGCGAGACGACTTCGAGGTCCTCCGCCAGGCGCACCCCGTGCCCGAGCCGCAGCGCGCGACCGTCGATGAGGGCGGAGCGGATCGAGTCCAGCCCGGCCGCCTCCCCCGCGTGCACGGTCACGGGGAAGAAGTGCGCCGCGAGGTAGTCGAACGCGGCACGGTGCATTGCCGGCGGGAACCCGTCCTCGGCCCCGGCGATGTCGAAGCCCACGGCTCCGCGCGTGCGCATCGCCACCGCCAGCTCGGCGATCTCCATCGAACGGTCGGTGTGGCGCATCGCGGTGAGCAGCTGGCCCACGCGGATGTCGCGGCCACCCGACTCGACGGCATCCTCGCCCTCTTCGATGCCCTCCTGCACCGCTTCCACGGCCTCTTCGAGCGTGAGCCCGGCCTGGAGGTGCTGCTCGGGCGCCCAGCGCACCTCGCCGTAGACCACGCCGTCGGCGGCGAGGTCCTCGACGAACTCCCGAGCGACGCGAGTCAGCCCCTCGCGGGTCTGCATGACCGCCGTGGTGAGGTCGAAGGTCTTCAGGTACTCCACGAGAGAGCCGGAGTCACTGCGCTCCTCGAACCAATCCGCCAGCTCGCCGGGGTCGCTCTCCGGCACCTCCAGCCCGATCTCGTCGGCCAGTTCGATGATCGTCGCCGGGCGCACCGCGCCGTCGAGGTGGTCGTGCAGTGACACCTTGGGCAGTGCGCGCAGAGAGCGTCCCTGCAGCTGGACGTCGCCGTGCTGGTCGATGGCCATGGAGATTCCTTCGTTCGGATGCCGGGTCAGGCGGTGATGCGTTCGAGCACGAGCGGAGTGCGCGCCACTGCAGTGTCGCCGATCTCCCACGCGTCGTCGAGGGCGTCCAGCGCCCGGTCGAAGCGCTGGGCGTCATCCGCGAGCAGCGTGAAGAGCGGCTGCCCCGGGCGGACGGCGTCTCCGGGCTTCACGTGCAGGTCGATGCCGGCGGCGTGCACGACGGGGTCCTGGGCACGGGCGCGCCCGGCCCCCAGCCGCCAGGCGGCGATGCCGAAGGGCAGCGCGTCGAGCCGGGCGACGAAGCCCGACGAGGTCGCCGTGACGGTGTGGGTCTCGCGCGCGACCGGCAGGGCTGCGTCCGGGTCGCCGTCCTGGGCGCGGATCATGGCGCGCCACGTGTCCATCGCGCGGCCATCGCGCAGCGCCGCCTCGACATCGGCATCGGGCTGACCGGCCAGGGCGAGCATCTCGCGGGCGAGGGCGACGGTGAGCTCCACGACGTCGGCGGGACCGCCGCCGGCGAGCACCTCGACGGACTCCCGCACTTCGTTGGCGTTGCCGATCGCGAGCCCGAGCGGGGTGTTCATATCGGTGAGGAGGGCGGTGGTCGCCACTCCCGAGTCGGTCCCGAGCGCGACCATGGTGCGGGCGAGCTCGCGAGCCTTGTCGACATCGCGCATGAACGCGCCGCCGCCGAACTTCACGTCGAGCACGAGCGCGTCGGTGCCCTCGGCGATCTTCTTGGACATGATGCTCGAGGCGATGAGCGGGATCGCCTCGACCGTGCCGGTGACGTCGCGCAGCGCGTAGAGCTTCTTGTCCGCCGGCGCCAGGCCCGACCCGGCGGCGCAGATGACCGCGCCGATGTCACGCAGCTGCGCGAACAGCTCGTCGTTGGTCAGTGCCGCCCGCCATCCGGGGATCGATTCGAGCTTGTCGAGCGTGCCGCCGGTGTGGCCGAGTCCGCGCCCCGAGAGCTGCGGCACGGCGACGCCGAACGAGGCCACGAGCGGAGCCAGCGGGAGGGTGATCTTGTCGCCGACGCCCCCGGTGGAGTGCTTGTCGACGGTCGGCTTGCCGAGGCCACCGAAGCTCATGCGCTCGCCCGAGGCGATCATGGCGTCGGTGAGCACGCGGATCTCGTCGCGCTGCATGCCGTTGAGCAGGATCGCCATCGCGAACGACGCCATCTGCGCGTCGGCGACGTAGCCGCGGGTGTAGGCGTCGACCATCCAGCGCAGCGCGTCCTCGGGGACGGCTCCCCCGTCGCGCTTGGCGCGGATGACGTCGACGGCGTCGAAAGGCTCGGGCGTGCTCATCGTGCTGCTTCCTCCAGGTCGCGCGGCCCGAACGCGTCGGGCAGCACTTCGTCGATCGTGCGGATGCCGGAGACGGTCTCCAGCAGCATGCCGGGCAGCGAGAACTCGTAGAGCAGCTGCCGGCAGCGTCCGCACGGCATGATCGTCTGGCCGTCGTTGTTCACGCAGACGAAGGCCACCAGCTGTCCGCCGCCGGACATCTGCAGGTCGCCCACCAGCGCGCACTCGGCGCACAGGCCCACCCCGTACGAGGCGTTCTCCACGTTGCACCCCGCCACCACGCGGCCGTCGGTGACGAGGGCCGCAGCACCCACCCGATACCGCGAGTAGGGGGCGTACGCCCGCTCCATGGCCTCCGTCGCGACGGCGCGGAGATGGTCCCAATCGATGTCGGTCATGTCAGTGTCATCCCTTGATGTATGGCTTGCCGGCTGCCGCGGGTCCGCGGATCTGGCCGGCGAACCCGGCCACGGCGATGATCGTGACGACGTAGGGCAGCATGAGCATGAACTCGCTCGGAATGGGCGTGCCCAGCACCGTCAG
This sequence comes from Microbacterium sp. zg.Y1084, assembly GCF_024623595.1. Classification (NCBI taxonomy): domain Bacteria; kingdom Bacillati; phylum Actinomycetota; class Actinomycetes; order Micrococcales; family Microbacteriaceae; genus Microbacterium; species Microbacterium sp. zg.Y1084. The sequence goes on from NZ_JANJGV010000009.1 coordinate 245,638, forward strand.
CAGGTTCTGAAGGTTGGTCGCGAAGCCGAACAGCAGCGCGGCCAGGGCGGCGCGGATGGGATCCCAGCGGCCGAAGATCACGGCGGCCAGGGCGATGAAGCCGAGACCCGCGGTCATCTCCTTGCCGAACTGCGGCACCGACACCAGGGTGAAGTACGCCCCGCCCACGCCGGCGATCGCACCGGCCAGCGACACGTTCCAGAAGCGGGACATGTTGACCTTGATGCCCACGGTGTCGGCGGCCTGCGGGTGCTCGCCGACGGCGCGCAGACGCAGTCCCCAGCGGGTGCGGTACAGGCCCCACGCCACGACGGCGACGGTGATGTACATGAGGTACACCAGGAACGTCTGGTTGAACAGCACCGGTCCGATGATCGGGATGTCGCTCAGCAGCGGGATCTCCAGCCGCGTGAAGCGCACCGGACGGTTGAGCGTGTTCTCGTTGGGCACCAGCAGCGCGCCGTAGAGGAAGCCGGTGAGTCCGGTGACGAGCACGTTCAGCACGACACCGACGATCACCTGGTCGACGAGGTACTTGATCGCGAACGCGGCCAGCACGAAGGCGACCAGCACGCCGCCGATCATCGCGCCGATCAGGCCGATGAAGGGGTTTCCGGTGATGCTGGACAGCAGCGCCGCCGAGAAGGCGCCCAGCAGCAGCTGGCCCTCGATGGCGACGTTGACCACGCCGACCCGTTCGCCGATGACCCCGCCCAGGGCGCCGAAGACCAGCGGCACCGACAGGGAGATCGCCCCGAACAGCAGACCGGTGACGGGCACCAGTCCGCCCGCGGCGGCCCACACCAGGAAGGCGAACACGCCGAGCACGGAGAAGACGATGATCAGCCACAGCGGCGGGCGACGGTACGACCAGGCATCCCACGCCGCCCAGGCCGTCAGCGCCAGCAGCAGCACGACCAGCAGCCAGCTGGTGGGTGCGGTGGGCAGCTCGACGTTGGGGAGCGCGATCGCCGAGGAGGCGTCGCCCAGGCGGAAAGTGCTGACACCATCGCGCGGGGCGAAGAAGAACAGTGCGGCCAGCAGCACCGTGACCAGCGCCAGGACCACGGGCACCTTCAGGTGCCGCTCCTTGACGGTGCCGAGCTGCAGGGCGCCGGGGTTGGGCGCCGTGGATGCGAGCGCGTTCATGCCGCCACCGCCTTCTTCGCGGCCTTGGCTCTGGCCTTGGCCGCCTTCTCGACGTCGGTCTTGGGAAGGAAGAACACCGCGCGCAGCAGCGGCGGCGCCGCGATGAACAGCACGATGAGCGCCTGCACGACCAGCACGATGTCGACGGGGATGCCCTGGGCCTGCATCGAGAACGAGCCGGACTTCAACGCGCCGAACAGGATGCCGGCGGCGAAGGTGCCCCAGGCCCGGCTGCGACCGAGGAGGGCCACGGTGATGGCGTCGAACCCGATGCCGGCGTCGATCGATCCGCTGAAGCCGGAGGTCACCGACCCCTGGATCTGGCTCATCGCGGCGAGGCCGGCCAGGCCGCCGGCGAAGAGCATGGCGTACACGTAGATGCGCTTGACGTTGATGCCGGCGGCGCGGGCGGCGTGCGGGTTCTCACCCACGGCACGCAGGCGCATGCCGAGGCTGGAGAACTCCACGATCCACCACACCGCGATCGTCGCGATGATCACCATGACGAAGCCCCAGTCCAGCAGCGGGAACGCCGCGCCGAACAGTTCGGGGAACTGGGCGGTTTCCGGCGTCGCCGAGGAGATGGGCTGGTTCGTTCCCGGCTTCTGCAGCAGTCCGGGGGTGCGGATCATCCACAGCAGCAGGTAGTAGGCGACGTAGTTGAGCATGATCGTGAGGATCACCTCGTGCGCGCCGGTGCGTGCCTTGAGCACACCCACGATGCCGCCCCACAGGGCACCGCCGATGATGCCCGCGAGCATCGTCAGCGGCATGTGCAGGAAGAACGGCAGGTCGAGGTTGAACGCGAACAGCCCGGCGAACATCACGCCGACGAGCATCTGGCCGCGGGCGCCGATGTTGAACAGGCCGACGCGGAACGCCAGCGCCACGCCCAGACCGGCCGCGATGAGCGGTGCGGCGAAGCCCAGCGAGCTGGTCAGCGGGCGGATCTGGGCGGCGAAGTCCGCACCGCGCGGGTTGAACACCGCGCCGCGGAAGAGCGCCTCGTATCCGCCGTAGACGGCTTGCCAGATCGCGCTGAAGGTGTCGCCGGGGCGGGAGAAGAAATACCCGGCCGCCTCCTGCACGTCCTCGTCGGTGAAGGCGATCAGGATGCCGCCGACGATCATGGCCAGCACGATCGCGAGGATCGTGGTGAACGCGCTGCCGCGCAGCAGATCCTTGAAGAAGACGTTGGTCCGCGGCGGCGGCGGGATCTGCGGCTCACCCGCGAGCGGGCTGTTCACCGGCGGGAGCTGCTCGGGCGGCAGCCCCTTGGTCACGTCGTCGGGACCGGGCGTCGTGCCGGTCATGCTGCCACCTCCGGGTCGCTGGCGCCGGCCATCATGAGGCCGAGGATGTCGCGCGGGGTGTCGCCGGGGACGACGCCGACGATCGCGCCGCGGTACATGACCGCGATGCGGTCAGCCAGCGCGGTGACCTCGTCCAGCTCGGTGGACACCACGATCACCGGAACGCCGCTGTCGCGGGTCTCGATGATGCGCTTGTGGATGAATTCGATGGAGCCGACGTCGACGCCGCGGGTCGGCTGAGCGGCGACCAGCAGCCGCAGCTCACGGCTGAGCTCGCGGGCGATGACGACCTTCTGCTGGTTGCCTCCGGAGAGGGTCGCGGCCAGGGTGTGCGGGCCCTGCGTGCGGATGTCGTACTCGGCGATGCGGTCGCGCGCGAACGCATCGAGAGTCGGGCGCATGATCGTCCCCGCGCGCACGAACTCCTTGTCCGACGAACGGTCCAGGATGAGGTTCTCGGCGACCGAGAACCCTCCGACCAAGCCGTCCTCGTTGCGGTCCTCGGGGACGAAGCCGACGCCGGCATCGAGGATGCCGCGCACGCTCTTTCCCACCAGCTCCGTGCCGTCGAGGCTGATGGAGCCCTCCACACGGGCGGCGAGACCGACGATCGCGTCGACCAGTTCGGTCTGACCGTTGCCCTGCACGCCCGCGATGGCGAGCACCTCGCCGGGGCGCACGTCGAAGCTGACGTTGTCCACGACGATGCCGCCGCTGAGGGTGAGCACGCGGAGGTCGCGCACCTCGAGTCCGCCGGAGCCCACGTGCGGCGGCTGCTTCTGCACGGTCAGCTCGACCGCGCGGCCGACCATGAGGGAGGCCAGCTCGGTGTTCGACGCCGTCGGCGATGCCTCGCCGACCACCGCGCCGTGGCGGATGACGGTGATGCGATCAGCGACCTCGCGCACCTCGCGCAGCTTGTGCGTGATGAACACGATCGAGGTGCCCTCACTGCGCAGCTGGCGCATGATCGTCATCAGCTCGTCGGTCTCCTGCGGGGTGAGCACCGCGGTGGGCTCGTCGAAGACGAGCACCTTCGCGTCACGGGAGAGCGCCTTGATGATCTCGACGCGCTGCTGCACACCCACCGGCAGGTCGCCGACGGTGGCATCCGGGTCGATCTCGAACCCGAACCGGTCGGCCACGGCGCGCACGTGCGCGCGGGCGGCGGCGAGGTCGAGCCTGCCCAAGCCCTTCGTGGACTCGTGGCCCAGCATGACGTTCTCGGCGACGGTGAACACCGGGATCAGCATGAAGTGCTGGTGCACCATGCCGATGCCCGCCGCCATCGCGTCACCCGGCCCGCGGAAGTGCTGCGGCACCCCGTCGAGCAGGATCTCGCCCTCGTCAGCCTGATACAGGCCGTAGAGGACGTTCATCAGCGTGGACTTGCCGGCACCGTTCTCGCCGAGGAGCGCATGGATCTCACCCGGATTCACGGTGAGATCGATCCTGTCGTTGGCGACGAGGCTGCCGAATCGTTTGGTGATTCCGCGAAGCTCGAGCTTCATAACTGCACCCTATTCCAGGAGCCGCCTCGCGGGGAAAACGGCTCTCCCTGTCCATGGACATGCTCGGGGCGGGCAGCGACGAGCGCTGCCCGCCCCGAGCGAGACTTCAGAAGGTCACGGAGAGTTCGGGGACTCCACCGTGATGTCACCGGCGATGATCTGCTCCTGCAGCGCCGCCAGCTCGTCGGCGAGGCCCTCGGGCAGCTCGCTCTCGAAGTCGTGGAATCCGGAGAGCTTGACGCCCTCGTTCTCCAGCGTGCCGACGTACGGCTCGACGTCGAAGTCGCCGCCGGCGGCCTCGAGCGTTGCGTCGTACACGGCCACGTCGATGGCCTTCATGATCGACACGAGGGTCACGTCGGTGACGCTCTCATCGGCCACGGCGAGGTCCTTGTCCACGCCCAGCATGACGACATCCAGGCCACCGTCGGCGATGGCCGCCGCGGCGCTCTGGTAGATCGGTCCACCGACGGGGAGGATGACGTCCACACCCTGGTCGAGCACGCCCTGCGCGGTCTGCTTGGCGGTGTCGTTGGCCGCGAAGCCGCCGGTGAAGGCGCCCTCCTGTGCGGCGGTGTCCCAGCCGAAGACCTGCACGGAGCCGGACTTGTCCTCGTTGTACTTGTCGACGCCCTGCTCGAAGCCGTCCATGAACACGGCGACCGACGGGATCTGCATGCCGCCGAAGGTGCCGACCTTGTTCACGTCGTTCTGAGCCGACCAGGCGGCCGCGGCGTAGCCGCCGAGGTACGACGCCTGCGCGGTGTCGAAGACGAGGGGCTTGATGTTCGGGGCGTCGGTGGCGCCGTCGAAGTCGTTGTCGGCCCAGTCGTCGATGATCGCGTAGTCGATCTCGGGGTTGGCCAGCGCCGACTCGACCGTGGCGGCCGAGAGGTTGAAGCCGACCGAGACGATGAACGAGCAGCCCTCGGAGACGAGCGTCTCGAGGTTCGGCGCGTAGTCGTTGGGCGAGGTCGACTCCATCTCGATGCCCTCGATGCCGAGCTCCTCGAGAGCACGGTCCATGCCCTCCTTGGCCGACTGGTTGAACGAACGATCGTTCCAGCCGCCCTCGTCGGAGATCAGGCAGGGCTTGAAGTCGTCTGCCGGCTCGGGTGCGGCATTGCCGCCGGTGTTCTCCTCGGGCGCGGTTCCGCAGCCGGCGAGGGCGACGAGCAGCGCAGCGGCGCCGGTTGCGCCGAGGACCTTCTTGGTGGTCGAGATGGTCAATGCAGCCTCCACATTGATGGCCGCCGCGGATTTCGCGACGCCAGTTGAAAGTTACCTACTGTGACGCGATGCCCTTGACCACATCGCCCCTTCATGGCCAATGGTTACAAAGACGCAATCATCGCGTCATAGAGAGCTCACAACACGTCCCCGCGGCCGGTGAGTTTGAGGGCATCGACAACGCCCTTCACGCGCTGGGCGTGCTCACTGGTGGTGACCAGCAGCGCGTCCTCGGTGTCGACGACCACGATGTCCTGCACGCCGATCAGGCTGATGACACGAGAGGTCTGACTCACCACGATCCCGCTGGCCGCATCCGAGAGGATGCGGGCGTTCTTCCCCAGGATCGCCAGCTCGTTGCGTCCGTGGGAGTTGAGCTTGGCCAGGCTGGCGAAGTCCCCCACGTCGTCCCAGTCGAAGTGACCGGGGATCACGGCCAGGCGACCCTTCTCGGCCGCCGGCTCGGCCACGACGTAGTCGATGGCGATCTTGGGAAGTGTCGGCCACACCCGGTCGACGACGGGACCGCGACGCTCCCGGTCGTCCCACGCCTCCGCGAGCTCCAGCAGTCCGGCGTGCAGCTCCGGCGCATTCTCGGCGAGCTCGGCCAGGAGCACATCCGCCCGGGAGATGAACATGCCCGCGTTCCACAGGTAGGAGCGGTCGCCGAAGTACTCCTTCGCGGTCTCGAGATCGGGCTTCTCCACGAAGCGCTCGACGATCGCGGCCTCCGGGGCGCCGTCGACGATCAGCTCGCCGTCCTTCTTGATGTAGCCGAACCCCACCGAGGGTTCTGAGGGCTGGATGCCGATCGTGCAGATGTACCCGTCCCGTGCCACGGCGACGGCCTGCTGCACCGCGAACTCGAACGTGCGCGTGCCGCGGATGACGTGATCGGCGGCGAACGAGCCGATGATGACGTCGGGCTCCCTCCGCACCAGCACGGCCGCGGCCAACCCGATCGCCGCGGCGGACTCCCGCTGCTCGGATTCGAGGAACACGTTGCGATCGGGGATCCCGGGCAGCTGCTCCTCGACGGCGGCGCGGTGCGCGCGCCCGGTGACCACGGCGATGCGGTCGGCACCGGACAGCGACTCCAGCCGGTCCCAGGTGTCGCGCAGCAGCGTCTGGCCGGAGCCGGTGAGGTCGTGCAGGAACTTGGGCGCGTCGGCGCGCGACAGCGGCCACAGCCGGCTGCCGATGCCCCCCGCGGGGATGACGGCGTAGAAGTCCGGGATGGTGTGGGACATACCCCCAGGCTATCGACACCACACATCCGGACCCCTTATCGGCCGACCCTGCCGCCGGACGCCCCGGCCCGCGCCGTCGCCCAGCACTCGATCCGCGGGAATAGGATGGAGGCGCGTCCCTTGTGGCGCACCGCGGACGACGCCCCCGATCGTGAGAGCGAGCCGCCAACCCCCTGTCGATCATGGAGGACGAAAGTGGCTGCACCAGCACGCCTCACACCGTCGGTGACCGAGACCACGTCGAGAACACCGCGGGGCACCCTGTACCGCGGCAACGAGGGCATGTGGTCGTGGGTCCTGCACCGCATCACCGGTGTTGCGATCTTCTTCTTCCTGCTCGTGCACGTGCTCGACACGGCGCTGATCCGCGTGGCCCCCGAGGCGTACAACGCGGTCATGAGCACCTACAAGAACCCGATCATGGGCATCGGCGAGGTCGTGCTGGTCGCGGCCGTCGCCTACCACGCCTACAACGGGCTGCGCATCATCCTCGTGGACTTCTGGTCCAAGGGTGCGCGCTACCAGCGCCAGCTGTGGTGGGGCGTCCTCGCCCTCTGGCTGGTGACCCTGGTGCCCTTCACGGTGCGCCATCTGTCCATCGTCTTCGCCGCCGGATGGGGAGACCACTGATGACTTCCGAGACCCTCGCCGCGCCCCGCACGCCGCACTCGACGCCCCGTAAGAAGGGCGCGAACCTCGAGAAGTGGGGCTGGATCTACATGCGCGTCTCCGGCGTGCTGCTGGTCGTGCTGATCTTCGGCCACCTCTTCGTGAACCTGATGCTGGGCGAAGGCATCCACGGCATCGACTTCGCGTTCGTCGCCGGCAAGCTCGCCTCGCCGTTCTGGCAGTGGTGGGACGTGCTGATGCTGTGGCTGGCGTTCATCCACGGCGCCAACGGCATGCGCACGATCGTCAACGACTACGTCACCGGACCCAAGGCCCGTCGCGTGCTGGTGTGGGCGATCTGGCTGTCGGCCGGTTTCATGATCGTCCTGGGCACGCTCGTGGTGTTCACCTTCGACCCGTGCCTCGGGATCGAGAACAGCACCACGCAGTGGCTGATCGAGAAGTGCGCGGCGTAGCGACGCCGCGCGACACAGCAGAGATTGAAGGCATCTGACACGTGAGCACCCAGAGCGAAGGCAGCGTCGTCAAGGACGGCGTGCACTACCACCAGTTCGACATCGTGATCGTGGGCGCCGGCGGTGCCGGCATGCGCGCGGCGATCGAAGCCGGGCCCGGCGCGAAGACCGCCGTGATCTCCAAGCTGTACCCGACCCGCTCGCACACCGGTGCGGCGCAGGGCGGCATGGCGGCGGCCCTGGCCAACGTCGAAGAGGACTCGTGGGAGTGGCACACCTTCGACACCGTCAAGGGCGGCGACTACCTCGTCGACCAGGATGCCGCGGAGATCCTGGCCAAGGAGGCGATCGACGCCGTCATCGACCTCGAGAACATGGGGCTGCCGTTCAACCGCACCCCCGAGGGCAAGATCGACCAGCGTCGCTTCGGCGGGCACACCGCCGACCACGGCAAGACGCCGGTGCGCCGCGCCTGCTACGCCGCCGACCGCACCGGTCACATGATCCTGCAGACGCTGTTCCAGAACTGCGTCAAGCTCGGCATCAACTTCTTCAACGAGTTCTACGTGCTCGACCTCATCACGGTGAAGGCCGAGGACGGCTCGATGCAGGTCGCGGGCGTCGTCGCCTACGACCTCGCGACGGGCGACCTCCACGTCTTCCAGTCCAAGGCGACGATCTTCGCCACGGGCGGGTTCGGCAAGATCTTCAAGACGACCTCCAACGCCCACACCCTCACCGGTGACGGCGTCGGCGTCATCTGGCGCAAGGGTCTGCCGCTGGAGGACATGGAGTTCTTCCAGTTCCACCCGACCGGCCTGGCCGGTCTCGGCATCCTCCTCACCGAGGGCGCCCGCGGCGAGGGAGCGATCCTGCGCAACGCCTCGGGTGAGCGCTTCATGGAGCGCTACGCGCCCACCATCAAGGACCTCGCCCCGCGCGACATCGTGAGCCGCTGCATGGTGCAGGAGGTGGCCGAGGGCCGCGGCGCCGGACCCGAGCGCGACTACGTGCTGCTGGACTGCACGCACCTGGGCGCCGAGGTGCTCGAGACGAAGCTCCCCGACATCACGGAGTTCGCCCGCACCTACCTGGGCGTGGACCCGGTCGTGGAGCCCGTACCGGTCATGCCGACCGCCCACTACGCGATGGGCGGCATCCCGACGAACGTCAACGCCGAGGTGCTCAGCGACAACACCACGGTCGTCCCGGGCCTCTACGCCGCCGGCGAATGCGCCTGCGTGTCGGTGCACGGCTCGAACCGCCTCGGCACCAACTCGCTGCTGGACATCAACGTGTTCGGCAAGCGCGCCGGGCGCAACGCCGTCGAGTACGTGCAGACCGCAGACTTCGTGCCCCTGCCGGAGGACCCGGCCAAGGAGGTGCGGGAGATGATCGAGAGCCTGCGCAACAACCCGGGCACCGAGCGCATCGCCGTGCTCCGCAAGACCCTGCAGGACGAGATGGACCGCAAGGCCCAGGTGTTCCGCACCGACGAATCGCTCTCCGAGGTCATGGACGTCATCGCGGACCTCCGCGAGCGCTACCGCAACGTGCACGTCGACGACAAGGGCAAGCGCTTCAACACCGACCTGCTCGAAGCGGTCGAGCTCGGCTTCCTGCTCGACCTCGCCGAGGTCGTCGTCGTCACCGCCCGCAACCGCAAGGAGAGCCGTGGCGGTCACATGCGCGACGACTACCCCAAGCGCGACGACGAGAACTACATGAAGCACACGATGGCGTACCTCTCCGGCGACCCGCATTCGTCGCACCCGGAGGACCACATCCGCCTGGACTGGAAACCCGTCGTCATCACCCGCTACCAGCCGATGGAGAGGAAGTACTAGGCATGGCCAGCGCACTCGCCCCCGCCGAGACGGCCGACGCCGTGGAGTCCGGCGCCACCGGCATCCAGTCGTTCCTCGTCACGTTCATCATCCGCCGCTTCGACCCGGAGAAGGACACCGAGCCGCGCTGGGTGGACTACGACGTGGAGCTGTACGCCACCGACCGCGTGCTCGACGCCCTGCACAAGATCAAGTGGGAGGTCGACGGCTCGCTGAGCTTCCGCCGCTCGTGTGCCCACGGCATCTGCGGCTCGGACGCCATGCGCATCAACGGCCGCAACCGCCTGGCCTGCAAGACGCTCATCAAGGACCTCGACATCTCCAAGCCCATCTACGTGGAGGCCATCAAGGGCCTGCCGCTGGAGAAGGACCTGATCGTCGACATGGAGCCGTTCTTCGCGTCGTACCGCGAGGTGCAGCCGTTCCTCATCTCGAACTCCGCGCCGGAGCCGGGCAAGGAGCGCATCCAGACGATCGCGAACCGCGAGATCTTCGACGACACCACCAAGTGCATCCTGTGCGCGGCGTGCACCTCGTCGTGCCCCGTGTTCTGGACCGACGGGCAGTACTTCGGCCCCGCCGCGATCGTCAACGCCCACCGGTTCATCTTCGACTCGCGCGACGACGCCGGCGACGCACGCCTGGACATCCTCAACGACAAGGAGGGGGTGTGGCGCTGCCGCACCACCTTCAACTGCACCGAGGCGTGCCCCCGCGGCATCGAGGTCACCAAGGCCATCGCCGAGGTCAAGCAGGCGATCCTGCGCAAGTAGTCGCGCACTGCGCGCTGAACGGGGGCGGATGCCGGCGGGTGCGGCATCCGCCCTCGCTACGCTGTCGACGTGAGCTCTTCACCTGCGCGGCCGCCGTCGGATGACGCCGGCTGGCGTGCTCGGTGGGACGACTCCGCGCTGCGGGGGCGACTCGACGAGCCCCTCGACCGCGCGAACAAGCTCACACGCCGCACACTGAAGGCGTTCCCCGTGCGGGTGTGGCGGCATTTCCTGCGGCACAACGGATTCCTCCTGGCGGCGAGCATCAGCTACCAATCGCTGTTCTCGATCTTCGCCGCCCTGTACTTCGCGTTCGCCTTGGCGGGCGCGTGGCTCGGCTCGCGCGCACAGGCCGTGGCCGGGCTCATCACGATCGTCGACACCTACGTGCCCGACCTCATCTCCGCCGGCGGGGTCATCTCCCCCGACGAGGTCGAGGCCATCGCCCGCAGCAGCGGCGGCGTGCTCGCGGTCACGGGTGTCGTGGCCTTCCTCGTGGCGGTATGGACCGCGATCGGGTTCGTCACCTTCACCCGCCGCGCCGTGCGCGACATCTTCGGACTGCCCTTCGACGGGCGCAACTACTTCCTGCTGAAGGCGCGTGACCTCGTCGCGGCTCTGCTGTTCGGCGCCGCCCTGGTGGTGGGTGCGGGTCTGTCGAGCTTCGCCGCCGGCGCGCTGAACGTGCTGCTGGGCGCCCTCGACATCGGCGACACCTCCACCTGGGTGCAGGTGCTCAGCCGCGTGCTCTCCGTCGCCGTCGCCTTCGGCATCGCCGCGACCGCGATGGCGGGGCTGTTCCGCTTTCTCGCCGGGACTTCGCTGCCGTGGCGCACCATCTGGCCCGGCGCCCTGCTCGGCGGGGCGGGACTGGTGGTGCTGCAGCTGGGTGCCGGCACACTGCTGTCCTACACGCCGTCCAACCCGCTGCTGGTGACCTTCTCCGCGCTCATCGGCATGCTCCTGTGGTTCCGGCTGAACGGCGTGGTGATCCTGGTGGCCGCGTCGTGGATCGCCGTCGCCGCCGCCGACCACGAGATCCCGCTGACGCACCTGACCGATGCCGAGCGCCGCCGGCGTGAACTGGGCGCCCTGGCCATCGCGGCCGAGGTGCGCCTGCGCCGCGTGCGCGCCGAACGGGCCGCCGCCCCCTGGTGGCGGCGGTGGATCGCCGACCGGCGCGTGAGCGCGGCCCGGGCGGACCTGGCGCGCGCCCGCGCCGCGGTGCCCCCCGAGGACGAGCCCCGCCTGCTCACATTCGACTGAGCATCGGCCGTGCGGCGGTGTCCGCTCCCCCGATTACGCTTGCCGTCGTGCCCCGAACGATCCGCATCGCCTCCGTCAACGTCAACGGCATCCGTGCCGCCGTCCGCAAGGGCATGACGCCCTGGCTCGAAGACGCGGGAGTGGACGTCCTCACCCTGCAGGAGGTGCGGGCCGAGGCCGCGGACCTGGCCGCCGCCCTGCCGGGCTGGCACGTGGTCAACGACGAGGCACTGGCCAAGGGCCGCGCCGGTGTCGCGATCGCCGCCCGCGAGCCCCTCGACGTCTGGCGCACCGACCTCGGCGGCGACGACACCCTCGATGCGAAGGGCCGCTGGGTCGAGGCCGACATCGACGTCGACGGCGAGCGGCTCACCGTCGTGAGCGCCTACGTCTTCACGGGGCAGGTCGACACCGACAAGCAGGTCGCGAAGTACGCGTTCCTCGACGCGATGGAGGCGCGGATGCCGCTCCTCGCCGCGGACGGCTCGCTCGCCGTCATCACCGGGGACCTCAATGTCGGCCATCGGGAGCTCGACATCCGCAATTGGAAGGGCAACGTCAAGAAGGCCGGGTTCCTCCCGCGCGAGCGGGCGTACTTCGACCGGTTCACCGGGCCCGCCGGCGCCGAGGTGCGAGGCGTCGACGGATCGACGGGCACCGGCCTCGGCTGGATCGATGTGGGGCGCACCTTCCATGGCGAGGTCGACGGCCCGTACACGTGGTGGTCGAACCGCGGAAAGGCGTTCGACACCGACACCGGCTGGCGCATCGACTACCACCTCGCCTCCCCCGCCCTCGGGTCCCGGGTGGTGGACTACCGCGTCGTCCGCGCGCCCTCGTGGGACACCCGCTGGAGCGACCACGCGCCGGTGATCGCCGACTACACCCTCGGCGTCTGAGCCCGGCACGGCGAGGGCGGTGGCATCCGCTCTCTAGACTGGAGGGGTGACCAGACCCCGCCTCTACTCCGGAATGCAGCCCTCCGCCGATTCGCTCCAGGTCGGCAACTACATCGGGGCGCTTCTGCAGTGGCGTGACCTGCAGGAGGCGTACGAGGCGTACTTCTCGGTGGTGGACCTGCACGCGCTCACCCAGCCGAACGATCCAGGGGTGCTGCGGGAGAAGACCCGCCGCACGGCCGCGCAGTACATCGCCGCCGGCATTGAGCCGTCGCGGTCGACCCTGTACGTGCAGTCGCACGTGCGCGCCCACGCCGAGCTGGCCTGGATCCTGTCGACCATCACCGGTTTCGGCGAGGCGTCACGCATGACGCAGTTCAAGGACAAGTCGCAGCGCTACGGCGCCGACACCACCTCGGTCGGGCTGTTCACCTACCCGATCCTGATGGCCGCGGACATCCTGCTGTACCAGACCGACATCGTGCCGGTCGGCGACGACCAGAAGCAGCACGTCGAGCTCACCCGCGACCTCGCGGCGCGCTTCAACTCGCGCTACGGCGAGACGTTCACCGTGCCGATGCCGGTGATCCAGAAGGAGACGGCGCGCATCTACGACCTGCAGGACCCGCTGGCGAAGATGTCGAAGTCGGCCGAGTCCGACGCCGGCGTGCTGTGGCTGCTGGATGACCCGAAGGTCTCGGCGAAGAAGATCATGCGCGCCGTCACCGACAGCGAGGGCGTGGTGCGGTACGACCGGGAGAACAAGCCCGGGGTGTCGAACCTCCTCGTGATCTATGCGGCGCTGACGGGTCGGCAGATCCCCTCGATCGAGGACGAGTACGCCGGCCGTGGCTACGGCGACTTCAAGAAGGGACTCGCCGAGGTCGTGGTCGAGGAGTTCGGCCCCGTGCGCGCCCGCGCCCTGGAGCTGCTCGACGACCCCGCCGAGCTCGACCGCGTGCTCGCCGCCAACGCGGCCCGCGCCGACGAGGTCGCCGACAAGACGCTGTCGCAGGTCTACGACCGCGTGGGTCTGCTGCGCCGAGGCTGAGGTCCCGGCGGGCCACCCCGTCGCTTCCCACCGCAGGGCACCGGCGCGCTCGGCGTCGGCCGGTCCGCATGACCGACGCCGGCCGGGCGGGCGCGCGCCGCGTTCCGGGGGGGCGCGTGCACAACGTCGCCGAACCGGCTGCGAGGGCCCGTCGACAGCCACCGCAGGCCGGCGCACCGACGCGATCACCGTCGTTGTGCGCGGCCCAGGCCTTGTCCGAGGCCGCACCCAGGGGCAGGATCGGACAATCGCGCGACGCGGTGCCACCCTCCGAGGAGCAGCCATGCCCGAGAAGAAGCCCTGGACCACCGGACGCCTCGATGGCAGGATCGCCGTGGTCACCGGGGCGGCGCGCGGAATCGGCGCGGCCGCCGCAGTCGCCCTCGCACGGGCGGGCGCCGACGTTGTCGGGATCGACATCATCGCCGTGGTCAGCCGCGCCGACGACTTCCCGCCCGCGACCCAGGGGGAACTGGACGACACCGGCGCCCGGGTGCGCGATGCCGGCACGCGCTGCTGGGCATCGTCGCCGATCACCGCGACATCGGCGCGCTCCGCGACGTCGCGACCGAGGTCGAGACGACCTGGGGCGGCGTGGACATCGTCTTCGCGAACGCCGGCATCCAGGCTTTCAAGCCCATTCTCGAGATGGCGGACGCCGACTGGCACGACCAGATCGACAACAACCTCACCGGCACTGCGAACATGCTGCGCGTCTTCGCGCCGCTGCTGGTGCGCCGCGGAGGGGGGCGGATCATCGTGACGTCGTCGACGCAGGGCCAGCACGGCACCAAGTGGGGGTCGGCCTACTCGGCGTCGAAGTGGGGCATCATCGGGCTGATGAAGTCCGCGGCGCTGGAGCTCGGAGCCCACGGCATCACGGTGAACGCCGTGATCCCGGGCCTCGTCGACACGGCGCTCACGCGCCATGAGGACCGGTACGCGCAGGCGATCGCCGTCTCGGGGTCGTCGCCGTCGGGCGATGTCGCCGACGACGAGGCGACCGCCCGCCGGATGCTGGCTGCCAAGAGCCCCATGGGCCTGCCCTGGATCGAGCCGGAGGACGTCGCGCCGCTCGTGGTGTTCCTCGCGTCGGACGAAGCGCGGCTGATCAGCGGGACCTCGCTCGCGGTCACGGCCGGGGACAGCGCGAACGTCACCGCCTGACCCGCGCGGCGGGTGTCACGCCGAGGCGTGCACAACGTCGCGGATCCGGCGCGCCGCCGGGCTACGGCGCGCGTGTGCTGCGCCGGCGGGGACGGGTGGCGACGTTGTGCACGCGACGCAGCGGCGCCCCGTGCGCCATCACGTCACGGAGGGCGGCGATCACCTCGTCCGGCCGGTGGATGACGTCCTCCGCAATCGGTCGCAGCGTGACGTAGCCCAGGCGCGCGGCCTGGAGGTCGCGCCGGCGGTCGCGACGTCCCTCGAGCCATCCGCCGTGGAACTGCGCGCTGTCGCACTCGATGATGAGCCAGCCGTCGACGACGAGGTCCACCCGGCCCACGCCCGGGATGAGGACCTGCACCTCGACCTGCCACCCCTGGGCGCGCAGCATCAGACGCAGCAGCGTCTCGATGCCCGACTCCGCGCGCCGGTCGAGGTGGGCGCGCAGGATGCCGAAGCGTCGCGGCAGCAGCCGGAACACGTCCGCGATGCCCGCCTCGTCCACCCGACCCTGGTGCCATGCGCTGTCCAGGGTGGCGATGGCCGCCCGCGGGGGCTGGCACCGGCATGCCTGCGCGAGGGCCTCGATGAGCGGTGCGGCGAGCGCATCGGACGCCGCCGCTGTGCACCGCCAGTGGCGCTCCAGCCCGTCGCGACGCGGCGGGAGACGGGTGGCGCCGTAGTCCATCTGGACGTGCGTGGCGGTCGCGTCGAGCACGAAGACGCCCCAGGCCGCCAGCAGCGAGAGGCAGTCGAGGCGGCCGCCCTCACGGGCCGCGAGCAGGAAGGCGGGCGGACAGTCACCGGGCACATACGTTCCGCGTCGCACGCGAATCAGCGCGCCGCCCGCGACTGCTGAGTCGATCCGGCGGCGCGGCACCCCGCCGGCGCGCAGCATCGCGTAGCTGACGGTGGTCGGCGAGGTGCCGACGACGGGGGTCGGGATCACCCTCCCACTGTGTCGCGGCGGCATCGCCGTCCTTCGGCGATCGGCTGGTCCGTGGACAGCTGCCCGTGTTGCCAGGCCTGGGGAGGAGGCGCCGCGGCCGGCGCGCGCGGCGGCGGGCGTGCAGAATGTCGCGACCGTCGCGGGGCACGACGGACACCACCGGGGCACAACGTCGCGGGATCGGGGCGCAGGGCCGTGAACGCGTCAGGGACCGCCCCGGTGCGGGCGGGGTGGCGACGTTGTGCACGCCGCTCGGGGCGCGCGGCGGCGGGGTGGCGACGTTGTGCACGCCGCTCGGGGCGCGCGGCGGCGGAGTGGCGACGTTGCGCACGGACAGCCACGACAACGGCCTGTCAAGCGCGGCGGGCCGCGGCGGGCCGCGGCGGGCCGCGGCGGGCGGCGGGCTGCCATGTGCGGGCGGCGGTGGGTGCGGGCGGCAGTGGGCGCGGGCGGGGCGCGCGGCGGCGCAGGGCGGCGGCGGAAGGCGGACGGCCGCGACGGAGTTAGGCTCGAATGATGCAACCCGTCAGTCTCCGCACGTCCCGCCTCGAGCTGTCGCTCCCGACCCCGGCCGATGCCGACGCCGTGACGGAGGCCGCGCAGGACCCCGAGGTGCCGCGGTGGACCACCCTCCCCTCCCCCTACACCCGCACGCACGCCGATGACTTCATCGCTCTGGCCGCCCAGTGGTGGGAGGACGAGACCGAGCTCACGTGGGCGATCCGCCACGACGGGCAGTGGATCGGCATGATCGGCCTGCAGCACCTGCGCCCCGGCGGCGACGCCGAGATCGGCTTCTGGATGGCCGCCGGCGCACGCGGCCAGGGCTACCTCGGCGAGGCGGCCCGCGCGGTGATCGACTTCTCCTTCGGTGAGGCGCTGCGCCTGCAGCGGGTGGAGTGGCAGGCGATCGTCGGCAACATCCCCTCCGCGCGCACCGCGCGCTCGCTCGGGTTCCGCTACGAGGGCCTGATGCGCCAGAAGCTCGTCGACCCGCGCGGGCGCCACGACGGCTGGGTCGCCGGTCTCCTCCCCACCGACGACCGCACCCCCGTGGACTGGCCGATCCTGGCGGTCTGACCGCCGCGGTGCCGGCGGTTCGTGCCAGGATGCCGGTATGCCCGAGATGCCGGAGGTGCAGGGACTGGTCGACTTCCTCGGCGAGCGCACACGCGGCCTGCGCGTGACGACCGCACGCGTGGCGAGCATCGCCGCGCTGAAGACCTATGACCCTCCGGTCGACGCGCTCGTCGGCGCGGGGATCGAGACGGCGGCACGGCACGGGAAGTTCATCGACCTCGCCGCCCGCACCGATGCCGGCGAAGCGCTGCACCTCGTGTTCCACCTGGCCAAAGCCGGGTGGCTGCGGTGGTACGACGCCCTGCCCGCCACGGTGATCAAGCCGGGCCGCACCCCGATCGCGCTGCGCATCGGCTTCGACGACGGCTCGGGCTTCGACCTCACCGAGGCCGGCACCAAGAAGTCGCTCGCCGTGTACGTCGTGCGCGACCCCGCCGAGGTGCCCGGCATCGCCCGTCTCGGCCCCGACCCGCTCGCGCCGGGATTCGACCGCGACGCGTTGGCCGGCCTGCTCGCGGGCCGCCGCACCCAGATCAAGGGGGTGCTGCGCGACCAGTCGATCATCGCCGGCATCGGCAACGCCTACTCGGACGAGATCCTCCACGCCGCACGCATGTCGCCGTACGCCCTCGCGGCCGGCCTCGATGACGGTGAGGTCGACCGGCTGTTCGCGGCACTGCGCGACACCCTCGCCGAAGCACTCGCCGCGGCATCGGGCAAGCCCCCGGCGGACCTGAAGGATGCCAAGCGCCGCGGCATGCAGGTGCATGGGCGGCGGGGCGAGGCGTGCCCCGTGTGCGGAGACGAGGTGCGGTCGGTCTTCTTCGCCGACAACTCCCTGGAGTACTGCGCCACCTGCCAGACCGGCGGCAAGGTGCTCGCCGACCGCCGCCTGTCACGCCTGCTGAAGTAGCGCTACTGGTCGGTGCCCATGAGGATGCGGGCGTCCTCGTCGACCCAGTCGAACGACTTCGTCACCGCCTTGCGCCACAGCCGGTAGCGGCGTTCGCTCTCGTCCCGGTCCATGCGCGGCTCGAAGCGCGCGTCTTCGCGCCACTGCTGACGCAGCTCGTCCTCATCGGCCCACACGCCGGTCGCCAGCCCGGCCGCGTACGCGGCGCCGAGCGCGGTGGTCTCGACGATGCGGGGCCGCACCACGGGGATGCCGAGGATGTCGGCCTGGAACTGCATGAGCAGGTCGTTGCGGGTCATGCCCCCGTCCACCCGCAGCTCCGTCAGCGGCGCACCGGTGTCGGCGACGACCGCCTCGACGATGTCGCGGGTCTGGAAGGCGGTGGATTCCAGCGCCGCGCGGGCGATGTGCGCACGGGTGACGTAGCGGGTCATCCCCACCAGAGCGCCGCGGGCGTCGGGGCGCCAGTACGGCGCGAACAGCCCCGAGAACGCCGGCACGAAGTAGGCGCCGCCGGCGTTGTCGACGGTGGCGGCGAGCGTTTCGACGTCTTGCGAGCGCGCGATGATCCCGAGGTTGTCGCGCAGCCACTGCACGAGCGATCCGGTGACCGCGATCGACCCTTCGAGCGCGTAGTGGGCCGGCTCGTCACCCCGGCGATACGCGACCGTCGTGATGAGTCCGTGCTGCGAGCGCACGAGCTCGTCACCGGTGTTGACGAGCAGGAAGTTGCCGGTGCCGTAGGTGTTCTTCGACTCCCCCGCGCCGAACGCCGCCTGGCCGAAGGTCGCGGCCTGCTGGTCTCCGAGGATGCCGGCGATGGGGACCCCGCGTGCCACGCCGGGCACGGCGACCTCGCCCACCACCTGCGACGACGAGCGGATCTCGGGCAGCATCGCGCGCGGGATGTCCCAGACGGCGAGCAGCTCGTCGGACCAGTCGAGCGTGCGCAGGTCCATCAGCAGCGTGCGGCTGGCGTTGGTGACGTCGGTGACGTGGATGCCGCCACGGCTGCCGCCGGTGAGGTTCCAGATCACCCAGGTGTCGGGGGTGCCGAAGAGCACCTCGCCGGCCTCGGCGGCGGCGCGAGCCCCCGGGACGGCATCGAGGATCCACGCGATCTTCGACGCGGAGAAGTAGGTCGCCAGCGGCAAGCCGGTCTGCTCGGCGAACCGCAGGCCGCCGGCATCCGACTGCGCCGCGAGCTCGTCGATGCGCCGCTGGGTGCGGGTGTCCTGCCAGACGATCGCGTTCGCGATCGGCCGGCCGGTGCGGCGGTCCCAGAGCATGGTGGTCTCGCGCTGGTTGGTGATGCCGATCGCGGCGACCTCGCTCGCCGCCAGCCCGGCGCGGGCGACAGCCGAGGAGAGCACCCACTCGGTGTTGGTCCAGATCTCGACCGGGTCGTGCTCCACCCAGCCGGCCCGAGGGAAGATCTGCTCGTGCTCCCGCTGCGCCGTGGCGACGATCGAGCCGGCGGAGTCGAAGACGATCGCGCGCGTCGACGTGGTGCCCTGATCGATCGCGATGACGTGATCGGCCATCATGCCTCCAGGGTCGTCGCGGCCAGCTCCTGACCCGACGGCTCGGCGGCGGGCTCGGGTTCGGCGGCGCGCACGGCCCGCAGCGCCCTCGCCGCCTCGTGGTGGACGCGTTCGTCGTCCCACCCCAGCACCGGGGCGATGGCCTCGGCGACCTCCAGCGCGAGGGCGGGGGTCACCGCGCCCGTGAATGCCAGGCCGGTGCGGCGCAGCAGCACGTCATCGAGGTGATGCACATCCTCGGTGGCGGCGAGGTGCCGCAGTTCGCCGGTGCTGTGGTGGGGGGCGCCCTGCAGGGGGCGGTCGGTCTCGTCGGCGGCGACCGCGGCGATGTAATCGGCCGCGATCGTGCCGTAGCGCCCCAGCAGCTGGTCCACCCGCTCGGCGGGCACCGTGCCGGAGTGCGCCTTGACCCACTGCGCGCGGGCGCGCTGGGTGCCGGGGAAGCCGCGCCCTCCGCCGATCGCGACGCCCTTCGTGGACCGGCGCCGCGGCACGGCCAGCTCGCTCAGGACCGTGTCGGTCAGCCGCTCGGCCGATGCGCGGAAGGTCGTCCACTTGCCGCCGACCAGGCTCAGCACGATCGCGGACAGCCCGGCGACGCGTGTGCGGTCGATGCGGTAGTCCCGCGAGACGAAGCCGGGGGCGACGTCGTCGTGCCGCGGCAGCGGGCGCACCCCCGAGAACCGGTAGACGATCTGGTCGCGCTCCACCGGGATACCGGGAAGCACCTGCGCGACGAGGTCGATGAAGTAGTCGACCTCCGCCTCGGTGCACACGGCGGGTTCGCGCATGTCGTGCTCGATGTCCGTCGTGCCCACGAGCACACGGCCGCGCAGCGGATAGATCAGCACGATCCGTCCGTCCTCGTTCTCGAAGAACAGCTCACGGCCGCCGGTGGCGGCGAGAAGCTCGGGGTTGTCCACGACGATGTGCGAGCCCTTGGTGCCGCCCATGCGCTCGACGCGGTCGCCGAGCGCGGCGTTGGTGAGGTCGACCCACGGGCCGCTGGCGTTGACGACCACCGCCGCGGTGAAGCGGATCTCCTCGCCGCTCATCGCGTCGCGGAGCACGACCGCGTCGTCTGCCGTGCCGACGGCGGCGGTGTAGGCGGCGGCGCGGGCGCGATCGCCGCCCGCGCGCAGGCCGTCGCGCAGCACGTCGATGGCGAGCCGCTCGGGGTCGTGCACCGAGGCATCCCAGTAGGTGGCGGTGTACTTCACCGCGGGGTTCAGGTCGGGCAGCTGCTGCAGCGAGCGCTTCCGCCCGTGGAAGGTGTGCCGGGGCACCTGGCCGCCGCCACGGGAGAAGGAGTCGTAGATGACCAGGCCGATCTTGATCAGGGCCGCGCCGCGCTCGCGCGCCCGGCCGCTGCCGTGCCGCAGGAATCGCAGCGGGGCGGACAGCAGTCCGGAGAAGGTCGAGAAGATCGGGATCGTCGTCTGCAGCGGGCGCACGTAGTGGGGCGCGATCTTGAGCAGCGAGTTGCGCTCGGTGACCGCCTCGTGCACCAGGCGGAACTCCCCGTTCTCGAGGTAGCGCACGCCGCCGTGGATCATGTGGGATGAGGCGGCCGACGCGCCGCTGACATAGTCGGCGCGTTCCACCAGCGCCACGTCCACCCCCTGCATGGCGAGGTCGCGGAAGGTCGCGAGCCCGTTGATCCCGCCGCCGATGATCAGCACGTCTGCATGCGGGCGGGCGGCGAGGGCGGCGAATCCGGTGTGTGCGTCGTCGTTGTGCATGATCACGTCTCTTCCTCGTAGGCGCTCTGTCCACCCTCGCATGCTTCGGGGGCCCGGGACGCGTATGCGTGGGCCGCCGCGCTGAGCAGTGCCTGTGCGACGGCACGGGCGACCGGCACCGAGGCCGACCCCCGCACCCGCAGGGTGGTGATCGTGACCGCGCCCTCGCTCCAGCGGATCGTCACGGTGCTGGCCGCAGCACCACGCAGCCAGCCGGAGAAGATCCCCGAGTGGACCACGGCCGGGCGCAGAGGTCCGGGAATCCCGCTGATGACGCGCTCGCCCAGGAGGTCTTCGAACGCGATGCCCAGCACCGCCTCGCCCGGCACCGACCGGAAGGGGCCCCTCCGGTCGAGCCACTCGGTGCGAGGCACCCAGTCGCCGTCACCGGCCCGCCCGACCAGCCGCGCGGACGGGAGGTAGTCGAATGCGTCGCCGAGCGCGCCGTCGTCCTCCGCCAGCAGCAGGACGCGCCCGCCCGCGGCGGCATGGTGTCGAGCCGACTCGGTGAACCGACGGGTGACCAGCAGCGCTCCCGGCTCCTCGACGGTCACGAGATCCACGCCCAGTCCGCTCAGCCAGATGGCCGTCTCGTCGTCACCCGCGACACAGCGCAGGCCCGAGACCGCTTCGTGCGCGACGACGATCACCTCGGCGGTGTCGCGCGCGACGACGGCGCCGTCGATGACCAGCTCGACCGCGATCTCGTACTGACCGGGCGTCTTCGGCAGCGCGACGGTGACATCGGCGGCACGAGGGGAATCGCCGACGACGCCGAGGTCCCGCGGGCCCGCCTCGTCGCCGAGCAGGCGCAGCCGCGCGCCGGGGCCGGCCCCCCGCGGGCCGGGGAGCGCGGTCACCGTGACGGGAAGGATGTCCCCGGCGAAGACGCTGTAGGCGGCGGGGCGCAGCGCGACGGCGTGTTCGCCGTTGACCATGCCGAACTCGGAGGTGAACTGCTTCGGCCGGCGGTTCATGTCGAACAGTCCGTTGGCCTCCCACTGCACGTCGCTGAGCTGCGTGAGCACGTAGCCACGGATCTCGGGGTGCAGCCGGATGCTGGTGGTCTGATAGCGGTTGGCCACCGACTGGGCGCGCTGAAGCTGGGAGAGGAGCTCCTCCCACGAGCCGAAGACGCCGTCCAGGCCCAGCGAGACGAACCGATCGCGCAGCCCGGTGGCGTCGGCGGCTCCGAAGGCCCAGCCGGCCCCGAGGGCGAACCACCACGGCTCCTCGCCGTCGATGTACTGCTCGCGCACATCCGGCAGGCCCCAGTTGCCGAACTCCGACAGCATGAGGGGTTCTTCTCCCGTGCGGACGGCATCGCCGTAGGGCGAGAAGGTCCATGCGGGCCGCCCGGCGAACTCGGCGATCTTGGAATCCCACTCGCGGCGGGATTCCGGGATGCCCCGGTACAGGTGGTAGTCGTCGACCTGGGTGCGCAGATGGAAATTGGGGGCGCAGGCGGAGTTGTCCACGATGACGTGGCCCGGCAGCTCGGCGCGGAATTCCTCATACATTCCGCGGAGCCACGAGCGCTGCTCGTCCTGCGACAGATCGACGCCCCATGACTCGTTCATGATCGTCCACATGACGATCGACGGGTGGTGGACGTCCTCTGCGACGATGTCGTGCAGCAGCGCCCGCGCCTCCTGGGCGCCCCTGCGCGTCCAGGTCATCCAGCTGGGCAGCTCCGTCCACACCAGCATGCCGAGGCGGTCGGCGATGTCGTAGTACCGCGGGTCGGGACGTTTGATGTGCACGCGCAGCATGTTGAAGCCCAGCGCACGGGTCTGCCGCAGGAGCTCCTCCCACTGGGCGAAGTCGTCCGCCATGGGCTGGGAACCAGGGTGGTAGTCCTGATCGAGCACCGCGCGCAGATAGATCTCCCGGCCGTTGAGGTGGAATCGGCCGTCCGCTGCGGTGAACTCGCGGAAGCCGGTCGAGCGCTCCACGGCATCCACGACGGCGTCGCCCTCGCGCACCTCCACGCGGACGTCGTAGAGCACCGGGGAGTCGAGATCCCACCGCTCTGCCCCGTCCACATGCACCGTCGCCCGGTGGCGATCGCCCGCCGCATGCAGGCGCGCCTCGGCCTGCACGTCACCGCCGCGCGAGACCACGACGTGCACCTCGCGCCCTGCCGCCACGGCCGGGGTGACCTCGGCGGAGACGTCGAGGGTCGCCGCAGCCGCATCGGCGCGCACGCTCACCCGCCGCACGTGCGCGTCGTGTCGCTCTTCGAGGCGCACCGACTGCCAGATGCCCGCCGTCGTGCCGTACCACGACTGCTTCCCCAGGGGGCGCTCGAGGAAACCGGGCTCGCCGTCGTCCCCCACGCGCGGCGGGTAGGAGACCGTCACCTCGAGGATGTTCTCACCCGCTCGCATCGCTGCCGTCGCATCGAACTCGAAGGGCATCCACGCTCCTTCGTGCTCTCCGAGCAGGATGCCGTTGAGCACGACGCGTGCGTGGTGGTTGACCGCGTCGAACCGCAGCACCCACCGCCGCTCCGCGTCGGCGGCTTCACCGTCGAAGCGGCGTTCGTATCGCACCGTGTCGTGCGCGTCGCCCGCACCGGGGATCTGCGCCGTCCAGGCGCCCGGCACGGTGACGTCGGCCGTTGCGCCGTCGGGGAGGTGCAGGGTCCACGTGCCGTCGAGACGGAGCCGGCGACGGGGATGGGATGGCATGGGGCTTCCTTCCGGGGAGAGGGACGCGGGGCCCGCCGAGGGCGGACCCCGCGTCGGGGGGACGGGCTCGGGTACCCGTCAGTCCAGCTGCTGCTCGACGCGGCTCTGCGCTTCGGCCAGCGCGGCGGCGACGTCCTTCCCGTTGAACCAGACCTCTTCCAGCTGCGTGTGGATGAGATCCTTCACGGCGGTCCAGTTGTCGATCTGCGGCACGAAGCGGATGTCGTTCAGCGCCGTCGACGTGTAGAACTCGCGGTTCGGCGCCGCCTGATACGCGTCGGACTCGACCACGGACACCCGCGGTGCGATGTGTCCGGTCGCGACGGCCCAGACATCGGTGTTGTCGTAGAGGAACGATGCGAACTCGAGAGCGGCGCGGTAGGCGACCGGGTCGTCGTCACGCTGACGCGGCAGGACCCACATGTGCGACGAAGCCCACACGGCCGGCTCGCCCATGAGAGCGGGGAAGTCGGTGACGGCGTAGCCGAACGGCGCCGTGGCGGCGTATTCGTTGACCACCCAGGTGCCGTTGACCAGGATGGCGGACTTGCCGCTCTTCCATTCGTCGATGGAGCCGGCGTAGTCGGCGTCGGTGTGGATGTAGCCACCCTCGATGAGCTCGTTCATCAGCTCCAGGGCCGCCGCGGCCTCGGGGGTGTCGATCTGCGCCTCACCGTCGGCCGAGACGACGTCCGACCCCTGCTGGCGCACGAGGGAGTAGAACATGCGCCACGCCATGTCGTCGTTCGCGACGCCGAGCGAGAACAGGTAGGTGCCCGTCTTCTCCTTGACCGCGGCCGCCATCTCCAGCAGCTCGTCGGCGGACGTGGGCATGATCGGTCGCCCGTCCTCGCCCATGTATCCCGCGGCGCCGAGGATGTCGGTGTTGATGTGGGCGAGGATGGCGTGCGAGTCGAAGGGCACCGCATAGGTCTTGTCGTCGTAGACCACCGACGACTGGGCCTGGGCGGTGCTGTCAGACAGGTCGATGCCCACTGCCTCGGGATCGAAGGCCAGCAGCTGGTCGCGCTGGGCGTAGTCCGACATGGAGTAGTCGTGCAGGTTGGCAATGTCGGCGGGGTCGCCGCCGGCCACCGAGGCGTTGAAGGCGTCGTAGTAGGAGTGCCAGTCGGCGCCGCCGAGCCGCTCGACGGTGATGCCGTACTCGTTCTCCGCGTTGAACTGGTTGGTGAGGATCTGGATCGCCTCGCACTCGCTGGCCGCGAGCGACGGATCGGTCACGCCCTGCGTGGTCTCCTCGCAGTCGCCGAACATGCGCGACATCGTGATCGTGACGCCGTCGAGCTGGTCGTCGGTGACCGCCGCGATGCGGTCGACGAGGTCGTCGGCACCGCTGCCGGCCTCGCTCCCGGTGCCGGTGCCCGTGCCGCACGCCGTCAGCAGCATCGCCGCTGCCGTCAGCGACGCCGCTGCGCCGGCGAATCTGGTTTTCCGCATGTGTGTTTTCCTCTCTCTGGTGGACGTCTCGTCCTGGTCAGCCGCGAACGACCGGGTCGGGTGCCCGGCATTCGACGGACAGGTCATTTGCCGCCCGAGGTCATCGAGATGCCTCGGATCAGGTGGCGCTGGAACAGCAGGAAGATGATGAGCAGCGGCAGCGATCCGACGAGGCCGCGCGCCATGAGGCTTCCCAGCTCCGTCGCCTGCGCGAAGTTGCCCTGCAGCGACGCCAGGCCGGTGGTGATCGTGAACATCTCCGAACGGGTGGCCGAGACGAGAGGCCACAGGTAGTCGTTCCAGGTCTGCACGAAGGTGAAGATGGCCAGCGCGATCATGGCGGGCCTGGCCAGCGGCAGCATGATGAAGAAGAAGGTCCGCCAGGGACCCGCACCATCGATCCGCGCCGCCTCCTCGACCTCGTGCGGCACCTTCGAGAAGAACTGCGTCATCAGGAACACGCCGAGAGGCGCGGCGATGCGCGGCAGGATCAGAGCCGCATAGGTGTTGTGCATCTGCACGTCCGCGACCATCGTGAACAGCGGGACGAACATCGCCTCCTTCGGGATCATCAGCCCCGCCAGCACGCTGGCGTAGACCACCGCTTTGCCCCGGAAGTCGATCCGCGCGAAGGCGTAGCCCGCCATGGCGCACAGCAGCACCGTGAGCACCGTGGTGACGATGCTGACCACGGCGCTGTTGAGGAACCAGCGCGAGGTGAGCCCCACCGAGAAGACACCCAGGAGGTTGTCGAGGGTGATGTCCCGGGGGATGAGGAACTGGGTCTCCCGGGTCAGGGCGGCGTTGTCGCTCAGCGCCAGCGAGGTCATCCACAGCATCGGAAGCAGCCAGACGACCGCGGCGACGATCATCGCGACGTGGTACCAGGAAGCGGCCGAGGCGCGGCGGAGGGCGGAACGGGCGGGCGGGCGCACCTGCGGCGCCGGCGAGGAGGCGGCGGACGGTGTCGAGGTCACTGCGGCGGTCGTCATTTGCTTTCGTCCTTGCCGAGGTACTTCATCTGAATGACCGACACCACGAGCATGATGGCGAACAGCACGAGGGACATCGCCGAGGCGTACCCCAGCTCGAAGTCCCGGAAGCCGGTCTGGTAGATGTGCCGGATCACCACGTCGGTGGCGCTGCCGGGACCGCCCCCGGTCATGATGTTGACCTGCCCGAACACCTGGAACGATGCGATCACCTGCATCACCATGACCAGCAGGAGCACGTGCCGGATGCCGGGAAGGGTGACGTGGATGAACTTGCCCCACGGGCCCGCGCCGTCGAGGGACGCCGCTTCGTAGAGCGACGCGTCGACGTCCTGCAGGCCCGCGGCGAACAGCACGAGGTTGAAGCCCACCGTCCACCACACCGTCGTGGCGATGATCGCGATCATGGCGGTGTCGGTGCTCGACAGCCAGGGGATCGGGGCGATGCCCAGCGGCTCCAGCAGGGCCGCCAGCAGGCCCTGATTCGGCGAGAGGAAATAGGTCCAGATCAGCGTGACGACGGAGACGGGAAGGATGTAGGGCAGGAAGAACGCCATCTGATACCACCGGGCGCCACGGCGTCCGCCCTGCAGGGCGAGCGCCATCACCAGGCCGAGACCGGCGATGAGGGGCGTGGAGACAGCGGTGAACAGCAGCGTGTTCTGCAGCGCCGTCCAGAACCGCGGGTCGTACCAGAAGCCGGTCTCACCCGGGTGGAACCCGAGCGCGAAGGCGATGGCGACGAGGCCGATGGCTCCGGCGGCGTTCCACACCGTCAGGCGGCGCCGCCGCACGGCGCTGACCACGACCACGGCGGCGAGCGCGAGAACCGCCAGGCGCCACCAGAACAGATGGCCCATGCTCCACGTGATGTCCACGCCCCACAGCATCCGGACGTAGTTGTCCACGCCGATGAACTCGCGTGTGTGGCCGAGCAGGTCCCAGTCGTGGACGCTCATCACGACCGCCTGCACGACGGGGATGAGCACGAACACCACATAGAGGGCCACGAAGGGCCCGATGAACGCGATCCCGTACCTCAGGCCGCTCTTGCCGCCGCGGGACGCACGCGCGGTCGCCACCGCTCGCTCGGCCTGGATCGTCGCCATGATGCTCATTTCTTGCCACGTTGCAAATTGCGCGATCAGTCTGCCCACGCGACATACTCGTTGTCAACTCGGCACCGCTTCGCGGCGCCCTGGACGCACACGCAGACACCGACGAGGGGGGCGGGATGGCCACGAGCATGCGCGACGTCGCACAGCTCGCGGGGGTATCGCCCCGCACGGTGTCCAACGTCGTCAACGAGTACGAGTACGTGCGCGACAGCACGCGGGAGCGGGTGCTGCGTGCGATCGAGGAGCTCAACTACAAGCCCAACATCTCCGCCCGCCGGCTGCGGGAGGGGCGCACGCGCATCCTCGGATTCGCGGTGCCGGAACTGTCGCAGCCCTACTTCGCAGAGCTGTCGGAGCTGGTCGAGTCCGCCGCCCACGCGCGCGGCTACACCGTGATCGCCACACAGACGGCGGGGCGCAAGGACAACGAGCTGCGCATGCTGCGCGAGTTCACCTCGCATCTCGTCGACGGCCTCATCTTCAGCCCCTTCACCCTCACCGACGAGGAGTTCCACGCCGCGACCCCGAGCGTTCCCACCGTGCTGATCGGGGAGCAGATCTCCAGCCCCCGCCACACCGGCATCGCCATCGACAACGTGCAGGCGACGACCGACATCACCCGGCACCTGCTCGAGCAGCGTCGGCGGCGCATCGCCGTGCTCGGCGCCTACCACTCCGACCTCTACCGCAGCGCCAGACTCCGTCTGCAGGGGTACCGCGACGCACTCGAGTCCTCCGGCATCGCATTCGATCCCGACCTGGTCCTGTACACCGACCGCTTCGGGCGCCGAGCCGGCTACGACGGGGTCACCGGTGCGCTCGCCCACGGCCTGCGCTTCGACGCACTCGTGTGCTTCACCGACATGCTCGCCTTCGGCGCCGTCCGCGCGTTCGCCGATGCGGGCGTGCGCGTGCCCGAGGACGTCGCCATCGCCTCGATCGACGACGTGCAGGAGGCGGAGTTCTCCGTCCCCTCCCTCACGACCGTCGCGCCGGACAAGAAGGCGATCGCCGACACCGCGGTGGAGCAGGTGCTCTCCCTCGTGGACGAGCCGGAGGCTCCGCCGCGCAGCGTCGAGATCGCCTACCGTCTCGTCACGAGGGAGAGCTCGGCCGTCGGGGAATGAAAGACCCCAGAGCGCGTTGAGTAGACTCGAGAGCAATACGTGCTCCGGGGTCGGTGAGAATCCGAACCGGCGGTGACAGTCCGCGAACCCGCGCCGAGAGGCAGAGGTTGACCCGGTGGAAATCCGGGACCGACGGTGATGCGACGCAAGTCGTCAGTCCGGATGGGAGGCAGCACGGGGCGACGCGGTGCGCGTCGTCTGTGGCCACCCGCCCCCGGAGACCCGACCGGAGGACGAGGGATGACCGCGACACATCGCGAACGCGAGGCCATGGCCCGCGCGCTGTCGCTGGCCGCGCGCGGTCCCCGCGGGGTGAACCCGCAGGTGGGCGCCGTCCTGCTCTCCCCCGGCGGCGACGTTCTCTCCGAAGGCTGGCACCACGGCGCGGGTACCGCGCACGCCGAGGTGGAGGCCCTGCGCGCGCTCGCGCCGGGAGCCGCCCGCGGCGCCACCGCGGTGGTCACCCTCGAGCCCTGCAACCACACCGGTCGCACCGGCCCGTGCAGCGAGGCGCTCATCGAGGCCGGCATCGCCCGGGTCGTGTACGCCGTCGACGACCCCGGCGAGCGCTCCTCGGGAGGGGCCGAGCGACTGCGGGCCGCCGGGGTGGAGGTCGTTCCCGGCGTGCTCGCCGACGAGGGACGCGCCCTGCTGGACTCGTGGCTGACCGTGCAGCGGCTCGGCCGCCCCCACGTGACGGTGAAGTGGGCGCAGTCACTCGACGGCCGCGCCGCTGCCGCGGACGGCACGAGCCAGTGGATCACCGGTCCCGCCGCCCGTGCCGATGTGCACCGTCGCCGGTCGGAAGCGGATGCCATCGTGGTCGGCACCGGCACGCTGCTGGCCGACGACCCCGCCCTCACCGCCCGGCGCGACGACGGCACCCTGTACGACGCGCAGCCGATGCCGGTCGTGCTCGGGCGCCGCGACGTGCCGGCATCCGCCGCCGTCACCCGCCACCCCCGCCCGCTGCTGCAGCACGGCGGCGGCACCTTGTTCGACGAGCACGGCGACGTCGCCGGATCCCTGCTGCACGATCTGCGCGAGCGCGGCGTGCACCGCGTCTTCGTCGAAGGCGGCCCGACCGTGGCCGGCGCCTTCCTGCGCGCGGGCCTCGCAGACGAGATCCTCGTCTACCTCGCCCCCACCCTGCTCGGCGGCCCCGTGTCGGCCGTGGGCGATGTCGGGGTGACGACCATCGACGAGCAGCTGCGCCTGCGCGTGGCATCCGTCGAACGACTCGGCGACGATCTGCTGATCGTCGCGACAGCCCGCCATGAGCGGGACGCACGACAGGAAGGAACCGCCTGATGTTCACCGGGATCGTGGAGGAGCAGGGCGAGATCACCGCCATCGAGCCGTCCGGCGACGGCGTGCGACTGACCGTGCGCGCCCCGCTGGCGGTGTCGGATGCCGGGCACGGCGACTCCATCTCGATCAGCGGTGTGTGCCTGACGGTCGTCGACCGCGCGAGCGATGTGTTCACCGCCGACGTCATGAAGCAGACGCTCGACATGTCGACCCTCGGCGGGCTCGGCACCGGCACGCGCGTGAACGTCGAGCGGGCGATGGCCGCTCACGGCCGTCTGGGAGGCCACATCGTGCAGGGTCACATCGACGGCACCGGCGAGGTGCTCGAGGTGCGCCCCGGCGACCAGTGGCGGGTGCTGCGGATCTCCCTCGACCCCGCTCACGCGCCCCTCGTCGTGGACAAGGGCTCCATCGCCGTCGACGGCGTGTCGCTGACCGTCAGCGCCGTGAGCCCCGCCGACGCCGCGGAGGCGTGGTTCGAGGTGTCGCTCATCCCCGAGACGCTCACCGCCACGACGCTCGGCGCCCTCTCCCCCGGCGACCGCGTGAACCTCGAGACCGACATTCTGGCGCGCCACGTGCAGCGCCTGCTCGCATTCCCCCCGACCGCCCCGGCGGTCCCGAACGAAGGAGGCTCGCGATGAGCCTTTCCACCATCCCCGAGGCCCTCGAGGCGCTGCGCGCCGGGCGCCCGGTCATCGTCGCCGACGATGAGAACCGCGAGAACGAAGGCGACGTCGTCATCTCGGCACAGCTCGCCACCCCCGAGTGGATCGCCTGGACGGTCCGCCACTCCAGCGGCTTCATCTGCGCCCCCATGCCCGCCGAATGGGCCGACCGGCTCGATCTGCCGCCCATGGTCGAGGTCAACGAAGACGCCCGCGGCACCGCGTACACGGTGAGTGTCGACGCCGCTGAGAACGTCACCACGGGCATCAGCGCCGCCGACCGCTCGCACACCCTCAATGTGCTGGCCGACCCCCGGTCCACTCCGTCGAGCGTGATCCGTCCCGGCCACATCCTGCCGCTGCGCGCGGTGGAGGGCGGCGTGCGTGAGCGCGGCGGCCACACCGAGGCCTCCGTCGACCTCATGCGCCTGGCGGGCCTCGAGCCCGTGGCCGCGATCTGCGAACTCGTCGCCGACGACGGATCGATGATGCGCCTGCCCGCGCTGATGGAGCTCGGCGAGCGCGACGGGCTGCACGTCATCACGATCGAGCAGCTCGTGGCCTACCTCGACGAGCACGAGCCGCAGGGCCCCGGCGACTCCGGGCCGCAGCGGCGGCGGGTGAGCCTTCGCGCGGAGGCCAAGCTGCCCACCGCCCACGGCACCTTCCGGGTGCTGGCCTACAAGGACCGCGTCACCGGCACGGACCACCTCGCCATCGTCTCGGGCGATCTCACCGGGGACGCACCGCTGGTGCGCGTGCATTCCGAGTGCCTCACCGGCGAGGCGTTCGGGTCGCTCAAGTGCGAGTGCGGTCCGCAGCTGGATGCCGCGCTCGACGCGATCTCGGTCGCCGGGGGCGTCGTGGTGTACATGCGGGGCCATGAGGGTCGCGGCATCGGCCTGATCAACAAGCTGCGCGCGTACAGCCTGCAGGAGAACGGGCTGGACACCGTCGACGCCAACCTCGCGCTCGGCCTTCCCGCCGATGCGCGCGACTACGCCGCCGCGGCCGGCATCCTCGCCGATCTCGGCGTGGACAAGCTGCGTCTGCTGACCAACAACACCGACAAGGTGGCGCAGCTGCGCGCCCTCGGCCTCGACGTCGTCGAGCAGGTCCCCCTGCTCGTGGGCGTGGGCCCCAACAACCACCAGTACCTGGTGACGAAGGCCGAGCGTATGGGCCACATCATCGCCAGCGACGATCTCGACGGCGCGCTCGCGCGCACGAAGGAGGCCAGCGCATGAGCGGCACCGGTTCCCCCGAGCAGCACACCCCCGTCGACGGCAGCGGCCTGCGCGTCGTCGTCATCGCCGGCACCTGGCACGACGTCATCACCGACGGCCTCATCGCCGGCGCCCGGCGCGCCCTCGACGCCTCGGGCGCGCAGTGGTCGCTGGTGCGCGTGCCCGGCTCGTTCGAGCTGCCGGTGGCGGCGAAGACGGCGCTGGATGCCGGGGCCGACGCCGTCGTCGCGCTCGGTGTCATCATCCGCGGCGGCACGCCGCACTTCGAGTACGTCTCGGCGGCCGCGACCGACGGGCTCACCCGCGTCGCGCTGGACACCGGCAAGCCGGTCGGCTTCGGGGTGCTCACCCTCGACGACGAGCAGCAGGGCCTGGACCGCGCGGGCCTGGAGGGGTCCCAGGAGGACAAGGGCGCGGAGGCGGCGGACGCCGCCCTGCGCACGGCGCTCGTGCTGCGTGGGCTGCGCGGCTGACGCCCGCCTCCCTCGGCGTCGCTGAGGGCGGGGTCTACACTGTCGGCCATGGAGATCCTGCGGCACGTCGTCCTCCTCATCCACATCACCGGTTTCGCGCTGCTCTTCGGCGCCTGGGCGGTAGAGGCCTTCGGCGGAAGGCGCCGGTTCACCCGCATCATGAACGTCGGGATGACCCTCGCGTTCATCGCGGGACTGATCCTCGCCGCGCCCTGGGGCATCGACCACGAGCTGAACTACACCAAGCTCGCCGTCAAGCTCGTCGTGCTGCTCATCATCGGTGCGGTGATGGGGATCGGCGGCGCCCGCCAGCGCAAGACCGGCGGCGTGCCGACCGCGATGTTCTGGTCGGTGGGCGTTCTCACGCTGCTCAACGCGGGCATCGCCGTCATCTGGCGCTGATCCCGCGCCGATCCCGGAAGGATTCCGACAGGGGCTTAGGATGAACAACCGTGCGGCCGCGACAACGCGGGCGCGCCCGGTGATTCAGCGCTGAGACGCCCGCCGCACCACCCTGCTCCGGACGCCTGCCACCGGACCGTCCCACCCGGACGGGCCCACCATTTGTCGACAGGTATCCTCCTCCATGTCCTCAGCACCCGCGGCATCCACCGCTCCCGCCAATCCCCGGTCGCGCGTCATCACCGCGAGCCTGGTCGGCACGACGATCGAGTTCTACGACTTCTACGTCTACGCGACCGCCGCCGTCCTGGTCTTCCCCATCCTCTTCTTCCCCACCGGCGACGAGACCACGGCCCTGCTGTCGTCGTTCGCCGTGTTCGGCGCTGCCATGGTCGCCCGCCCCATCGGCGCGGTCGTGTTCGGCCACTTCGGCGACCGGTTCGGCCGCAAGGCCACCCTCGTCGGCTCGCTGCTGACCATGGGCATCGCGACCTTCCTCATCGGTCTGCTGCCGACCTATGACGACATCGGCTGGTGGGCGGCGCTGCTGCTGCTGACGTTGCGCCTCGCACAGGGCTTCGCGCTGGGCGGCGAGTGGTCCGGCGCGGCGCTCGTGGCCACCGAGAACGCCCCGAAGGGCAAGCGCGCCTGGTACGGCACCTTCCCGCAGCTCGGCGCCCCCATCGGATTCATCATCGCCAACGGCGTCTTCCTCATCATCAACTTCGCACTCCCCCACCCCGACGGCCCCGCCCAGCGCTCTGCGGACTTCCTGGAGTGGGGCTGGCGCGTGCCGTTCCTCTTCTCCGCGGTGATGGTCATCGTCGGCCTCTGGGTGCGACTGAAGCTGGTCGAGTCCGAGACCTTCGCGAAGGCGGAGAAGACCGGTGCGATCCGCAGGTTCCCGCTCGGCGAGGTCGTCCGCCGCCACTGGCGGCCGCTCATCCTCGGCACGTTCATCATGCTGGCGACCTACGTGCTGTTCTACCTGATGACGAGCTTCACCCTGTCCTACGGCACGAAGCCGGGGCTCGAGGCCGCCGAGCAGGCCGCCCTCGACAACGGTCTGGCGTTCGACGCGGCCGCCTACGTGCCCGGGCTCGGGTTCGGATACACCGACTTCGTGATCATGCAGATCATCGGCGTGGTGTTCTTCGGCATCTTCACGCTGCTGTCCGGACCCGTCGCCGACAGCATCGGACGTCGCAAGCTGCTGCTGTGGGTCACCGCCGCCATCGCGGTGTTCGGTCTGCTGTTCAACGTCTTCCTGCTCCCGCACGCCGATCCGATGTTCACCGGCGCCCTCACGCAGGCCTTCCTGATCTTCGGGTTCATGCTGATGGGCGTGACGTTCGGCCCGATGGGCGCCGTGCTGCCGGAGCTGTTCCCGACGAACGTGCGCTACACCGGCTCGGCGATCTCGTACAACGTCTCGTCCATCCTGGGCGCGGCGCTCGCGCCGCTGGTGGCGGTGGCGCTGTGGGCAGCGGCCGACGGCCAGCCGTGGCTGGTCGGTGTCTATCTCACCGGCTCGGCGGTGCTGACCTTCATCGCCCTGATGCTCTCCAAGGAGACCAAGGACGTCGACTACGAGACCAACATCGGTCTCGGCGTCACCGGTTCGCTCTGACGCGACCGACAGCACGGCGGATGCCGCGGGGCCGAGGCTCCGCGGCATCCGCCGTTCTGCGTTCCGAAGCGTGCGACCGACGTCAGTCGAGGAACAGCGCACGCAGGCGCTTGGTGGTGAACACCAGCCCGACGACGATCATCACGACGTAGTAGAGGATGTGCCAGCCCATGTCGGGGCTCATCGCGCCGGTCGTGAACCCGCGGATCATCTCCACTCCGTGCCAGAGCGGGAACGCCATCACGATCCACTGGACGACCTCGGGGTACACCGTGATGGGGTACAGGGTCGACGAGAACAGGAACATCGGCAGCAGCACGAAATTGATCCAGTCCATGTGCTGGAACGTCTTCATGTAGCTGGTGACGGCCATGCCGAGGCTGGCGAACCCGAAGGCGATCAGCAGAACCGCGGGGATGGCGAGGATCGCCGTGGGGGCGAGGTTCAATCCCAGGATCTGCATGATGATGAGGAACCCGGTGGCGTAGAGGAGGCCCCGCAGCAGCGCGTAGAGCATCTCGCCGAGGGCGACGTCCAGCGGGCCCAGTGACGTC
Organism: Microbacterium sp. zg.Y1084; assembly: GCF_024623595.1. Lineage (NCBI taxonomy): Bacteria > Bacillati > Actinomycetota > Actinomycetes > Micrococcales > Microbacteriaceae > Microbacterium > Microbacterium sp. zg.Y1084. Next base: position 280,080 of record NZ_JANJGV010000009.1, read on the forward strand.
GACAGCATCCCCTCGTAGAGCTTGCCGTAGTTGAGCTTGAAGAAGACGTTCCAGGTGGAGTCGTACACCGCGCCGTTCATCGCCGACACCGCCAGCAGCGCCGGCGCGATGAACGCCGCGTACGACACCGCCACGCCGGCGCTGGTCTGCACGTCGCCGATGAGCGCCCCGAGCCCGATGCCCATCGAGGCCAGGTAGAACACCGGCTCGAAGAAGCCGGAGAACACCACGACCCAGCTGGACGAGCGCGCGGCGAGCAGCCCCCGCTGCACGACGGCCCAGGGGTTGCCCGCCCACAGCGCCCGCACCCCGCCGCGGCGCGCGACGGCCTCGGGCGGTCCGGCGGGCGGTTGCGGCCCCGTGGCGTATGTCGCGCTCACTTGGCGAGCCTCCGTTCGAAGAAGTGACGACCGAGCAGCCAGCCCGCGATGGCCAGCACGAGCAGGTAGCCGACGTGCACCGCGAGCATCGGCGGCAGCCCGTCGCCGTAGGTCGCCGCCCGCCCGAGCTCGGTGGCGTGCCACAGGGGCGAGATCCAGCCGATCCACTGCAGCCATCCCGGCAGCTCCGAGAGCGGATAGAAGGTGCCGGAGAAGAGGAACATCGGCATGAAGATGAACCGCTGCACCAGCGCGAACTGTCCCTTGTCGTCTTCGATCGATGCCGCGTAGGCCATGATCGGGATGCCGAAGGCGAGCCCGGCGGCGAGGCCCGCCAAGATCGACAGCCATCCGGTCGCCGGGTCGGGGACGGCACCGAAGAGCCACAGGAACAGGTAGTACAGGACGACCGTCACGACCATGCGCGCGGCGGCGCCGGCGACCACTCCCCCGGCGATCTGGGCCGAAGACAGCGGCGAGGCGCTGAAGCCGTAGAAGTACCGGCGCCACTTGAACCCGGCCATGACCGGGTAGGTGAACTCCTCCGATGCCACGGCGATCGCCGCCGTCATCAGCAGCGCGGGCGCGACGAAGACGAGGTAGTCCACCTCCTGCCCGCGGTCGACGACGGGCGCGTCGATGAGGGCGGCCAGACCCACGGCCATACCCAGCAGGTACAGCACAGGCTGCCCGAGGGCGCCGACGACGATCGTCCAGCCGTAGGCGCGCATCGCGCGCACCATGTGCTCGGTGACGTACCAGGCACCGCGGGCGCGGGGTTTGCGACCCCACTCCAGCGCCTCGGCGCGCATCTCGTCGAGCGACGGGTTCGCCGCCGCCGCCGTCTGCGGCGCCTGCGGGTCGTTCGCGGCCGTCATTCGATCAGCGACCTTCCCGTGAGCCGCAGGAACACGTCCTCGAGCGACGAGCGCCGCACCAGACTCGTGATCGGCTCGAGGCCGGTCGCCGTGACCCGCTCCAAGGCCTGCTCGCCGTCGTGCGCGTAGATGAGGATGCGGTCGGGCAGCACCTCGACCCGCTCGCCGATGCCGTGCAGCTGCGCGGCGACCTGCTCATTGCGCGCCGAGCCGAAGCGCACCTCCAGCACCTCACGGCTGGAGTGCTCGCGGATGAGCGAGGCGGGCGTGCCCTCGGCCATGATGCGCCCCTCGTCCACGACGACGAGCCGGTCGCAGAGCTGCTCGGCCTCGTCCATGTAGTGCGTCGTCAGCACGAGCGTGGTGCCGCGCTCCTTGAGCCGGAACAGGCGGTCCCACAGCACATGGCGCGCCTGCGGGTCCAGTCCCGTCGTCGGCTCGTCCAGGAGCAGGATGCGCGGGTCGTTGATGAGGCCGCGCGCGATCGTCAGCCGGCGCTTCATCCCTCCCGAGAGCTGGTCGACCTTGCTCTTGGCCTTGTCCTGCAGCTGGGCGAACGCCAGGAGCTCGTCGGCCTTCTCCGCGCACACCCGACCGGGCAGGCCGAAGTAGCGACCGTAGATGTAGAGGTTCTCGCGGGCGTTCAGCTCGCCGTCGAGGTTGTCCTGCTGCGGCACGACTCCCAGACGCGACCGGATCTCGGGCCCGTAGCGGTCGGGGTCGAGTCCGAGGATCTGCAGGTCGCCACCGGTGCGGGTCGACACCGCCCCGATCATCTTCATCGTCGTGGACTTGCCGGCGCCGTTGGGGCCGAGCAGCCCGAAGGACTCGCCCGGCGCGACCTCGAACGACAGCCCGTCGACGGCGACGAAGTCGGGCTTGCCCTTCGCACGATAGGCCTTGACGAGGTTGCGGGCGGAGATGACCGGTTCTGGCACCGCACCACAGTAGCGCCGCGCTCCGACACCGGAGGCGAGGAATGTCAACAGATGTTGACTGCGCTCCTCCCCGTCAACTATTGTTGACCCCCGAAGGAGGGCACCATGAGCGCAGACGACATCCGCACGCTGATCGGCTCACCAGGCGAGCGGGAGCCGATCGCCGAGCTGCACCGCCTGACCGAGGTGCGCCGGGAGCTCTCCCGCGCCGAGGAGGCGCAGGTGCGCCGCGCCCGCAACCTCGGGTTCTCCTGGCAGGCGATCGCCGCAGCCCTCGGCGTCAGCAAACAAGCAGCGCACAGGAAGTACGGTCGACGATGACCCCCCCACGGACGAACGAGGTATCCGCCATGTCCTCCCCCCGCCCCTCCCGCGGCCGTCGCGGTCGCAGCGCGGCCTCCGACGGCCCCCGCGCGAGCCTGAAGCAGCTGCTGCCCTTCCTGCTGGAGCACAAGCGCGTGCTCGTCGTCGTCGCAGCCCTCAGCGTGTTCGAGGCGCTCGCGACGCTCGGCCAGCCGCTCGTCGTGGGCCAGGTGATCGAGCGGGTGCAGGGCGGAGAGGTGCTCGGCACCCTCGTGTGGGTGCTGGTGGGCCTCGTCGTGGCATCCTCGCTGATCGGCGCATGGCAGCACTATCTGCTGCAGCGCACCGGCACCGCCGTGGTGTACTCCAGCCGCCGACGCCTCATCGCCCGCCTGCTGCATCTGCCCATCAGGGAATTCGACGCACGGCGCACCGGCGACCTCGTCTCACGCGTGGGCACCGACACGACACTGCTGTACGCCGTCCTCACGCAGGGGTTCGCCGACTCGATCGGCAGCGTCCTCATCTTCGTCGGCGCGATGGTCGCGATGCTCCTCATCGACCCGCTGCTGCTGCTGCTCATCCTCGTGGTGATCGGCGCGTCGGCCACCGTCGTGGGGCTGCTCAGCGGCCGCATCCGCTCGGCCACGCAGGCGCAGCAGCAGAAGGTCGGCGAGCTGTCGTCGGGGGTGGAGCGCGCGATCGGCTCGATCCGCACCATCCGCGCCGCGGGCGCCGCCGAGCGCGAGCAGCAGGCCATCGACGAGACGGCACGCGGCGCCTACGACGCCGGTGTGCGGGTCGCGAAGGCCTCGGCGCTGGTGGTTCCCGTGGCCGGGGTCGCCCTGCAGGTGTCGTTGCTCGTCGTGCTCGGCGTGGGCGGGTTCCGAGTGGCATCCGGCGCGATCTCGATCGCCCAGCTCGTCACCTTCGTGATGTTCCTCTTCTTCCTCGTGCAGCCGCTCGCGTCGTTCTTCGGCGCGATCACGTCGGTCAACCAGGCCCTGGGCGCCCTCGGACGCATCCAGGAGGTGCTGGACCTGCCGACGGAGACCGGCGACGACGCGACCATCGCCGCGGCCGCCGTGGCGCCGTCGGAGCGACCGGACGACGCCCCCGCGATCGAGTTCCGCGACGTGCGGTTCCGCTACCCCGAGGCCGTGGTCGCCGCCCGGCGCAGCGCCGAGAGCGAGGCCCTGCGCGCGCTCGCCGATGCGCACGTGGACGCCGCAGCGGTCGAGCTGGCCGATGGCGAGCACCGTGACGACGACGTGCTGCGGGGGGTGTCGTTCTCGGTTCCGGCGGGCGCCCGGGTGGCGCTGGTCGGCCCGTCCGGCGCCGGCAAGAGCACCACCCTCGCCCTGATCGAGCGGTTCTACGACCCGACCGGCGGAGCGATCCTGCTGCACGGCCGCGACATCCGCAGCCTCGACCGCGGCGAGCTGCGCGCCCAGCTCGGCTACGTCGAGCAGGACGCCCCGACCCTCGCCGGCACCATCGCCGACAATCTGCGGCTCGCCTCCCCCACGGCATCCGACGCCGAGTGCGAGCGGGTGCTGCGCGACGTCAACCTCGGCGACGTGCTCGAACGCAGCCCGCTGGGGCTAGAGGCCCCCGTGGGCGAGGCCGGCGTCATGCTCTCGGGCGGCGAGCGCCAGCGGCTCGCGATCGCGCGGGCGCTGCTGGCCGCCCCGCCGATCCTGCTGCTGGACGAATCGACGTCGTCCCTCGACGGCCTCAACGAGCAGCGCATGCGCGAGGCGATCGACGCGGTGGCCACCGGTCGCACGCTCATCGTGATCGCGCACCGCCTGTCGACGGTGGTCGACAGCGACCACATCGTGGTCATCGACCGCGGCGAGGTCGTCGGTCAGGGCACCCACTCCGAACTGGTCGCGTCGACACCGCTGTACCGCGACCTCGCGAAGCACCAGCTGCTGGTCTGACCGGGCCCGCCCTGCGCGCGCGCGAGCGCCGGGGCGGGGCGGGCGCGCAGCGACGGATGCCGCAGGGCTGCCCGCGGCATCCGCGCTGAGGCTCCCCCCGGATGCCTCAGCTCTGCTGGGCGAGCCTCAGTCGGTACCGCAGCGCGGCGAGCTCCGCCTGCAGCGTGGCCGGGACGCGACCGTCGAAGGTGCGGTAGAACTCCTCGGTGAGGTCGGCCTCCTGCAGCCACAGGTCGGGATCGATGGCGAAGAGCTCGTCGAGGTCGTCCTGGCTGACGGCCACCCCGTCGAGGTTCAGGTCCTCCACCCGCGGGAGGCGGCCGATGGGGCTGTCCACCGCGGGCACGGTGCCCTCGACCCGCCGCACGATCCAGTCGATCACGCGGGAGTTGTCACCGAAGCCCGGCCACAGGAAGCGACCATCCGAGCCCTTGCGGAACCAGTTGACCTGGAAGATGCGCGGGGCGCGGTCGAACCGCACCTTCTGCCCGACCTTCAGCCAGTGCGCGAAGTAGTCGGCCATGTTGTAGCCGCAGAAGGGCAGCATCGCGAAGGGGTCGCGGCGCAGCTCGCCGACTGTTCCCTCCGCGGCGGCGGTGCGCTCGGAGGAGATGTTCGAGCCCAGGAAGACCCCGTGCGCCCAGTCGGTGGCCTCGACCACGAGCGGAACGTTGGTCGCCCGGCGGCCGCCGAAGAGGATGACGTCCAGCGGCACGCCCTCGGGCGCGTCCCAGTCGCCGGCGATCTGCGGGCACTGCGCCGCGGCGACGGTGAAGCGCGAGTTGGGGTGGGCGGCGGGGCGGCCGCTGGCGGGCGTCCAGGGGTTGCCCTCCCAATCGGTCAGCTGTGCCGGCGCCTCATCGGTGAGCCCTTCCCACCACACGTCGCCGTCGGGGCGCAGCGCGACGTTGGTGAAGATCGTGTTTCCCCACAGGGTCTCCACCGCGGTGACGTTGGTCGACTCGCCGGTGCCGGGTGCGACACCGAAGAACCCGGCCTCGGGGTTGATGGCCCACAGCCGCCCGTCCTCGCCCGGGCGGATCCAGGTGATGTCGTCGCCGAGAGTCTCGACACGGTAGCCCGGCAGGGTGGGGCGGAGCATCGCGAGGTTGGTCTTGCCGCAGGCCGAGGGGAACGCCGCTGCGATGTGGAACGCCTTCCCCTTCGGGTCGATGACGCGGATGAGCAGCATGTGCTCGGCCAGCCACCCCTCGTCGCGGCCGATCACCGACGCGATGCGCAGCGCGAAGCACTTCTTGGCGAGGATCGCGTTGCCGCCGTAGCCGGAGCCGTACGACCACACCTCGAGGGTGTCGGGGAAGTGCACGATGTACTTCTCGTCGTTGCACGGCCACGCCACGTCCTGCTCGCCCGGCGCGAGCGGCGCGCCGACGGAGTGCACCGTCTTGACCCAGGGCTTGCCCGCCTCGATCGCCTCGAGCACGCTGCCGCCGACGCGCGTCATGATCCCGATGGATGTCACCGCGTACGCGCTGTCGGTGATCTGCACGCCGATGTGCGAGAGCGGGCCGCCGACGGCTCCCATCGAGAACGGCACGACGTACATCGTGCGTCCGCGCATGGAGCCGGCGAACAGCGGGGTGATGGTGCCGCGGATCTCGTCGGGGGCGATCCAGTTGTTCGTGGGGCCGGCGTCCTGCTCACGCTCCGAGGCGATGAAGGTGCGCGCCTCGGTGCGGGCGACGTCGCTCGGGTGCGAGCGTGCCAGGTACGAGCCGGGTCGCCACTCCGGGTTGAGCTTGATGAGCTTGCCCTCGTCGACCATCTCGCGCAGCAGAGCCTCGTTCTCCGCAGCGGAGCCGTCGACCCAGTGGATGCGGTCGGGCTGGGTCAGCGCGGCGATCTCGTCGACCCAGTTGTACAGCGCCTCGGCACCCTCGCCGGTGAGGGTGGGGCGGGCACCGTACGACACGGCCGCGGGAGCGGTGCGCGCCGGGCTCGGGGCGGGGCGGGCGAAGATGTCTGCGAGGGCCATGATCTCTCCTTCAGGGGGGAACATCCTCAGAATGACGTGCTCAAGGGGTGTCTTATCGCAATTGCGGCAGTAAGAATCTCGGATCTTTCGTTAGCATCAAGGAATGCCGACCTCCTCGATCGAACTGGCGACCCTGGGCCATCGCATCCGCCATCACCGCCTGGAGCGAGGGCTCACGCTCGACGAGCTCGGTGCGACCGTGGGCGTCGCCGGCAGCCAGCTGAGCCTCATCGAGAACGGCAAGCGCGAGCCGAAGCTGTCGCTGCTGCAGGCCATCGCGGATGCCACCGGCACCGACGTCGCGAGTCTGCTCTCCGCCGAGCCGCCCAACCGCCGCGCGGCGCTGGAGATCGAGCTCGAGCGCGCGCAGTCCAGCACCGTGTTCCGCCGGCTGGGGGTCGCGCCGGTGAAGGTGACCAAAGGGATGCCGGACGAGACCATCGAGTCGATCATCGGCCTGCACCGCGAGCTGCAGCGGCGGGAGCGGGAGGCGATCGCGACTCCGGAGGAGGCCCGGCGGGCCAACACCGAGCTGCGGCTGGCCATGCGCACCCGGCACAACCACCTCCCCGAGATCGAAGCCCTGGCGGAGAAGCAGCTGAAAGCCGCCGGACACGTGTCGGGAGCCCTCACCCACCGGACCGTGAGCATCATGGCCTCGCAGCTGGGATTCGAGCTCATCTACGCCGGCGACCTGCCGACGTCCGTCCGCTCGGTGACCGATCTCGAGAACGGGCGGATCTACCTGCCTCCGGCATCCATCCCCGGCGGTCACGGACTGCGGTCGATGGCACTGCAGGCCATGGCGCACCGGCTGCTCGGGCACCGCCAACCCACCGACTACGCCGACTTCCTGCAGCAGCGGCTCGAGATCAACTACTACGCCGCCTGCTGTCTCATGCCCGAGGCGGCATCCGTCGCCTTCCTCCAGCAGGCCAAGCGCGACCGCAACCTCGCCGTGGAGGACTTCCGCGACGCGTTCGGCGTGACCCACGAGGCCGCGGGGATGCGGATGACCAACCTGCTGACCACGCACCTCGGCATCCCGCTGCACTTCCTGCGCGTCGACGGCACCGGCGCCATCTCCCGCGTGTACGAGAACGACGGCCTGCCGCTGCCGATGGACGTCACCGGAGCGGTGGAAGGGCAGATCGTGTGCAAGCGGTTCCTCGCGCGGTCGGCCTTCGAGGAGCACAACCGCACCACCGAGCACTACCAGTACACCGACACCCCGGGGGGCACCTTCTGGTGCTCCACCCAGACCGGCAGCACCTCCGACGGCGAGTTCTCGATCACCGTGGGCGTGCCCTTCGACGACGCGCGGTGGTTCCGCGGCAGGGAGACCCCCAAGCGGGCGACATCGTCGTGCCCCGATGAGGCGTGCTGCCGTCGCCCGCCCGCCGACGTCGCCGCCCGCTGGCAGGGCAAGGCGTGGCCGAGCGCGCGCGTGCACATGCAGATGTTCTCGCCCCTGCCGCGGGGAGCCTTCCCCGGCGTCGATGACACCGAGGTGTACGACTTCCTGGAGCGGCACGCGCAGGGGTGACGGGCCTCAGGACGTGACGAACCGCAGGAAGCGCGCGAGCGCCGCGGCGACGTCGGCGGACGGCGGGGTCGCTGCGGGCGCCCCGAAGAGCCGAGCCTCCGGCGCCACCGCATGCCTGCCCGCGGCGCGGGAGTGCGACCAGACGCCGCAGACCTCCCCGTCCGCCACCAGGATCGGTCGGACCATCCCGTTCTTGGACGGCCCCACCTCGGGCAGGAAGGGGGCCGGGCACATCACGGCGCGATCGGCGTAGGGCAGATACGGCTCCTCGAAGGGCGACAGGGCCAGCACCGGGGGCGCGGTGCCGATGCGGCGGGGCGCCGGCCCCCGGCGCACGAACCGCGCGCCCCCGCCGGCACCGCCCACCGGCTCGACCTCGTCGGCGGCCGCCTCGGCAGCCGCACGCGCCACCCCGAGCGGCAGCCCCGACCACCAGGCGAAATCCCGTGCGCCTGCGGGTCCGTGTCCCGTGACGAAGCGCGTGAAGAAGGCGGCGAGCGGGTCTGCGGGGGTGTCCTGTTCGCCCGCCCACTCGTCCACCAGCACGAAGCTCTGCTCCCGCGTCGGCCCGTCTGCGCGGGGGACGACGGGGCCCTGGCAGACGACCAGCCGCGTCGAGAGCATCACCAGCAGGTGGTAGCCGCGCTGCCGCGCTGTGGAGACGCCGGCAGCCTCGAGCGCCGCGAACAGCTCCGCACGTGTGAGCCTGCCCCCTCCGCGAAGGGCTGCACGCACCGCGCGCTCGGCCCGCAGCGACTCCGCGTCGTCGATGCCCTCGGCTCGGTGCACGCCCGCCGCCTGCTGCCGCTGCCGTGCTCCGGTGAGCGAGAGCACCCAGGCCAGGTCCCGGGCGGGCACGATGTGGATCGTGCCGCGCATCGTCCACGCGCGCACCAGGTCGCCGCGGTCGAAGGCGGCATCCACGTCGCTCAGCGTCGGCGAGCCGCGGGTGCGGGCCGCCAGCGCCCACCGCCCGCCCCAGAACTCCTGAGCCTGCACGGCCAGCATGTGGGATGCCGCCTCGGCGACCGTGGCAGCCGGAGCGCTCAGCCGCTGGGAGCGCAGGCGCTCGCGGCGGAGGGAGGCGGCATCCATCCGCTCATCATGGACGACCCTGCCGACGTCCGCGGCAGGGGTCGCCGTGCACCGGTGTGCACAATGTCGCCACCACGCCCGCGCCAGGCCCGGAATGCCGCCCGCGCGGGCACCCGGCGCCGGATTCGGCGACGTTGTGCGCGCGCCCGCGCGGGCACCCGGCGCCGGATTCGGCGACGTTGTGCGCGGGGACCACGGCCACCCCGTGCGATGCGAGCCGCCCGGGCCATCCGCACTCGGCGCCGCGCGGCGTGCACGATGTCGCCACGACGCCCGCGCCAGGGCCGGAATGCCGCCCGCGCGGGCACCGGGCCCCGCCTTCGGCGACGTTGTGCGCGGGGACGTCAGGCGAAGGGGTTCGCGGTGAGGGTGTACTTCGTCTGCAGGTACTCGTGGATGCCTTCGGCGCCGCCCTCGCGCCCGAGGCCCGACATCTTCCAGCCGCCGAACGGCGCGGCCGCATTCGAGACGACCCCCACGTTCAGGCCCATCATGCCCGTCTGCAGCCGCTCGATCATCCGCTGACCGCGGCTGAGACTCTCGGTGTAGACGTATGAGACCAGACCGTACTCGGTGTCGTTGGCGATGCGAACCGCGTCGTCCTCGTCATCGAAGGGCACGATCGCCAGCACCGGGCCGAAGATCTCCTCGCGGAGGATCTCGCTGCCGGGCCGCACGTCGCTGAGCACCGTGGCGGCGAAGAATGAGCCGGGGCGGTCGATCTCGGCACCGCCGGTGCGCAGCGTGGCGCCGCGCTCGACAGCGTCGGCCACCAGCTGACCGGTCTTGGCCACCGCCTTGTCGTCGATGAGCGGGCCGATGACGACGCCCTCCTCGGTGCCGCGCCCGGTGCGGAACGACTCGACGCGCTCGGTGACCCGGCGGGCGAACTCGTCCGCGACCGCGCGGTGCACGATGAAGCGGTTGGCCGCCGTGCAGGCCTGGCCGATGTTGCGGAACTTCGCCGCGATCGCTCCGTCGACGGCCTTGTCGAGGTCCGCGTCGTCGAACACGATGAACGGCGCGTTGCCGCCGAGCTCCATCGACGTGCGCAGCACGCCCTTCGCGGCCTTCTCCAGCAGGGACACCCCCACGGGCGTCGAGCCGGTGAAAGAGAGCTTGCGCAGACGGGGGTCGGCGATGATCGCGTCGGACATCGGCCCCGACGACGCGGTCGTGACGACGTTCACGACCCCGGCGGGCAGCCCGGCATCCTCCAGCAGCTTCGCGAAGGCGAGGGTGGTGAGCGGGGTGAGGGCGGCGGGCTTGATCACGACGGTGCAGCCGGCGGCGAGCGCGGGCGCGATCTTGCGGGTCGCCATGGCGAGGGGGAAGTTCCACGGCGTGATGAGGAAGCAGGGCCCCACCGGGTGCTGGGTGACGATCATGCGACCGGTGCCCTCGGGGTTCGCCCCGTAGCGCCCGTTCGCGCGCACCGCCTCCTCGCTGAACCACCGCAGGAACTCACCGCCGTACGCCACCTCGCCGCGGGCCTCGGCGAGGGGCTTGCCCATCTCGATGGTCATGAGCAGGGCGAAGTCCTCCTTGCGCTCCTGCAGCAGGTCGAACGCGCGGCGGAGGATCTCGGCGCGCTCGCGGGCCGGGGTCGCAGCCCAGGCCGGGAACGCCGCATCGGCGGCATCCAGTGCGGCCACGCCGTCGGCGACCGAGGCGCTGGCGATGGTCTTCACGACGTCGCCCGTGGCGGGGTCGACCACATCGAGCGTCGCGCCGTCCGCAGCGGCGCGCCACACGCCGTCGATGAACAGCCCGTCCGGCACGCCGGCCAGCAGCTCGATCTCACGCTCGTCGCTCATGAAGACTCCTTCGTCGGTGGATGCCGCAGACACGCGTCACGATGATCGTATACGATCGCGTGCCGAACGCGTCCCCCTATACTCGTACCGTCCAGCGGCCGCGCGCGCCGCCGGTGCCCGAAAAAGGGGCACGCAGCCACCTCGAGGCCACGACCGACGATGGTCGCGGGCGGGTGAGCCAGACACACACGGCATCCATTCACCGTCCCTGTACCTGGAGCACCGCCCATGCCTTCCGTCTCCGCGCACGTCGCCGTCACCCTCGCCACCCAGATCGATCACGTCTTCGGGCTGATGGGCAACGGCAACGCCTGGTTCCTCGACGCCCTGGTGCGCGACACCGATGCCTCCTTCACCGCCGTGCGCCACGAAGCGGGCGCCGTCGTCGCCGCCGACGCCTATCACCGCGCCTCGGGGCGATTGGCCGCCGCCACGGCGACGTACGGCGCCGGTTTCACCAACACCCTCACCGCGCTGGCCGAGGCGGTGCAGGCGCACGTGCCGCTGGTGCTCGTCGTGGGCGACGAGCCCACATCGGGCCCCCGCCCGTGGGATGTCGACCAGATCGCCCTGGCGGCGGCGGTCGGCGCCCGCACCTACACCGTGGGACGCACGGATGCCGCCGCGACCACCGTCATCGCGATCGAGCACGCCCTGACGTACCGGGTGCCGACGGTGCTGGCGATCCCCTACGACGTGGCCACGCGCGAGGCCGGCCCCATCCCCACCGCGCCGGCGCCCGCGCTGCCGGCGCCGCTGCAGCCGTCGGGCTTCGGCCAGGCCGCGGTGGCCGAGCTCGCCCGCGCGCTGGCCGGCGCGCAGCGCCCGCTGCTGCTCGCGGGCCGGGGCGCGTGGGTCGCCGGCGCCGGGGAGGCGCTCGGGCGCATCGCCGACGCCGTGGGGGCGGCCACCGCCACCACCGCGCTCGGGCGCGGGGTGTTCCCCCGCCCGGAGTACGACCTCGGCGTGACCGGCGGGTTCGGCGCGGAGGAAGCGATGCAGCAGGTGCGCGAGGCCGACGTCGCGGTGGTCTTCGGCGCGTCGCTGAACCAGTTCACGATGCGCTTCGGCGACCTGTTCGCCCCCGGCACCCGGGTGGTGCAGGTCGACACCGCCCCGGCGGCGACCCATCCGCACGTCGGCTCCTTCGTGCGCGGCGACGCGGCCGTGGTGGCCGCCGCCCTCGCCGACGAGCTGGATCAGCTGCGACCGGCGGGGTCGGGCTGGCGGGAGTCGCTGGACGCGGCGGCGCTGCGCACCCAGGAGGCCGGTGAGCAGTTCGCCGCCGACGGTCGCCTCGACCCTCGCGCGGTGGCGGCGCGTATCGGCGAGCTGCTGCCGGAGGACCGCGTGGTGGTCTCGGACGGCGGTCACTTCATCGGCTGGGCGAACATGTACTGGCCGGTGGCCTCTCCCGACCGCATGATGATGATCGGCACCGCGTTCCAGTCGATCGGCCTGGGCTTCCCGAGCGTCCCCGGCGCGGCGCTCGCCCAACCGGATGCCACGGTGGTGCTGACCACCGGCGACGGCGGCGGCCTCATGGCGCTGGCCGACCTGGAGTCGGCGGTGCGCGTGGCCGGCGGGCGGGGCCTGGCCGTGGTGTGGAACGACGGGGCCTACGGCGCCGAGGTGAACCTGTACGGGCTGAAGGGCGTCGCCCGCGGCCCGATGATGATCCCCGACGTGGATTTCGCCGGTCTGGCATCCGCCGTCGGCGCCCACGGCGTGGTCGTGCGGGAGCTCGCCGACCTGCAGGTGCTGGCGGAGTGGACCGCCCAGCCGGCATCCGAACGCCCGTACCTGCTGCTGGATGTGCGCATCTCGTCGTCGGTCGTCGCCCCGTACCAGCAGGAGATCATCCGCGTGAACTCCTGACCCGCCCGCGTGCCCGCGGCGCGGGCGGGCGGGGCGCGGCGCGGCGCGCGCGGGCGCTGCTCCGGTGTCGCGAACGGCGGATCGCGCGAGCGGGCACCGTGCGAAAGCGACACCGGAACCGCGCGGGCACGCGAGCGCACCGCCGGGCTCCGGGTACGGCTCGACGCGCTGCTCCGGTGTCGCGAACGGCGGATCGCGCGAGCGGGCACCGTGCGAAAGCGACACCGGAACCGCGCGGGCACGCGGGCGCGCGGGCGCGCGGGCACGGCACACGCACACACGCACACGCGGCGCGCGGACGACGGCGAGGCCGTTCCCGGGAGAGGGCGGGGGGACACCTCTCCCGGGAACGGGTCTAGGCGACGGGCGCCGCCACGCCCAGCGGCGCGGTGGTGGCGCGCGAGTCGGCGGGCTCCGTCATGTGCTGGGCGAAGAAGTCCGCGAGCTCCCCCGTGGCCGACAGCGGCAGCACGTGCGCGACGTACTGGTCGGGACGAACGACGACCACGGCCCCGCCCCGGTCGATGCCGCGCAGCGCGAAGATGTCCTCGTCGGGACGCGCGGCGTAGATCTTCTCGTAGTCGATCAGCCCGAAGGGCCCCACCCGCGGCAGGAACACCGAGGGGATCTCCGCCATCTCGACCTCGGAGTGGTCCTGCTGGTAGACCGCCTTCACGTCGAACACGGCGTCGAGATCGGCATCCGCCGGGGTGAAGCGCAGAACCGGCGACGCGGATGCCGTCGCCAGCCAGTCCGCCCACTCCCGCAGCGCCGACGCGTCGCGGTCGGCGAAGGCGTAGATGCGCCACCGGCCGTCGGCCCGGGCGTGGTGGCCGAGGTGGGCGGGCACCGCGTCGCCGATGCGCACGACGGGCGCCGACTTCAAGCGTTTGCCGACGGGGAAGCCCGTGGCCAGGTCCTGGTGCGTCGCCTCGCCGACGATCATCGACGGCCGGTACTGCGTCATGAACCCGGCGGGGAACTCCGCCGTGGCCGTGTAGAACTCGGCGAGCTCCTCGGGACTGTCGAACTCCTCAGGCTTCTTGGCCATGAGGCTCGACCACTCCTTGTCGAAGTCGATCAGGTTCTGCGCGATCTCCTGCCGCTCCGCGGAGTACGTCGACAGGAGCGTCTCGGGCGCCCGCCCGGTGAGCACCGATCCGAGCTTCCAGCCGAGGTTGAACCCGTCCTGCATCGACACGTTCATGCCCTGGCCGGCCTTGGCGCTGTGGGTGTGGCAGGCGTCCCCGCAGATGAACACGTGCGGGGTGCCGTCCTGGCCGGGATCGATGTCGTCGAACTTGTCGGTCACACGGTGCCCGACCTCGTACACCGACCACCAGGCGACGTCCTTCACCTCGAGCGTGTACTGCCCGAGGATCGCGTTGGCCTTGGCGATGATCGTCTCCAGCGGGGTCGTGCGCACCTTGCCGTTGTCGCCTTCGGGCACCTCGCCCAGGTCGACGTACATGCGGAACAGGTGGCCGCCCTCGCGGGGGATGTGCAGGATGCTGCCGTGCTCGGACTGGATCGCGCACTTGATGCGGATGTCGGGGAAGTCGGTGACCGCCAGCACGTCCATCACGCCCCACGCGTGCCGGGACTGGTCGCCGATGTGCCGACGCCCGATCACCTGGCGCACCTTGCTGCGCGCGCCGTCGCAGCCGACGACGTACCGTGCGCGCACCGTGCGCTGCTGACCGGCGTCGGGTCCATCCGTGCGCTCCAGCGTGACCGTGACGGGGCGGTCCCCCTCGCCGACCTCGAGCGAGACGAACTCCCAGCCGTAGTCGGGGGTGATGCGTGCCGGCGAGGTCGCGGCGACCTCGCCGAAGTAGTCCAGCACACGGGCCTGGTTGACGATGAGGTGCGGGAACTCGCTGATGCCGTGGGGGTCGTCGTCGGCGCGCGCGGTGCGCACAATGCGCGAGCGGTCGGTGGTGTCCGGTGCCCAGAAGTTCATCTCGCTGATGCGATAGGCCTCGGCGGTGATGCGCTCGGCGAAGCCGAAGGCCTGGAACGTCTCGACGCTGCGCGCCTGGATGCCGTCGGCCTGCCCGATCGCCAGGCGGCCGGGACGGCGCTCGACGATGCGGGTCGTCACGGAGGGGTACTGCGCCAGCTGGGCGGCCAGCAGCATGCCGGCGGGTCCGGATCCGACGATGAGCACGTCCATCTCGTCGGGAAGCTCGGCGGGCCGGTCGAGGCCCGTTCCCGCCGCGGGCTGCACGCGCGGGTCGGTGGAGACGTAGCCGTGGTGGTGGAACTGCATCGTCGTCGATTCCTTCCTCGGACGCGACGTCATGCGTTGACGTCGTC
Source organism: Microbacterium sp. zg.Y1084 (assembly GCF_024623595.1). NCBI lineage: Bacteria > Bacillati > Actinomycetota > Actinomycetes > Micrococcales > Microbacteriaceae > Microbacterium > Microbacterium sp. zg.Y1084. The sequence continues at coordinate 295,176 of NZ_JANJGV010000009.1, forward strand.
GTCATCGTGTTCTATATTCGAACACGTCGTTCTACTATTGAACAGATCGTATACGACCGGTTGCGCTGCGGCAAGCATCCGGCGGAGAGGACGCCCCGTGCCCGAGGCCCCCGCGTCACAGACCCTGAGCCGCGGCATCCGCATTCTGGAAGTGCTCGCGGATGCGCCCGGCCCCCTCACGATCGACGAGGTCGCGGCGCGCCTGGAGGTGCACCGCTCCGTGGCCTACCGGCTGGTGCGCACCCTCGAGGACCACGGACTGGTCTCCCGCGACGCGTCCGGCCGACTGACGCTCGGCGCGCGCATGGCCGCCCTCGCCGCCGGCGTGGCCCACGACCTGCAGGCCGAGGCCCTCCCCGAGCTCACCGCCGTCGCCAACGAGCTCGGCATGACCTGCTTCCTCGCGGTGCTCGATCACGACCAGTGCATCACCCTCGCCAGCGTCGAGCCGCGACATGCCGTCGCGTCGGTGGCACAGCGCCCGGGGGCGCGGCATCCCATCACCGTGGGGGCGCCCAGCAAGGCGATCCTGTCGACCCTGGCTGCCGAGCACTGGCCGGTGCCGCTGCCGGCGGCGCTCGCCGACCAGGTCGCCGCCGCCGCCGAGCGCGGCTACGCCACCAGCGCCGACGAGGTCATCCCGACGGTGCAGTCGGTGGCGGTGCCGCTGCGGCTGCGCGCGCCGGCGCGCCCCGCGGCGATCGCCGTCGTGCACGTGGGCGGCCGGGCCGACCACGCCGCCATCGCGCGGCGGCTGCAGCGCTCGGCCGACGCGATCCGCGAGGCCCTCGACGGGTGACGACGAAGGGCTCGGATGCCGCGGCATCCGAGCCCTCCGCATCGCGCGGGGTCAGGCCCTGGACATCCCGTAGATCGGGCTCTTGGCCTGCTCCTGCTCGTGGTCGGGGCCCAGCGGAATGCCGCTGCGGTCGCGCAGCAGCAGCGTGGCCACGAGCCCGAGCAGGGTCATGCCGGCGAGGTAGAAGGTCACGGCATCGGTCGACCCGGTCGCCTGCACCAGCGCCTGCGCGATGGTCGGGGCGAACGCACCACCGAGGATCGCGCCGATCGCGTACGAGATCGACACTCCCGAGAACCGGATGGATGCCGGGAACAGCTCGGCGTACAGCGCCGCCTGCGGCCCGTAGGTGAACCCGAGGCCGGCGGTCAGGAGCACCAGCCCCAGGGTGAGCAGCCCGATGCTGCCGGTGTTCACGAGCGGGAACAGGGCGAACACACCCGCGAGCTGCAGCGCCCAGCCGACGAGGTACGTGTTGCGGCGGCCGATCTTGTCTCCCGCCCAGCCGGCGATCCAGGTGAAGACCAGCCACGACACGGCGGAGATCGTGACAGCGCCCAGCACATCGGCGGTCTGCAGACCGACCGGACCCTCGGGGTCGGTCGCGTAGCGCTGGATGTAGCCGCCGGTGGTCATGTAGCCCACGGCGTTGTTGCCGGCGAACACGAGCGCCGCGACGATCACCAGCAGCGCGTGCTTGCGGAACAGCTGCACGATCGGCATGCGCGTCTGCTCCTTGCGCTCGGCGAGCTCGGTGAACACCGGGCTCTCCTCGACCTTCTTGCGCACGTAGTAGCCGATGAGGATCAGCACGAACGACAGCAGGAACGGGATGCGCCAGCCCCACTCGAGGAAGGCGTCGCCCGGAGCGATGACGGCCATGAGGCCGAGCATGCCGCTGGCCAGCAGCAGACCCAGCGGCACGCCGATCTGCGGCGAGGCGCCGAACAGGCTGCGCTTGGCCTTGGGCGCGTGCTCGACGGCCATGAGCACGGCGCCGCCCCATTCGCCGCCCGCGGAGATGCCCTGAAGGATGCGCAGGAAGATCAGCAGGGCGGGGGCGGCGATGCCGATGGCGGCGTACGTCGGCAGCAGACCGACGAGGGTGGTCGCGACGCCCATCAGCATGAGCGTGAGCATCAGCACCAGACGGCGGCCGTACTTGTCACCGAGGTGCCCGGCCAGGAAGGCGCCGAGCGGGCGGAACAGGAAGCTGATGCCCACGGTGATGAACGAGAGGATCTGCGCGAACTCCTCGCCGGCGGGGGCGAAGAAGAGCTGGCCGAAGACCAGGCCCGCGGCGGAGGCGTAGAGGAAGAAGTCGTACCACTCGACGGTGGTACCGACCACCGTGGCGAAGACGACCCTTCTGCGGTCCTTCGCGACGGCGATTGTGCCGGTAGGGGTGAAGCCCGAGGTGGGCGTGGGGTGACTCATCGTTGTGACTCCCAAAGGTGACGGCTCTGTCTTGTGTCGGGTCCACCGGGGTTGCCGGTGGTGGCATGATCATATACGATTTCGGATACGACGCAAGGGCGAGGGAGCTCATGACCATCGACACCACCACCGATCCCCGGTTCTCCGGCCTTCCCGGCCGCCCCGGCAAGATCATCGCCGTGCACCTGAGCTACGAATCGCGCGCAGCCCAGCGCGGGCGCCGCCCCGCCGCCCCGTCGTACTTCTTCAAGGCATCCAGTTCGGTCGCCGCCACCGGCGGAACCGTCGAACGCCCGGAGGGCACGGAGCTGCTCGCCTTCGAGGGCGAGATCGCGCTCGTGATCGGCACGGCCGCGCGGCGCGTCTCCCTCGCCCGCGCCTGGGAGCACGTCGGCTGGGTCACCGCCGCCGACGACCTGGGGCTGTACGACCTCCGCGCGGCAGACAAGGGCTCCAACGTGCGTTCCAAGGGCGGCGACGGGTTCACCCCGATCGGCCCCAGCCTGATCGATGCACGCACCGTCGAGCCCACCGAACTGCGGGTGCGGGCATGGGTCAACGGCGAGCTGCGACAGCACGGCACGACGGCGGACCTCATCTTCCCGCTGGCCCAGTTCGTCGCCGATCTCTCCCAGCACTTCACCCTCGAGCCGGGCGACGTGATCCTCACCGGCACGCCGGCGGGCTCCTCGGTCGTCCAGCCCGGCGATGTCGTGGAGGTCGAAGTGGATGCCCCCGAGTCCGGCGCCACCTCCGGTCGCCTCACCACCACCGTCGTCGCCGGCCCCGCCGTGCCGTTCGATCCGCAGCTGGGCTCGCTCCCCCGCGTCGACGACACCCAGCGCGAAGAGGCGTGGGGCTCCCGCGACGCCGCCGGCCTGCCGACGACGGGTCTGGACCCGGCGCTGCGCGCCCAGCTCGAGCGCATCCCCGTCGCCGCGCTCTCCCAGCAGCTGCGCAAGCGCGGCCTCAACAACGTGACGGTCGACGGGGTGCGCCCCACCCACCCCGACCAGAAGCTCGTCGGCACCGCCAAGACGCTGCGCTTCGTCCCCGGCCGCGAAGACCTGTTCGCGGCGCACGGCGGCGGCTACAACGCGCAGAAGCGCGCCTTCGACGCCGTCGACGAAGGCGAGGTCCTCGTCATCGAGGCCCGCGGCGAAGCGGGCTCCGGCACGCTCGGCGACATCCTCGCCATCCGCGCCCGCGTCCGCGGCGCCGCCGGGATCGTCACCGACGGGGGCGTCCGCGACGCCGAGGCGGTCGCCGCCGTCGGCATCCCGGTCTACTCCGCCGGCGCCCACCCCGCTGTGCTCGGCCGCAAGCACGTCCCGTGGGAGACCGACGTCGCCGTCGCGTGCGGGGGCACCACGGTGCTGCCCGGCGACATCATCGTCGGCGACGCCGACGGCGTGATCGTGCTTCCGCCCGCCCTCGCGCAGGAGGTCGCCGATGCGGCGCTCGCGCAGGAGGAGGAAGACGCGTGGGTCGCCCGGCAGGTCGCCGCGGGGAACCCCGTCGACGGGCTCTTCCCCATGAACGCGCAGTGGCGCGCGCGGTACGACGCCGAGCGGGCGGGGTCCTGACATGGATGCCGTCAGCAAGTCGCAGCGCGCCTACCAGTGGATCAAGGAGCGCATCGCCGCCCAGGAGTTCACGCCGGGCTACCGGCTGGTGCTGGGCACGATCGCCGGCGAGCTCGACATGAGCGTGGTGCCGGTGCGCGAGGCGATCCGCCAGCTGGAGGCGGAGGGACTGGTGACCTTCGAGCGCAATGTGGGTGCCCACGTGTCGATGGTCGACGACTCGCAGTATCGCTACAGCATGCAGGCGCTGAGCGTGCTGGAGGGCACGGCGACCGCGCTGGCATCCCGCGCCATCACCGAGTCCGACATCCGGGACGCCCGGGCGATCAACGAGCAGATGGTGCAGCGTCTGTCGGACTTCGAGCCGCGCGCGTTCACCGCGCTCAACCAGCGCTTCCACGAGATCCTCTACGCCCGCTGCGCGAACCCGCGCCTGCTCGAGCTCGTGCAGGCCGAGTGGGCACGGCTCGGACATCTGCGCGACTCGACCTTCACCTTCGTGCCCGGCCGCGCACAGGAATCGGTGCGCGAGCACGAGGAGATCCTGCGCCTCATCGAGCGCGGGGCCCCCCTCGGCGACATCGAGCAGGCCGCCCGTCGACACCGGGTGGCCACCCTCGACGCCTACATGATCCACGAACACCCCGACGAGACGCTCCGTCTCCCGGCCTTCTGACCTTTCGCCGACCTGGAGGAACCGACATGACCGACGCCCCCGCGCTGGACCGCCGCCACGTCCCCGCCGACCTGCCCGAGCGCATCCGCCACTACATCGACGGCACATTCGTCGACTCGGTGGACGGCGACACGTTCGATGTGCTCGAGCCGGTGTCCAACGAGACCTACGTCACCGCCGCCGCCGGCAAGAAGGCCGACATCGACCTGGCCGTCGCGGCTGCCCGCCGGGCGTTCACCGACGGGCCGTGGCCGAAGATGCTGCCGCGCGAGCGCTCGCGCGTGCTGCACCGCATCGCCGACCTCGTGGAGTCGCGCGACGCCCGGCTGGCCGAGCTGGAATCCTTCGACTCGGGCCTGCCGATCACGCAGGCCCTCGGTCAGGCCCGCCGGGCCGCCGAGAACTTCCGCTTCTTCGCCGACCTGATCGTGGCGCAGTCCGATGACACGTTCAAGGTGCCCGGACGCCAGATCAACTACGTCAACCGCAAGCCGATCGGCGTGGCCGGGCTCATCACCCCGTGGAACACCCCGTTCATGCTCGAGTCGTGGAAGCTCGCCCCGGCGCTGGCCACCGGCAACACCGTCGTGCTCAAGCCCGCCGAGTTCACACCGCTGTCGGCGTCGCTGTGGGCCGGGATCTTCGAGGAGGCGGGGCTGCCGCAGGGCGTGTTCAACCTCGTCAACGGCCTGGGCGAGGATGCCGGCGACGCACTGGTGAAGCACCCCGACGTGCCGCTCATCTCGTTCACCGGCGAGAGCTCCACGGGCCAGCTGATCTTCGCCAACGCCGCGCCCTACCTCAAGGGTCTGTCGATGGAGCTCGGCGGCAAGTCCCCCGCGATCGTCTTCGCCGACGCCGACCTCGAGGCGGCGGTGGATGCCACGATCTTCGGCGTCTTCTCCCTCAACGGCGAGCGCTGCACCGCCGGCAGCCGCATCCTCGTTCAGCGCGACATCTACGACGAGTTCGTCGAGCGCTACGCCGCGCAGGCGCGGCGCGTGAAGGTCGGCTATCCGCATGACCCGGCGACCGAGGTCGGCGCCCTCGTGCACCCCGAGCATTTCGAGAAGGTCATGGGCTACATCGAGATCGGCAAGACCGAGGGACGCCTCGTCGCCGGCGGCGGCCAGCCCGAGGACTTCGCGTTCGGCAACTTCGTCGCCCCCACGGTGTTCGCCGACGTGTCGCCGGAGGCACGCATCTTCCAGGAGGAGATCTTCGGACCGGTCGTCGCGATCACGCCGTTCGACACCGACGAGGATGCCCTGCGCCTGGCCAACGACACGAAGTACGGCCTGGCCGCGTATGTCTGGACCAACGACCTCAAGCGGGCCCACAACTTCTCGCAGGCGGTCGACGCGGGCATGGTGTGGCTGAACTCCAACAACGTGCGGGACCTGCGCACGCCGTTCGGGGGCGTCAAGGCCTCCGGCCTCGGCCACGAGGGCGGCTACCGCTCGATCGACTTCTACACCGACCAGCAGGCCGTGCACATCACCCTCGGCAAGGTGCACAACCCGACCTTCGGCAAGAACTGACCCACTCCGCCCGGATAGCAAGGACGCTGACATGACCCACCGCGACGACATGACCCTGACCTCCTCGGGCTTCTACGTCTCCCAGGAAGCCCCCATCCAGACCGACGACCCGGTGCCGACCCCCTCGGTTCCCGCGCCGGACATCCTGCGCTGCGCCTACATGGAGCTCGTGGTGACCGACCTCGCGGCATCCCGCGAGTTCTACGTCGACGTGCTCGGCCTCTACGTGACCGAGGAGGACGACACCGCGATCTACCTCCGCTCGACGGAGGAGTTCATCCACCACAACCTGGTGCTGCGCAAAGGCGACGTCGCCGCGGTCGCCGCATTCTCCTACCGCGTGCGGTCGGCGGAAGACCTCGACAAGGCGGTCGCGTTCTACACCGAGCTCGGATGCCGCGTGGAGCGGCGTCCCGAAGGATTCGTGAAGGGCATCGGCGACGCGGTGCGCGTGCAGGACCCGCTGGGCTTCCCATACGAGTTCTTCTTCCAGACCGAGCACGTCGAGCGCCTCGCCTGGCGCTACGACCTGCACACCCCCGGCGAGCTGGTGCGCCTGGACCACTTCAACCAGGTGACCCCCGACGTCCCCCGCGCGGTGAAGTTCATGCAGGACCTCGGCTTCCGCGTGACCGAGGACATCCAGGACGACGAGGGCACCGTGTACGCCGCGTGGATGCGCCGCAAGCCCACCGTGCACGACACCGCCATGACCGGCGGCGACGGCCCGCGCATGCACCACGTCGCCTTCGCCACGCACGAGAAGCACAACATCCTGGCGATCTGCGACAAGCTCGGCGCCCTGCGCCGCTCCGACGCGATCGAGCGCGGACCGGGCCGCCACGGCGTCTCGAACGCCTTCTACCTGTACCTGCGCGACCCCGACGGGCACCGCGTGGAGATCTACACGCAGGACTACTACACCGGCGACCCCGACAACCCGGTGATCACCTGGGACGTCCACGACAACCAGCGCCGCGACTGGTGGGGCAACCCGGTCGTGCCGTCGTGGTACACCGAGGCGTCGCTCGTGCTCGATCTCGACGGCAACCCGCAGCCGGTCGTCGCGCGCACCGACAGCAGCGAGATGGCGGTGACCATCGGCGCCGACGGGTTCTCGTACACGCGCCCCGGCGAGGACACGCTGCCGGAGTACAAGCAGGGCGAGTACAAGCTGGGCCACCAGCTCTGACCCCCGGTCGCCCTCGGTCGTTGAGCGAGCGCAGCGAGACGAAACGCCCCACACCCACCGCACCCGCCGGGTCGTTGAGCGAGCGCAGCGAGACGAAACGCCCCACACCCGCGGCGTTTCGTCTCGCTCACTGCGCTCCCTCGCTCAACGACCACCCCAGCGAGACGAAACGCCGCCCAGAACCCGTACGCTGACCACACCGAAGGAGACACCGATGCTGGATGCCGACACGATCGCCGCGATCGCGGACGAGCTCGCCGAGGCTGACCGCGTGCACGGCGTTATCCCCCGCATCACGGCCCGCTACCCGCAGGCGACGGTCGAGGACTCCTACGCGATCCAGGGCGTGTGGCGCGACAAGAACCTCGCCGCCGGGCGCCGCCTGGTGGGCCGCAAGATCGGACTGACCTCGAAGGCGATGCAGCAGGCCACCGGCATCACCGAGCCGGATTACGGGGTGATGTTCGACGACACCGTCTACCCCAGCGGGGCGGAGATCCCCGTCGATCACTTCTCGAACGTGCGCATCGAGGTGGAGCTGGCGTTCGTGCTCAAGCACGCGCTGTCGGGCCCCGACTGCACGCTCGAGGATGCCCTGGCTGCGATCGACTACGCCGTGCCGGCGCTGGAGGTGCTCAACTCGCACATCGAACTCGACGGCCGCACGATCGTCGACACGATCGCGGACAACGCCGCCTATGGTGCGATGGTGCTCGGCGACGTGCACAAGCGGCCCGACGAGATCGACCTGCGCTGGGTTCCCGGGGTGCTCTCCCGCAACGGCGAGATCGAGGAGACCGGCGTCGCCGCGGGGGTGCTCGGCCACCCCGCCACCGGCGTCGCGTGGCTGGCGAACAAGTTCCACGCCCACGGCGCCTGCCTCGAGGCGGGCGAGATCATCCTGGCGGGATCGTTCACCCGGCCGATGTGGGTGAGCCGAGGGGACATGGTCCGCTGCGACTACGGTCCGATGGGAGTCATCGAATGCCGCTTCATCTGACACCGACCTTCCGCCATGACCTGGCCGGGGCGTCCCGCCCGCTCGCCGGCATCTGGGTGTGCACGGGCTCACCGCTGGTCGCCGAGATCTGCGCCGGGTCCGGGATGGACTGGGTGCTCATCGACATGGAGCACTCCCCCAACGGACTCGCCTCGGTGCTGGCCCAGCTGCAGGCCGTCGCCGCCTACCCGATCACGCCGGTCGTGCGCGTCCCGGCAGCCGATCCGGTGACGATCAAGCAGGTGCTCGACCTCGGGGCGCAGAACATCCTCGTGCCGATGGTCTCGTCGGCCGACGAGGCGCGGTCCGTCGTCGCTGCGGCGCACTACCCGCCGCGGGGGATCCGCGGAGTCGGCTCGGCCCTGGCCCGCTCGGCCCGGTGGAACCGCGTCGACGGCTACCTCGCCCACGCGTCCGACCATGTGTCGGTGTTCGTCCAGATCGAGACGGCCGCCGGCGTCGACGCCGCGGCCGAGATCGCCGCCGTCGACGGCGTGGACGGGATCTTCGTCGGCCCCTCCGACCTCGCCGCCTCCCTCGGCGTGCTCGGTCAGCAGTCGCATCCCGACGTCCTCGCCGCCGTGGAGCGGGCTTTCACCGCCGTCCGCGCGGCGGGAAAGCCGGTCGGGGTCAATGCGTTCGACCCCGCCGCCGCCGAGGCCTACCTCCGCGACGGGGCGTCGTTCGTCCTCGTCGGGGCCGATGTGGCGCTGCTGGCGAGGGGATCCGAGGCGCTGGCGGAGCGGTGGTGCGCCGTGCGCGATGACGGGCCGACCGCCTCGTACTGACTCCGCCACGGCTGATTATGAGAGTTCGATGAGAGTCTCCAGCCGACCTGCGCGTGTCTGTTCAGGTGGAACGTAGGTTCTCCATACCGAACACTCAGGTTCGCTGACGGAGGCCTCCCGGATGACTCGATCGCTGTCGTTCCCGCGTTTGCTGCAACTCTTCGCCGCGCTGGGGGTGACAGCACTCCTCCTGGTCATGCTCGCTCCCCCGGCCCGCGCCGCCACCGGCGCAGACGGTTTCACCGGCAGCCCGGTCTCGCCCGAGGGCCCGGCGGATGTGACGAGCCGCTCCGCCACCGGCAAGCTCGCAGAGAGCGACCCCGATGTGCTCGCGCGGACGGACGCGGCCCGCACGACGGTCATGGTGAAGGTCGACGTCGACCCCGTGGCCGCGTATGCCGGCGGCATCGAGGGCTTCGCGGCGACGAGCCCCGCGGTCACCGGACGCGACCTCGGTGACAGCGACGTCACCGCGTACACCGCCTACGTGCAGGAGCGGCTGGATGCCGCGTTCGCCGAGATCCAGGCATCCGTCCCCGGCGCAGAACTCGTGTCCCGCTACGTGATGGCGTACGGCGGCCTGTCGATCATCCTTCCCGCCAACCGGGCGAAGGACGTCGCCGGCATCGAGGGCGTCGCCGCCGTGCAGGAGAACGCCCTGCACACGCGCACCGCCGCCGCCCCGGAGGAGACCCCCGCCCCGGAGGAGACCGCCACCCCGGAGGAGACCCCCGCGCCTGAGCAGACCACGGCGCCGGAGGAGACTCCTGCACCCGAGGAGACCGCGGCGCCGGAAGAGACCCCCGCACCGGAGGAGACCGCGGCGCCGGAAGAGACCCCCGCACCCGAGGAGCCCCAGGGACCGGTCACCTACGACACCAACGGCATCGACAACGACGGCTCCACCTTCGTCGGCGCCGACGCCGTCTGGCCGAGCCTCGGCGGCCGCGACAAGGCCGGCGTGGGCGTCATCGTCGGCGTGATCGACACCGGCATCTGGCCGGAGCACCCGATGCTCGTCGACAACGGCATCCCGGCCCCCGAAGGCGGCCCCTGGGCGTGCGAGTTCGGCGGCGGAGCAGAGGGCGCAGGCGACGACTTCTCCTGCAACGACAAGCTCATCGGCGCCTACGCGTTCCTCGACACGTATCAGCGCGTGGCACCGGAGCGGGCCGGCGCAGTGGACTTCTGCGGCGCGGACGTCTGCTCGGCCCGCGACTCCGACGGACACGGCACCCACACGGCCACCACCGCTGCGGGCAGCGCCGTGGACAGCTCGGTCGTGCTCGGCGTCGACCACGGCCCCATCAGCGGCATCGCCCCGGGCGCCTCGATCATCGCCTACCGCGCCCTCGGCCCGGCCGGCGGATACACCGCCGACCTCGTCGAGGCCGTCGAGCAGACGATCCTCGACGGCGTCGACGTGATCAACTACTCGATCAGCGGCTCCGCGAGCGTCTACACCGACGCGGTGGGCCTGGCGTTCCTCGACGCCTACGCCGCCGGCATCGCCGTGCACGCCTCCGCCGGCAACTCCGGCCCCGGCGCCTCCACGGCCAACCACGCCGGCCCGTGGCTGACGACCGTCGCCGCGTCCACCCTCGACCGGGCGTTCACGACCACCCTCGAACTGTCCTCGACCGACGGCGGCACACTGACCAAGTCCGGCGCGACCGTCACGCAGGGTGTCACCGACGCCCCCGTGGTCCGCGCCGACGCCGTGCCGGGCTACACCGGTGGCGTCCGCTGCGAGCAGCCCTTCGCCGACGGCAGCCTCACCGGCACCGTCGTGGTGTGCGAGCGCGGCGGCAACGGCCGTGTCGCGAAGGGCTACAACGCCTTCCTCGGCGACGCGGCAGGCATGATCCTCTACAACCCGACGACGCAGGAGACCAACACCGACAACCACTTCCTCCCCACGATCCACCTGGAGGGACCGAACGACGAGGTCCTCGCCTTCCTGACCCGCCCGGGCGTCACCGCCTCGTGGGGCCCCGGAATGGCGAGCCGTGCTCCCGGCGACGTGATGGCCAGCTTCAGCTCGCGCGGCCCGATCGGGGAGTTCCTCAAGCCCGACGTCACCGGTCCCGGCATCCAGGTGCTCGCCGGTCACACGCCCGAGCCCAGCGGCCCCGACTCCGGACCTGCCGGCCAGTACTACCAGGCCATCGCGGGCACCTCGATGTCGTCGCCTCACGCCGCGGGCGTTGCAGCCCTCGTGATCGCGGCGCGGCCGGACTTCACCCCCGGTCAGGTCAAGTCGGCGCTCATGACCTCCTCCCTGCAGGATGTCGTCAACGCGGACGGATCGCCGGCCGGCGTGTTCGACCGCGGTGCAGGCAGCATCCGCGCCGACCGCGCGGTGGCCCCCCTGCTCACCATCTCGGAATCGGCCGACCGCTTCGTGGCGAGCGCCGCGGACCCGCTGGGTCGCGTCGACCTCAACATCCCGAGCATCTACGTCGACCCGATGCCGGGCGCGATCGAGACCAAGCGCACCGTCACCAACGTCAGCGGCAAGTCGCAGACCTTCCGGGTCAGCGACGAGGCGACGGGCGGCCTGCGGGTGACGGTGTTCCCGTCGCGGTTCACCATCGCTCCGGGAAAGTCCAAGACGCTGTCGGTGATCATCGACGGGCTGGAGTCGGACGAGGGATGGCAGCAGGGTGAGATCACCCTGACGCCCACCCGCGGCGGCTCCGACGTGGTCATCCCGCTCGCGGCGAACGTGCGCGAGGCGGAGGTGTCGCTGGCCCAGTCCTGCGAGCCCGAGAGCATCCGCCGCGGTTCGAGCACCACCTGCACGGTGTCTGCGACGAACTTCCTGCCGGTGGAGGTGCCTGCGACCATCAACGTCGCCGCGCACCCGTTCCTGAACGTGCGCAACGTCACCGCACCCGCCAAGCGCCAGTTCCTCGGCGCGAAGTGGAGCGGCACGCTCAGCCCGGCGCTCGCGCCGAGCATCGACGCGGTCGGCCCGGATGACGGGACCCACCCCGCGGGCGGCTACCTGTCGCTGGCGAGCATGGGAATCGCCCCGGTGGCGACTCTCGGCGACGAGGCGATCGTGAACTACACGGTGCCGTCGTTCTCCTACGGCGGCGAGGTGTACAGCCGCATCGGCATCGTCTCGAACGGGTATGTCGTCGTCGGCGGCGGTACCTCGGCGGATGTGTCGTACCAGTCCACCGGAATCCCCGACCCGACGGTGCCCAACAACGTGCTGGCGCCGTACTGGACCGACCTGAACCCGGAGGAGGGGGGCGCGGTTCGCGTGGGCTCGCTCAGCGACGGGGTGAACAGCTACCTCGTGGTCGAGTGGGAGGACGTGCCGACCTACAGCGGCAACGCGACCAACACGTTCCAGCTGTGGCTGACGCTCGGCGCCACCGAGGGCCAGTGGTTCGCTTACGGCGACGCGCCGGTCTCGGATGCCGCGACCACCGCGGTCACGGGAGCGGAGAACCGCAATGGCACCAGCGGCGTGATCGCCGACGCACCCACGGCCGACTCGGTGTACGCGGTGACGACGTCGCCCCCCACCGCCGGCGGCACGGTGTCGTTCGACTACAGCGCGACCGGAGTGCTGCGCGGCTCGTGGGACATCTGGGCGACGCTGACGAGTCCGCAGCTGCGGGCGACGCCGGCCGAGCAGACGACGGTCACGGTGCGCTGACCCGCATCATCACGGGTCGCTGACACCACATCTGGCGGCCGAGGCAGGGGGACAACCCCCTGACTCGGTCGCCAGCTGTCGTCTCACGGGTGCGCGGGCGATGGGATGCCGCGCACGCGACCGGCGTGGCACAGTGGCGGTATGAAGACCTGGGTCGTGAGATTCGTCTCGCTGTACGTGTTCAACGTCGTGGTGCTGCTGCTGCTCGGCGCGCTGCTGCCCACTGTGCGGGTGGGGTGGGCAGCGCTGTGGGCGGGCGTCCTGCTGACGGCGGGCACGATCTGGCTGAAGCCCGCGATCGCGAAGCTGTTCCGGGGGATCGCCGCCCGGTCGGCCAGTCGCCGCAATCGCCTCGGCGAGAAGGTCGTGCAGGCCGCGCTCGTGTTCGTCGTCGAGCTGGTGATCTGGGTGCTCGTCGTGGTGTTCTCCGCCGTGGCGGTGACGCGCATCGTGGGCTGGCTCCTGCCGCCGCTGGTGCTGCTGCTCGCCTGGATCGTCTACGACATCGTCGACGACCGCCTCGAGGCCCGCGCCGCAGCGCTGTACGACCGCGCGCTGGGCGGTCGCCGCGGCACCCCGGCATCCACCCCCACCCCGGCATCCGCCCCCACCGACGTCCCCCGCCCCAGCACCACGCCCCCGCCGCCGCGCCCCGCAGCCGACGACGGCCTCACCGAGGAGCAGCGCCGCATGCTCGACGAGCTCGGCAAGGGCTGACCCCGCTCCCGTCGCTGAAACGGCATCTGGCGGCCGAGACAGCGGGTGATTCCCACGGTCTCAGCCGCCAGTTGCGGTCTCACCGGTCAGGGGTGCCGACCGCGGGCTACGACGAGACGCTGCGCTCGGCGGCTTCCACGACGTTGGTCATCAGCAGCGCCACGGTCATCGGGCCCACCCCGCCGGGGTTGGGCGAGAGGTATCCGGCCACATCGACGACGTCGGGGTGCACGTCGCCGTAGACCCGGTTCTTGCCGGTCTCGGGGTCGGTCTCCCGCGTCACGCCCACATCGAGCACCGCCGCGCCCGGCGCGACGTGCTCGGGGCGCACCAGATGCTTCACTCCCGCAGCCGCGACGATGACGTCGGCGCCGCGCAGGTGCCGCTCCAGGTCGACCGTTCCGGTGTGGGTGAGGGTCACCGTCGCGTTGATGTCGCGCCGGGTCAGCAGCAGACCGATCGAGCGACCGATGGTGACCCCACGGCCGACCACGACCACATTCTTGCCGCGCAGGTCGTAGCCGTTGCGGGTCAGCAGCTCGATGACGCCGCGCGGCGTGCACGGCAGCGGCGAGGCGATGGGCGTGTTCACGTTGAGCACGAGCCGGCCGAGGTTGGTCGGGTGCAGACCGTCGGCATCCTTCGCCGGGTCGATCCGCTCCAGGATCGCGTCGGTGTCGAGGTGCTTCGGCAGCGGCAGCTGCACGATGTACCCGTGACAGGAGGGATCGGCGTTGAGCTCGTCGATCAGCTGTTCGACCTGCTGCTGCGTCGCGTCGGCGGGCAGCTCGCGCTGGATCGAGTTCATCCCGATCGCCTCGGACTGCTTGTGCTTCATGCCGACGTACAGCTGGGATGCCGGGTCGGCCCCCACCAGCACGGTCGCGATGCCGGGGACGATGCCCTTCTCCGCCAGCGCCGCCACCCGGGCGCGCAGCTCGTCCTTGATCGCCGCCGCGGTCGCGACGCCGTCGAGCCGGACCGCGGTCACTGCTGCAGACCGGGGTACAGCGGGAACGCCGCGGTGAGCGCGGCGACGCGCACACGCAGCGCCTCGAGGTCGGCGCCCGGCTGCAGGGCCAGGGCGATGACGTCGGCGACCTCGGTGAACTCGGCGTCACCGAACCCGCGGGTCGCGAGCGCAGGCGTCCCGATGCGCAGGCCCGAGGTCACCATCGGCGGCCGCGGGTCGTTGGGGACGGCGTTGCGGTTCACCGTGATGTGGATCTCGTGCAGCAGATCCTCGGCCTGCTTGCCGTCGATCGCCGCGTCGCGCAGGTCCACCAGCACCAGGTGCACGTCGGTGCCGCCGGAGCGCACCGCGATGCCGGCATCCTTGACGTCCTGCTGCGTGAGGCGGTCGGCGAGGATCGCAGCTCCCCGCAGCACGCGCTCCTGCCGCTCGACGAACTCGGGGGTCGCGGCGAGCTTGAACGCCGTCGCCTTGGCGGCGATGACGTGCATGAGCGGCCCGCCCTGCTGACCCGGGAAGACGGCGGTGTTGATCTTCTTGGCGATGTCGGCGTCGTTGCTGAGGATGAAGCCGGAGCGCGGCCCGCCGATGGTCTTGTGCACGGTCGACGACACGACGTGCGCGTGCGGCACGGGGTTCGGGTGCAGCCCGGCGGCGACGAGCCCGGCGAAGTGTGCCATGTCGACCCAGAGAAGCGCGCCCACCTCGTCGGCGATGGCGCGGAAGGCGGCGAAGTCCAGCTGACGGGGGTAGGCCGACCAGCCCGCGATGATGACCTTCGGCTTGTGCTCGAGGGCGAGGCGGCGCACCTCGTCCATGTCGACCAGCGACGTCTCGGCATCCACGCCGTACGCGACGATGTTGTAGAGCCGGCCCGAGAAGTTGATCTTCATGCCGTGCGTCAGGTGACCGCCGTGGTCGAGCGAGAGACCCAGCAGCGTGTCGCCGGGGCGGGCGATGGCGTGCAGCACCGCCGCGTTGGCCGACGCGCCCGAGTGCGGCTGCACGTTGGCGAACTGCGCGCCGAACAGCGACTTCGCCCGCTCGATGGCGAGCTCCTCGGCGACGTCGACCTCTTCGCAGCCGCCGTAGTAGCGGCGACCCGGGTAGCCCTCGGCGTACTTGTTGGTCAGCACCGAGCCCTGCGACTGCAGCACCGACACCGGCACGAAGTTCTCGGAGGCGATCATCTCGAGGTAGCCGCGCTGGCGGTCGAGCTCGCGCTCGAGCACCTGTGCGATCTCGGGATCGACCTCGGCGAGGGGGGCGTTGAACACGGAATCGGTCATGGCGATCTCCAGACGGCAGCGGTACGTGATGGTCGAGAAGCCCGCGCACGGGCGTATCGAGACCCGGCCCAGGCGTGCGGTCGAATGCCCTGTCGGTCGCTCCCCGGTGGTCACCCACCTCAACGCCAGTCGCGACACCCAGAGCATAGCGGATGCCGCGTGGGCCACCCCCGCCGCGTGCCGGGCGACACCGCGCGGACAGGCGGATCACGCGTTGCTACGCTGGTGCACCGTGAAGACCCAGGGCGCACTCCGCGCGGACCGCGTCATCCATCACGTCCGGCTCATCGATGCCGGGGAGATCACCGACGACGCCTGGATCGCGTTCCGCGACGGGCGGGTCGCCGCCGTCGGGCAGGGCGACACCTGGCGAGACCACTCCCCCGTCGATGTGCACGACGGGGACGGCGCATGGCTCACCCCCGGGTTCGTCGACATCCACGCGCACGGCGGGGCGGGCCACGCGTTCGACGACGGGGCCGACGCCATCGCCGAGGCGCGCGCGATGCACCGCTCCCGCGGGACCACCCGGGCGGTGCTGTCTCTCGTGACGGCATCCATCGACGACCTCGCCGCACGCGTCGCGACGGTCGCACGTCTGGCCCGAGAGGATGCCACGATCCTCGGCTCGCACCTCGAGGGCCCCTTCCTGGACCTCGGCCACAAGGGCGCGCACACCCCCGCGCTGCTGCGGGCACCGGACGCGGCCGCCGTCGATCGCCTGCTCGCTGCCGGCGACGGCACCATCCGGCAGGTGACGCTCGCCCCCGAGCTTCCCGGAGCGGACGACGCGATCCGCCGGTTCACCGCCGCCGGCGTCGCCGTGGCGGTGGGGCACACCGACGCCGACGCCGACGCCACCCGGCGCGCGTTCGACGCGGGTGCGACGATCCTCACGCATGCCTTCAACGGCATGCGCGGCATCCACCACCGGGATCCGGGGCCCGTCGTCGCGGCGATGCAGGACGAGCGGGTCACGCTCGAGCTCATCGCGGACGGGACCCACGTGCATCCCGACGTGATGCGGGTGGTGTTCGCCGGCGCTCCCGGCCGTGTCGCCCTCATCACCGATGCGATGGGGGCCGCCGGGTCGGCCGACGGCGCCTACACGCTCGGCGGGCTCGCGGTGACGGTGACCGACGGGGTGGCGCGCCTGGACGACGGCGGATCGATCGCCGGGTCGACGCTGACGCAGGACGCGGCGCTGCGGATCGTCACCGGGCAGTGCGGCGTCTCGATGCCCGACGCGGTCGACGCGCTCACCGCCGTGCCCGCCCGAGCCATCGGCGCACAGGCGGGATCGCTGGCCGTGGGCGCCACAGCCGATGCGGTGCTGCTGGACGCCGCACTCGGCGTCCGTGCGGTGTGGGTCGACGGCGTTCCCGCGTAGCCGTCCCGCGGGCCCCAGGCCGCGTCGCACGTAGACTGAGGGCATGTCCGATCTGCCCTCCGTGCGCCCCGCGAAACCCGCCGAGCCGCAGCCGACGTCCGCCGAGCCGCAGCCCGGCACGCGGCGCGCCCTCGACGTGATCGACGTGCTGTCGGTCGTCGCCGGCCTCTTCGCGTTCGGCACTCTGGCCTTCTGGGGCTTCATCGCGTGGGACGTCCCCTGGAATCTCGTCGTCGGCATCGGCGCCCCCGTCGTGGCGATCCTGCTGTGGGCGCTGTTCGTCTCCCCTCGCGCCGTGCTCGCGGTGCACCCGTTCGTGCGGGCCCTCGTGGAGCTGCTGGTCTACGCGGCCGCGACGATCGCCTGGTGGGCGCTCGGCAACGTGTGGGTCGGCCTCGGCTTCGCCGTCGTCGCCGTCACCGTCGGCGTCATCTCCGGCCGGCGTCGCCTGGCATGAGCACCGCCGCGCAGCCGGCGACCGACGTGGTCGCGCTGCTGCGCGAAGCGCTCGGCGCCGGGGTCGACACCTCCCCCGCGGCGCGGCAGGCGGCACGCGCCGACAAGTCCGGCCACGCGTCCTCCGGCGCACCGCTGGCCGTCGTGCACGCGGCATCCGTCGCGGACGTGCAGCACACGCTGCGCATCGCCACCGCCACCGGCACCCCCGTGGTGACCCGCGGCGCCGGCACGGGACTGGCCGGCGGCGCCAACGCGGGTGACGGTGAGATCGCGCTGTCGGTGCGGGGCATGGACCGCATCCTCGAGGTGCGTCCCGACGACCTGCTCGCGGTGGTGGAGCCCGGCATCATCAACGCCGAGCTGAACGCCGCGCTCGCCCCGCAGGGGCTGTGGTGGGCCCCCGACCCCGCCAGCCGCGATATCTCCACCGTCGGCGGGAACATCGCCACCGGCGCCGGCGGTCTGCTGTGCGCCAAGTACGGCGTCGTGCGCGATGCCGTGCTCGGCCTGGATGTGGTGCTCGCCGACGGCCGGCTGCTGCGCCTCGGCCACCGCAGCGTCAAGGGCGTCACCGGCCTCGACCTCACCGCGCTCATGATCGGCTCGGAAGGAACCCTCGGCGTCATCGTGGGTGCCACGCTCAAGCTGCACCGCCTCGTCCCCGGCGGCACGCGCGCCCTCGCCGCCACGTTCTCCGACGTGCGCGCGGCCGCCGTCGGTTCGGCCGCGGTCACCGCCGCGGGCCTGCAACCGGCGATCATGGAGCTGATGGATGCCGTCAGCCTCGAGGCGGTCCACCGACTGCTGCAGCTGACGCCTCCCACCCCGGGTGCGGCCCAGCTCACGATCCAGACCGACGGTCCCGCCGCCGACGCCGAGGCCCGCGACATCGCCGCCGTGCTGAGCGCCGCGGGAGGAACGGTGGTGCTCGCCGAGGACGAGGCCGAGGGCGAGCGCCTGCTGGCGGTGCGCCGTGCGATGCACCCGGCCATGGAGACCCTCGGCACGACCCTCATCGAGGACGTCTCGGTGCCCCGCAGCGCCCTGCCTGCGATGTTCGACGAGATCGCCCGCGTCGAGCGCGACCACGGCATGGTGATCCCGACGGTGGCGCACGCCGGCGACGGCAACCTGCACCCGAACTTCGTGTTCGAGGGCGCCGAGGTGCCGCCGGCGGTCTGGGATGCGGCGGACGACCTGTTCCGGTCAGCGCTGCGCCTCGGCGGCACGCTGACCGGCGAGCACGGCATCGGCGTGCTCAAGCGGCGGTGGCTGGCCGACGAGCTCGGCGACGATCAGTGGCAGCTGCAGCGGGACATCGCCCGCGTGTTCGACCCTCTCGGGATCCTCAATCCCGGCAAGGTCTTCTCCCCCTGAGCGCCGCCGGCCCGCGCCGTGCTCAGAGACCCTGCCAGGCCGGCTTGTTCTCCCAGGTGTAGCGGTAGTAGTCGGAACGCTGCAGCTGGGACGCCGCGGCTTCGTCGACCACGACCGTCGCGTGCGGGTGCAGCTGGATCGCGGAGCCCGGGAGCGACGCGGTCACCGGCCCCTCGACCGCGCCGGCCACCGCAGCGGCCTTGCCCTCGCCGAAGGCCAGCAGCACCAGGTGCCGGGCCGAGAGGATGGTGCCCAGGCCCTGCGTGATGCAGTGCATCGGCACCTCGTCGACCGAGGTGAAGAAGCGCGCGTTGTCGTCGCGCGTCTGCGCGGTGAGCGTCTTCACCCTCGTGCGGGAGGCGAAGGACGATCCCGGCTCGTTGAAGCCGATGTGCCCGTCGGTGCCGATGCCGAGGATCTGCAGGTCGACACCGCCGGCCTCGGCGATCGCGCGCTCGTAATCCTCGCCGGCGTGCTCGATGCCCTCGAGCGACCCGTTCGGCACCCGCACCCGCGCAGGATCCAGTCCGAGCGGCTCGACGACCTCACGCGTGATGACGTTGCGGTAGCTCTCGGGGTGGGCGGGGTCGATGCCCACGTACTCGTCCAGTGCGAACCCGCGCACCCGGGAGAAGTCCACCTCGCCGTGACGGGCGCGCAGCGCCTCGTAGACCGGAAGCGGGGTGGAACCGGTGGCCAGTCCCAGCACGGCGTCCGGCTTGCGCTCGACCAGACCCAGAATCTCCGCTGCGACGAGTGCTCCGGCATCCGCCTTCGACGGGACGATCACGATCTCAGCCATGGGTTGCTTCCTCCTCGGTGGTGGCGACGGCGCCGATCGGCGCGGACGACATCTCCATCCAACCGCACCTCGGCGCGCGCCGCCGCAGGTCGCGCGCACGCCGGTGCGTCTTTCCGTGACCGATCCGTTGCCCCCGGTGTGTCACCCGTCTATTACCATGGAGAGGACGTATCGACTCACACAAACCGGGGGGTGGATTGTGACGGACGTGGTCACCAGACCTGAGACAGGCAGTTCGGACGCCGTTGGCGGCGATGACGCGACGACCGTCGTCCTCGATCCGACGGGTACCGACTCCGACGTGCGCTGGGCCCCCGTGGAACCGGCGCCCAAGAAGCGGCACCTCGGTCTGTGGATCGGCATTCCCGCCGCCGTGGTCGCGCTGGGTGCGGCCGCTGCCTCCCTCGTGCTCGTCGCCCCCGGCACCAGCGTCGCCGGCGTCTCCGTCGGCTGGCTCACTCCCGGGGCTGCCGCCGAGGCGGTCTCGGAGCGGCTCAACGGGACCGAACTCATCGTCGACGGCACAGCCGTGTCGGCCGCCGACCTGGGCGCCACCATCGACGCGCAGGCGCTCGCGAGTGCCGCGTTCGAGGAGCGTCCCCTGTGGAACGTGACCCAGTGGTTCGGCGATCCGATCGCCGCGCCCGTGGCGATCGACGCGGAGCAGGCCGCCACCGCGGTGCGCGACGCCGCGCCGGGCCTGTACGTCGCGCCCACCGACGCCGAATTGGCGTTCGATGCGGCCTCTCAGACGTACGTCGTCACCCCCGCCATCGACGGCGAGGGCGTCGACCCCGCGTCGGTGCAGAGCGCGCTGCAGCAGGCCTTCGACGGCGGGGCATCCTCGGTGGTCATCGAGGACCCCTCGATGGCTCCGCTGGCCGCTCACACGACCACCGAAGAGGCCCAGGCCGGCGCCGACGTGCTCAACGCCATGCTCTCCTCCGCCGGGTTCTACATCGGTGAGGAGCGCGCCGTCCCGATCGACCCCTCCGTGCTGGCATCCTGGATCACCGTCTCCACCGACGACGACGGCGGCGTCGTGTTCACCGCCGACGCCGACGCGATCCAGCCGGTCGTCGACACGCTCCCGGGGATCGTCGACCGCGACCCGGTGGACGCCACCGTCATCACCAACAGCGCCGGCGAGAACCTCTGGGACATCCAGGCGGGCCAGACCGGCCGCGCCCTGGAATCCACCGACGGCATCGCCGCGGGCTTCGCCGAGCAGCTGGCCGACGGCAACGCCGTCTACGCCCTTCCCGTCGTCGAGACGGAGTTCAAGACCACCGCGCTGGCCCGGTCGATCGACGTCAACCTCAGCAGCCAGTGGGTGACCCTCTGGGAGAACGGCAAGGCCGTCGACGGCTGGTCGGTCTCCACGGGAAAGCAGGGCGCTCCCACCTATCCCGGTGAATACACGATCCAGAGCATGTACCCCATGCAGACGCTCTACGGCACGTACCGCGGACCGAACGGCGAGGACCTCGGCCCCTACGTGCAGCCCGACGTGAAGTGGATGATGTACTTCAACGGCGGCCAGGCGTTCCACGGCGTGTACTGGCACAGCAACTGGGGAACCCCGAGCAGCCACGGCTGTGTCGGGATGCCCGAGTGGCGTGCCGCGCAGCTGTACGACTGGGCGGCTCCCGGCGTCGAGGTGTCGATCCACTACTGAGGCGCGCGCCACCTCTAGGGTGGCGTTCGTGCCCCGCTTCGACCTCTCTCCCGCCGAGCTCGCCGTCTACCGACCCGATGTGCGCGAACCGCACGATTTCGACGGGTTCTGGGAGCGCACGCTGCAGGAGTCGCGCGCCCGCGGCGGCGAGGTGACGCGCGAGCGCGTCGCCACCCCGTTCACGGTGCTCGAGGTCTTCGACGTCACCTTCCCGGGGTTCGACGGCGACCCGGTGCGCGCCTGGCTGACCCTGCCCCGCGGCGCGGAGGGCCCGCTTCCGGCAGTCGTGGAGTACAACGGCTACGGCGGGGGACGGGGTCTTCCCGGGGAGCGCAGCACCTGGGCGACCGCCGGCTATGCCCACCTGTTCATGGACACCCGCGGTCAGGGCTCGACCTGGGGCTCGGGCGGGGACACCCCCGATCCGCACGGGGCGGGACCCGCTGCGAACGGGTTCATGACCCGCGGCATCCTCGACCCGGAGCAGTACTACTACCGCCGCGTGTTCACCGACGCGGTGCGCGCGGTCGACGCCGTCCGGGCGATGCCCGAGGTCGACCCGACACGCGTCGCCGTCACGGGAGGCAGCCAGGGCGGCGGCATCACGCTGGCCGTGGCGGGGCTGTGCGACGGTCTCGTCGCGGCCATGCCCGACGTGCCGTTCCTGTGCCACTTCGATCGCGCCGTGGGGCTCACCGACAGCGATCCCTATCAGGAGGTCGTGCGCTATCTCTCCGTGCACCGCGGCGCGGACGAGGCGGTGTTCCGCACCCTGTCGTACTTCGACGGGGTCGCCTTCGCGCGTCGGGCGACGGCGCCGTCGCTGTTCTCGGTCGCCCTCCTCGACCCGGTGTGCCCGCCGTCGACCGTCTACGCGGCGTTCAACCACTACCGCGGCGAGAAGGCGATCGAGGTCTACACCCACAACGAGCACGAGGGCGGGCAGGCGTACCAGTGGTTCGCGCAGGCCGCCTTCCTCGGCCGGCAGGTGTCGCGCGGGTGACGGCGAGGTGACGGCATCCGGCCGAGCGTGCGTCGTGCCCGGAAACCCCGTTACCCTGTTGGGCATGGCTGAGCTGCGTGTAGAGGAACTGTCCGCATCCACGATCGTCGCGGTGAACAACATGTCGCTCAAGCCCGGGCAGGAGCGCTTCCTCGCCCCCGAGAGCTACGCGATCGCCGCGACCGTCGTCAACCCCGCCACCGCCTGGCAGCGCGTCGTGCTCGACGGCGACGAGGTCGTCGGCTTCGTCAGCGCGAACTTCGACCCGGAGGCCCCGCAGGAGCACTTCCGCTCCGTGCTGTGGCGCATCAACGTGGATGCCGACGACCAGGGGCGCGGCGTCGGCCGCTTCGCCGTCGAGCAGCTGCTCGCGGAGGCCCGCGACCGCGGCATGGACCACGTCGACGTCATCTACGAGGGTGGCGAGGGCGGTCCGGAGACCTTCTTCCGCCGCGTGGGCTTCACCCCCGTCGGCGAGACCGAGTTCGGCGAGATCGTCGCCGAGGTGCGCCTCTAGTCGCTTCGCGCTTCGTCGCATCCGGTGTCGTCGCGGGGCCCTGTGTCTGCCGTGCCCCTCGCGCCGGTTCGGGGACCGATACGCGCCCCAAACCCGCCCACCCACGGGCTCGGGAACCGATACGCGACCCAAACCGCCCACCCACGGGGTTCGGGAACCGACACGCGCCCCAAACCGCCCACCCACGGGGTTCGGGAGCCGACTCGCGCCCCAAACCCGCCCACCCACGGGTTCGGGAACCGACACGCGACCCAACCCCGCCCACCCGGGATTCGGGAACCGACACGCGACCCAACCCCGCCCACCCGGGGTTCGGGAACC